>CAYLMO010000061.1:0-7591 GCA_964384605.1 uncultured Bradymonadales bacterium | reverse complement strand
AGCGGAAAGCGGCAAAATCACTTCGACAGCTTGTTCAGCATCGCTTCCACCGCCTCGAGATGTTCGGGATGGGTCTGCGCGGCAGACTGAAAGCTCGCCGCGAGCTGAAGCGCGGTTTCGAGGTCGCCCTGCGCGCCGCGGTAGAGCAGGTTCTTCGCGAGTTTCACGCCGGTCGGTGGGAGCTCGGCGATGCCGGCTGCGACCTCCATCGCTTTCGACAGCACATCCTCCGGGGCGACCACGTGATGCGCAATTCCGAGCCGATAGGCTTCGTCGGCATCGAACACCCGTGCGGTCAGAACGAGTTCGACCGCGCGTGAAAAGCCGATGGCACGAGTGAGCAGATAGGCGGAACCGTCGCCGGGGACTAGCCCGATGTTGGCGAACGTCGCGCCAAGCTTGGCGCGATTGCTCACCACTCGGATGTCGGCCATCAGCGCAAAACCGAGCCCCGCTCCAATGGCGTGGCCGTTCACGGCGGCGACGACCGGCTTCGTGAACTTGTCGAAGGCGCGCGTGTTTCGCTGCAGGCCGCGTTCGTACGCTTCGCGTAGCTCGGCCGCACCGCCGGCGAACATCCCGGCGCGGTCTTTCATCGCCTTCAGATCGCCCCCGGCGCTGTACGACGAGCCGGCACCGGTCGTGACCAATACGTTCACCGAATCGTCTCGGTCGAGCTCGGCGAGCGCGTCTTGGATCCCGTCGACCATCTCGTCGGTGAACGCGTTGCGGGCGTCGGGTCGGTTCAGGGTGAGGGTGGCGACCTTGCCGGTTCGTTGAACTACAATCTCGTCCGTCATGATTTTCTCCGGTGCTGCTGAACCATCACTCGTGGTCCGCAAGCGCTAATAGAACGTTCGAAATCTCTTCGGGCGTCGAGGCGCCTTCAGCAACCTTCATGGTGAGTTCGTAGAGTCGGTACGTCGTCGACCGTCAGGAAGTCGGGAGTCATTTCGCGAGCTTCTCTATTCGGCAGCGGCGCCACTTCGAACGTTGGCGAGCTCTTCGGCACAAATCTCGGCCGTCCGAGCCAGCTGCTCTTCGGTGTGGGTCGAGCTCAAGAAGAAGCGGAGTCGCGAAGACTCGTCGTCGACCGCCGGGTACACGATTGGCTGCACGTTGATGCCCCTGTCGGCCAGGTTCTGCGACAGGTGCAAGCAGTCGAGCGAGTTGCCGACGATGACCGGCACTACGGCGCTGTCTTTCGACATTCCGGTGTCGAGGCCGCGCTCTTTGCACGCCTCGAGGAAGAACTTCGAGCGCTCCTGGAGCTGCCCGGCGATCTCGGGGTTTGCCTTCATCTTTCGAATCGAGGCGAGCGCCGCGGCCGTGTTCGCCGGGCTGATGCCTGCGCTGAAGATGAAACCCGGTGCCGTGTACTTCAGGTACTCGATGAGTTCGCGCGACCCGGCGACGTAGCCGCCGCAGCTCGCGAATGACTTGCTCAGGGTGCCCATCCAAACATCGACCTCGGTCGGGTCGATATCGTAGTACCGGCTGATGCCTCGCCCACCGTCGCCGATGCAGCCCATCGAGTGCGCTTCATCGACGTAGAGGAGGACCTTGTACTTGTTCCGAATTCGGATGAACTCCGGCAGGTTTGGGATGTCGCCGTCCATCGAGTAGACGCCTTCGATGAAGACGCCCACTTTGCGGAAGTTGCGACGAAGCTCTTTGAGCATGCGCTCGAGCGCCTGGTAGTCGTTATGCGGGAAGTTCAGGCGTTTCGCGCCCGACAGCTCGGCGCCGGTCAGGATCGAGTTGTGTGCGAGCGAGTCGGTGATGATCAGGTCGCCCTCGTTGAAGAGGTGCCCGATGACGCTCTCGTTCGTCGCGTGACCGGCTGAGAAGACGAGCGCGCCACCCACGCCCACGAGGTCAGCGAGTTCGGCTTCGAGTTCCTCGTGCAACGGGATCTGGCCCGAGGCGAGGCGGCTTGCAGACACCGAAGTGCCGAACCGGTCGACCGCGCCCTTGGCCGCTTCGCTCACGTCCGGGTCGCCCGAAAAACCGAGGTAGTTGTAGCTCGAGAAGTTGATCATCTCGCGGCCCTCGATCATCGCGACATTTCGCGCGGGGCCGTCGTGTGGGTGGAAGTACGGGTTTCGCACTCCGATGAGGTCCGCCATCTCGAGCCGCTGGGCCAGCGCTTCGACTTCAGGGAAGCGCGCGATGTCCCACGACTCGGGGTCGAACTCCTCTGGAGCGTCGTCGTCGACTTCGGTGGTGAGGTCGATGAGCTGTGCCACCACGTCGTTCATGCGCGCGACGACCCGGTCGCCATCGCGGAACACGAACGTGCCGACCAGCTGGTCGTCAGACCCGTTTCCGGCAAGCTCGATCGTGACTTCGTACGAATCAGCGGTGAAGGGCTCCAAGATGTCGAACGACCCGATGCTGAGTGGGAACCCGGACTTCCGCTTCTTTGCCGCGAGCCAGTAGGCCACGAGCTGGAACGCGGAATCGACCACGAGTGGGTCGACGGTCCAGTCCCCTCGCGAAGGTGCCGCGACCCACCGCTGCGGCTTCGAACTCGCCAAGACTCCGCTGATCTGCTGATCGTTGAAGCTCGTGATTTGCGACACGCCTTGCATGAGCGGGCCGTGGAACGAGTAGCTCTCGTAAAACTCGGGAAGGTCGAACGGCAAGTCATCGTTCGAGGTCGCCTTGGGGATGTTCTCCAAATCGGATTGGTCGACCGAATCGAGCGTGCCGCGGTACGCGATGAGCCGCGAATCGTCGGCACGAATTGCGAGTTCGAACTTCGCGCGTTCGTCGGAGGTGTGAAGCTCGACTTCGATGTCGGTCGGCTCGTCGAGCTCGACGCCTCGGAACAGGTTCACGCCGGTGAAGCGCAGCGGATACTCACTTCCAGCCGTGACCGCCGCATAATCGAGCGCCGCCGCGAACGGCAAGAGCGCCTTGCCGCGCAGTCGATGGTCGTCGAGGTACGGATGCGACTCGAGCGATAGCGAAACGGTCGCTCGCACGTGTCGTTGGCTCGTCGGCAGATCGTCGCCGTAAATCACGACGCCGTTCGACTTGGTCGCGAGCTCGCGACCAAACGCCTCGAGGCCGACCTCGTCCGAAATGAACGTCACCCCCTCGGCTTTCATCGCTTTGCGAACTGGCGCCGGGATCGACTGCACCATTTCGGTCGACTCCCAGCCGGGCCAGCCGATGGACACGACCTTGTCGACGTCGCTGTCGGAGAGCATCGCGAACATCGCATCGACCGCCGCGTTCGCCGCGGCATAGTCGGTCTGTCCGCGGTTTCCGAAGTGACCCGCCCACGACGAAAAACCGACGAGCAGCTTCATGTCGCGGTCGATGAGCGCGCTCAACACGTTGCGAAGACCGTCGACCTTTACCGACGTGACTCGCTCGATCTGGTCGGTCGTTTTTTCGCGCACCGAAGCGTCGGCGATCACGCCAGCGCTGTGGATCAGTCCATTGACGGGAAGCCCCTCGAACGCGTCCGCGCGCACCTCCGTGATGTCCCATTCGAGGTAGCGCACGTTGCTGCCCAGGTTCGAACACGCCTCGAGGGTCTCGATCGTTTCGGGTCCCAGCTTGTCCATCGGCGTGCGGCCGATGAGGACCAAGCCGCACTGGGTCTTGTCGGCGAGCCATCGGGCGACCTTCGCGCCGATGCCGCGACCGCCGCCGGTGATCGCGATGGTGTCGTTCGAGTCGACGACGAGGCTATCTTCGCCAAACGGCTCTTCCTCGAGCGACGACACGTGTCGTTCGCCATGGAGCAGGGCGACGTCGACGTCGCGCGAGGGGCCGTCGAGCTCTGCAAAGAGCGCCGCCGTCGGCGAGTCGTCGTCGAGCTCAATCGCTTTCACGAAGACGTCGGACCATTCGCGGGCGAGGCTCTTCGCAAATCCCGAGACAGCTGAAGCTTGTTCGGCCGGGGCTGCCCCATTGGTGACGACCACGAAGAACTTCGGGTCTTCGAGGTCGCGCGCGAGCGCGTGAAGTGAGAGCGCCGGTGGAGTTGGAAGGCTCTCGTCGATGAGTACGACAACGCCGCGCGCGTTCTTGGCCTCGGCGCGCAACGTCTCGAGGTCGGACAGCTCGACCTGCGCGAACATGCCGCGGTGCTGCAGTTCCTCTGCGATCGATGCCGAACGCGGGCCTCCGGTCGTGGCGAAGAGGAGCTTGCCGTCGACCTGGAACGGTCGGGCGGGCAGCGCAGGCGCCTGCCGGGGTACCAACACGGGGCGGAAACGCTGAAGCTCGGTCGTGACGTGCTCGGCAGCTTCTTCAGCACCGGCGCGATCTTTGGCAAAGATATCCTCGAGCACGTTGACCACGTCGCCCACGGTCGTCCGCTGATGGAACGCTTCCTGAGGAATGGCGCCGAGCGAAGGCAACGCCTTCTGCAGCGCGGTGCCCAGGTCTACGAACATGAGCGAGTCGAAGCCGAGGTCGGCGGCGAGCTGTTGCGAGGTCTTCAGGCTAGTCCGCGGAAACGCGCTGACCGCGGCAACCGCATCGAGCACCACCTCTTTGAGGCTTGGTCCAGCCTCCTCGGCGACCTCTTCTTCGGGTTCGGGCGCCGGCGCTGGTGCGGGCGTCTCGGCCGCTACCGGAGCTGGCTCCGCCGGCACCGACTGCGACTGAAGTGCGCTCTGAAGCGCGCTCACGTCGACCCCTTCGAGGCCGAGCGCCTGGTTCTGCGCCGCGATGATTTCAACCTGTCGGTTCAGCACCGACATCTGTTCGCGGAAGAGTGCGACAAGTTCGTCGTTGGCCATCGTGGCCTCCTGTTTCGCTTCTGCCCGCTTCGGTGCGGGTTCGATCTCGCCAATCTCCAGCGGTGTAAGCCGGTCGCGGTAGATCCAGTAGCTCTGTGTTTCGAGCGGCGTCGCTGGAAGCGACACCACTCTGCGGCCCTCGCGTCGAATTCCGTCGACGTGGGGCAGGGCGCCCAGCGCGGCCAGCTGGCCGAGGGCGCGAAGGAATGTGCGGCTGTCGTCGGGCTCGCGACCGGCCAACGAAACCGTCGGCACCTCGGGGCGAACGTCGGCTGCGAATCGGCTGAGCGTCGTGCCGGCTCCCATCTCGACCGCGACGCCAACTTCGGGCATCGCCTGCAGGGCCGCGACGAAATCCACGGGTGCGGTGGCGTGGTCGCCGAAAGCGGCTCGGATTTGGTCCTCGGACTCGAGGACTGCGCCTCGGGTGGCGGAGACAAATGTGGCGTTGGGCGCAGAGATGATCAGTTCGGCGATGACTTTACGAAGTGGCGCTGCGACCGGCTCGACGACGGGCGAGTGGAACGCGTGCGAAACGCGAAGCTCCGTCACGTCGAAGCCAGCATCTCGAAGTGCGTCGGACGCGCTGTCGACCGCCTCACTCGTGCCCGAGATGACCGTCTGATCCGAACGGTTGAGGTTTGCCAGAACGGCGCCAGACCGCTCGACGAGCTCCGCGATGGATGAGGCGTCCGCTCGAACTGCCGCCATCTTTCCGAAGTCGTCGGTCTGCATGTCGGCCATCAGTCGGCCGCGTTGTGCGACGAACGAAACGGCAGCTTCGTCGGTCAGAACGCCAGCAGCAGCAGCCGCGGCAAATTCTCCCAGGCTGTGGCCCATCGTCGCAGTGGGGGCCGCGCCAAAATCGTCGCGCAGCCAGCCTGCGAGCGCGAGGCCGAGTGCGGCCATCACGGGCTGACAGTGTTCCGTCGCCGTAAGTCGGTCGGCGGCTTGTTCTCCATCGGCGAACAGCAGTTCGGTGAGCGTTGTGCCGACGACCGACTCGGCGGCCGAGCTCAAGCGGTCGAAGTGCGCTCGGAACGAAGGGAATCGCTCGTACAGGTCGCGGCACAGTCCCAATCGCTGGGCCCCCTGACCGGGGAAGAGCCATGCAGAGGCCAGCGCGGCGGTCGCGTCGGCCGCGAACATATCGGGTCCAAGCAGCCCGGTCGTGCCTGCGTCGAGCAGTTCGGCGCTCGAATCGAGCTTCGTCGCCAGGTCGTCGGCGGATGTCGCCACGATGCTGAGGCGCGAAGCCTCCCAGGCTCGTGTCTGTGACAGCGTGTGAGCGACGTCGGCTAGCGAGAGCCCTTGGTCTCGAACCGCCTTGGCGACCAACCGGGCGTGCTGTGCGAGCAGCGTCTGACTGCCTGCGGAAAGCACGACGAGCTCGGGCCCGTCCGCCGCGGTCGTTGCCGGCTGTTCGTACGATTCGACGACGACGTGAGCATTGGTACCGCCGAACCCGAACGCGCTGACGGCGGCGATACGCTCACCGGACCACGGCTTGGTCTCGGTCGGAATCGCGAAGCGCGAACCTTCCAGCTCGAGCGCCTCATGCGGCTCGTCGAAGCTCGCCTGCGGAGGGATCACGCCGTGGTAGACAGCGAGCGTTGCGTGGATCAGGCCAGCGACGCCGGCAGCGCTCATCGTGTGTCCGACGTTGGCCTTGATCGAGCCGAGGTGCACGGGCTCGCCCTCGTCACCGAACACGTGGCGAAGAGCACCGACCTCGACAGGGTCGCCCACGGGGGTGGCCGTGCCGTGACACGCCACGAACCCGACTTTCGATGCCGGCAGCTTGGCGTCTCGCCACGCGCGTTCGACCGCGCGCTGTTGGCCTTCGAGGCTCGGAGCCATCGGCCCGCCCGCTCGGCCTGCGTCGTTGTTCATGCCAACGCCGCGGATGACGCCGTAGATGCGGTCGCCGTCGCGCACGGCCTGGTCGAAGCTCTTCAGAACGACCACGCCGCAGCCATCGCCCTGCAGGAACCCGTCGGCCTTCGCATCGAACGGGCGACAATCGCCCGATCGCGAGATGGCGCCAATACGAGAGAACCCGATCATCGTTTCGGGTGTGAGGTTCAGGTAGACGCCACCGGCGAGGGCGGTGTTGCAGATGCCCGCGCGAATGTTGGTCACCGCTTCGTGTACAGCGACGAGCGACGAGGCGCATGCCGCGTCGAGGGTGAACGCGGGGCCGCCCAGTCCCCAATGGGCCGCGACGTTCGCCGCGACCATGTTGAGGAGCGTGCCGGGCATCGAGAACGCCGAGATCGGCGTGACGCGCTCGACCGATTTCGCGATGCCGCGAACGGCCTCGTCGTCGAGTCCCTCGGCCAACTGGCCGGTGGCCATCATCACGCCCATGGATCGCGACGTGACGAGATTTCGATACTCGCTCGTGCTCACTCCGAGGAACGTCCCCATCATCTCGGGGTCGAATCCGTCGCGGGACCAGCCGGCGTCTTCGAGCGCCTGACGTGCGGTTTCGAGCACCAGGCGGTGCTGCGGATCCATCACCTGCACGCGACGCGGCGCGATGCCGAAGTGGAACGCGGCGAACTCGTCGATGCCGTCGATGAACGCGCCTTTCTCGACGTACGTCTTGTCATCGTCTCGCGACCGATCGCTGAGGAACGCAGAGTGATCCCATCGGTCTTTCGGTACGGCCCCAAACGCCGTTCGGCGCTCGAGGATGTTGTCCCAGAGCGCCTCGACGTTTTCGGCGTCGGCGAATCGTGCGGCCATGCCGACGATTGCTATGTCTCGATCCGTGGCTCGAGGCGACATGCGAGGTCCGAGGCTCTAGGAGTGCTCACCGA
>CAYLMO010000060.1:17107-31058 GCA_964384605.1 uncultured Bradymonadales bacterium | reverse complement strand
GAAGGGACGCAGCTGCGAATCGTTCTAGTAGTTCGCCGCCGTAACGATTACGTCCGACAGATTAGCCGCGGCGAGCGCATCAGGCTTGGCGATGACGTACACGACGTTGGTGCCCCAACCGAACCCAGCCTCGTTGTCGAAAGAGATCGACAGGAGCATCTCCCAGTCGTCGATCTCGATCGATCCCTCCGGACCGGGATCGAAGCCGTAGTTCTCGTAGAGACCTGCGCGGGGCCAGCCGCCGAGCTGGTGTTCCGTCGAGTCGCCGATGCGCTCTTGGGCACAGAACCACGCCTCTTCGAGCTCGTCGTCGTTGGGCGACGGGCCAAGGAACGACATCCAGAGGTCGCCTTCGGGGTAGATCGCGATTGGCTCGAAGGTCAGCTCGGTCTCCCACTTGCCGACGCACTTTGCTTCGGACGGTTGCCCGGAGGACGGCTCGGGGAACCACCGAGTCGTGAGGCCAAGGTCGAGCATGTTGTGCGGCACCCAGAGTGTGAGAATGCCTCTCTCCGGCAGATTCTCGGCCGTGCCGTCGAGGTCGGCGAAGTTGATCTGGCCGAGGAAGTCGTGGCTGCCTTCGAGGCCTTCGCCCTCTTGATATGGCGTTCCGCCCCACTTCGATGCGGTGATGGGGAGCTTGGGCTGCGCTGGTTTCTTTCCGAAGAGCTTGTCGAAGAAACCCGGCTGAAGCGGGCGGTCGGAGACGCGACGGGCCTTCAGGCGGTAGGCGCTACGTTCGTGGTCGCGGACGAAACGGGTTGCGTCGTCGAGCAGGCCGCGATGTTTGAGGATTTCGGATATGTCGTCGGGAAACATGTTGCCTCGGTCGAAGACCCTTCGCCTCGGTTCTTCCCTAGAACTTACTATCCTCGCGAACGCGCCGCTGAAGCATCCGCAACGTCTCACCGGGGTTCCCAAACACGTCCTGCAGACGCTCGTTCGCATCCCGCATGTCGTGCACCAGGTAGTCCCCAATCGCGTCGATCAGCCGGAACGCTACCGCCCGACCTTCGCCGAACACGTCACGAAACCGCTTGTGCGACAACACCAAGATCTCACTGCGCTGCGTCGCCTGCGCGGTCGAGTGGTAGTCCCAATCGTCGACCAAGGCCGACAACGACATGAAGACTCCCGGGTCGGAGTACTGTCGCTTTCGCCGCCCGTTGTAGGCGATGATCGTCTGCTCGATCTGCCCCGACACCAGGATATACGCGGCATCGCGACGATCGCCGAGGCTCCACAACACCTCGCCAGCATGCATCGCGCGGTGTTCGCAAACTTCGAGCAGCTGCGTCAGCTCCTCGTCCGTAAACTCGGTCAGCCCGCCTTTCCCGCGCAGTTTTTCGATCGTTATCGTCATCACGCCTTCCGCAGTCGGCCGAGCATGTCGTGAACTTGATTCTCAAACGCTTCGATATGCTGCTTCGGGTCCCGAAACACCTCTTCGACCCGTGCATCGGTCTTTCGCCGCCGCTCACCCATCGTCTGGGCGAGGTTCAAGATCAGCTTGTAAGCCGCCCGGCTTCGGTCTTCGCGAAGGGCCTCGAAAGCCTCTCGTGAAAGTTCGAAGACGCGGCAATCCGAGAGTGCCTCGACCGTCGCAGACCGTGGTGAACCCTCGAGGATCGCCATCTCGCCCACTACCGTTCCGGCGCCGAGCATCGCCAACACGACCTCCTCACCCAACAGTCCCTGGGCGCGGACCTCCAGCTCGCCGCTCTCCACAATGTAGAGCGCCGCCGCCACCTCGCCTTGTTGGAAAAGTGCCTCACCAGCAGTGAGTACGCGGGCATCCGACGTTCGAACGATCTCCCGAACCTCTTCGTCGGACATCCCCCTGAACAGGCCCGAAGCCCGAAACAGGTTCTCGACCGCGCTTGGAGTTGCCAGGCCGTCTCGCGGCGTCGACGCGACCTGAGGCCGCCCTTCCGGCATGGGGGGACGTCGGTCGACTGTGTCTCCCAGATCCTCCGCCCCAGCCTTCTTCGACTCGTCGCTCATGGCTTGCCTTGTTGGGTTTCCACTCGTTTGATTGTATCCGCACCTCACTACGACGCAACGTAGATCACGCTCAGCCGTATACGCCCGTCATCTCGCGCTTCAGATCGCGAGACATGATGTCTCGCACCGCCTGCGCCGCGTTCTTGTCTTCGTGAATCACCGAGTAGACCTGCTCCGAGATCGGCATCTCGACGCCGATCTGTCGGCTCAAGTCGTATACGGATTTAGAAGTTTTCACCCCTTCGGCCACCATGCTCATCTCGTCGAGCACCTGCTGCAGGTTCTTCCCCTGACCCAGCTTGAACCCGAGCGTTCGGTTTCGAGACAGCCCGCCGGTGCAGGTCAGCACGAGGTCGCCCATGCCCGAAAGACCCGACAACGTCAGTGGGTTCGCACCCAGCCGCACCGCCAGCCGTGTGATCTCGGCGAGCCCGCGCGTGATCATGCCGGCCGTCGCGTTGTGCCCGAGCTCCAGCGCCGAAATGGCGCCACTCGCGATCGCGATCACGTTCTTCACCGCACCGCCGACCTCCACGCCAATCACGTCATTCGAGCTGTATGCCCGGAAGAAGCTCGTGCTGAAGGTCTGCTGCACCCGCTCGGCCAGCCGCATGTTGTAGCTCGCAATCGTGACCGCGGTCGGCTTCTGAGCCGCAGTTTCCTTCGCGAAGCTCGGCCCTGACAGGTAGCAAAGGTAGGGGTGGCAGTGCACGGGAAGCACGTCTTCCAAGATCTCCGAGACCAACATCAACGTCTCGTTCTCGATCCCCTTCGTCGCGCTGACGATCGGCACACCCGTCGGAAACTTCTCCGCCACATCGGCTAGAAGGCCCCGCAGAATGTGGCTCGGCGGCACACTCACGATCATGTCTTTGCCGTGAATGCACTTCTCCAGGTCGTTCGTCGCGACCAGCTGCGACGACAACGTGAACCCCGGCAAATACATGTCGTTCTCGTGCGACTCGTTGATCGTCTTCACGAGCTCCGATTCGTAGCACCAGAGCTCAACCTCGAGCCCAGGCTGATCGCTCAATAGCTTCGCGAGCGCCGTGCCCCACGAGCCGCCACCAATGACACCGATCTTCATGTCCGTCTCCGCATTCTGTAGTCGAGTGCAGCCAGCCTACAACGGATCCGGCGAGGTGGCGATACGCTCAGCGAAACTCGGTGTGCTCTCCGATGAAATCGAGCGTGCGCATCGATTCAGTGTCGTTCCGGTCCAGATGGCTCGCCATCCAGAACCACATGTCGTCGCCTACGAGGTAGTACTCGTACATCGTGAACAGTTTCGTGCCGTCGGGCCGCGTGTACCGGAAGGTCTGTCGCAATCCGTCGCGCTCGCCGCCAATCCGAACGGCGAGCTGGCGGTCCATCGTGGCGCCGCGTTCTTCGAGCGACTCTGAAAGCCTCTTGATGTTGGCCGTGAAGTGATTGCCGCCGTGCTTCATGTAGTAGAGCGAGAAGAACTCGCCGGTCTGCGCGTTCTTTTCGAGGCGCACCACCTCCGTTGGGCCATCCTCGTGGTAGCTCGCGGGCACGGAACTGTGCACGAACCAGCCGTCGGGAATCGGCACCGCAACGCCCTTGCCGGTGTCGTGTCCTTTGATCTTGGGAGGCTCCACCTCGGCCACACTGCCGCGCACGCCGCGCATCAACATGCCGATGCCGGGGTCAGCCTCGGTCGCGTTCGAGGTCAGCCGCAGGTTCTCGCTACCCGCGATGGTGGGCGTTTGCGTTCGCCCGGTGACGTGGCCGAGCTGCGTCTGGGTCCAGCGGACCGCTTCGCCCGTCGTGACCGAGCCGTCGCCGTCGTCTGCCCAGCCGCGCAATGCCCCGAGCAGCAGATACGAAAACGCCGGTCGGTCCTCATCGGGGAGCGAGCCCGCGAACTCGTTCGACTGGGCCGCCGAGATCATCACGACGTTCGTCGGAACGTTCGCAGCCTGGACCGGAACGACCGGCTGACTCCCCTTCGCGAGGAGTTGCCCGCCGCCATCGCGGCCACTGAAACAGGCGTCGACGACCATCACGACGTCGGAGGCTTCGCCGGAGCGCAGTGCGTTGACGATCTCCGACTGCGACGCGCTTCGTGCGCCGAGCGAATCGACCGTCTGCTGCGCGTCCATTCCGATCAACAAGCCCTCGCCGCGCGGCGACGGCGCGCCGTGACCGACGAAGACGAACCAGAGCTTTCCGCCAGGCTGAACGTCGGCGGCCGCGCGCTGCGCGAACCGCTTCATCTCTTCGCGCGACGCCTTTTGGTCGTACAGCGTGTACACGCGCGGCACGCCCATGTTGTCTTCCAGGAACGTTCGCCACGCCTCACCGTTGGCGACGGCTCCGGGAACGTCGGGGAGGAACGTGTAGTCCTCGATCGCCACGATTAGCGCGGCATCGCGGCCTCCGGTGGCCTGTACCGACGAGCGTGCTTCGACCGCGGGCCAGTCCGCAGGCGCGGATGCCGACGCTCCTGTTCCGCGAGCGCCATCCCTCGGAGTCATTCGGCTCGTGTTCGGACCGCAACCAGCAGCAACCAATCCAGCAACAACAAACATCAAAACAAAACGGTTCATCGCCCAATCCGTGTGGGTAAATTCTCGACATAATGAATCTTAACGGTCGATCGACGTCAAACAGGCACGAGTTATTCATTCCTGCGTGCCACGGGCCAAACTTGACGCACGAACCGTCTTCTGGTGAAGTCCGCGGCATCGACACCAGCTTTTTTTGAGCGAAGAACAGGGGTAACGCATGCGTATTGCAAGACTTGCAACGATCGGCTTGGTCAGCTTTTCCGTATTTTCTACGGGCTGCATTGGCTGCATCGACGACGAAGAGGGGAACTCGGCGACAAACGTCGCGGAGAACAACACGACTCCTACGGCCGAGTGCCAGCCCGACGATTTCTCGGGCGTGCTCGAGAACGGCTCGATCTCGGAAGACATCGTGTTCTGCGGGAACGTGGAGGTTCAGGCCAACATTACGAACAGCGCGTCGGTCGAGATTCGAATTCGACCAGGGACCGTGTTCGAGTTTGGTGTCGACAAGTACGCCGAGTTCGGTTGGGCGGGCAACGAAGCGACCGTCATCGCAGAAGGAACGGCCGACAACCCCATTATTTTCCGCGGCACGACTCCTGAGCCGGGCCACTGGCAGGGGCTTTTCCTGTCGCAGCCGACGACCTCGGCATCGGTCCTCAAGCACATCGTGATTCAGCACGCAGGCGGCAGTGACGAGGCGTCGCTGACGATCCGCACCGACAAAGACATCGACGTGTCCGACGTCACGATCGAGGATTCCGAAGGGCCGGGCGTCTACGCCGAGAACTTCGGTGAGGGCAGCGCCAATCTGACCGTTCGAAACGGTGGCGATGTCGCCGCAGTACTCACCGGAACCGGCGCCGTCACCAACTTCCCCATCGGCGGAACGTTCGAGAATCTCCAGACGAACGCCATCGCGATCGACAACGGTTCGCTCAGCGGCGACGTCACGTTCAAGAACCCGGGAATCCCCTACCTCGTGCGCGCCAACATCACGAACAACGGCGACTCGGTCTTCAACTTCGAGGCCGGTGTCGAGCTGCAGTTCGAATCCGACCGCTACATGGAGTTCGGCTGGGCTGGCAACGAAGCCACGGTCAACATCAACGGTACCGAGACGGAGCCAGTTCGCTTTGTGGGCTCGACTCCAGATCCCGGACACTGGCAGGGAATCTACGTCAGCGGACCGACCACCTCGGCCTCCGTTCTTCAGAACTTCGAAGTCGAGCACGCCGGAGCCGATGAAGCAGGACTCGACCTGCGAACCAACGTGACCGTCATCAACGCGACGTTCCGAAACAACAGCATGGGCGGCTTCCGCGTCGGCATCGACGGACTCGAGGCCGACTCGGCCAACATCAACGTCGAGAACAGCGACGGACCATCGGGTTACATCCACGCCAACGCGTTCACGACCATTCCGTCCGACGGCAGCTTTGGCGACGGCACGGCCTACGTCCTCGTCGATCAGGGCTCCATGGGCACTTCCGGAACGATTCCGGCTCTCAACGTGCCTTACCGAATCGGCGCAAACCTCACCAACAATGCGTCCATCGACATCACCATCGAAAGCGGCGCTGAATTCGTCTTCGAAGGCGACCGCTACTGGGAGTTCGGTTGGGCCGGCAACGAGATCACGTTCAACATCGACGGCGCCATCTTCCGCGGGACCGACCCGTCGCCCGGACACTGGGATGGTCTGTACATCAGCAACCCGAGCACCAGCGGCTCGACCATCACCAACTCGACGGTTCAAGACGCCGGCTCCGCCGGTGAAGAGGCCGTCGACCTCCGCACGCCGATCAACTTCACGAACAACTCGATCTCGAACTCGGCTGGCGCCTGCCTGAAGATTAGCAACGGCGACACCAACGACTACAGCTCGAACACCTTCGACTGCGCAGAAGGCGATTTCCGCTGATTGCGCGGTAGCTCGCATCTAGTAACGTCCAAGCGCGCCCGTCACCGGGCGCGCTTTTTTTTGCCCGCTCCGTTTGGAAATTGGCGCGGCCATAGCACCGGTGCTACGGTCCCTCCTGATCCTCACCCTTGCGCGCTCAGGCCGATGGTTCCTCACGTCATGGAAATCGTGCTCATTCTCGCCATCGTCGTCCTCGTCTTCGGGGTCGGCAAAGTGAAGAATATTGGAGCGGCCCTCGGACGTTCCGGTAAAGAGTTCAAGAAGGCTCTCGAGGGCGACGAAGAGAAGAAGGGCGACGACGAGCCCATCGACATCACGCCCGAAGGCGACTCGGAGAGCCCGTCACACGACCCCAAACCGGGCGCACGCAAACAACCCGTCGACGACGCAGAAATTGTTGAAGACTAGCTGTACGGAGGACAAATGAACGCCATCACGTGGACACCTGTAACGTATTATGTCGCGATGGGCGTCATCCACCTGATCATCATCCTCGGCGGATTCCGGGTGATGCAGGTCGACGCCGAGAACAACACGTTCATCGGCGCACTGCTCTCGGCAGGCACCATCGGCGCGGCAGGCTTCTTCCTGCGCGATTGGGGCATCATCGGGGTCATGGGCTACGGCACCGTCCTCTTCGGCGTCCTCGTCGCAGTGACCTCCGGCGAGGCTCTGAAGTCGTTCTTCATGTCGATGTTCATCATCGCGAGCTACTTCATCGGCGGCACCTTCATGCTCGAGCCGAAGACCCCGCTCACCCTCGATCAGGTCGGCGGCATGACCCAGGTCGTCATGACCGGCGGTCTCAAAGCCGAGCCGATGACCGAGCGCGATACCAACGAACTCATGCAGAAGCCGTCCGACAAAAAGTGATGGGCCTTGCATCCAAGGCCGTTCTCCGCTGAAATCCGCGCCAACGACCGCGAGGATTGAAGCGATGAAACGAATGGCACTCGCAGCCATGGCTGCACTTGTCCTGTTGGGCTGCGGCTCCGACGTAGACAAAAACAAAGGCAACGGCCCAACGCCCAACGCCTCCGCGAACGCTCAACCCGGAAGCTCCGAACTCACCGTCGGTGCGCTCTCGGGCGATCTCGTCGAGGGCAATCCTCCCGTCACATTCCAGCTCTCGCTCACCCGCGCGCCGACCGGCCCGGTTACCGTCACGGCCACGTCTGCCGCGGCCGAGATCGTGCTCGACCCCGCTCAAGTCACCTTCGACTCGAGCAACTTCCAGGCGCAGCAGCGGGTCTCCGTCTCGGTCATCGACAATTCCGAAGTCACCGGGGACCGCACCGCCGAGATCGACTTCTCACTCTCGAGCGAAGACGTCACGTTCAACGCCCGGCCCGTCAATCCGCTCGTCGTCCAGATCATCGAGGACGACGCGACTCCGTCGTACGACGTGGTCTCGGCAGATGGATTCGAGGTCGCCGAAGACGGCACCTCGATCGTGCTCGACATCACCTTGAGCGTGCAGCCCGACGGCGACGTTCTCGTGCCGATCCGAGTCGATGACCCCGACGAAGCCGAGGTCGACGTCACTCAGCTGACCTTCGCGCCCCTCACCTGGAACCTGCCGCAACAGGTCACCGTCACTGGACTCGACGACCTCGAAGCCGACGGCGACACGACGTTCAATCTCGTGCTCGGTCCCTCGAACTCCACCGGAACGATCTACAACGGAGCGCCCGAGACGCTGGTCTCGATCGTCAACATCGACGGTGTCTGCGGCAACGGCGTCGTCGACGGCCCCGAAGCCTGCGAACCACAACCGAACCAATCCACCCAGTGCGCCTACGGCGAGATGAGCTGCACCTACTGCACGGCTGCCTGCGAGGCACAGCCCGGCACGGTGACCGGCTACTGCGGCGACGGCACGGTGCAGTCCGCAAACGAAGACTGCGACGAGCCAACTCGCCCGTGCCCCTACGGCCAGATGAGCTGCCGCGCCTGCCGCAACTGCCAAGATGTCGCAGGAACGGTCTCGGGCTACTGCGGCGACGGCAACGTCCAAACTGCGCAGGGCGAACAGTGCGATCCCGGCTCGAACCCGTGCTGCGACAGCAACTGCATGCCGAGCACCAGCGAGTGCATCCCCGACTGCCTCATCATCTCCGAATATTACGAAGGGCCGGGCATGGACAAAGCGGTCGAAATCCACAACTGCGGCACGGAGACGGAGTCCCTCACGGGTATCACGCTGTGCCTCTACCAGAACGCCGACACGAGCTGCACGAGGTTCTACGAGTTCTCCGGGACCATCGCGCCCGGCGCTGTGACCACGGTCTGCAACTCCAACATCTCCGACCCGAACGCCGCCACCCGCTGCGACGCAATGGAGGGCAATGTCACTCAATTCAACGGCGACGACCGACTCGCACTCTTCATGGACTTCGACGGCGACCATGTCTACGACCCCGCCAACGAAGTCATGCTCGACGCGTTTGGACAACTCGCGAACCGGCCACTGGACACCATCTGGGCCGACGAAGTCTTTCAGCGGTGCGACTTCGGGCTCTACCTCGGAACATCGCCGTTCAACGTCGACACGTTCTACAAGCGCGTGTGCAACGGATTCTGCCCGTTCGACCCAATGTCCGACTTCGGAGTCGCACCCGTCGAAGGCTGCTTCTGAGGCGTTCGTGGTCGAGTGAAGCCGGCCGGTGAACTCTAAAAGCTGACAAATCGGCCAGCCTGTCCCATAACTACGTATACCCAGCAACCACGGGCCCCGAATGCGTGCAGTTGACCTCATCCTGAAGAAACGAGACGGCAAAGAGCTCTCCGACGAAGAGCTCCGATACCTCATCCGCGGCTACACCGACGGCGACATCCCCGACTACCAGATGTCGGCGTTCCTCATGGCCGTCTTCTTCAACTCGATGACGCACAACGAACTGGGCGCATGGGCCGACGCCATGCTGCACTCCGGCGAGGTCCTCGATTTCAGCGACATCCCCGGCGACAAGGTCGACAAACACTCGACCGGTGGCGTGGGCGACAAGGTTTCGCTCATCCTCGCGCCGCTCGCGGTCGCGGCGGGCCTGAAGGTCCCGATGATCTCGGGCCGCGGCCTCGGCCACACCGGTGGCACGCTCGACAAGCTCGAGTCGATCCCGAACTTCGACGTGAACCAGTCGGCCGAACGCTTTCGTGAACTCGTCGAGACGATCGGCTGCGGTCTCATCGGCCAAACCGGCGAAGTCGCTCCTGCCGACAAGAAGCTCTACGCGCTGCGCGATGTCACTGCGACCGTCGAGTGTATCCCGCTCATCGCCAGCTCGATCATGTCGAAGAAGCTCGCCGAAGGCATCGATGCGTTGGTGCTCGACGTCAAAGTCGGCTCCGGCGCCTTCATGCGCGAGGTCGACCAGGCCCGCGAACTCGCCGAGACCATGATCGGCATCGGCGCTTCGATCGGTACTCCGGTCCGCGCCCTCATCACCGACATGGACCAGGTGCTGGGCAACACGGTGGGCAATAGTCTCGAGGTCATCGAATCGATCGAAACCCTGCGTGGCGAAGGTCCGGAAGACCTCACGAAGCTCACGATCGAGCTCGTGGCCGAAATGCTCGACGTCGCCGGGCACGTGAGCGACATGGACACCACCCGCACCATGCTGCGCGAGCTACTGCGCGATGGAAGCGCAATGAAGGTGTTCCACAACGTCATCAAGGAACAAGGCGGCGACGCCAGCGTGCTCGAAGATCCGTCGAAGCTGCCGACCGCGAAGTACACCAAGGAGTGGACTGCGACCGACGGCGGGGTCGTCGAGCGGATGGACGCGCGGGAAGTCGGCCTGGCTGCGATGGAGCTCGGCGCCGGACGCCGCACCAAAGAAGACGACATCGACCCGGCCGTCGGGCTCGTGCTCCACAAGAAGCGCGGCGACGAAGTCAGGCGCGGCGAGCCGGTCATCACGATTCACTACAACGACGAGTCCACGCTCGAAGCCTGCGAAAACCGCCTCGCACGTGCGATTTTCCTGGGCGAAGAAGCCTACTCACGACCGCTCATCCTCGAGCGCGTGACCGGCGACACATCCATGGGAATCGACCCGGTCGAATAAGTCGCTATGGTGTGTACGTTGGAGTTGTGACGTTTCGCGAGGTGTCCAAATGGCGAAAAAGAAGTCTTCGAAGACCAGTGTCGTGAGCTCAACGTTCTCTCTGTCGAGCTACCACGAAGAAAGCCGGGACCTCTTTACGTCTCTCATCCTCGTCCTCCCCCTCTTCCTCATCTATCAGATCGGCGTGCTGGCGACGGGCGGCGTGCAGAATGGCGTCGACTTCGTCACCGGCACGTTTTGGGCGCTCGCCGGCGGCGACATGACGATCTACCTGGGGATCAACGGTGGCATCTTGGCGGCCTTCGCGATCGCGTTGTTCGTCATGCGAAAGAACGGTTCGTTCAACCCGCGGATTTGGCCGGGAGTGATCGCCGAGTCGACCATCTACGCGATGCTGTTGGGTACGGCCGTCATCTTCCTGATGTCACAGCTCGGCCTCGACCGGCTGCTCGCCATTGGCTTGAACACGGGCGCGAAAGAGTTTGGTGTCTTCGACGCCTTCATCTTGTCACTCGGCGCCGGAATCTACGAAGAGCTCGTGTTTCGACTCCTGCTGATGGGCGGCATGTTCTGGGCCGCCAAGAAGTGGTCGAACCTGCCGGTCTGGATGGCCGCCGCAGGCGCCGTGCTCGCCTCGAGCCTGATCTTTTCGGGCATCCACTACGTCGGCCCAATGGGCGACGCATTCGGCCTCGGCAGCTTCTTCTTCCGGTTCTTTGCCGGCATCCTCCTCGCCGGAATTTACTACGCCCGCGGCTTCGCCGTGGCCGTGTATACGCACGCCATCTACGACATCATCGTGATGGTGTTCGGCTAGCGCGCCTCAGTGCACAAAGGCCAGCCGGCTCAGTAGCTCCGCAACGCCCTGACGCGTCCCCTCGCGTCCCGGCTCCGTCGGTCCAACACAGCTCGGGCAACCGCCTTCGCATCCGCAGCCCTGCACGAGCTGCCGCGCGAGCGCCATGAACGCTCGGTGCTCTTCGTACAGACCCTCCCCAAAGCCCACTCCGCCCGGATAACGGTCGTAGATGAACACAGTGGGGTCGTAGAGCATCGGCCCAACCGTGCCCGTTCCAGTGGACTCGTGCTCCACCCCGTCGGCCGCCGCCGGACCGTCCCAGGTGTGCGACGTCCCGTCGGCATCACGCAGCGTCAGGCCGTCGAAGCCAGCGGTGAGCCACCGGTCCTCAGTCACCGAGCCGATCGTCACCTGCAAGTCGCGCGGGTCACACATCAGCTTCAACGAAGCCGCCGTCTTCAGTACCTCTCCGAGCCCCGCGACGATACGCGCCCATCGCTCCGGATTGTCTGCCAGGCCGGGGAAGTTGTCGCTCGGTAGCTCCAGCCAATACGCCATCGTATGCAGGTCCAGCTCCGGCAGATTCAGCTCGCCGTAGCCCACATTCTCGCCCGTCCCGAACTTGATCTTCTTGTAGCCGACGAAACGATCGGTCACCCGAACCTCGCCAAACGCCACCTTGGCGGGCGAGGCGTCTCGCTCTCCGAAGGTGTCGAGCACGGCGACCGAGGCGTAGTGCATCGCCGTCGTGTAGTAGCCGTCGTTCGACTTCCGGACATACGCCCGCCGCTCGTCGTAATCGAGCCGTTCGACTCGATAGGGCTCGCCAGATACCTGGTAGACCGCGTTCGGGTAGATGGTCGTGTGAGCCGACTCGAAGTCGACCTCGGCCAGTACTTTCGGCTCGGGATGCGTGATGTCGACCACCACGAAGTTCTCGTCGGCGATGTTTCGCAGGTTCACTTCGCTGGCTGGATAGCTCTCGGCGCACCAGCTCCAGCGGCCGCCGTGCAGCTGCACCATCCCAGTCTCGTCGGCGAGGAAGCCCAAGACGTCGTCGGTCTCGCTGGCAGAGAGGTTCCCGTACGCCTCGCCTGCCTTCCAGGGGAGCTCGTAGCAGGCACACTTCAGGTGTTCGACCACCACGCGCAGGTTCTCCGGGTCGATGCGAGCTTCCTCCGGCGTCTGCTCGAAGAAGTACTCCGGATGTTGAATGATGAACTGGTCGAGCGGCTCGTCGCTCGCGATCAAGACGCTCACCGAAGTGCCTCCCGACCGCCCCGCTCGCCCAATCTGCTGCCACGTCGACGCCACCGTGCCCGGGTAGCCAGCGAGCAGACACACATCGAGCGAGCCGATGTCGATGCCGAGCTCGAGGGCATTCGTAGAGACCACACCGAGCACGCTTCCATCGCGCAGTCCGCGCTCGATCGAGCGCCGCAGGTCGGGCAGATAGCCACCGCGGTAGCTGGCGATTCGATTGTCGAGCCGGCCCACGCCGCGTTCCTTCTTCAGTCGCTCCTTGAGCCGATTTACCAGAACTTCCACCGACTGACGGCTCCTGGTGAACACGATGGTTCCGCACTCCTTCTTGAGCACTTCACGCGCGATACTTCCCGCCGCCGACAACGACGACTGCCGCCGCATTTGCTGCGGATCTTTGATCGGCGGATTGAGCAGACAGACGTACCGTTCCGCCGCGGGCGCACCGTTTCGCTCCACGAGTTGGAATGGCCGGTCGGTCAACGTTTCCGCCAGCTCGCGGGGGTTCCCAATCGTCGCGGACGTCGCGAGGAACGTCGGCTTGGTGCCGTAGTGTTCACAGATTCGCTGCAGCCGCCGCATCACGTTCGCCACGTGGCTCCCGAACACCCCTCGATAGGTGTGGAGTTCGTCGACCACGATGTACTTCAACGACCGGAAGAAGTTCGCCCATTTGTCGTGGTGCGGAAGAATCGCCGCGCTCAACATGTCGGGGTTCGTGATGACCAACCGCCCACTTCGCCTCACCCGTCGCCGCACGTCCGGAGGCGTGTCGCCGTCGTAGACCTGAGCCTCCCACGAATCGTCCGCACCCGGCGTATGCCCGAGCAACACATTCAACTCGGCGGTCTGATCCTGGCTCAGTGCCTTGGTTGGAAACAGGTAGAGCGCCGTCGCATCGCGATACAGACTGTGGAGCACCGGCAGGTTGTAGCAGAGGCTCTTGCCACTCGCGGTAGGGGTGACGATCACAACATCACGGTCGTGCAACGCATGGTCGATCGCGTCCGATTGATGGCAGTAGAGCTTCTCGAATCCCCGCCGCTCGAGCATCGTCCTCAGCCGCGGATCAAGCGCCTCCGGCCACTCGCCCCATTCGGCCTCACGCGCCGGCACGTGCTTGATCGCGGTCATGCTGCGACCGAGGCCTTTGCCCGCCTTCCATCGCCCCACCAGATTGACCAACTCGGGATTTCGCTGCATTTGACGCCTCGTCCGTGAGCACTGCTAGAATGTGCAGTATATGCTCGCCATTCCCCGCGGCAAGCAAGTTTTTTGATTCGGCTTACCGCTCAAGGCTTACGGCTTACGGCTCAAGGCTTACAGCTCGAGCAGATTCGGCAACCCGAGC
>CAYLMO010000060.1:11476-17007 GCA_964384605.1 uncultured Bradymonadales bacterium | reverse complement strand
AGCCCATAACCGCGAAGCCCCGCAGTTGGAGTCACGCCACTTGCGCGGTAACCTTCCGCCAGACCCGCACTCGGACCACCCATGTCGATCTTCGACAAACTTCAAAAACGCGTCGGCCAAGTACTCGACGAAGTCACGATGCCCGACGACGCGCGGCGCACCCACGACCGAGCCGCGCGCGTCATGGAGCGCGAAGAATGGGGCGAAGCCCTCCAAGTGCTGCGCCCGAGCCTGGTGCGATACCCCAACATCGCCCGCACGCACGTGCTCATCGGCATCTGCCACCTCGAGCTCGAGGAGTGGAGCGAAGCACGCGACGCCCTGATTCGAGCCCTCGGAATGCGGGCGAGCGGCGATGCGCACCTCTACGCCGCGATCGCGTCGGAAAAGCTCGGGCTCTACCGCGACGCCCTGGGCCACGCCCAGCAAGCCCGCGGCTCGGCCGAACTTCGCGGCAGCCAGCTCGAACTCTCGCGATTGCTCGGACGCATCTACCTCGGCCTCCATCGCCCCGACCGCGCGGTGAAGGAGTTCGAGAAGGTCTTGGAAGAGTCCTCGAGCGACGACGTCGCCCTCGACCTGGTCGACGCGCTCCTCCAAAAGGGCGACCCCAAGCGAGCCCTCGACGTCTATGCCGGGCACGAATCGATGGCGAAGGCCGGGCCTCGCGCGCGGCTCTTCTACGCCCGCATCCAAGAGCATCTGGGCACCCCGAGCGCCGCCCGCGAAGCCTGGGAAGCCGTGCTGCTGGTCGCGCCGAACGACCGCGAGGCCCGCCTCGGCGCTGCCCGAACGGCCCTCGCTGCCGACGACGTGAAAGCGGCCGAACGTCACCTCGATGCGCTCGGTCCCCTCGAACCGGGACCGCTGCAGGAAGAAGCCGAGATCCTGCGAGCGCGCGCCGCATTTTCTCGCGGCGATTTCGAAGCCGCGCGAACCGCATGGGAGGCCGCTGCAGACCGCAACGGCAGCCGCGTCGACGCACGGGTAGGAGCCGCCGAAGCCGCGCTCCAACTCGGCGACATCAAGGCCGCGTCGGACCACTTCGAGGCGATCGTGGCGCAGCATCCCGGCGCGCCACACGAGGTCTCGGCGCTGCGCGGACTCGCGCAGATTCGGCTGGACGCAGGCGACCTGACGGGCGCGCGACACCTACTCGACGAAGCGGCACGTATCACGCCACGACCGTCCGCCGCCGTCCTGAAGACGCTGGGAGACGTCGCGCTCGCCGCCGGCGACCCGGTCGAAGCCGCGGCGTCGTACCAGGCGGCTTTTGACGCCGCGCCGTCTGAATCCTCTGCGGAACGCTACGCCGCAGCTCGCGACGACGCCCTGCGCCGAGTTCGCCCGGAATGGGAGTTGCCGTCGCAGCTCGACGACCCGCTCGGGCTCACGTCGCTCCTCGAACAGATCCACCGATACGTCGCGGCCGACCCACGGCTGACCGACTTCGAAAGCCCGGTCCGCGAGCTCGTCCGCACCATGGACCGCCCCCTCTCCCTCGCCATCGTCGGCGAGTTCAATGCGGGTAAGTCCACGCTCCTCAACGCGATTTTGGGCGAGGATGTGTTGCCGATGGGCGTGCTGCCGACGACGGCGCACACCGGCATCTTGCACTGGGGACCGCGCAAGGCCGCGCGCATCGTCGACCACGACGGAGAGGTCGAAGAGCTCACCTTCGCCGAGGCCAAGGCGCAGATGAAGGAGAACGCCGACCGCATTCAGCGCATCGAGTTCACGTATCCCCACCCGATGCTCCGAGTCGTCCGTTTCTGGGACACCCCGGGCTTCAACGCCCTCGACGAACGCCACGAAGACGTCGCGACCCGCGCACTCGCAGATGCCGAGGCAATCCTGTGGGTGATGGACGCGAATCAGGTCCTCTCCGAGACCGAACTCGACAAGATCGAGGGCCTCGAAGGGGGCGACGAGCGCCTGCTCGTGGTCATCAACAAGATCGACCGCCTCGGGCCCGCGCCTGGCCGAGACTCCGCCGTGCAGGAGCTCATCGACTACGTCGAAGACGAGATTGGCGACCTCATCGCCGGCACCTTCCCACTGTCGGCCAAGCTCGCCTTCGAAGGCGACGACACCGCCGGATTTGGCGACTTTCGAACCTTCCTCGACGAGCGCATCGTCCAGCGCGCAGGCCGAATCAAAGTGGGCGAGGCGCATCGCCGCCTCGACGCAATCATGCTCACGCTCGACGCCTTCCAGAAGGGCCTCGTAGGCAAATTCGAGCAGCTGGGCGAGGAGATTGCGGACGTCGGAGAGTGGCTCGAGGCGCAGGCCGTCGAGGGGCCTCCGGCCAAGGTCGAGCGGCACGTCGAGATGCTCGAAGACCGCGTGTCGTTCGTGCTCGACGTGGTCGAGCGCGAGATTGCGGAGTCGCTCAAGCCGAGCGGCGGCATCATCGGCGGGCTGTCTCTCGCCGAGGACGATCGTCCATTTGTGCTGAACCTGCTGCGCGAGCGACTTGTCGAAGTGATGGAGCGGTCGCGCCACCGAATCCTGAGCGAAGTAGTGGAGCTCGAACAGGAGCTTGCCGAGCGATTGGACCCCGTTTTGCGCGGGCTACACCTCAGCGACCGCCGTGCACTCGCCCGTCGCCTCGAGGGATTCTACGACGAGTCTCGGGTGCTCCGCCTACTCTTCGACGAGCGATTGTTCGGAGCCCTCGCCGCTCGCACGGAAGGTCGCATCGACGCCGGTGGAGCCCGCGCGCTGGCCGAGATTGAGGGCGCACCGCAAAATCAGATGATCTGGCGACAGGCGCTCACGAGCCTGGTCCCCGAGATCGGCGACGCTTTCAGCGAAGAACTGCGCGCCTGGTACGTCGACTATTTCGAAGCCGCGCGGCGGTTCGTCGAACGATCGCGACGCGACCTCGAGCTGCTCCAGCTCGACGCCGAGAATCGGTACGACGTGAGTACGGTGCGAGACGCACTTCAGAGTTCCGCTGACTCGTAGTTCGACTTGCTGGTTTGCCGTCGGCATTCGGCAGTCCGAGAGGCGAGTACCCGGGAGGCAAGCCTTCGTCGGGCCCACGGGGCCCGACGAGGCGGTAGACCCCGGCTACGCGAACCATCATTTGTAAACATAATCAACATAGTCTTCTAAAGTTTATAATGCTTCTCCCGACACCGGCCAGTTCCTACACTCCTTCATGTACCGGTGAGAACGCCGAAAAGGAGCTTGGACATGAAGAAGTCGATTTGGATCGCATTCGCATTGGGGCTGACCGCTTGTGTCGGCATGGAAGAGACCCCCGACCAAGACTGGACGCCCGACGAAAAGGTGGTCCCAGACCAGACCAATTCCGTCACGCCAACGGTCCCCGTCGAAAAGCCAGCGACCGCGGCACCGCTTGAAACCTGCGTGATCGAGCCTCTCTGGTGGACCAGCGAAGCCGAACACCGCGCCACCCCACAGCACTTCGAATTCACCGCGGACGGCACGGCAATCATCAGTGGCGCCGACGTCTTTGGCTCGGGTCACCGTGCATGGCGTGCTAGCGATGGCGAGGTCATCTTCGAGCGTGGCGTGAATCACATCCTCGGCGCCAACGCAGACGATTCGCGCATCCTTCGCAACCAGTTCGTCGATGGCGAACAACGGCTGAGCGTCTCGCCTCTTGGAGCCCCCGATCGGCCGATCTGGTCTCGCAACATCCGCCTTGCTGGCGCCGCGATCGACGGCACAGGCTCACGCGTCGCCTTCATCTCGCAACACTTTGACGAAGAGCGACAGCACACGTGGTTCGTGCTCGAAGTCGT
This sequence comes from uncultured Bradymonadales bacterium, assembly GCA_964384605.1. GTDB lineage: Bacteria > Myxococcota_A > Bradymonadia > Bradymonadales > Bradymonadaceae > CAYLMO01. Next base: position 13,231 of record CAYLMO010000060.1, on the reverse strand, counting down.
CGACATCGACACCAACACCCGCCTCTTCGAACGCACTTTCAACGACGGCGAGTTCGCGTGGTGGGCACCGTACGGCCACTCGGTCCTCGAATTCAGCGACGACGGCAAGAAGGTCGCAGTCGGGTTGATGCGCCAGTGGTGGACCATCGAAGACTTCGTCGCACCGCGCGTTCACCTGCTCTCGGAGACCGAACACGGCTGGAACGAGTCGACCATCGACGTGCCGTTCGAGCGCGACCAGCCGAATGGCTACGACGGTCAGATTGCCAGCATCTCGTTCAGTCCGCAGAGCGACCGATTGGAGATCGTCTCTTCGACCGGGCAAATGGTCGCCGTCGACACCACCGACGCGGCCATCGTCGACACCGGCGTGCGCGGCGCATTTGCGGCCAACTGGGACACCTACCTTCCGCCTCTTCCGGCTTCGCCGGTGGTCTGGACGTCGAACGGTCGAGTGAAGTTCACGGTCGCCGAAGACGGCGCGCTCAACGTCGCGCTCGGCGAGACCACGCTCGGCCAGTTTGTGGCGAATGAGCCGTCCGATGCCGAACGCTTCGGCTGGAATCCCGAGGTCTCGAACCCGGTGATGGGGGTCTCCGTCGCTCCTGACAGCGACAAGTTCGCCGTCGCCTTCCGCCGGGGAATCGGCGTGTGGGGCTGCGCAAACTCGCTCCCGACTGGCGAGGGCGGACTGAACGGAGCGACCTTGCGAGCGACCCGTTCGCCCGATTCGCCCTACGCCTTCGACCTCGACATCACGCTCGATGGGCAGCCGGCCAGCGAACTCTGGGGCTACGAAGTCTTCATCAACGGCGAGTCGCGCGGCTCGTTCTCCGGCGACACGAAGCGACATTCGCACTCGTTCTCCGAGGGTTCGGTCGTCATCCAGGTCGAGGTCCGCGACGTGTTCGGGGCGGTCCGGTCGAACGAAGTCCGACTGTAGCTTCGAGTAGCGTCGACGACGGCGCGAATTCGGCCTAAAGTCGCGACCATGAGTAACTTCCGACCCGCAGTCATCTCCTCGACGCTCGCCTCCACCCTCCGCGCCTGGCGCGGCTCGATGCAGCGAGTTCCTCGCAAAGAATCCTTCGACGAACTGCCACACCTCGAGCTCTACGAGTTCGAGGCGTGTCCGTTTTGTCGGTTCGTGCGCGAGGCCATCAGCGAGCTGCAGCTCAACGTCACGGTCTATCCGTGCCCCAAGGGCGGACGCTACCGCGAGCGCGCCTTCGAACTCGCCGGCGGCAAGACCACCTTCCCGTTTCTGGTCGACCACACGGCCGGCGTGAAGATGGCCGAGTCGGCCGACATCATCGAGCACCTCTGGACCAACTACGGCAAGGGCAAGCCACCCGGTCGCAACCCACTCTCGTTCATCGGGTCGAACCTGGCTTCGGTCGTGCGGTTGGGGAAGGGCGGGTTCGCCCGCGACGCCGCCGAGCCCGAAGAGCTGCTCACGCTCTACTCCTTCGAGTCGAGCCCGTTCTGCCGGCTCGTACGCGAGCGAATGGCCGAGCTCCAGATTCCGTATCACCTGATTTCGGTCGCCAAGGAGCAGAAGGACGACATCGGAATCGCGGGCAATACGCTCGGCGGGAAGGACTATCAGGTGAAGCCGGGCGGACGGCGCGAACACATGATCGAAGTCGCCGGAAAGGCGCAGGTTCCGTATCTGATCGACCCGAACACGGGCACCAAGATGTTCGAGTCTGGGAAGATCGTTCGGTACCTCGAAGAGACGTACGCGCGCTGAGG
>CAYLMO010000060.1:6445-11376 GCA_964384605.1 uncultured Bradymonadales bacterium | reverse complement strand
TGTTCGAGTCTGGGAAGATCGTTCGGTACCTCGAAGAGACGTACGCGCGCTGAGGATTCCGCGCAAACCTCGGTGGCCCGGTCGACCCTGGGCTAGCCCGGGGCTAGCCCAAGGGCCGTTGTCGCGTCGAGATTCGCGTGACCATCTGCCTTCCCCTTTCAGGCCTTTTCAGAGGATTTTCAAACCAACGTTCAATAAAGTCCGAGCATCGACGTCAAAGCGCGCGCTACCGCTTTGGGCCTTTACACCACGCTGGATTCCTCACCATGAATCGACTCGCACTCGCTCTCTCCCTCACCATCCTCGCCGCCGCGTGTGGCTCGGAGCCGGAAGACTCCACCAACAACGCAGCCGCCAACGCCGAAGCCAACAACGGCAAAGGCGACGTCATCGGCACCGACGACCGTCGAGACGAGTTCTCCGAGGACGTCACCGACGACATGCGCGTTTTGGCACGTTCGACCGCGATGATCATCGAACGCGGTGCCCTCTTCGAAGACGGCCGCGACGTGCTCGTGACCACGCAGCCGCTGCGCGACAGCTACTTCATGTGCCCGGGCGAACCCTTCCGCGACCAAGATGTGGCGGGCATGTGCACCGCGTGGCTCGTAGCCCCGGACGTCGTCGTGACCAACGGCCACTGCGTCGTCAGCCAGTCCGACTGCGAGCAAAAATCCTTCATCTTCGACTACGCCATCAACGTCGAAGGCCAAGACATGACGGTCGTTCCCAACGAGACCGTCTTCCATTGCGAGACCATGCTCGCCTGGGACAACACCAACAACTGCGACATCGACTACGCCGTCTTGAAGCTCGACCGCGAAGTCACGAACCGCCCGGCACTGAAGGTCCGCGGACCGGGCGAACCGATCGCCTCAGAGAACCTCCTCATCATCGGCCACCCATTCGGTTTGCCGCGGAAGTACGCGCTCGAAGGCAACGTCATCAACGAGTGGGACAACACCTTCACGACCACCCACGACATCTTCGGCGGCAACTCCGGATCGGCCATGTTCGACGTCGAGTCCGGCGTCGTGCAGGGCCTCGTTTCGTGCGGCGGAAGCAACCTCAATTGGGAGTGGATCGACGAAGGTTGGGAGCTCGAGACCAAGACCGGTCAGCCGTGCGATGCGTCGTGCGACGAGGAAGGCCTGTTCGTCGATGGCTCCTGGGAAGAGACCTGCGGCGACGACGGCAACCGCCGCCGCTGCGCCTGCGACGGCCAGCAGCTCGTCTGGGAATCGCGCGCCTGCCTGCCGTTCGAAGATGAGACCGGCGGTCAGTGCACCCGTGAGGTCGTGTCCGACCAGAACACCTGCGAGACCGCACCTTGGCTGTGCGCGACCCCCGTCGCACAGCACCCGGCACACTTCGCGCACTTCGTCGGCGCGTGGACCAAACATGGCGCCGAAGAGCCCGTTCTGCTCGAGAAGGGCGCAGTCTTCGAACAAGAGTTCGTCGTCGAAGAAACGGGCCTCATTCAGGCCGCGACCATGACCTTCTCGTTCGACCAGGAATTCCTCGATCCCGACGGCAACGCCACCTCCGCCGGCCTCGCGCTTCTCGACCTCAACATCACCATCACCTCACCGTCCGGCATCATCGAGACCATCAGCAGCGAGGGTGAGTTCTTCGCGAACACCGCATATCCGGTGAACAACAACCCCGAAAACACGCCCGACGGCATCGACGTCCCGTCGCAGCTCTTCACCCTCGAAGGCGAAGAAGCCGCCGGCACCTGGAAGCTCGAAATCACCAACAAAGACCTGCAGCAGCACCAGCTCAAAGACTGGTCGCTCAACCTGCGCGTGGTGCCCGAAGAAGAGTTCAAGCTCTCGACCGTGCCGTGCATCGGCGAGACGTGCTCGACCGCATGGGATGCGCGCCCGGAGCCAATCCTCGAGACCTTCGAGGGCGAGGCCAACGAAGTGACCGGAGATGTCGAAGGCGAAGTTGCAGTGGGCTGGGAAGTCGAGGTTTGGGACCCGATGGGCACCGGATACGAGGCGTTCAAGACCCGTCGCAGCCAGACCATCTCGCTCCAGACCGGTGAGATGGCGCTCGTGAAAGACTTCGGCGAAGACATTGGCGGCCGACAGGTCACGCTCGACTACCGCTACGACGGAATCGGTTGGTTCCAGGTTTGGGCCGACGACCAGATCATCTTCGCCAAGCAGGGATTCTCCGCGGCGACCGAGACGTTCCCGATTCCGAACAATGCCACCAAGCTGTCGTTCGTGTTGGGTGCGGTCGACGACTCGCAGTTCCACGAGCTCTCGCTCTTCGACGTGCGCATCGACCTCGGATCATCCGACCCGATGCCCGCGGAGTAGTCAGAGCGGCTTTTTGGCAATCTCCGCGAATCGCGCAAGTCCATCGACGAGCGCCTTTCGCGGAAAGCCGATCCAGCCCCCGACCGTGTCGCCAATGCGGCCAAATGGCGGCCTCCAGCCGAGCACGAACGTCACGTAGGTCTGCGCGCCGCGTGGGTTCACGTCGATGCTCCCATTCACGCCGAACGCGTCTGCCTGCCAGGCGAGGCAGCGCTCTTCGACCTCTTCGGTAATCTTGAGGCAGAGGTCGCGTCGTTTGCCGAATAGCCCGTCGTATCGAAGCGTGATGGTGCCTTCGCCTACCTCGACCGAATCGACGAACTCGAACGCCGCCGCCAGCCGCTCCGGGTCTCGCCAGCTGGCGTAGACGCGCTCGAGCGGTGCATCGAACAGCATGACGTATCGGACAGTTCCCATGGTGTGAAGCTACGCTGCTGCGGGGGATTGGTCGAGTTTTCGTGAGGTCAGCTTCCGTCCACGCCGAGCCGTTTCATCCAGTTGCTCAGCGTTTGGTAGCTCCCCAGCCCGAGCAGGTCGGCCGCCTGCGTCTTGTTCCCTTGCGTCTCGTGCAGCGCCTTCGCGACGAAGTTGCGCGCGATATCGTCGAGGTGGTGCTGGATGTCGAAGCTTCCGTTGAGCTCCACCGTGGACTCGTGCATCGGGTGGTCCGATGCTAGCTCGAGCGCCCGTCGGATGTCGTCGGCCGTCACTTCCTCGCCATCGGCCCACAGCAACGAACGGAGCAGAACGGTGCGCATCTCACGCACGTTTCCAGGCCAGTCGTAGGCTACAAGTTTTCTTACCGCATCATCACTAAGATTCTTGTCTACGCCGCCGAACGACTTTCGGGCACCTTGCCAGATATTGTCGATGAGGCGCTCCAAATCTTGCTTTCGGGCGCGAAGTGGCGGCAGCTTAATGATCGCGACCGAAAGTCGAAGCAGTAAACCTTCGTGTAGTTTGCCCTGCTCCACGAGCTGGTTGGGGTCGCCTTCGACCGACGCAATGAGTCGACTCTGGAGGTCGCGATCTTTCTTTGCGTCGAGGCGCCGGAACGTGCGGTCTTCAAGGCTGCGGAGCAGCTCGACCTGTACGCGCATCGGCCACAGCTCCAGCCGCTCGAGCAGCAGCGTGCCGTCCGACGTCAGCTCCAGTTTTCCGCGGACCCGCTCCTGAATCCCGTCGATCTCTGTCTGACCGAACAGGTCGAGCAACAGCTCGTCGGCAGACATCCCACGGGGGTCGACGCGCTCGAACACTTCGGCCGCGCGACTACTCGCGTTGTGAATCGCGCGAGCGAACCTCGCCCGACCCGTCCCAGGCTCGCCTCGAATCAACACCGGCACGTCGTACGGCGCGGCGCGTTTCGCCAGCATCAACGACGTTCGCATCGCTTCGTCGGCCGCATCCCAATGGTCGAGCAGCGGCTCGCCACTCCCTTCGGCGACGACCTTCTCGATGCGCGCCTGCCGGTCGCGAACGAGCTTCGGCAGCTGCGAACCGGTCAGGGCGTCGGGCGCCTCCACCGTCTCGATCCCAAGATCGATCGACGACGTGATGAGCTTCGCGTCGAAGTGGAGTTTGGCGAGGATGATCCAGAGTGCCCCGGTCATGGCGGTGCCGGGGGTCAGGTGGAACGTCAGCACCGCGTCGGGTGTGCGGTCCAGATAGTTTTCCACAGCCTCCTTCGAGGCGTCGAAGAGCTGCGACATGTCGCGCCGCTCGACGGCCGGGCGCTCCAGCTTGATCTTGGTGTTTGTGCGCCCCTTGAGCCACTTCACGTAGCGCTCGGTGGCCCCTTTGGGCCGCTCGCTCAGTAGAACGAGATGGTCGAAACGCCGCTCGCGCAGAGCCTGACCAATCGGTCCGGGCCAATCCCCTTTCTTCACGGCGTCCAGATCTTGGTCGCCCAACCACGCGAAAAGTGTCTCAGTCATGAGCCCGCATACAGAAGTTTATCCCGTTCCCATAAATCTGTTTGTAACACGGTTGTCACACAGTCGCCACTGTTCGGACACCCGGCGATCCTGCTCAGACGGGGTCGTCGAACAGCGCAACCTGGACCTTCACCTCTTCTTCCGGAACGTCGAAAAGCTCCTGCACCTGCTTCACGACGTCGCTCTCGCGAAGTTCGATCTCGAGGTTCTTCCGCCGTCGATCGCGGTCCTCTTCCTTCTCTTGGGCGATCGTCTTGGTCTTGGCGCCGGTCGAGGCGTTTCGAGTGGCCAAGAGCACCTTCCACGTGTCGCCGAACAGCGCGCTGACGACCGCGCGGAGCTTCTCGAGTCGCTCTCCTTCGTTGATGAAGTCGAGATACTTGTCGGCGAACGACAGCTCAATCTCGCCGTCGGCAAACCGCTCCACATAAGCGTGTTCAGCAGCGGCCGCGATGGGAGCCGAGCGCGTACGCATGGCCTCGACCACCTTCTTCCAGCGCTCTGATGTGCCCATCTCTTCGAGCGCGCTCAGTGGGAGCCGCGCGATAGGAGCCTCCGGCGTTTCCGGTTCCTCGTCACTCGTTGCTGGAGCTTCTTCGACCGGCGCAGCCGGCGGCTCCTCCGTCGGCGTTTCTGGTTCCTCGTCGCTCGCTGCTGGAGC
>CAYLMO010000060.1:3954-6345 GCA_964384605.1 uncultured Bradymonadales bacterium | reverse complement strand
CAGCCGGCGGCTCCTCCGTCGGCGTTTCTGGTTCCTCGTCGCTCGCTGCTGGAGCTTCTTCGACCGGCGCGATTGCCTCCACCGCCGGCGCGGCCTGCTCGAGACTCGCCCCTCGAGACTCGCTACTCGCTACCGGCTTTTTTTTTTCCGCAGCCGGCTCCATCGGCGTCAGCGCCTCACCGTCGAACGCCTTCTCGAGCTCCGCCAGCCGCGAGATCATCACGTCCAGCCCCGCCAATGGCTCGAGCTGTGCCATCCGCACCAGCGCCATTTCGAACACCAGCTTCGGGAACGCCGAACGCGCCATCTCCTGCGCCGCCTTCGTCGTCACCGAGAACATCCGGTGCAGCAGATTCTCGTCGATTGAGGTCACCTGCCCGCGGGCCGATTCGATCTCGGTCGCGGTCATCTCGGTCACGCGTTCCGGGCGTTCCACGACCTTCACGACCATCAAGTCGCGCAGGTGCGTCAGGAACTCCGACGCGAACTGCCCGAGGTCGTATCCATACCGATTCACCTCGTCGAGCGTGAGCAAGGCCCGCTCGGTATCGCGCGCAATCAGGGCCTCCGAGAGCTCGAAGAGGTGCCGGCGATTCGCCACGCCCAACACCTCCACCACACCCTCTTCGGTCACCTCGCCCTCGGCGAAGCTGACCACCTGGTCGAGCAGCGAGACGGCGTCACGCATGCCGCCGGCTGCCTGCCGCGCGAGCACCTGCAGCGCGCCACGTTCGACCTTCATCCCCTCTTCGTCCGCGAGTCGCTCCAGGTGGTCGACGATGTCCGATTGGCCAATGCGCTTGAAGTCGTAGCGCTGACAACGCGACAGAATCGTGACCGGAATCTTCTGTGGTTCCGTCGTCGCGAAGATGAACTTCGCGTGGGGCGGCGGCTCCTCCAAGGTCTTCAACAGCGCGTTGAAGGCCTCGGTCGTGAGCATGTGTACTTCGTCGATGATGTAGACTTTGTACCGGTCGCGGCTCGGCGCGTACCGCACCGACTCCCGTAGCTCGCGGATCTCGTTGATGCCGCGGTTCGACGCACCGTCGATCTCGAAGACGTCGATCGACTGCCCGGCCGCGATCTGTTCGCACGACTCACACTCGCCACACGGGGTGGTCGTCGGTGCGTCGTAGCTCCGACAGTTCATCGCTTTGGCTAGAATTCGTGCGGTCGAGGTCTTACCCACACCTCGCGCTCCGCAGAACAGAAACGCGTGGTGCACGCGGTCCTGTTCAATCGCGTTCTTCAGCGTGCGTGCGACGTGGCCCTGACCGACCACTTCGTCGAACTGAGTGGGTCGCCATTTTCGAGCGAGGACGACGTAGGACATGGACTTATCCGGTTCCTTGAAAGGGACCGACGTTCTACCGCATCAAACTCGATCGATCGAGTGCGGTTCGCGGCTAGGCGACAGGACTCGAAGTGGTGCCGTCAACGACCGTCGGCGCGACGGCGAGCGGGCAAAGTCGCTGCCATTCCAACGACTCGCCGTGCCACGCGCGGAGGCGCAGCTTCCAGCTGACCGACACTTTCTCGAGATAGAACGTGCCCGGAAGGCCGGATGGCACTTGGATGTGCATCTCGCGCTGACGTTCGGTCGCCGCCAGCACCGAGTCTTCAGTCTTCTCGCACAGCCGGGAACGAACCACCTGGAGGTTTCCATCGCTGCCCATCTTCAGGCCGGTTTCGTCGACCAAGAATGCGATCTCGAGCCGAATCTCACGGTCGTCGTTCTGCGCGGTTCGTTCGATAACAACCGATACGACATCCCCGGGCGCGAGCGGTCTCTCTTCGAAGTTCGCCCGAAATCCGGTCCCGCGGGAGGTTTCCCACCTGTTGTTGTGCCGGATCAACAGCGTTCCACCGCCCACGATCGTGCCGAAGAAGAGGGCTGTGGTCGCGCCGTAGAAGATGCTCAAACCGATCGTCATCAAGCTCGCCGCGGCGAAAATAACGTATCGCAAAACTTGTTTGTTTGGGGCGGGAGCGAGGTGCGTCTTCGAAGCGACGACCATCGCTCCCGGCAGCACTTGCACGGCTTCGCTAGTTTCCACCTTGGGCGTCCGGGTGCCCCGCACCATGACGGCGAGTGACCAGCGTAGGCGCACCCAATCGCCGATGTAGTCGAATGGACCGTTTGGCACATCGATGAGAAGCGGCAAACTCGAACTTCCGGCGCCCACTTTGCCGTCGAAGAGCTCGACCCATTCTGGTTTCTGAGCCACCTCGTTCAGCTCGATTCGGAAGCAGGCGAACACCTTGATGTCCTGCGCGTCCTCGCTCGTGATGTGCGCGATGAACTCCATCTTTTCGCCCCCGAACAGGCGGTTGGATGCGAGCTCGAGAGTGAGGTCCATGGTGCGCTATCCGCTATCCGCTATCCGCTAT
>CAYLMO010000060.1:0-3854 GCA_964384605.1 uncultured Bradymonadales bacterium | reverse complement strand
ATCCGAATCACCCGCCGTTTGATCTTCTGCGTCGGCGTCAGCTCCCCCGTTTCGCTCGTGAAATCGTGCGGAATCACGCGGAACCGTTTGATCGTCTCATACTTCGCAAGTCCGCCATTCACGCGCTCGATCTCGCGTTCGAGGTAGGCCACGAACTCCGGATGCTCGGCCAGCTTCTCGACGTCTGTCGGCCACCCCTTGTCTGCCGCAAGCGCCGGGGCCTGGTCGGGGTCGAGCGTGTAGAGCCCGCTCAGGAACTTGCGCCGATCGCCGATCGTCACCATGTGCCCGATGCCCTGAATCGCCTTCATCGACTTCTCGATGTTCTGCGGCGCCACGTTCTTTCCACCCGCCGTGATGATCAGGTCCTTCTTGCGGTCGGTGATGTACAGAAAGTCGCCCTCGAACTTGCCGATGTCGCCCGAGTGGAGCCAGCCGTCGATCAGCGTTTCTGCGGTCGCCTCGGGGTTCTTGTAGTACCCCATGAACACGTTCCGCCCCTTCACGATGATCTCGCCATCGTCCGCGATCTTCACCTGAATTCCCGGGAACGCGACCCCCACCGAACCGAGCCTTCGTTTCCCCGGCTCGGGGAAGTTGAAGGTCGTCGGCCCTGTGTCTTCCGACTGGCCGTAGACCTCATGGATGATGATGCCGATCGACGCGAAGAATTCGAGCACGTCGCGGCCAATCGGCGCGGCACCGGTCACCGCAATCTTCAGGCGGTCAAACCCCAACCCGGCCTTCAGCTTCGACACGAACAACCGGTCGCTCGCCTCATACTGCAGCTTGGTCGGCAGGCTGAGCGCATCTTCGCCGCCCTCGATGATCTTGAGGTTCGCGTCGAGCTGCACCCTGCGAGCCCACTCGACGATTTTGCCCTTCGGCCCGGTCGCCTCGTCGAGCCGCGCGTCGAGCGCGTTTCGGAACTTCTCCCACACCCGCGGAACCGCCAAGAATACGGTCGGTCGCGCGATGATGAGCGCATCCTTCAGCTTGTCGAGCCCCTCGGCGATCCACACCGGACAACCCGCTGTAATCGGGATGTGCAGCGAGAACTGCTGCTCGGCGATGTGCGATAGCGGCAGGTAGCTCACGATGGCGTCTTCCGTGCCCACCGAACCGATCGCGTCGAGCGACGCTTTCGAAGTGAACGCCAGATTGTCGTGGCTCAACATCACGCCCTTCGGCGGACCAGTCGTGCCCGACGTGTAGATGAGCGTCGCGAGGTCGCCGTCCTCGATCTCGTCCATCCGCCGCTCGACACCGTCGATGTGCAGTTCCCCCTCGGCGAGGAACTCTTCGAATGAGCAGATGTCCGGATGATCGAACATCTCCGCGTCGCGGATCATCACGATCCGCACCGTATGCTCGAGCTTGTCGAAATCATCGGGGAGGCCGATGCGGTCCATCACCTCCTTGTCTTCGACCACGAACACCTTCGCTTCGCAGTGGTTCACGACGTAGAACGCCTGCTCCTGCGTGACCGTCTGGTACACGCCGGCCGGGCACCCGCGGACCATCATCGCGCCGAGGTCTGCGATCAACCACTCCGGGTTGTTGTTCGACATGATCGCGACGGTGTCGCCTGCCTCGAAACCGAGGCGCAGCAGGGCGCCCGCGAAGAGTTTCACGCGCTCGACGTACACCTTCCACGTCAGGTGTTTCCAGACGTTGCCCTCTTTGTGCCAGACAGCAGGCCGTTCCGGCGAGATGTCAGCGCGTTTGACGAGGCGGTCGATGATGGTGTCGCGGGCCACGTTTCCTCCGATTCCAAGTTCAATCAAAAGTGTAACGCCGGAGGCTGTGCGACGGCTAGGAGAACCGTGGGCTTCGGGCTTCGCGGTGGTGGGCTGCGCGGTAGTGGGCTTTGCGGTTGTGGGCTGCGCGGTGGTGGGCTGCGCGGTGGTGGGCTGCGCGGGACAGCGCTGAGCCACACACAACGCTCATCTGTCACTCAGCAGGGCCTTCGAGAGGCGAGTGGCCGGGAGGCAAGCCAAAGCGGGGCCGCGCAGCGGACCCGTTTGGCGTTAGACCCCGGTGCCCGAATCACCGCCATCCCCCATCCACACTTCGCTCGTGTCCAAACTAGTTGCCGCACCGAGCGGTTGCAGCTGGATCAGATTTCGAACTGAATCGCCTCAGCTCGGCCTTGATCGAGTCCTCCATGGAGACATGGATTCGTGCGTCAAAGCTGCACGCGCCGCACCATTTCCCATCGAGTTTCAAACTCAGATAAAGGCACTCTTCCACTTCTGGAGTCAGTCCTTCTCCATCAACATCGTTCAATGCCAGACCGTCGCCGAGCACCCCCTGTAGATACAGGCGGTCCGGAATCGAAGCTCCATTTGCCTGGCCTTCGAGTAGACATTTTTGCACTCCGGGTAACTCTCGGAAGTCTTCGAGAAGTTTGTCACGGGTCGTGCCGCATGTGTTGTTGGCAAAGATCTGTCGGAGACGGTTCGCGCGTTTGAACTGATACGAGATGCGGTTCAAGAACCGATTCTTGCCGTCCCTAGCCACCTGGCACGTTGGCTCCAAGTCTTGAGTACACGCCATACTCACAGCTTCTCGACTAGATATATAAGCATAGCGCACGAATCTCGATGTAAAGCCGTACTCCAGCTTGTTGCGTTCCTTCTTTGACAACGATTCGTCCCATACCATCGTGACCGGAGAATCGTCCTCGCCGTTCAGTTCGGCTGATAGGCGGACTTCAGTGTCCCTCTCACCCAACTTGCCGATCATTTCACGGTTGAGCCACACCTCTCGATTCACAATTCGGAGGACCGGGTCATCGGTCAGAATGCCGCCTTTTGGGACTTCGATCAGTTCATCTTGGTTAGCCGACATAGTTGCTCGAATCCCGTACTCGAACCAATCTTCGCCCACATCCTGGAGTTTTGTCGTGTTCGAAAAGTAGGGTTTGCACCTAAAGGTTTCTCCATCTTGCGTGCACCAGTGCGTCGGATTGTTGCCGTCGAAAGCAACGAATGTTGAGCCCAAGTCCGGCTCCGTTGCTGTTTCGCTTTCGCCGAGACGAATCGCCGGAGAAACCGAGAAGTTCTCGGGCGGAGGTTCGGTCGATGGTTCCTGGTAGTACGCGACAGCGGCGTTCAAGAGCCCCGTCGACATCAGACGCTCGGGCTTCGCCATCATCGGACCCAGCGCGCGACATCGCGATTCCTTCCCAGCAGATTCGCCACACAGGATTTGTGAACCCGTGAGGTCCTCGCTGTCGACCATCCACAGACTCCCGGCGCGCCCGTCTTCGAACTCGAAGGCGTAGTAGTGGGCTCGCGCGATCGGCTCGGAAACCTCATCAGAGATATCGTGTAAAGCCCGTATCTTGAGCGGGCCGCCAAAGACCTCCTGGAGGAGCGGCTCGTCGCCCCTGAGGCGGAAGTCCGAATCCGCGACGATCACAAAGGTCACACCATCACAGTCGAGAGCCGGCAGATTCTCGCGTAGCTCGCATTTGGCGAAATAGGGCTCGGGCCGTGTCAGTCCCTCCCCAAACGGCTGCTGATCTGCTTTCGGCGTGGCTTGACAACCTGAAAGGACAAACACGAGCCCCAGCCAGACCAGATTCGTACGCACGTTTTCCCCTGTTCGTAGAGACCAAACCGGAAGCATCTTGTCGTCCGCCTCGTGTGTCAATGACGTCGTGAGCGGCGAGTCATAGGTTGTCGGTTGTGGGTCGGCACAGACTGAAAACCGACCCGGACGTCCCGCGGCGTCAGCCGGCACATTCCGGCGCACCCACTCTCCTATTCGGCGCCGAAAGGGCATGTGGCCTGACGGCCGTTGAATGACTTTGCGGTTGTGGGCTGCGCGGTTGTGGGCTTCGCGGT
>CAYLMO010000059.1:0-32752 GCA_964384605.1 uncultured Bradymonadales bacterium | reverse complement strand
AAGGCGAAGCGAACAAAAAAATCCCCCGCCTGGGGGGAGGCGGGGGATGAACTGCGACCACGATCGGGGGGTGACACGTGGTCATCAGGGCGCTTCGGTGAGGAAGCTGCCCGATAGTGCTGGTTGGCCGGGGGAAGCCAGATCCAGCGGGTGGTCAAGACTGCAGATACACAGCTGGGGGGAGGGGATGAGCCATGCATCTCCTGACCGACGAGTGGAAAATTACAGTGATACTGTTATCCAGTCAATCACTTTCTACGAATTTTTCGCACTCTTGCAGAAACAGTTTGTTACCTACGGGAAACACCGAACGCCCGCTCGAGTTTGGGCAAAATCGCGAAGTAGTCGTTCCGCGAGAATTTCTGGTTCAGGATGTGGAACTCTTTGCCTACGAGCCCGACGCAACCGAAGCAGAAGGTGCAGTCGTGGCAGTCGCGCGAGAGCACGACGTACTGCGAGCCGGTGACCCGCACCGAACGCACGCAGTAGCTCGAGTGATGCACTGATTCGCACTCGCGACAGTGCGTCGCGTGCGTGCACATCGTGCAATCGAGGCAGTACGTGCACTGAAAACAATCCGCCGAACGCTCGGTGAACATGCAGCCGATACAGCGCTCGTTACGCTCGCCTTTGTACGAACCAGGGTTCTCTTTCGAGCCCTCGTGCGTGCGGACGAGGTCGGCGAGGAGCTGCTCGAATTCACGCTTTTGAGTTGGGATCTCGGTCATCGCTAGCCTCCACACGCGGCGGGGAGTGGTCGGCAGCGGAAGTCAGTCGGCTCGCCTTCGAGAGCGACATCGACACAGTTGTCCGAGGAGCACTGACTGTCGGCATCGCAGGGGGAGTCGTCGGGCTGCTGAGGGGTGCACGTGCCATCGGCGCAGTAGAGTCCGAACGCGCAGCGGCCTGCGATGCACGACTCATCCTCGCCCGGCTCTTCGGCGCATGTTCCCTGGTCGTCGCCAGCTTCCAGAGCGCAGAAGCCGCTCTTGCACTCGAAGTCTTCGGTGCAGAACTCGGTAGTCTCGAGGGTCGCCTCGAACAGCGCTCGGCATCCGGGGACGTCCGCAATCGCAAAGCGCGGGTCGGGCTCGAACTCGTCGCATGCGAGGCGATTGAAGCTCTCGATGCAGTTGTCCAGCCCCGAGGAGTCGTAGTTGACCGTGCCTTCGTCGACGGCGGTTCGGTAGCTCGGGATCACATTGATCTGGACGATTCCCTGCACCGAGGAGTTGCACTGTTCGAGGTCCTCGACCGGGATACCGCCGAACGCCGCCTGGCGTTCAGATTCGCTGCAGCAGGTGAAGATCTTGGCGCAATGGGCTTCGGTGATTTCCTCGCCTAGCGTCGCCAGTTCATTGGACGAATTGCCGTCGCCTTCGTTGGAACCACAGGCTGCAATCAGCAGCATCAAGACCAGCGCCATCCATCTCGTTCGCATCGCTTCCTCGGAGTTCGATATTCGAGCGCCGCGAAGCTACCGCAAATCGTGTGTGGGCGAAATGGAGAGGGGACCTGCGCTACTTCGTGGGCGGCGGAGGTGAGATGGGTTCGATCGTGGCGAGGACGAGCGAGATGGACCACACCTCTTTCTGCTGCGAGCTCAAGGTACTCGAGGTCAGAATCTTCGCGACCATGGCCTTCGCGGCCTCCTGGCGCGATTCGGCGGGCGTTTCGACCATGTCGGCGAGTTCTTTCTGGAGTGATTCGTCGATGGGTCCCAGGGAGCGGTCCATCGAGACGAGGTCGGCGATGAACGACGCTCGGGCCGGGTACATGAATGCTCGTTCTTCGGGAGTACCCGTGGCCGTGCAGACGACTGACGAGTAGCCGGCAGCCTGCAGCTTCGGGCAGTAGGCGTCGATGCACGCGGACCAGAACTTCGAGTGGTCCCCGTCGAGGGCTTCGTTGCACGACTTCTCGCCCAGCAGCGGTCGACAGCTGGACATGATCATTTCGCCTCGGCTTACCGGGTCGGGCTTCGAACCCGCGTTCCGGATGGCGCCCTTGCACGCGGCGAAATGGTCGACGGCGGCATGGTCATGGCCGGCGTGGTCGTGGCCGGCGTGGTCGTGGCCGGCGTGGTCGTCGACGGTGGTTTCGGCCGCAGAGGTCGAAGACTCGGTCGTCTGCGTCGCTGCGGTCGTCTTGCCTGTCTCCAACTTCCGCTGTTCGCAGCCAAAGCCGAGCATCAACGTCGAAACTGCAAGGATGGTCACCAAACGCTTCATTATCTCTCTCCTTCGGCGAGGGCCGCGGCGAGCGCTCGTACTGCGCTTGCGCGGTGGCTTCGCTCGTTCTTCTTGTCTAGCGATACTTCGGCCATGCGGGCGTTCCAGTCGTCGACGTAGAAGTGTGGATCGTAGCCGAATCCACCATCGCCGCGCGGTTCGTCGACAATGCGACCCTCGCAGGTGCCGCGGAACGCAATCACGGCGCGGCCGTCGACTGCGCCCCACTCCCCTTCGGCGGGATGCCCATCGGTCGGAAGTTCTACAAATCGTCGGCCCAGCAAGAGATCGAAGTCTTGCGGCAGCAGCGCGACAGCTACGACCGCAACGTATCGCGCGGTCCGTTCTTCGTCAGGTACGCCGGCGAGTTCACGCACGAGCTTGGCGTTGTTCGCTTCGTCGGTGCCTTCGTCGGAGTACCGTGCGGAGAAGACTCCCGGACGCCCATCGAGGGCGTCGACTTCCAAGCCCGAATCATCCGCAAGTGCGCTTAAACCGGTGGCGAGCGAGACTTCGACGGCCTTCTTGAACGCGTTGCCGATGAACGTGTCGTGGTCCTCGACGACCTCGGGAACCTCGCCGGCCCAACTCGAGAGGGTGTGCAAGCTCAGGCCGGAGATCGCCTCACTCAGGAGGACTCCGAACTCACGCTTTTTGCCTTCGTTCCTGGTGGCGAGAATCCACTGCATCTTTCTTCCTCAGTCGCGAGAGACGTCGACGATCATGAACTGGAGGTAGTCGCCCTCGACGAACGCCGGGGTGGTCGTGTGGTCGACATCGGCGCCCCACAAGCCGAGCGAAGTCAGGGCGACGTTGGCGTCTACAGACGCTGCCGAGACGATGTCGGCGAAGCGTTCGCGGTCGATCTGGGAGCTGCACGAGGCGAGGGCGACGGTCGAGCCGGTGGGCATGACGGTCAGGAGCTGCGCGAACAATCGTGTGTAGGCGGCTTTCGCTTTCGGTACGTCTTCGCGGCGGTGTGCGAAGCTTGGAGGGTCGCAAACCGCGACCTCGAAGGGCGCGCTGCCCGGGTCGAACCGCTCGAGGTATTCGAACACATCGATCGCCTCGAATTCGTGCGCTGCGGCCGGGATTCCGTTGAGCTCGAAGTTTCGACGCGCGTCGGCGATTGCCGGCTTTGCGAGGTCGATGGTGGTCGTGCGTGCGGCCCCGGCGGCGGCGGCGGCGACCGAAAATCCGCCCGTGTAGGCGAACAGATTCAGCATGCGCTTGCCGCGCGCGAGCTCGGCCATGCGGGCGCGATTGGCCCGTTGGTCGAGGAAGAATCCGGTCTTCTGACCATCGATCGGGTCGACCAGATAGGTGAGTCCGTGCTCGAGGAACGTGAAGGTGGTCTCGGGTTCTGGCGCCTCGCCCATCCACTTGGCGGCGGCGTGCTTGCCCCGGTAGATTTCCGAGCGCCGCACGACGGCCCACCTGGTGCCACAGACCTTCTCAATGACGCGTCGCGCGGGTTTGAGCCAACGTTCCGCAGCGATGCCATCGACGCGGAAGACAGCCACCTCGCCATAGATGTCGCACGTAAGACCGGGAGTCCGGTCGCCCTCGCCGTTCAACAGGCGGTAGCCGGTCGTTTCGGGCGAAGGGAATGGCCGTCGTTTGGCGGCGGCACGAATCCGGCGGTCGAGGAGCTTGTTGTCGACTCGGACTTCGGGACGGGTCGTCCAGATGCGAATGCGGAGTGGCGAGTCGGGTTCGATGAGTCCGCGCCCGACGAAATCGCCGCTCGGGTCGAGGACGTCGACGACGTCTCCCGGACGATGTTCGCCGTGGCGGACGGCGTCGGCGAAGACCCACGGGTGGCCGCGTCGCAGCACATCGCCGATCTCCATGGTGAGTTCGACGGTGGGGTACATCAGACCTCTTCCGCGGCGCGGCGTGCAGCCGACCAGACGCGCTCGATGGGCACACCTGCTTCGGCCGCAATTGCGGCACACGATTCGAATTCGGGGGCGTATTTCGACTCACCGGAACCGATGTCGGCGATCTTCACGTCGACTTCGCCCCACGGTGTGGTGACGGTCGCGGCGCGGCGCGGGAGTTTCACGCGCTGCACTTCTTCGACGCGCACGCCGAGCGTGGTGGTTTCGCGCAAGATCAGGTCGATGACAGCCGCTTGCGTCGCGGCGGTGGTGAGGACTTGTACCTGCGTTCCGGTGCGGCCCTTCTTCATCTGGACAGGCGTGCGGGTGACGTCGATCGCGCCGGCTTCGGGCAGCCGAACGTCACAGATCCAGGCGAGGAGTTCGGGCTGCATGTCGTCGATTTCGCAGGTGATGACGCCGACACGATCGCGTTCGACAGGCAGGATGTGGCCGGCCTCGGTGTCGAATGCCATCAGGCGCACGACGTTCGAGAGTTCGCCCAGTTCGCGGGTGCCGCAGCCATAGCCGACGGTTCGCAGGTTGCCGGTCTTGGTCGCTGGCTCGGGCTCGAGCGCGGCGAGGATTGCGGCTCCCGTGGGTGTGACGAGTTCGGCCTTCACGTCGCGCTGGACGATGGAAAAGCCCTTGAGCAGTCGTGCGGTCGCGGGGGCCGGAACCGGAATGGTGCCGTGCGCGGTTTGAATCTCGCCCTTGCCGGTCGGGATGTCACCGACCGACCAGGTGGCGTTTGCGCGCTCGATGACCCAGGCGGCCGAGACGAAGTCGAGGATCGAGTCGACAGCGCCAACTTCGTGGAAGTGCACGCGCTCCATCGACATGTCGTGGATGGCCGCTTCGGCCTCACCGAGCACGCGGAAGAGGTGCGTGGCGCGGTCTTTGATGTCCTGTGGGAGTCCGCTGTCGGCGATCATCTTGTTGATGGTCGTCAGGTGGCGGTGGTCGGAGTCGGCGCTGGGGTCCCAGTTCGCGAACTTCACGTGGGTGCCAGCGATGGCTCCGCGGCGGACATGTTCGGTTTCGATGGTGATCGAATCACCTAGCCCGAGCGTGCGGAGCGCCGCCGTGAGCTCGTCGACGTCGACGAGGTCGGCGTCGATCGCCGCCGCCAAAAACATGTCTCCGGCGAGTCCGCCGAGGAGGTCGAGATGGATGTGCATGGTCTTGCCTTTCGGTACCGGTTGAGCGGCACCGAACATCCCCGGTCATGGGGAAAAAGGCAATGGTCAGAGGTGCGCCCCCGCGTAGACCACGCGGAGGCGCGACGAGAGGTTCAGACGAGGTTCGCTTCGAGGGTGATTTTGTCGACGCCAGCGAGCGCCTTCGAAACCGGGCAGCCTGCTTTTGCGCCGGCAGCGAATTCTTGGAATTTGTCGGCGGTAATCTCGTCGACGTCGCCGTCGAGCTTCAGCGCGATCTTGGTGATCGCGAATCCGTCGTCGACCTGGCCGAGCGTGACGGCCGCGGACGCGTCGATGCTGTTGACCTTGTAGCCGGCTTCGGAGAGCTCGTGCGAGAGCGCCATGGCGATGCAACCGGCATGGGCAGCGGCGATGAGTTCTTCGGGGTTGGTGCCCTCACCGTCTTCGAATCGCGACGGGAAAGAGTAGGAGAAGGTCTGACCCAAGAGTTTGAGCGAGCCTTTGCCTTCCGCGAGCGTTCCTTCCCAACGAGCTGATGCTTTGCGAGTAGCCATGATGAATCCTTGCGGTGGTAGAAGTACGCAAGGAGTGGTGCGCACGAGAGGACGAAAGTCCAATCGCTTAGGCTACTTGCTCATCATCTCGACGTAGTCGGCAAGGATCTCGGTGGCCTCTTCGGCCTGGATCGAGAGTTCCTTCTCGTCTTTCTTCTCGTCTTCCTCGTCGTCCTTCTTCTTGTCGTCTTCCTTGAGGATTTCCGCGATCTTCATGCGCGTGTCTTCCTTCTTTGCCTTGGCGAGGTCGGCGCGGAGCTTTTTGAACTCTTCGTCTTTGGCCATGCGCTTTTTGGAGCTCGCGGCGAGCTTTTTGAGCTGCTTGCGGTCGACCGGCTTCCAGGTTGCGTTGGCATTTGCCGAGGCTGAAGTGAAGGTCTTCACCTTCTCTTCGCTGAGTGCGAATCGCTGGTGTTTCTCGCCGATATCGAGGGCGGAGAAGACTGAAGGAACGACGAGGTCGGCGGCGACTCCGGTGCGCTGCGTCGAGTCACCGTCCGGGAGGAAGAAGAGGGAAGTCGTTACTTTGAGCAAACCGATGCCGGCCGGCAATGGCGACAGCTGCTGGACGGTGCCTTTGCCGAAGGTGTGGTCGTCGCCGACGATGATGGCACGGTCGTAGTCTTGGAGGGCGCCGGCGAGGATTTCACTGGCGGAAGCGCTGATTTTGGAGGTCAGCACGACCACCGGGCCGTCCCACTGTACGCGGGCGTCGCGGTCGGAGAGGACTTCGGGCTCTTTGCCGGGAACACCCACGCCGACGACTGCACCGCGCTCGATGAAGTAGCCCGAGATTTCGACGGCTGACTGAAGCGCGCCACCGCCATTTCGGGAGAGGTCGAGCATGACGCCGTGTGCGCCCTCTTTCTTGGCTTTGATGAGCAGACGTTTGACGTCTTGGGCGGAGTCGCGAGCGCCCGGCTGCTGTCCGGAGTAGAACGACGGCAGGTCGATGACCGCAATTTTGTAGGTCTTCTCGCCGCGCTTGATGTTGCGGTACGAGAGCTTTGCGGCTTGCTCCTTGAGGTCGACTTCGTCGCGCTTGATGGGGAGGTCGAAGCGCTCGGTTTCGGTGCCCTGCCGCAAGATGGTGAGCACGACCCAGGTGCCCTTCTCGCCGCGAATCTTGCGGACGACGTCGCGGAGGTCCATGTCGATGATGTCGACCGGCTCACCTTTTTGGCCCTGGGTTACCGCGATGATCTTGTCTTTCGGTCGCAGCTTGCCCTGCTTGTCTGCGGGGCCGCCGGGGATGACCTCTTCGACGATGGTGTAACCGTCACGCGAGACGAGCGCGGCTCCGATTCCGGTGAGCGAAAGGCCCATCTGGATTTTGAAGTCTTCGAGGTCTTCAGGCGAGAAGTAGAGGGAGTGTGGGTCGAGCGAAGAGGCGTAGGCGTTGAGATAGGTGCGGAAGAGGTCTGGTTCGTCTTGTTCTTCGACGCGCTTTGTCGCGAGTTCGTAGCGGTGGATGAGCTTCTTCTTCGCTTCTTCGATCTCGGTGCCGCCGGCGACGTAGTTGGCGAGCTGGAAGTGGATGACGGCGTCGCGGAGTTTTCGCTGCTGCTTTGCTGACTTGGGTCGCTTTCGCTTCTCGATGTCGACTTCGAGCTCGACCGATTCGTCGAGCTTGAACTTCTTCGAGCTGACGGTCTTTCGCACGTAGTCTTCGAGCTCTTTTGCCCACTTCACCTGGTCGGCCTTGAGCGTCTTGAACTCGGAGCAGTCGCGTTCGTCGACGGCTTGAATCACGGCGTAGAGCCGCTTTTCGAGCTGTTCGTACTCACTTTCGGTGAGGATGACTTTGGTTGGGTCGAACTGCTCTGCGTACTGTCCGGCGACGCGCTTTTTGACGGCGGCGTTGGTGCGCTCGTAGCTCATGTGTCGGTCGATCAGGCTGTCGACGACGAGGGGGAGCGCCGGGCACGCGAGCTTGAGCGTGGGCATCTGCGCGAATGCCATGCTCGGAACGAGCAGCACAATCGCGGTGAGTACGCTCAGCGACAAAGTCTTCAATGCATTCATGGAGTCAGCCGGAATTGCGGAAGCAGTAGCGTCGTAAGTCTAAACAATATCGAGGCCAAGGCTATTCTTTGTTTGGTTCGACGTTCTTGGGGTTGGGGGCTTCAGGCCCTTGAACCCCGCGGTTGATCTTGTCTCCGAACTTGTCGCGGATGGCGTCGAGCGTGCGTTCGAGTTCGGAGTTTTTGGCTTTCTGAGCGCCAAAGAGGCTCTGTTGCGCCGGCTCCCCCTCGTGCACGAAGTCGAACAATGCTGCGCCGACGAGGCGAATGGGTTCGTCGAGGTCGAGCGTGTCGAGGAGCGAGCAGGCGACCGGAAAGATCGTGCGTGAGTCGTCGGCTGGCGAAGGGAGCGCGCCCTGGCGAGTCTGCAGCTGAAACGTCTTGGAGTATCGCACTTTTACACGCACGGACTTCGCCTTCAGGTTCTTTTTTCGTGCGGTTCTGGTGACGTCTTCGAGGTGACGGCGGAGCTCTTTCTCGATGGCTTCGCGACCGCGGATGTCGATGCTCAGCGTGTTTTCGGACCCGATCGACTTGCGGCGCCCGCCGCCCACGACCTCGCGAAAGTCCTCGCCGCGCGACAGGGGTTGGATGTGGTCGGCGAACGAGCCGAGGTGTCGGCGGAGCCAGTCGGGGTCGGCCGCGGCGATGTCGCCGATCGTGTCGAGCCCTAGCCCTTGGAGGCGCGCGGCGGCTTTGGGCCCCACTCCCCAGATCTTTCGGATGGGCAGAGGCGCGATGAATTCGGCCTCCTGACCGTGCGGGATGTGGGTGATGCCGTCGGGCTTGTCGAGGTCACTCGCGAGCTTGGCGAGGAACTTGTTGGGCGCGACGCCGACGGAGCAAGTGAGTTGTGTGGCGGCACGGATGTCGTCTTTGAGGCGCTGCGCGGTCTCGAGCGGCGGGCCGAAGAGGTTTTCGGTGCCGGTCATGTCGAGGAAAGCTTCGTCGAGCGACAGCGGCTCGACGAGTGGGCTGTAGGTGTCGAGGACCTCCATGACGAGTCGCGACGCTTCGACGTAGGCCTCCATGCGCGGCTTGATGAAGATGGCGTGCGGGCACAGCCTGGCCGCTTTGGCGCCCGGCATTGCGGAGTGGATTCCGTATTTTCGGGCTTCGTAGTTGGCCGTCGCGACGACCCCGCGACGCGAGGAACCGCCCACGACTACTGGCTTTCCGACCAGCTCGGGGTTGTCGCGTTCTTCGATGGACGCGTAGAAGGCATCCATGTCCATGTGGAAGATCTGTCGCACCCCCCGAGCATATACAGACGGTCGGCCAGAAACGAGAGACGAAAAAGGGCGGGCTCATCGCAGAGGCAAACTCGCCTCGCTCACGCGCTGCGCGTGAGAGAGTCAGCAAGAAACGAGAGAGGCCGGGGGTGACCCCGGCCTCTCTCTTTGGACGATGCGCTTGCGTTCGTTGCTGGCTACTTCACCGTTATGGCCAAGATGAGTATGCCCGACTGATAGTTGAGCCCGGCCTGGAAGAACGTGCTCCCTTTGGTGGCCTTGAGCGTGGTGTTCAGCTTTCCGGCGATCGACAGCCCGAGCTTCACGAACTTTCCAGTCGTGCCATGAAACGTGAGCTGGAGTGAGCCACCGTTTGCGAGCGACGTGGACTTCGAACCTTTCTCAGGGATCGAGAGCGCCGTGCTGCCGACCTGTTTGAAGTTCGTGTAGCCGCCGAACGCTCGGGTGAGCTTGCTCTTGAGATCGTTGAGCGAGCTGTCGAACGAGTTTCCGTCCTTGCTTGCGGCGATGGAGCGAACTTCGACCGTGATCTTGTCCTGCGCGAAGGCAGGGTTCGAGAAGCCGAGAAGGCCCGCGAACATCAAGAGGGTGAAGAAGATTTTCAATGGCGTGCGCATTGTGTTGTCCTCGTCGGAGCGCGCTCGTTGGCGCGCCCGAAGTTACTTCAGATCGGTTGTCCGCCGTACGAACCCGCGTCTTCTTGCGGTTCCTCGGCCGGCATGGAGTCACCTTCTTCCGCCGGTGCGTCTGAGGGCTCGTCTTCGAACACCCAGATGACCGTCGGTTCCTGCTCTTCCTCAGTTGCGCCATCACCATCGATGGTCGCGCTCGCCTGCTGCACGGGCGGGTTCAAGACCGCTCCGGTGGTGCCAGGCGCGTATTCGACTTCTTCGACAACGACGATGGTCTTCTCGATGACGCGGGTTTCGCGCGGTCCGAAGATCTGGTCGCTGAACATTCCAGCGAGACCGACCACGAAGACTGCCGCGACGGCACCGACGATGGCCTGTTGGTACTGCTGGAAGAATCCTTTCTTCTCGGTGCGCTTGCGCCCGATGCTGATGACGTTGTCGCCCTGGCCTTCGATTTCGTCGTCGATGGCCGTTTCGACGCGGTGCCAGAAGTCGCTCAAGTCGACCTTCTCTTGTGCGAGCTCGATGGCCGAGGTTGCCGCGATGGCGACCTCGTCGAGTGCGGCGAGGGTGGTCGCGACTTCTTCGTTGCCGTCGGCCATCCAGGCTTCGACCTGGGCGACTTCGGCCTCCGAGGCCTCTCCATCGTTGTAGCGATAGAGGAGGACGCGGTGTTCGGCGTCGTTGTAGCTGGTCTCGGAGGCGTCGATCTTGGTGGAGACCGCATCCCAGAAGCCGCCGAAATCGACTGCGTCTGCGAGGGCTTCGCCACCGACTTCGATGCCGGCGCTCAGACCTTCGAGCTCGGCGAGGTAGTCGGCGACGTCGTCACGCTCTTGGAGGAGCGCGTGCACGGTGGCCTCTTCGGCCGCCATCACTTCGCCGTCGTGGAACCGCTCGAGGAGCGGAGCCAGGTCGGCGATAGACGCGTCCGAAAGGTCGGCCGCCTCGAGGGCGTACTCGACGATCGTAATGGCCTGTGGCGCATCGGCCGACTCCCAAGCGAGGGAGGTTGCGGCCTGAGTAGCGACCGTGAGTTCTTCGAGCGCCGACACGAAGACTCGTGCCTGAGACGAACGCTCGAGGAGTTCCGCGGCTTCTTCAGCCTCGGTACCTTCGAGCGCGCCGTCGTAGTGGCGCTGGAGCAACTCTCGCTCGTATGTGTTGAGCTTGCTGGTCATCGTCTTTCCTTCACTTCTGACCTGTTTCGTGACCCGTTCGAATGGATAGACGCGGGTGTCAGAGAGGTATTCAAAGTGAAGCGGAATTGATTAAGAAACTTTGAGATCGTCGCCAAGATACTCGCGGATCGCTTCCTGGAAGTATTTCCGCGCGTGAAACAGACGGCTCATCACGGTGCCCTTGGAGATGTTGAGAATTTCGGCCATCTCTTCGTAGGCGAGCCCCTCGACTTCGCGCAGGATCAAGATGGTCCTGTGCTTCTCGGAGAGGGTGTCGAGCGCTTCGAGCATCTTTTCGCGAAGTTCTTTGCGGCCGTAGACTTTGTCGGGGTTGATGCCGAGGGTCGACGGCAGGATGTGCTCGTCGCCTTCGATCTCGCCGGAGTCGCGGCTGATGCCATCGTCGTACTCCACGCGGCGCACCTTCTGGTGCTTGCGGATGTAGTCGATGCACATGTTGTGGGTGATGCGATACAGCCAAGTGTAGAAGCTCGACTTGTGATTGAACTTGTCGAGATACCGGTAGACCTTCACGAACACCTCTTGCGAGACGTCGAGAGCGTCGTCCTGGTTCTTCAGCATGCCGTAGCAGATCGAGTAGACCTTGCGCTGGTAGCGTTCTACCAGCTCGCGGAAAGCCTCTCGGTCGCCCGCTTGTGCACGTTCAACCAGCTCGAGATCGTTGTTGTCGGCCATCTATCCCGCTCGTAGCTCGTGGGGCGAAGATGCTCTTGTTCCTCTACATAACATCCAATCGCTCTGATGGGCAGTTCTATGCCGCAGCGACGATGATGCCTACTCGAGCGTGGCGCCAGGATTCGCGAACGCAATGCCTGGTTCAGAGGTCATCTTCGGGCAACACCGTGATTCGCAGCGCGTAGTCGCCGTTCGGGTCGGTGTTGTCGTCGAACCGGCCGTCGTCGACGCCGACGATGAGGAATTTTGCGCCCTCGGGCACCGTGACGATCGCGATCCTGGCATCGAAGTCTTCCGGGATGTCGGTGGGCTCCGAAAGCGGTGAGGACGCCCGCGACTCGAAGTCTTCGCCTGCGTCGATCGCGCCAAGGACTCGGATGGTCTCTTCGCGGCCGGCGATCTCGTCGGATGACGAGAAGACCGCGATCAGGTCGCGATCGTCATCCTCTTCATCTTCGGCCCGGTTGTAGAAGTTCACGGTCGTGAGATCGAGCGTGTCGCCAGGAACGATGCCGAGCTCCTCAAGGTCGATCACGACCGGATCATTGGCGGCGACGTTCCGCACGTAGCTGGCCAACGGGTCGATGTTGATGAAGGTCGAGGTCAGTGGGTCGGGGATGGTTCGCGGCTCGAAGACCCGGTCGGTCGACCAGCGCCCCTGCTGATGCATCTCGTTCGATCCCCAGCAGAGGACCGAGCCGGCGATCGTGCGGGCGCAGGCGAACCCAGCCCCCACAACCACTTCGGCGGCTTCGCCGAGGTCGTCTAGCCAGACAACCTCGCCAGGCCGCGCGATGGCGTCTTTCGCGCCGAGCTCGGCCTGAGAGTTGGAACCCCAGCAGCCCACGATACCGTTGGTGTCGATCGCGCACGTGGAGTCTCCAAGCGACGACCCAAGGCGAGCGACTGGTCGGTCGCTGATGGTGGTCACGACGTCGGGCGGGCTGAGATCTTTCGACCCGAGCTGCCCCTTGGAGTTGTCGCCCCAGCACACCACGTCGCCACCCTCGAGCAATGCGCAGGTGTGGTTCAGACCGGCGGTCAGGTCTTTGACGAGCGTGTCGACGGAGAGCACTTCGACGAATGTGGAATTGGTCTGGCGCGGGAACTGCCCGGCGGAGTTGTCTCCCCAGCACCAGACACCTCCCGAGGTACCAGCCGCGCAGGTGTGGAACGCTCCAGCGGCAACGTCGACGAACTCCGAAGCGGGTGCCCCACTGCCTTCATCGATTTGATGCTGCGCGGTGCGTCGGCCAACGTCGGTCGGATTCACTTCCCCGTAGGTGTTGGGCCCCCAGCAGCCGAGGGTGCCATCGACCCGAATGCCGCAGGCATGGTCGACACCGCAGTCGATGCGGGCGAATTTCGCGTCGGTCGACGCGCCGATCGGACTGTCGTATCCGTTCCAATCGTAGCGGCCGATCTGCTCTCCTCGCGCGTAGCCCCAGCCGTAGAGGTCGCCGATCCGGTCGATCGCGATCGTGGCTCGCGACTGGGCACACAGACCCTCGAAGCTCTTGCTCGTGTTGGTGGGTGCCGCGATGCGAGATCGGATTCGGTACCCGGTGCCGAGAGCGCGCGAGTAGACCTCGCCCCAGCAATATGTCTCACCACTCTCGACCGTGCCGCACATGTGGTCGAGGCCGGCGGCGAGGTGCGTCCATCGAGCGGTGACCTGGAGGTCGATCTCGACGAACTGTTCTTCGGAAGTGACGACGACTTTGCCACGCCCGGACTCGGTGCCAATGATCGCGCCGTTTTGCGCGGTGGCGATGGAGTCGGGGAGAACCTGCACCTCGAATTCGGCCGGCCGTGTGTTCCCGATGGGGTCCTGCCAACGAACGTCGAGTTCGATTCGGCCGCCGGTGGAGATCGAGATTGGGTTTGGGGTTACGACGAGCGTTTCGACGCACGGGTCGGGGCATGTAGAGGCATCGCCGGTCGACGTGCCGGCATCCTCGTCGGACACATTTCCGCCGTCCTGCGGCGTACTAAACGGCTCCGCCTCTTCAAACAGAGAGCACGAACTGCCGAGTGCCAAACACAGCACGATATAGACGAATTTACGCAAGGTTGGTTCGCTCCATGTAGTGCAAGTATGGAGCCTTCCTCTCGCTGACTCAACTATTGCTTCACTCGAGGAAGCCGTCGTCGCGATAGTCGCGCAGTTTGTACTGGATCTTGCGCTGGCTGATGTCGAGTCGTTCGGCGGTGTCTTTTGTGTTTCCGCCGCAGTCAGCGTAGGTCTCGAGGATCGCGTATCGCTCGATCTCGGCCAGAGTGGATCCCGGGATTCGAATGTCGGCGCCGAAGCTCGAGCCGAGTCGGCCGAGTGAACCGAGGTTCGAGGGCAGGTGGGAGCGATCGATTCGACCATCGGAAGACAAGACGACCGCACGTTCGATGACGTTCTCGAGTTCGCGGACGTTGCCTGGCCAGTCGTGCGACTCCAGGACTTCGATGACGTCGGGGTTCACGACGTCGATCGATTTGCCGTTGTCGCGCGCGTACTTGTCGATGAAGTGGCGGGCCAAGATCGGAATGTCGGAGCGGCGTACGCGCAGCGGCGGCATCTCGATATTGATCACGTTCAAGCGGTAGTAGAGGTCCTCGCGGAATCGGCCGGCGCGAACCTCTTCTTCGAGGTCGCGATTGGTGGCGGCGAGGATGCGCACGTCGACGGTGTAGGTGGTGTTTCCTCCGACGCGCTCGAACTGCCGGGTCTGGAGGAATCGAAGCAACTTTACCTGGGTGGCCGCCGAAATCTCGCCGATCTCGTCGAGGAAGAGCGTGCCGCCGTCGGCTTCTTCGAAGCGACCACGGCGCATGCCGGTCGCTCCGGTGAATGAGCCCTTCTCATGGCCGAAGAGTTCTGACTCGAGGAGCGACTCCGGGAGCGCGGCGCAGTGCAGCGTGAGGAACGGTTTGTCGGCGCGTGACGACTGACGATGGATGTGCTGCGCCAGCATCTCCTTACCCGTTCCCGATTCTCCGGTGATGAGGACGTTTGCGCGCGAGTTCGCGACCTGTCCGCCGAGTCGTACGACGTCAGCGATCGCGGTCGACGAGCCGATGATGCCTGAACTCCGCATGCTCCCCGCCTTGCGGAGGTCGGCGAGTTCGCGGGTCATCTCGATGCGCGCCATCGTTCGGTCGAGGATCAACTCGACCGCTTCGAAGTTGAGCGGTTTGGTGAGGTAGTCGTCGGCGCCGGCCTTCATCGCTTCGACGGCGGTTTCGACGGACCCGAAAGCGGTCATCACGATGCAGACGAGGTCTGGATAGTCTTCGCGAGCCTTGTTGAGGAGCTGGATGCCGTCCATCAGCGGCATCCGAAGATCGGTCAGTAAAATGTCGGGCTGAAAGGTCTCGAGCTGGCCTAGGGCCTTGTATCCGTCTGGGGCGTCGGCGACTTCGAATCCGTCTTCGGTGAGGAGCGCAACGAGCGCCTGGCGGGCACCCTGCTCGTCATCCACGACCAATACTTTACCGCGTGAAGTCGCCAAATGTGGGTCACGATGAGCGCTCATGGCGCCTCCGATTCATAGCGTGGACGAGGCAGAAAGATGGTGAAGGTCGTGCCGCGCCCGGGTTTGGAATTCACGTCGATCGCGCCGTCGTGGGCTTCGACAATCTTCCTGCAGATGGGAAGTCCGAGGCCCGTGCCGGTGGCCTTGGTCGTGAAGAAAATGTCGAAGATGCGGTAGCGGTGCGTCGGGGGCATTCCGGCGCCGTCGTCTGCGACCTCGATCGTCGTCCCGGCGCCGGTATTGTCGATGTGAAGAGTGACTTGGCCGGAGTCTTCGATCGCCTGCACGGCGTTCGTAATGAGGTTCACGAGCACCTGCGTAATCCGGTCGTGATCGCACCAGATCATCTGTTCCCCATCGACCGTGGCGACGAGCTCGATGTTGGCCGCGTCGAGCGTAGGACCGTGCACCATCGAAATTTCGCGCACGAAATCGTCGGCGCGATGCCACGACGGCGTAATCTCGATCGGCTTGGCGAAGTCCATGATCTCGTTGGTCAGCGAACCGATGCGTCGAATCTCGCCCCGAATCCCGTCGAGGATCGGTCCCGTCGACGAGGCGTCACCTTCGAGCGCGGCAATTCGGCGCTCGAGCAGCGTGAGGTTGAGGTTGATCGCGTTGAGCGGGTTCCGAATCTCGTGCGCAAGGCCCGTGGCGAGGGCGGTCGGGAGCTTGAGCTTCAGCTCCATCATGTTGTCCCAGTACGACTGGAGCATGATCGTGAGCTCGAGGTCGAGAATTCGGTCGACCGAACGAATGTGCGCGAGGCGAGCCTCGGAGTCGGAGAAGTGGTCTTGAAGTACACCGCTGATCTCGCCACGAATCACGCTCATCGCGCCGAACATGAAGTGCGGCAGTAGTCCGACGTCGACGTGGCGACGACCAATCTTGAGCCGCTTCTGGAAGTAATCCGAATCGTAGGGACCGGTGAAGAGCTCTTCGAGCCACCGCTTGAGCGAGGCTCGGAGGCGTTCGATCTGCGCTTCGGAGTCGAACACCGCCATCGTGCGTGGATTGCTCGTGAGCGCGTCGTAGAACGCCACGACGATGCTCTCGAAGTGTGGATCAACGACGTCTTTGAGGGCGGAGAGTCGAGCCGCGTCCTCTTCAGAGAAGTTGATGTACGCCTTGGCTTCTTCGAAGAAGTACAACTGCCATCCTCCACGCATTGTTGCGAGTTCTGAACTCGAACCCTCGTCGAGTTCGAACTCGAGCACCGTATGGATGCTTTGTTGCGACACTTGGGCTCCTCGCGCGTCGGTTCGATACGCCTCCTGAGCCTGTGCCTCATTTCATAGATCGTGCCACGATTCGTTCAGAGTTCGATCGGCCCTAGGGGGTCCGAAACGACGATCGCGCGAAAAGAGCATGCGCATATTTTGCGCATAGTCCACTTCGCAGCGCAAATCATTCGCTCGGCGCCGCGATGAACCCGAGGTCAAATCGCTCTGCGAGCCACAACAGCCCAGGGAGCACGAGTACTGTCGCGATGAAAGTCCCCGCGATTCCAGTGATCGCCAACCAACCAATCGACACCAACCCGGCATAGTTTGTAATGGCGAGGCCTCCGAAGCCGATCGCTGAGGTGATGGAGGTCATCGTGACCGCCGAACCAACCTGGCGCATGGTTTCGTCAATCGAGCCGCGGCCCAAGTCGAGGTAGCGGTAGTAGAAGTGGACACCGTCATCGACGCCAATCCCCACGATCACCGGGATGATGATGACGTTGAAAAAGTCGAGCGGGATGCCGTACCAGCCGCAGAAGCCGAACATCCACGTCATGCCGAGGGTGAGTGGAACCAGCGCGACGAGCGCTCGAGCCGGGCTGCGGAAGGCGAAGATCAAGATGAGCAACACCACCAGCAGCGCGTATCCGAGGAAGGTCACGCCGTCGTTTTTGATCTCGTCGAGCATCGCCACGTACACGTAGGCCGGTGAGGCGATGCGGAGCTCTTCTTTGGTCTCGGTGCGGACCTTGTCGAGGTCTGCAAGGAATGCGCGGCCCTGCTCGCCGATCATCGAGCTTACGCCGAGGTTGGCGTAGACCAGATACTCGTACGCGAACGGCTCTCCTTCGGCCGGAGCGTGAGCCTTGGCGCCGGCTTCCTTGAAGAGGCGCTTGGTCCAGAGGGGCAGGTCTTTGGGCGCAATCGGCTCGATGTCGAGCTGTTTGCGCAGATCCTGCACGTTCTTCTTTTGCTTGTCCGATAGGAACGCGGTGCCCTCTTTGTCGAGCAGCGCTTCGATCCGCTTCGCCTCGGCGACGCGGGCCTCTTGCTCTTCGACCGTGCCGGGCATGAACGCGTGGATCGAGGCGACCGACTGAATGGTCGGCAGCTGACCATCGGCGATCGCCTTGGTCATGTATTTCGTCACGCGAGCGGCCGCTTCGGGGTCATCGAAGAGCAAGATCGACGGCACCGACGACTGTCTTCCGCCCACGGCCGACGCATATTTTTTGCCGGTATCGAGCTGTTCGCGGTCGGGAACGTAGGTCTCGGGGTCGACCTCTTTTCGGCGCTCGCGCATGAAGTTGCGCACGTGTCGTGCGGCGCGGATGCCGTCGTCGGCGGTCTCCTTGAGCATCGCCTCGCGTTCGACGTCGACCCACGGCGGGTTGATCTTGCCGATCTCCTTGAAGTTCTCTTGGAAGAAGAGGTCGGGGATGTACGCCGCAGAGAATGCGGTGAAGGCGATGACCACGATGACGGCGACCGGGGTGATTCGTTTGACGAACGCGTCGGTCAGCCAGTTCTCGAGGGCGAGCGATTTGAAGAGTGCGCTCGCCGGCTTCGGCTCGTGGGGGAAGAGGCGATGCAGCGAGAGGACGAAGGCGGGCATCGAGATGCACATGGCGCTGAGCGAGCAGACGACCCCGATTGCGGCGGCCGTACCGAACTGCGACAGCCCGCGGAACTGGGCGAACGAGAGCACGACGAAGGTCGCGAACGTGGTCGTGGCCCCGATGACCGTGGCGCGCCCTACCCCGTTGTAGCAGGCGATGAGGGCGTCGATCGGGTCTTTCCCGTCGAGCCTCTCGTGGTCGTAGCCGTGTAGTAGGTGAATCGAAAAATCGATCCCTAGACCGAGCAAAATGGCGAAGATGAAGACCGTGACGACGGTCAGCTCACCGAAGATCGAGAAGGCGATGGCGAGGGTCCAGCCGATGCCCATCAAGAGCGGCCCGAGCACGAGCGCGATGGCTCGAAGCCTGCGGAAATAGAGGCCGATCACCAAGAACAGGCCAACGACGGTGAAGACCGCCGAGGCTTTGATGTCGTCGAGGATCGAGTTGTACTCTTTCTGACGATTCACGAGGCCGCCGCCGAGCTCGATCTTCATCTCGGGGTGGAAACTCGAAGGGTCGAGTTCGTCGCCTGCGCCGCGAACGGCATCGATCAGCTTGTTGGTGGCGATGAGGTTCGACGACGACTCGACGAAGCGAACGACGATGGTCATCGAGTAGCCGTCGTCGGCGATGAGGTACTCTTTGTAATCGTCCTGGGCCTGGCCGTCGTACTTCTCTTCGAGGTCCTTGGTCTCGATGAAGTCGCCGTCGTCTTTCTTCTTTGGCTTGAGCGAGACGAAGAGCGGGTTTGCGGCTTTCTTCTCTTCTTTGATGCGCTTCTTGAGCCGGTCGTGGAGTACGGCGATGTCTTCGGCCTGCATGTAGAGCAGGGCGTTCTTTTCGAAGAAGGCTTTGTCGTTGTGGTAGTGGGCGAGGGCGACCTGGTCCATTTCGCGGAGCTTGTTGGCGTAGGCCTCGGCGAACTTCAGGTTGGCCTCGCCGTCGGGCGAGTCGACGACGACGAAGAGCGCGGAGCCGGAGCCGACGCGGGCGCCGACTTCGTCCATCGCCTTTGCGGCGGCGGAGGTCTGCGGGAGCAGCGCTTTGAAGTCGGAGTTGATGTTCCAGGTCGTCGCGATCACCCACACCGCGAGCGCGGTGACGAGCAGAGAGGCTACCGAGATGATCGGGTGAAAGCGCCCGATGAATCCCCGGAAGTAGTTGTCGACGAACTTATGGATGGCTTCGGAGATAGCTGACATGGCCGTGCCGGGTTCGAGTCGAGCGGAGGTTATCACGCCGTTCGCGTGTCGCTAGCTGCTTTTCTCGGGTGGGGGTTTGCGAATTGGGAGCAGTGGGTTGCGCGACGGGGCGATGCGGGGCATAAGCGCGGCGCGATGCGTGTGATGATTGATGCCAGATACCTCGGTCCGAAGTCTTCGGGCATCGGCCGATACACCGAGAACGTAGTCGACCACCTACTGATGGTCGACGACGGGATACGGTTGGATCTCGTCACGCACGAGGGCGTGATTCCGCGGGCGGTCGAGGACCATCCCGACCGCGTTACACTGCAACATTGGGGGCCGGAACCGAATTCGCTTCGGACTCGTTTTGCGATGTCGAAGGCGGTGAACTTCGATGGCGTGGAGCTGTTCCATTCTCCGTTCAACATCTTGCCGGCGAATCTGCCCTGCCCGGCCGTGTTTACGCTGCACGACATCATGTGGTTGCTCGACGCGAACTTCTGCACGGACGTGCTGTGGCGGAAGGTCGTGACGGGCACGTTCTACAAGCAGCTGATTCCAAGGTCGGTGGCGGATGCGGCGCAGATCTTGACGGTGTCGCACCACTCGCGGGAGTCGATCGAGGAGTATTTTCCGGCGGCTGAGGGGCGGGTGCACGTGAGCTACAACGCGGTGGACCCGTTCTTTTCGCCTGTCGATCCGGAGAGCGACGAAGGTTGGGCGGCGCTCGACGAGATTTTGCCCCGCGACACGCCGTTCGCGCTCATCGTGGGGCAAGCGTCGCCGTACAAGAATCATCCGGGGGCGGTCGCGGGGTTCCTCGAGGCTTTCCGCGATGATCCGGAGGTTCAGTTGGTGATGGTACGACGCCTGTCGCGCACGACCGACGAACGGATGAACCAGCTGCTCGCCGACCCGGCGTTGAAGGGTCGGGTGCATCAGCTCTCGCACGTCTCTGGCGGCCAGCTGCGTGCGCTCTACTCGCTGGCGAAGTTCTTCTTGTTCCCGTCGCTTTACGAGGGATTTGGGCTGCCGGCACTCGAGGCGATGGCGTGCGGAACGCCGGTCGTGACGAGCAATATCGGGGCGATGGCGGAGGTCGGTGCGGATGCGGCGATGCAGGTCGATCCGAATGACCCGAAGTCGATCGCCGAGGCCCTGCAGCGGCTTCACACCGACGAAGAGCTTTGGAACGAGCGGCGCGAGCGTGGATTTGCTCGGGCCGCGGAGTTCACGTGGGAATCTTGCGCGCGTTCGGTGCTCGACGCGTACGAGGCCGCGCTCGGAGGTTCGGCGTGACGACGGTCCTCTTCGACGCGCGCAACATCACCGATACACCGAGCGGCGTTGGTCGATATGGCCAGGCGCTCATCCCTGAGCTTGCGAGACTGCGCCCCGACGTGCGCTGGTGCGTCGTACGCCACGCGTCCAATCGTGAGCCGATCGAGGGAGTCGAGGAGTGGTTCATCGACGCGAGTAACGACGACTTGCGGCACTTCTCGGCAGGTTGGCGCGACCTGAAGCCGGTGGTCGACGAGGTGCAGCCGGACTTGTTCCACAGCCTCTTTCACATCTTGCCGTTGGGGCTCCCGAAGTCGTTGCGCGTCGCGATGACGATGCACGATTTCATCTGGGTGGATCATCCGGAGATGACGGGACGCTCTGGCGCGAGCGCGGCGGTGCTTCGAGGTTGGTCGAAGCGAGTGCTGAAGCACTCGCTGGAGCGCGCCGACGGCGTGATTCACGTCTCGAACGCGACTCGAGAACGCGCTCGAAAGCTCGTCGGGCGGAAGTGGCGCGAGTCGCAGAATACCGTGGTGCATCATGGCGTGACGGCAAAGTACTTCGAGAAACCGCCAGAGTATTCGGACGAGCTGGAGCACCTTGGCGACGAGACGATCGTCGCGGTCGGGAACGCGAAGCCCTACAAGAACTTACGGGTGCTGGTGGAGGCGTTCGATGCGGTGGGGGCCGAGCGGCCACACGCAAAATTGGTGTTGGTGGGTCCGCTCGGCGGTATGGAGGAATTGGTCGCCAACAGTCTCCATCGCGACCGCGTGGTTTTGACCGGGCCCGTCGACGATACCGCACTGCGGGCGGTCGTCGGGCGGGCACGGACGTTCGTGTTCCCGAGCCTGGTCGAGGGATTTGGGATGCCGCCGCTGGAGGCGATGGCGCTCGGCGTGCCGACGCTCGCGAGCGCGCTGGAGCCGATGCGCGAGGTTTGTGAGGGGGGCGCGAGGTTGTTCGACCCGACGGATTCGCGCGAACTCGCCGAGGCGCTACTGGAGCTCCACAGCGATGAGAGCGCTTGGCGTGCGGCCGCAGAGCGAGCGCGGAGCTACGGCGCCGATTTCACGTGGCGCCGGACAGCCGAAGAGACCGTGCGCTTCTACGAGAGTCTGGGACTGCCGACAGTCTGACTTTTGGATGGTTGCGCCCGGCACTTCCCGCCATCGAGGCCTTTTCGGAGCCGAGGTCGCGCGCTACTCTCCCGGCCATGGGCAAAATCGCCACAATCTTGCTGGCCGTCGCGGTCGTCGCGGCGCCGGTCGCGGTCGGATCCGTTCACGCCACGGTCGTGGCGGCGCTTCTGGTCGTGCTGCTCGTGGCGTCGGGTCTCAGCCTTGCGTCGCGCGAGGCTGAGGATGCGAACACGTGGCTGTCGACGGTCGCCGCGGCGTGCGGCCTTCTCGCCGGATGGTCGGCGCTACAGCTCGTTCCGGTACCGGTCGCCGTCCTCGAGGTTTTGCAGTGGGAAGGTGCCCGAATCTGGCGAGAGGGTTGGTCGCTGGCGTTCGAGAGCGAGGCGCCCTGGCGGCCGCTCACGATGGACGCCGCCGCCACCGCGGATCGAGGATTGCGCTGGACCGTGCTCGGCTTGGCCTCGTGGACCGCGGCGAATCTGCCTTCCGCGCGCCGATGGAGGTCGATCTATCGTTCAGTCCTCATCGCGGGTGTGGTCACGTTGGCAGTCGGCGCGACGTCGCGGGCGCTCGACCCGACAACCTTCTTCGGAATTTACGAACCGACGATTCCCTTCCGAGGGCCGAGCCCGTTCGTCAGTACGAATCACGCGGCGTCGTTCTACGGTTTGTGCGGCCTCGTCGGGCTTGGGGGCCTGGCGATGAGGCGGGAAGAGCATCCCGTAGAGGCATCGATCTCCGGGGTGCTAGGTCTGCTCTTTTTGGCGCTGGCTGCAGTGCACGACTCGGATGCCGTGATGGCGGCATTGGGCCTTTCGGTCGTTGTGTTCGTGGTGGGTTTCGTCGTGCGCAGCAGCCGCGGGAGCGCGCTTCGTGAACAGATCAAGAGTCATGCTGGGAGACTTCTCGCAGGGCTCGTGAGCACGACTTGTGTGTTCCTGATCGCGTGGTGGATCGGCGCGTTGGAGTCGATTCAGAAGCTGGTGTTGTCGCCGCTCGAAGGTTCGGAGTCGGCGCTCAACCGCTCCGAGATCATGTCGGCGGCGCTGCGCGCGTCGACCGACTATCCGTTGGTGGGCGCAGGCGGTGGCGCGGTCGACGTTACGGTCGGGCGCTACGTCGACTGGACTGCGTTGCGCCCCGCGTCGATTCCGGTGGTCGAGAACGACCCGGTCGAATGGCTCCTCACCTACGGGTGGCTCGCTGGCGGGGTCGCAATCGCGCTCTTTTGTTTGGCGGCGGCGCTCGCCGCGCGTCGCCTCAGCAAGCCATCTCGGGGCGAACGATGGATCCTGGCGAGCGCGCTGTTCGTGTTTGGAGGGTGCGTCTCGTTGTTTCACTTCCCCTATTTTGCGTTGGGCGTGTCGCTACCGCTGCTCGTCGCGATCGAAGGGATGACTTCGCCACGCAAGCCCGCGGAGCCGCGCGAATTGTCGTGGAGCGGCCACATCGGAGTGTCTCGAGTCGCGAGCTGGATTGGCCTCGTCGTCGTCGGACTCGCCGGCGGCGCCTTCTTCGCCCTGCATCAGGCAAATCAGGTCGAGTTCGACGCGGAGCCGGCTGAACTGGTGGCGGCTCGGCCATCGGACGGTCGCGTGTTCGCGGAGCTAGCGGCGCGGAGTTTGGAAGAGGACCCAGCGCGGGCGGTCGAGCTCGCGCGGTGGTCCGCGGAGCTCGATGCGGCGCCGGATGCGAAGGTGTTCTTGGCGCGTACGCTCGGCCGAGCAGACCAGGACGAGGAGTCAGCTCAGGTCTATCGGGACCTCTTGGCCTCGCCGGTGGAAGCTGGCTTGGTACGTGCCGGATGGCTCGTGCAAGACCTGGAGCGGGCCGAGGATCGTGCTACGGCACTCTCCAAAGCCGACGGGCGCAGGATTCAGCAGGTCGTGCGAGCGATCGGCCGCGCCGAAGGACCTCCGGCGGCGACGGACACGATTCTGATCGTCGCCGAGACACGGAATGACGATCCGGCGGTACATCGAGCGGCGGTCGACACTTTCATGGCTCTGGGCGCGTTCGACCTGGCCGAACTTTGGGCGCAATCGGTCAGTCAGCGAAAGATCGCCGAAGACGGAACGCCGATCGGGCCAGAACTTCTGGCGCAGGTGGCGCTGGCGCAGAAGAAAAACGAAGAGGCGAGGAGGATCGCGCGCGAAGCTCTCGCTCAAGAGGATCCGGGTGAG
Organism: uncultured Bradymonadales bacterium; assembly: GCA_964384605.1. Classification (GTDB taxonomy): domain Bacteria; phylum Myxococcota_A; class Bradymonadia; order Bradymonadales; family Bradymonadaceae; genus CAYLMO01. Next base: position 8,961 of record CAYLMO010000059.1, on the reverse strand, counting down.
AGGCTGGCGATCGTGTACCTGACGATCTTGCCAGACGTGGTCGAGGCAGACGACGCGGAGGCCGAGGCGGTCGCCCGGGCTACGGAGATCGCGTGTGTCTCGCCGGTTCCGAAGGGTCGGCGAAAGTTGTGTTGGTTGGCGAAAGCGTGGTCCGCAGAACGGGCTGGTGCGCACGACGAGGCTACGATCATTTTACAACGCATTGCGTCACGACTGGACGCGCCGCAGTTTTTGGCGCATTTCTGGAGGAGGCGGGGACGTTGCCTGGAGCTGCAGCGACTCGTAGAGGAGCAGCCGTCCGACGCGTTGAGAAAGTCGATTCAACGCGTGGCTGCGCAGTGTCGCAGTGGATCGGATAAGTTGACCCCTCAAAAGGGCCGATGATAGTGTCGCACCGAGCAATGTGTCTGGCTCGCACCGAGCCTTACTCAAGATCACAAGGCAGACGACGTATGAGGTCGCAATTGGTAACGACCCGGAGCACGACCCTGATGCTGTTCGTGGCGCTTGTGGCGTTCGCGCTGACCGGTTGTAAGCAACCGGTGATCGCGGAGTCCGGCAAGCCCGCAACCGCTGGTGGGATCGAGTTTTCTCTGGGCGAGTACGAAGTCCGCTTCCTCGAACTCACCGAAGGCGCGGAAACGTTCGAATATCCTCGACCGGTTCTGGTACTTCCGGTGACGATGAAGAACGTGGGGGAAGGCAACTTCGTCTACAACCCCACGCACTCGTCCCAGCAGATGAGCGAAGCAGCGACTCCGCTGCTCTACCTCGATCCAGGCGCCGAAGCCGAGCTTCCGCCAGCGAGCAAGACCCCGGTAGCGGGTGTCTTCCTCGAGAAAGGCCAGCTCGACGGCCAGATCACCCAATCGACGACGATCGCCGCTGGCTCGTCGGTGACCGACCTGTTCCTCTTCGAGGTTCCGGCGAAGGACGTCACGAGCCTCATCTTCAGCGTTCCTCCGGCGATGCACGCAGGCGAAGTTCCTGTCCTGTTCCGTATCCCGTACACGCCGAAAGAGCCGAAAGGCCCGAAGGTCCACGAAGTTGGCCAGTCGATCGCGTTCGGCGACGTGAAGTTCAAAGTCACCCGACAGGCGGTCGAATACGTCAAAACCGACGACACTTCGCAGGGTGAGGGCTACAGCTCCGACCCTCTTCTGAAGGTCGCGTTCGAGATCACCAACGGCGGAACGGAACCCATCACGTACGAACCGGGCCACCGTGACCTCGGCGGTCGCGGAGCGGCGCTCTACGGAAAATCAGAAACTTTCAAACGAGTTCGATTCCCGGCGACCACGTCGGCTGAAGGCCAGAAGCAGAGCGACGAACGCGTCGCAGGTGGCGAATCGGTCACCGACTTCGTGCTCTTCGAGAAGCCGGCAGAAGACCAGACGGTTGTCTTGGAGTTCCCGGCGTCGACCTTCGGCACGACCGGCCTTGCGCGTGTGTCCTTCGACGTCATCGCGAAAGCACCCGACAAGCCGAAAGAGCTCGAAAAGAAGGAAAAGAACGACGACGGTTAACCCTCATGGGCGACTCGAACGAAAAAAAAGGAAGCCTCGCCGACCAACTGGCGGGGCTTTCGATCTCTGTGCGCGACGAAGAGCAGGAGCAGACGGCGGAAGAACCCGCTCCGAAGCCTGCTCCCCTCTCGGATGAAGAGCTGTTTGCTCGAGCGATGGAGGGGATGTCGGACGAAGAGGTCGCGCGTGCAGCTTCGCGGGCCGCTCCCAAGCCCGACGAATCGAAACGGGAGAAATCGACCGCCACGCTTGGCGAAGCTTTCGGCAGCGCGCTCGCCGACGTGAAGCCGGTCGAATCGAAGCGACGCGCGCCGCGGGAGCCCGAGCCGGTCGCGAAACCTCGGGCGCCAGAGCCTACCCAACCCAAGCCCGCGACCGACCGAGAGTTGTTCGAAGCGGCCGTCGACAATCTCAGCGCCGACGACGTGTACCGCGGCAAATTCTTTGGGCACACCGACCTTCCCGAGACCGACGATGGGCCATCCATCGCGGACTTCATGGAGACTCGCACGGCCGACGAAGACGTCGAACCACTCGACGAGGAAACCGCGCGTGCCGAGGTCAAAGACCTGCAGAATCAGCGCCTGCTCGAACGCACGCTCGGCGGAATCGACAAGAAGGTCGACTCGTCGAAGTATCGCAAGAAGGAGCCGCGCGGATTCTCGACCGAGACCAACGAAGAGCTCAACACCGAGCCGCTTCCGAAGTCGGGCGATGGTCTCTCGGAGGTCGAGCTAAAGCCGCAGCAACGCGAGCTGCTCAAGCGCTACAACGCTCGCGCCCGGCGCAGTCAGGTGCCGGAATTGAACCTACGCGGCGATACGCTCGACGACGCGTTGCGGCGCCTGGAGCTGTTTGCGCACGACTGCTGGAAGCGAGAGACCGGCTACATCCGCGTGATTCACGGAAAGGGCAACCAGTCCGAAGGCGAGCCGGTACTGAAGCCGGCCGTGCTGCGGTGGTTGGAGGGTCCCGGATTTCGGTATGTGCGTGGATATGCTCCCGAGGTGAAGAACGTCGGGAACTACGGGAGCATCATCGTGGAGCTGGCGCGTAAGAAGTGACGCGCTTCACTTCGTCACGAAGTCCATCGTGAAGTGGCCCTTGTCCGTCACCTGCGCGGTGGCGCCACCAATCGTCATCTCGAGCGTGAACTCACCGCTGGCAGTGAACTGGTAGGGTTCAGCGACTGCGGATGCGACGGCTTTGACGAACGAGCCCTGGCCAGCGAGGAGGTCCTTGCGCTTGGTGCGGCGGGCCTTCATGACGAGCTTGATGGAGTCTTCGCCGCTCTTGGCGTTGATCTGCACGGCTTTGGGGACAACGTAGCCCGACTTGCTGTCGGTGTACTTGGAGCCGTAGCGGATGCGCGCGCGAGCCGAGCTGAAGACGACCTTGTCTTTGTAGAGCACGAGAATCCACGGAACGCTGCCGCCGCCAATATCCTGATGGAGCTCGATGTCTCGCCAGATGACCATGACGTCGTCTTTGTAGAGACGAGCGCGACGGAACGAGCGGGCGAGTTCGTAGGGTGCGGCGTCGGTCGCGACGTGGTCTGCGTAACCGCGGTCGGTGGAGACGACGCTGCGGCCGCCGACTTTGCCGGTGACCTTGGCGCGAGGCGAGATGATGTGGATGTCGTAGAAGCCGGCTTTGGTCTTGAGGCGGCCCGAGCCGGGGGACCACATTGGGACGATGTTCTCGAACTGCAGGTTCACCGGGGTCGATCCGGCGTGATTGATGATGAAGGTGCCTTTGCCTCGACCCACGATGGTGGTGGGACCAGCTTTGAGCGAGAAGCCGGAGGAGCCGGCCGACCATTCGTCTTCGTCGAAGCTCTCGTTGTAGCGGTACTTGGCGCCGTTCTTGGGGTTCACGCGCACTTCGACGACGACGTTGCGGTCGCCGAAGCCGAGGTTCGAGATGGTGAAGTCGACGCCCACGTGGGTGCCGTCGTCCATATCGGCCGAGAATCCGTAGCGGTCGGAGTAAGCCTCCGAGTCGGAATTCGTCGGTTTGAGGTCGCCCATCGACGGATTTCCGCCTCGGCCCCAAGATTGAGCGTAAGCGGGGCTAGCCCATGCGAGCGCCATGAAAATGGCGAAGGTCGAGATCAGTCGAGCGTGCATCCGTACCTCATCATTTGCGTCCGGTCCTACAGACGCGCCTGCGGCAACGATATTCAGATCGGGTCGGTTCGCGAGGCGTCAACATCGCACTCCAACCCGTTGCTTACAAGATGCCGCGGAGATGATCTTCGTTTTGGAAAAGGCGGCGTTCGTTGTTTGATCGACGCGCAACGATTAGGCTGCGGAGGGAACGAAAGGAGCGGCACCGCGTGACCGAAACTGTGGGACCATATCGGCTGGTTCGTCACCTCGCGACGGGTGGCATGGCCGAAGTTTGGCTGGCCCGACGGCTCGACTCCGAGTCGGACGGAGAGGAGGTTGCGCTCAAGAGAATCCTCCCTCACCTGGCGCGCGACGACCGCTTCACGAAGATGTTCTTGGACGAGGCCGACATCGGCTCTCGGCTTCGCCACTCGAACATCGTCTCGGTGATCGAGGTCGGCCACGAGGAGTCTGAGTACTTCATCGCGATGGAGTACGTCGAAGGGCCAGACCTGGCGCAAATCCTCGACCGCTGCGACGAAACTGGTTTCCAGGTGAGTGTCGGCGTGGCCGCGAAGATCGTGGTCGGCGTGCTGCGCGCGCTCGACTACGCGCACAAGTTCGAGATCGACGGGGTGGCGCAAAACATCGTCCACCGCGACGTCTCTCCACACAACATCTTGGTGACCGCCGACGGCGTCGTGAAGCTGATCGACTTCGGCGTGGCCAAGGCAGTCGAACGACACTCCAAGACCGAGACCGGCTTCGTAAAGGGAAAGCTGAGCTACATGGCGCCCGAACAGATCGAGCAGGAACATATCGATCTGCGGGCGGACCTGTTCGGCGTAGGCGCCCTCTTCTTCGAGCTTTTGACAGGCAAAACGCCGTTCGGGCGCGAGCTGGGAGCGGTCTCTGCGATTCTGAGCGAAGACCCACCCGACCTGCACCAGTTCCGCAGCGACATCCCCGACGCGATTGTGAAGGCGATCGAGAAGTCGTTGGCAAAGACCGCCGATGCTCGTTTCGAATCAGCCGGCGTGATGGCCGACACGATCGAAGCCGCACTTGGCGAACAAGACGCTTCGACCGCCGCGGTGGCGCAGTTTCTGGCGGAGCTAGAAAACTCGGCGAGCCTTCGGTCGCAGGAGGCGTCGGACCTTCGGAACGAGGTGAAGACGAAGCCAGATTCCGCACCGCGGTTGATGGCCCAGCGCGAGAAGAATGCTCGACAGAAGCCGCCGCTGCCGGCCGCTGCGCACAAAGAGAAGGTCGAACTGACAGGCGCGCTCGCCGCTGCCACTACCGAGCCGAAGTCGGCATCAATCTGGCCGCCGATGTTGGCGCTGGTGATCTTGCTCGTCGGGTTTGGCGGCTACGTCGGTCGTCATCAGCTCGCCGCGGCGATTGGAGAAGACGCAGTTGCGGAGCTTGGCTCGGCGGAGGCGTCCGAGCGACCGGAGAAGCGCGAAGCCCCGACCGAACAGGTCGTGGAGGCGTCGATCCAAGACGAAGTCGCGCCTCCTGAGGAGGTCGAGCCAGCGACATCAGCCGAGGATGAGGAGCCGGACGAAGTTCCAAGCGAAGAGCTCGCCGGCTTTACGTTCGAAGAGGCCGAGGCCAAGGCGGTGATCGCCGATGCCGAGGCGATGCGAAAGATCGAGCTCTCGAAGCCGCCGGAGAACTGGCTCATCGAGTTCTGGGGCCCCGCGCTCATCGACGCCGTGGCCGAACCCGACCCCGAAGAAGTTCGATGGGACCCGGGCGATCCGGAGATTGTCGACGTGCTCGACTACGAGCCGCGCCCAACTCTCGAAGAGCCGGCGGCCGAAGTGAAACCGAAGCCGAAGCGAAAGAAACGTCGGGTCAAGAAGCGTCCTCGCAAGCGCACCAAGCCTGAGCCGAAGCCCAAACCGAAGCGCAAGAAGGACGGGTACAAGCGGATGGAGAACGCGCTCCCGACGTTCTAGAGCGTCACTCTTCTTCGTCGGCGGCGAACGATTCTTCGTCGTTCATGACCGCGTCGACATGTTCGGCCAGCTCGGGGTCGAGCTTTTCGAGGACGGCCAAGATGAAGGCCGGGACGTCGTCGAGGACGACAAATCCACGGAAGATATCGAGGGGGATTCGCTCGGCTCCAACCTTCACGGTCATTCGGCCGGAGAGCTTGGAGAGCTCCATTTCGGAGACCCCTAGCGCCTCGAGATCGAGGACCTCCCACGCAATCTGCCAGGCTTGTTCTTCCGTGCCGATCCAGAGGAACGTGTCGGAGATTCCGACGAGTCGAGACTTGGCGTAGTTCTGCCAGTAGAGCGCGGCAATGCTGAACGAGGAGCCGATGACCGCCATACCGACGAAGGTGGCGATCCACATCGGTTCGCGGAGCCCCTGAACCCACCAGACAATCGCAGCCAAGCCGTAGAACAGCGCGGCCATGACGAAGAGCAGTACGATCGCGGGCACGTTCAGGATGTAGCCGAAGACTCGGACGTCGTCGCCGGCGAGGGCTTCGGTGACCGCAGGACCGCTCAGCAGCTGGAGCTTGGTGGTACTCACTGGATTGCCACGTTGCGCCGGGGTGCTCTCAGATGTCCAGGTTTCGCACGTCGAGCGCGTTCGATTCGATGAACTCTCGTCGAGGCTCGACCTGGTCGCCCATGAGGACGGTGAAGATGTTGTCGGCCTCGATGGCGTCCTCGACCTGCACCTGCAGTAGCGTGCGGGCTTCTGGGTTCATCGTCGTGTCCCACAGCTGGTCGGGGTTCATCTCTCCCAGACCCTTGTATCGCTGTACGGTCTGACGACCCTCACCAACGCGCAGAATGTGGTGCAGAAGTGGTTCGATGCGATCGAAACGCTTCGAGTTCTTGCCGTCGTCGGCTTCGACCGGAAGTCCGAGGCGGAAGAAGGTTCCCCACACGTCGACGAGCAGTCGGTAGTCGGTTCCGGCGAGAAGATGGCGGCCGAGGGTGGTCGTGACGGCACCACCTGCGACGCGGGATTGCCAGACAGCTTCCCAGACACCTTCGATGTCTTCGTTCTGGCGAATCTCGGGCTCTGCCCAGACCGTGTTTCGGTAGCTGGAACGCAGGCTCGCGATGATGGCGTCCATCTTGGCGCGCAGCGTCTCTTCGCTGCTCAGGTCGTCGGCGGTGACGAGCTGGCGCACGCACTCCGACAGGATGCGCATGTCGGCACGGCGAGCCATTCGGTCCATCGTGTCGCGGAAGCGAATCATCTTCTCGACGAAAACGGCGAGGTCTTCACCGCTCATCTCTTCGCCGTCGGCGCCTCGGAGGGTGACCGCTTCGATCGCGTTCTCGATGAGGAAGTCGTTCAGAAGCTCTTCGTTCTTCAGGTAGAGCATCTTGCGACCCTTCTTCACGCCGAAGAGCGGAGGCTGGGCGATGTAGAGGTAGCCGCGTTCGATGATGGCAGGCATCTGGCGATAGAAGAACGTCAACAGCAGCGTACGGATGTGGCTGCCGTCGACGTCGGCGTCTGTCATCAGGATGATGCGGTGGTACCGGAGCTTCTCGATGTCGAAGTGCTCGGTGCCGATGCTGGTGCCGAGCGCGGAGATCAGCGTCGAAATCTCGTTCGAAGCGAGCATGCGGTCGAAGCGAGCTTTCTCGACGTTCAGGATCTTACCGCGGAGCGGCAGGATCGCCTGAAACTTTCGGTCTCGGCCTTGCTTGGCCGAGCCGCCTGCGGAATCACCCTCGACGATGTAAATCTCGGACTCTTCCGGCTTGCGAGACTGACAGTCGGCGAGCTTGCCGGGGAGCGACGAGATGCTGAGCGCCGACTTTCGAGTCGCTTCGCGAGCCTTTCGTGCGGCTTCGCGGGCGCGGCTGGCGGCGAGGGCTTTGTCGCAGATGATCTTGGCGACCTTGGGGTCTTCTTCGAGCGCGTAGCCGAGGTACTCGTTGACCGTCTGCTCGGTGAAGCTCTTCATCTCGTTCGAGACGAGCTTGCCCTTGGTCTGGGACGAGAACTTCGGGTCGGGCATCTTCACCGAAAGGACAGCGGTGAGACCCTCGCGGATGTCTTCGCCCGAGAGGTTGTCCTTGAGGTGGCCCTTGTCGAGTCCGTAGGCGTTGACCGTACGGGTCAGCGCGGCCTTGAGGCCCGACAGGTGGGTGCCGCCCTCGGCGTTTCGGATGTTGTTCGTGTAGCAGAGGATGTTCTCGTTGTACGAGTCGTTCCACTGCATGGAGAGTTCGACGGTGACGCCTTCGTCTTCGAACTCTTGGATCATGTAGATCGGCTTTTCGTGGAGGGGCTGCTTGTTCTTGTTGAGCGATTCCACGAACGACTTCAAGCCACCTTCGTAGAGGAAGTCGTGGGTTCGGCCGTCGCGCTCGTCGTTGACCTGAATGGCCACACCCGAGTTGAGGTAGGCCATCTCGCGCAGGCGCTGGCTGAGCGTGTCGAAGCTGAACTTCGTGATTTCGAAGATTTCGTCGTCGGGGAGGAACGTGATCTTCGTTCCGGTGGTCTTCGCCTTGCCGACGGGTGCGAGCGGTGCCTGCGGAACACCGCGGACGTACTCTTGCTCCCATACCTGACCGTCGCGACGAACCTCGAGCTTGAGCCACTTCGAGAGGAAGTTCACGACCGAGACACCGACGCCGTGTAGACCGCCAGAGACCTTGTAGGAGTTCTGGTCGAACTTACCGCCGGCGTGGAGCACGGTGAGGATGACCTCGGCAGCCGAGCGCCCTTCCTGTTTGTGCATGCCGACGGGGATACCGCGACCGTTGTCCTCGACCGTCACCGAACCATCGGTGTGAATCGTGACTTTGGTTTTGTCGCAGTGTCCTGCGAGCGCTTCGTCGATCGCGTTGTCGACGACCTCGTAGACCATGTGGTGCAGGCCGGAACCGTCATCGGTGTTCCCGATGTACATGCCTGGTCGCTTACGGACCGCTTCCTTGCCCTCGAGAACCTGAATCGAGTCCTCGTTGTACTCATCACCACGGGTGACTGCTGTGGGATCTTCGGCCATCTTGCTCGTCCTTGAACTGGTGAGCGGCGTCGCCTGTTTGCTTGGTCGACGACCCGCGCTTTGCCCGCCAAATACGGGCGCTTCGCGTCATAAACTTAAGTCGCGGAAACCTACCATGATCGGGGATCGCTGTCACCCCAATCACGAGAAAAACAGGCCTCGTAAGCGCCTGAAATACATACACTTTTGCGGGCAATGAAATGACCCCAACGCAAACGCCCCTGGCGAGGGCTTGCGGGGCCGACTTGCCAGGGGCACTTTCGAGCTTTCTGAAGAGCGGTCTAGAGCCGATTCATCTCTCCGATCTTTGATTGGT
>CAYLMO010000058.1:0-33496 GCA_964384605.1 uncultured Bradymonadales bacterium | reverse complement strand
CCAACCCGCGCTTTGAAGAACTGTCGGTCTTCGGCCACGATCGAGACAAGGCCGAACGGGGTGTCGCAGATCGCCGCAGCAAGACGCGCCAACTCGTCGAACCGCTCTTCGGCGCCCTTCTCTAGCAATCCGGACCGCCGAAGTTCAGCGAGTCGATGTTCCTCAGCTACAGCAAGGTCCGGCGCAGGCAAAGGAACCCCCAGCTCGGTTTGTATCTCGGGCGGCATGCTACCAAGTCGACGCATTCGCGTGACGTTCATAGCGCTAATTCACAATTCTCAGACAGCTGTTGGATTCACAAATGATTCCGCCTTCGTCTGAATCACAGCAGTCAGAGGTTTGGTTGCATGACTCCCCAATCTCGCGGCAGCGATCGGGTGGAGGAGGCGAGCAGACGAGCGCGCCGCTTTGGTCGGGCAGACATTCGCCACTGCAGCACTCGCTGCCGACGGCGCACGATTCGCCGTCCATCCGGCACGCGCGGGGAGCCCAATACGCGGAAATGTTGCGCGACGCCGTGTTCTGTCCCGGCAACCAATAGCCAACTTCGCTCGGGTCCTCGCCGGGCTGAGGGTTAGTTTTTACCGCCGAAACCCAGATCTGCTGGAGGGCGCGACCTCGTGTGCCAACCTGAGCGTTTCCATAGTCGCGGCGCGTCAGATAGCTCATCCAAAAGTACCCGCCCTGGTCGAACGGCGAGAAGTTCGGCAGGAAGGTGTCGGTTGCGTCGGGTCCGCCCGATGCGTTGTTCAACCGAACCAGACCGGAGCCGTCCTTGCGGATGAGGTAGAGCGCCGATTGTTGGTCTTCGCTTCGAGAACCGGTGCCGTGTGCGAAGGCGAGCCACGCCGAGTCGGGCGTCCAAGTCGGATAGCTCGCGGCGTTCCCGGAAGGAACAGCGTTCGTCACCGTCATCCCGGGCTGAATGATCGACGACGCGCCGAACGAATCGTTTCCGGTGACCTCCATGATGGCGATGTCGCCCGTGACGTTGGACCCACCAAACGTGTTCGCATTCTCGACGTAGGCGAGGAGTGAGCCATCAGGCGACCAGGCGGGGTGCGTGGTGCCCGAGCCGGGCAGCGTGCCGCTTTGGAGCGGTACGTCTTGCCCCGCGAACGGGTCGACGAGGCGCATCACGCCGCCGTTCCATTCGTTTCCGGTGACCACAAGTCGCGTGTTGTCGGGCGACCACGTCGCGAAATTCCAGTACGGCGACATATCCGAAACGGGATACTCCGTCGGCGGCGGGTTCTGCGTGAGGTCCTGGGTGAGGTCGAACACTGCACCTGCGTTGTATCCGCCGCCCAGCCGGCCAACCATGTAGCGGCCATCGTTGCTGACCGTGTGGCAACCAACGCACGACTGGCCATTGGGGCTCAGCGGTGGCGTCGGCATGAACTCATCGCGAGTCCCCGTGCCGTCGTCGATGCGTACGATGCGACCTGCAGCGATGTCCCAGTAGTACACGGAGCCCGAAAGAGCGGCGTCAGCGAAGGTCATCGAGATTGGTGTGCCCCGGATGTACTCTTGCCTTGCCGCTTCCCAGCGATCGACTTTGATGGTCATCGGCTCGGACGGGTCGGTCTGCGCGATCCCGCGCCACGCATTTTCGTCGACGAGCCAGTGGTTGAAAAAGTCTGGTCCGGTGTGTTCGAGGTATGCGACGACCGAGGCGTTGGGCTTGGTGAGCGTAACGCGAAAGCGGTCTCCGGCGACGCCGCGTTCCCATTGGATATCCGCCGGATACACGTTCTGCGGCATCACGGCGCCATCGAGAGGGTAGAGCAGGCCAGCGGAACGCGCGGAGTCGTCGACACCCGCGCCAGGGAAGCTGGAGGTGATATCCGGCGACGCACCCGGCGCGATGAACTCGCGCTTGAGCGTGACGCGAACGGTCGCGGTCGCGGACTGCGACGCGTCCGAGACGAGTCGAGCAGACACGAGCACCTCGCCACCAACGAGGCCGTTCGCCTGGAACAGCCCGTCACGTGCGCCGATTCGACCGATGCGGATGTCGTCGAGCTCCCACTCGACCTGCAGGTCGGAGCGCGTTGTCCCATCGGTCATCGTGGCGACGAGCGTGAACTGCTGCGAAGGAGTTTGCCCCCCGGAGGCGGTGAGCGAAGAAGCCGGTGGGTCGATGGCTACCGAAGCCACCTGGGCCGGCATCGCGTTGTTCCCGGTACTCACATTCTGTGCGGTCGTTGCGTTCGCCGAACTGTTGTTGGACGTCGCATTTTCGGCGCTATTGCCGTCGCCGGTAACGACGACATCGTCGGAACATCCGGCCGCGGCGGCGGCCAACACGAGAACGAACGCGAGCTGACGAATGGACTTCATCGGTGAGTGCCTTCAGAACGGAAGGGAGAACTTCCACCCATGATACACGCACAACCGCTTCATTTCTATCTTTGCGCGATCTCCAAGCAGTTGTCGTGGGCGAGCTGAGGCAGGGTTCCACGCAACATTCGGATCGTCTCCTGAGTGAGCTTCCAGTCGAGCGCACACATCTCCCGGCGAATGCCTCCGGAGTAGTAGTAGCCCTCGAGGAACTCATAGCGCTCGTAGTAGCCGGGGGTTGGGGAGCCGTCACACGTCTCCATGAGTACGGTCTCGATCTCGTCCTCTTCGAGCCCAGGAGGAAGCACTGACTCGACGTGGACGAGGCTGTCTCGCCGCAGCTCCATGAGGGGGAGCGCCCACTGGGGCGAGTTGGTCCTGTGGTACGCGGCCAACGATTGAGCGACCCGCTGCCCGGCGGCGCTCACGCACTGTTGCGATAGTTCACAGGTGGGCAGCGCCTCGCCAAGGTCGGGCGAACAGACTTCCTCTGCCAACGCCGGATACGCCGCCACGATCGCCGCCGCGAGCTCCTGCTCGGCCTCGGAAATCCGCTTCTCGTAGGGCGGGTCGAACCAAACGTCGCCATGCATGGGAGCGATGTCGGGCCGCTCGTACGGATCACACGCCGCGAACAATAGAGCGAAGGCACACAGACAAATCCAACGCATCATTCTTCTCCTTCGAACGAGAATTTGGCGCCCAGGAGCACCGACCACGAGAGGTCCTCGTCGGAACGTTCGACGAGGTCTCCTTGAGCAAAGAGGGCGAGGGGCTGGTCGACGATGGCCGCGACAGTCCACTCGGCGCTGGCAGACGCCCTGCCGAGGTTGTGCCATTCCGGTGCGGATTGGGCGCTTAGCTCGACGAGTCGCGCGTATCCGAGCTCGGCTTCGACCGCGAACAGCCCGTCGCTGCGCTCCCAGGCGTAGAGCAAAGTTGCGCCCGAGAGGGGCGTGAGTTCGTGCACGCCTCGCTCGATCTCGTAGTCCGCAGTCACGCCGATCGCCAAACGGTGTCGGTAGTTCGCGTCGCGAATGAAGTCGAGCAAGATATCGAACTCGCTGACCTCCCACTTCTCGACGGCGTCGAGCGCTGCGAGGCGAGTGGTCAACGCGAGAAGTTCCCACCGCACCACGATGTCGAATGGCCCTGGCAACCGAACGTCCTGCTCTCCGAACGGGATCAAGATCCAGGAGGACACGTCGTGCCGAAGATAGTCCGCGTCGACTAGTGAAACCCGTCCAACCCAGCCGTTGGTTCCGTTCTGAAAGGTCAGGCCGCCCAGCTCGTGACGCAGTCGCCACCAGATCTCCTCGTCGGGAAAGTCGAGCGAGAAGGCAGTTCGGTACGCAGCCGAAAGGGACGAACCCGAGCCAGCGTCGGTACCCGACCACGCCGCGCTCAGTTCGAGCCGATTGTATCGGTCGAACTCGACGCGAAAGGGGTGGCCGTGCTCGTCGACGTCGTACGCGTCTTGGGCCGCCACGCTCGCGGGAGCGAGGGCGAGCAACGCCAGCAGAATGGCGAAGGCCTGCCTCACTTGAGCTCCCGAGGAGGCGGCACGAAGAAGCTCATCCGTACGCCGAGCAACGTCTGGAACGCTGCCCGTTCAGACGCCTCGAGGTCGAGAATGTGTACGCTCGGCTCGACGAAGAGACTGATCGGCTGATCGTTGATCGCCACGAGGATTCGCTCGACCGAGGCGCTTCCCCGAAGCTCGAGCCAGTCTTCACCACTGTCGAACTCGGCACCGTATCGGAACCGGACCTCGGTGCCGAACTCCCACAGCCCGCGGTCGCCAAGACGCAAAGCCCCTCCGATCGCGGCTTCGGGGTACAGGTAGACCTCAACGTCGTCTCGGCCTTCGATCGCTCGGAGACCTACGCCGCCGCCTGCCCGCACGTAGAGGTAGTCCTCGAGCGTCGCCGACTGGAGGAGCTCCCAGTTCAGGTGAACTTGTCCGAGGTCGATGAACGCGTTCTGCACGTCCTCCACATCGCCGAGCCAGAGCCGGCCGAAGTGAAACCCCGGACCGATGTCGAGATTGATGTCGAACCGGCGCGGCTCGCCGATGAACGTCGTGATCCAGAAGTCGGGGTGGTTGGAGATGCGGCCTTTGTCGTAGGCAAAGAGCAACCCCTCGATCTCGAGCGGAGCGACCAAGACGGAGCCTTCGAGGAAGCGGAACCGATGCCGACGAACGTCGTAGCGGTCGAACGATTCTACGCTCGCTCCCATCTCGAGACGCACGCCCTGCGTTAGCGATTCGTCGAAGGCGAGGGTGGTGCCGAGCATGTCGCCGACGCCGAGGAAGAAGCGGTCACGCAAGCTGAAGTGCGTCTGATAGAGCCGATTTCGTTCGTCGCGCTTGTAGCCATACGGGGCCGAGAGCACGGCCGGGACCATCTCGTAGCCATCTGCGACGAGCCGTTCCCAAGCGCCCGCGGCCGCCGGGTTGCAGAACGCCATACCGCGCGCCATGACGCGCGTGTTGGGCGCACGTTCGTCGTCGATGGTCACTTCGACCGGCGCGACCAAGCAGCGCTTCGCCGCTTCGTCACACTGGAGTTTGACCTCCGTGCCGTCGGGCCGAGTCGTGCACGCCCCCTGCGCCTCTCGGTCGAGCTCGGGTAGGTCCTCGGCTAGTGCCAGATTCGTCGTCAGAAAGACGCTCAGAAAGACAATGATCGATGTGCGCATTCTGCTCCTCTTCAAGGTTTGACGGCAGAGTAGTGCGCACGATTCGTGCCAGCTTTGAACAAGCACTCACGCAATCTGATTCACGAGTCAGTTTTTGGGTGCGTACGTTCGGTGACTGGTCGCTGTACGCTAGGTGTACAGGTTGTCGCTGAGCGCGAGAAAGGCTCGGAGCTCGTCGTGGGGTAGGCCGTGAGCGATGTGACCGTCTCGGCCGACCATCGTCTCGTTGGAGACGAGCGAGTTCAGAATCGCCTCTTCGGTGGCTTCGATCGAAGCCTGATAGAAGGGGTTGATGTGTGACTCCGCGACGAACTCGATCTTGTGCGAGAACGCGGATTCGCCCCGGGGAACGGCATTCGTCGTCGAGAACGCGAGCACGATCTCGCCCGAACCGTGGAGCGCCGTGGAGCCAGCTCGGCCGATCCCGAGGGCCGACCGCTTGGCGAGTCGGGTGAGCTGCGATGGCATCATCGGGGCGTCGGTGGCGACGACCGAGATGATGCTTCCGTAGTTCACCCGCCGACGCTCGCCCAGGTCGATGCGCGACTCGAGGAACCTTCCGAGCGGCAATCCGTCGAGCCGAAGCTGTTCCAGCACGCCAAAGTTGCTCATCACGAGCACTCCGACGTGAAAGTCTCCGCCAGGGGTTGCGACGACTCGCGACGAGGTCCCGATTCCGGCGTTCAGATCGCAGGTGATCATTCCAGTACCGCCGCCGACGCTGCCTTCGGCGACATCTCCCCCGGCCGCGTTGTCGAGGGCAGTCCATACATCTTCTTGCGACACATGGTGGCCCGAGACGTCGTTGAGCCAAGAATCGTCGCACTCACCGACGACCGGAATCAGTACGTCGTGGATCGAACCGATGCCGCCGTTCCGCTCGACCATGTATCGAACAACAGCCTCGGAGCTGGTGCCAACCGAGTGTGTGTTGGTGAGGATGATGGGTGTTTCGAGCAGACCCCATTCGATCAACTGCACCACGCCGCTCAGCTCGCCCGCCCCGTTGAGGACAAACGCGCTCGCCATGACACGGTCTTCGAAGATGCGGCCGCCGTTTGGCAGGATCGCGGTGACTCCTGTGCGCACGGGTCCCTCGCCGACCACGAGCGCTCCGTCGCCGCGCACGAGTGTCGTGTGCCCGACCTGAACGCCTTCGACGTCGGTGATGGCGTTGAACCGGCCGACCGGCATGGTGCCAATGGTGGCGCCGAAGTCGCGAAGCCTCACGACTCGATCCGCGCGAGCGCAGGGGCGAGGATGGCGCCGATCAAATCGGCGTACTCGAGGCCTGCGCGCTCGGCGATGATGCAAAGGTCCGAGAAGCCGGGCGACAAGCCCGGGAGCGGATTGCACTCGATGAAGTTAGGATTGCCGTCGGCGTCGCATCGAACGTCGATGCGAGCGACATCGCGGCAGCCCAGCGCACGGAAGCTGTCCACCGCGACCTGCCGAATACGGGCCTCGAGGTCGCCGTCGATCTCAGCCGGACATTCGAACCGCACCCCACTTTCGGTCTCGATCTTGTGGCCATACGAGTAGACCGGCAGGTCGCCGCTCTCATCGTCGAACACGATCTCCATGATCGGGAGCACCTGGAGCGCATCGTCGCCCAGAATCGCAACGGTGAATTCGCGGCCAGGGAGATACTCCTCGACGAGGGCGAGGCTCGTGTAGCTGCGGTAGTGAAGGACGAGCGCGTCGATCAATTCCAGCTCGTTGCGTGCCACGCTCGCGCGCCCAATCCCTTTCGAGCTGCCTTCGGCGTTTGGCTTGACGATGACCGGAAACCGCAAGCCGGCCGGAGTTCGGTCGTGCGGGCCCACGACGTGGGCCATCGCGGTCGACACGTCTGCTGCCCGAACGATTCGTTTGGCCAGGCCCTTGTCGAGGGTCACACAGAGCGTGGTCGGGTCCGACCCGGTGTACGGGATCCCCAGCAGTTCGAGGAGCGCCGGCACTTGGGCTTCGCGGTTTCGACCGCGGAAGCCCTCGGCGATGTTGAACACTACGTCGATGTGTTGTGGGTCGAGCGTCCGCGCCAATTCAGGGGTCGCTTCGAGCTCGACCACCTGGTGGCCAAGTGACTCGAGAGCGTTTGCAATCGCTCGAATCGTATCCACCGAATCGAACTCGGCGTGTACGTCGTTTCCACTCTTGGGATCGACACGTTTGACGTTGAACGTCAGCCCGACTCGAACGGGCGAATTGGCAGTGTCCATGATCGTCTAGAACCTCGATGGGTTGTTGCGAGAAAGGTAGTCCTCGGCGCTTTCCTACGCCTGTTCCCGCCGCGTTACAACTTTGGCGACAGTTATTTGATTCGTCTCCACCAAATTTGGTTCCGGCTCATTACGTGCCGGAATCTTCGCTATTTTCACGATGCGAGGAAAAAAAGAAACGCGCGCTGGAATAGTGTGGTTTCAACACTATGTTCTGGTGGGACGACAACGAGAACCGTAGAGCGGAGGTGAGCGATGGGTAAGGCAGGAGAAAACAAGTGGACCGAGATTGTGTGCATTCTCGATCGGAGCGGGTCGATGGCGGACATCGCAGGCGACACGATCGGCGGCTTCAATGCGTTTGTGAAGCGTCAGCAGGACGAAGTGGGGAAAGCCCGGATTTCGTTGGTTTTGTTCGACAACGAGGTCACGAAGCCGTTCTCA
The DNA here is from genome assembly GCA_964384605.1 of uncultured Bradymonadales bacterium. Classification (GTDB taxonomy): domain Bacteria; phylum Myxococcota_A; class Bradymonadia; order Bradymonadales; family Bradymonadaceae; genus CAYLMO01. Next base: position 25,784 of record CAYLMO010000058.1, on the reverse strand, counting down.
CATGTGGCCGTGGAGAGTGCGCCAGTGCTCGACGAGGAAGTGTACTATCCGCGTGGTTCGACCGCGTTGCTCGACGCCCTGGGACGTACGCTCGAGCAGACGCGTTCAGCGATCGAGGCGATGCATCCAGACGAACGACCTGAAGAGGTCGTCGTGTTGGTGATGACCGACGGTTACGAGAACGCCAGCCGGGAGTATGACGCCCGGACCGTGCGTCGCATGGTGGAGCTGAGGCAGGCCGATGGCTGGGAGTTCGTCTTCATCGGCGCCGATATCAACGCCGCTCAGGTCGCTGAGTCGATGGGGATGGCGCACGGAAGCGCGACGCAGAGCACGAAGACGACTGGTGGGACGGCCGAGGCCTACTATCGGATGTCTCGGGCGGTGAGTGACATTCGCAACAAGCGCGGAAAGGGCGATGTAGCGCGGCCGATCGATGAAGATTCGGCCTAGTCTCGTCACGGGCGGCTCGCTGCTAGAAACAAAAAAGGCCCGTCGTCTTGGGACGACGGGCCTTTGGTTCCTGACTCTCGCCAGAAGAGGTTCCCCTCAGCGGCAGCCGCGCTTGGAGCCACAGGTCGACTTGAGTCCACCTGCTGGAGCCGAACCGAGCGTCGGGTAAAGGACGAGCGGCTGGCCGTCACGAATGACTCGCACCGGCACGCGGGTTCCCGGAGCGGTAGCGTGCACGCGCATTTTCAGCTGGCATGCCGTCCGAACCGGTTTTCCGTTGAAGTGGGTGACGACATCGTAGGGGTTGAAACCGGACGTTTGCGCCGACATCCCTTCCAGGAGGTCGAGCACCAAGACACCGGAGGTTGCTTCCACGCCAGCGTACTTCGCGCGATTCGCGTTCAGCGTCTGGATGTGGATTCCCAGCCACCCTTTGCCGTCCTGCTGGACGACGGGCGCCTGCTCCTTTTGGGCCTGCATGGTCGCGATGTTACGGCTGGACTCCAGCTTCACTTTCGCAAGCTCTGCACCGTCTACCGACTGTGAGCTTGGACAGCTCCCGGCAAATAGGATGAACGCTGCTGGCAGCGTCAGAGCCAATACGAGGACGAGGAGAATTGGATTACGAAGAAATGAGCGTGGTGTGATCGCCATAGCGCCTTGCTCTTGGTTGAAGGTTTCACGATGTCGGGGGTTGGCCCGTCACTATGATGAGGGATTTTGAGACAGATTTCATTCCCAGAGCCGAAAAAAATCTCAAAATCACTCCAAACAGAGCTCCACTGCTTCGACGGCGAGGCGATTCGACCCTTGATACGCGTAGAGCTGAATCGCTGTGAGGTTCGGATCGTCCGACGGCGACAAATTGTTCGACCAGTCGATCGCGTACCAGTCGTAGACGAAATCGTTGTCGACCAGCGCGCTGAACTGATCACCGTAGAGCGGTGACCACGCCCGAATGGTCGTCGACGAACTCGTCGCGTAGCTCCTCGCCTTCACATACAGCGTCGCCGTCGAGAATGGGATGCCCGCCACGCTGAACCTCGCCCGGATGTACTCCGTCGAAGTGCAGACCGGGAACCCCTGCGACGTCCGCGAGACGTCGCCGAAACCGGGGTAAACTTCGCGTACGTTGCACGCCTGATTCGCGAACGAATAACTGCACGAAGCGTCCCAAACGTCGATTCGCGCACTCGTCGAGCCGCTGTCGTAGTGGAACCGGAAGAGCGTCTGACCAGAACCGTTCGAGCACGGCGTCGGTAGGCCGGTCGTGTTCGTCGACACGCACGATCCTCCGGCGTCGAGTTGGTACCCGGCTGAGCACGTGTTCGTCGGCACGCAAGCACCGTCGCCGCCGTCGTGCGTGGTCGCGCAGTCGACCGTCGCCTGATCGTCGCACCCCTCATTGGTTTGAACGACACCGTCGCCGCAGGAACCGGTGATCGCTGAGCAATCGGCGGAGCAATAGTCACCATCGACTTCATTGCCGTCGTCGCAGGCCTCGGTTCCGGTGGTCGAACCATCGCCGCATACGTCTGGATCACCGAGGTCGATCCCGCCGCCGTCGCTGCCGCCGTCCGCGGTCGAGGTTCCGCTATCTCTACCTGAGTCTGTGCCCGAGTCGCCGTCGAATCCGCCGTCTGACCCGCCGTCGACTGTCGCGTCGGCTCCGGCGTCGCTCGACGAACCGGCGTCGGTACCGCCATCGGGCGAGCCGCCGTCGACGACCGCAGAGTTCGGCTCGCGGTCCTCGTCGTCGTCGCACGAAGAGCAACTGGCGAGCAGGCAAGCCGCTATGAGCAGCCAACGCTTCATGTGTCCCAGCCCGTCTCGGCGATCGTGATGGTGTAACCGTCGGGGTCGCGCAGCGTGAACTGCCGCCACCGAGCCAACGGATTCTCGTGCGGTTTCACGAGTATCTCGGCTTCGAGATCGTTCGCGCGCTGCTCCACCAGGTCGAGATCTTCCACGAGGAACCAGAGGACGACGCCATGACCGTTCGGTCCGTCGAACGGCTCGAAGGCGCCCGGTCCGTGCTCGTCACCGCCCCACTGATTCAGCATCAGCAAGAGCTTTCCGTCGCGAAGCACGCGATCGAACTCCGCCGAATCGCTGTCATGCTCGGCCCCGAGCAGCTGGCAGTACCAGGCGGAACTCGCCTGAACGTCTTCCACTGTGATCATCAATTCCGTGCGCATGCGCTGTCCGTGCGGCTGTTTTGGAGTGGGTGCAAGGAGTGTCACCAATTTCGCTTCTCGATCAAGCGGCTAGTGAACGTGCGGGCAATTAGGCTTGTCGAGAGCGCTATCTGTCGATTAGCAAAGAAGCTCCACAGAACCCTCTACGTGTTTCCTTCAAGGAGCGTCCATGCAGTGGCTCCCGTATCTGTACGTCTACGGCATCGGGTCGATCGTGTTCTTCGCCGGCCTGTTTGTGGCGTGGCGAGCAGGGGCGATCGACAACAAGCGAATCGTCTGGGTTCTGCTGGGCGGACTCGGGTTTTACGCCACGCTTCACGCCGTGATGCAGACTGCCGGCTCGCCGGGTCCACTTCCCGAGACGGGCAAGCTGCGGGGTACTACAGGCTTCATCGGCACGTGGATCGACGCGGCCGTGGTCGTTGGATACTTCGTCACGATCATCGCGGTCGGTAGCTATTTCGCGCGCTTCACGAGGTCGACGTCGGACTTCTTCTTCGGCGGCCGGCGCTTCAAAGGCTGGCTCGTGGCGCTAAGTTGCGTCGCGACCACCATCGGTTCCTACTCGTTCCTCAAGTACGCGTCGGTCGGGTATCGGTTCGGGCTCTCGAGCACGATGAACTACCTGAACGACTGGTTCTGGATGCCGCTCTGGATGTTGGTGTGGCTGCCCATCATCTACTACGGCCGGCTACGGTCGATCCCCGAGTACTTCGAGAAGCGTTTCGACCGCCGAGCACGCGTGGTCGCGACGCTGATCTTGTTGGTGTTCCTGCTCGGCTACATCTCCATCAACTACTTCACGCTCGGCAAAGCGATTCACACGCTCACGGGTTGGCCGGTCTTCTGGTCGGCCGTCGTCGCGGCCTGTGGCACCGCAGTCTACGTGGCATTCGGCGGGCAAACCTCGGTCATCATGACCGACCTCGCGCAGGCGCTGTTGCTCCTCGGCGTTGGGATCGGGCTCTTCGTGGCGGGCGTCTATCACGTCGGAGGTTGGGAGGCGTTTTGGACCGGTTTGCCGCAGGCACACAAGATGGGGCTTGCCGGCTTCAACAGTCCGTCAGGCTTCCACACGATGGGGATATTCTGGCAGGACGCGATGGTTGGGGGCATGGCGTTCTACTTCATCAACCAGGGCGTCATGATGCGATTCATGTCGGCCCGAAACGTGGCGGAGGGTCGCAAGGCCGTTGCTCTCGTGGTCCTCGTAGTGATGCCGCTCGCAGCCGTTGCGGTTGCAGGTGTGGGCTGGGTTGCCCGTGTCATGGCCGGAACGGGCGCGATCGACCCGATGACCGACCCCGACGGCGTGTTCGTCATCGTCTCGAACATCCTGGCGATGCCGGGAGTCTTTGGCTTGATCATGGCGGCGCTCGTCGCGGCGCTCATGTCCACGGTCGATACGCTCGTCACCGCAACCTCGGCGGTCATCGTCAACGACATCTGGACGCCCTACTTCGCGAAAGAGGGTGAGGAAGACACCGCGACGCTGCGAGTGGCGCGCTTCACCACGGTCGGCGCATCGGCGCTCGCCCTCTCGATCGTGCCGCTCTTCATGGCGTTCGACAGCATCTTCTCGGCGCACGCCGCCTTCACGGCCGCAGTCATCCCGCCGATGGCGGTCACGCTCTTGCTCGGCATCACTTGGCCCCGGTTCGGGGCGAAGTCTGCGATTGTCACGTTGGTCGGTGGATCCATCGCGGTCGCAATTTCACTGGTGTTCCCGGAGGTCATCGAGCCCTTCGCGCAGGGCGCGGAGGCGGGTGGCGAGGGGATGAAGGCGCACAAGTTCATGCGTGCGTTCTATGGGCTGTGCGTCTCAGGAGCGCTCGGTATCATCGCCACGCTGGTATTTCGCGAAGAAAAAGAAGATCATCCGCACCTGGTCGCCGGAAGCGAGCACGAAGCGATGCGCGAGTTCAAGGGTTCCGAGCCCAAGAAGCCTGGTGCCAAGATGACTCTCGCATTGGAGCTGCTCGAAGAAGGCGATTTTGGTAGCGCACGCGCAGACGCGTTGACGGTTCAGCTTCATCCCGACGATCAAAAGCGCATTGGAGCAGAGCCTGGCGACCTCGTCGTCGTCTCCGCCCCTGGTGTCTGGCACGGCGGACTCAAGTCGGTGCACGGACGGATCGATGAACGCCCCGGATTGGTATCGGGTACGCTACAGTTCCCCCTCGACCTCGAGGCTTACGCAGGATTTCGTCACTACGACGAAGTGGTTGTTTCACTAGAAGGCTGAGAACGATGGCAACATCCCCCTCGCATGTGGCGGGCCTCTCGGGGCATCGCCTATTCGAAATCACAGGTATCGCGGCATTCGCCGGCGTGAGCATCATGCTCGCGGTGTGGGTGGCCCAGCAGGCCGTTCACTACACGCCGTGGCAGTTCGCCGCGCTCGCTCTCTCGGCCACCTTCATGGGGTGGCTGGTCGCCGACTTCATGAGTGGCTTCGTACACTGGTTGGGCGACACGTTCGGCACCGAAGAGATGCCGGTGTTGGGCCAGGCGTTCATCAAGCCGTTCCGTGAGCACCACACCGATCCGAAGGGCATCACGCGCCACGATTTCATCGAGACGAACGGCAACAATTGCATCGTGGTCTGCCTGTTCCTGCACGTGCCCATGTCGGTGCTCTACTTCTTCGACGGTACGCTGCAGGTGTGGCTGGTCGCGGTCGGACTCGTGCTCGGTGTCGCCACCTTCTTCACCAACCAGATTCACCGATGGGCGCACCTCGACGATCCGCCCTGGTATGCAATCTTGTTCCAGAAGCTCGGCCTCTTCATGACCACCGAGCACCACAACGTGCACCACGCCGCTCCGTACGACACGTACTTCTGCATCACGACCGGCTGGCTCAATCCGATCCTGCACAAGACCCGCTTCTTCGATCGACTCGAGCGGGTCGTCCGGGCGGTCCTTCCATGAATTCCTGGTTCGTCCAGACCAGGGTCGAAAGCGATCGAGACGCCGAGCCCATGGTCGGTGCGATTGCGTTCGAGGCCGACGACGAAACTGCAGTTGTGGTCTTCGAATGCCACTCGTCGGGCGGGTCGGCATCGGCCGCGCAGTCGATCCTCGAAGAGCTGCTCGACTCGCTTCCCGCGCTGCCGATCTCCACGGACGAGTGGGAAGGTGCGCTTCGGATGGCCGACCGGCGGATGCACGCGGACCCACAGGCTGGCCAATGGTCCGCGGTCGGTCTGACGCTCACCGACGAGCTGGCCGTAGGCGCGAGCGTCGGTGAATGCCACGCATGGCTCCTCGGTGATGCCAGCTGGGACGTCACGCGGATGCAGCACCTGCGTCCTCTGCTCGGCACCACCGAAGCTCAACCCATCGGGTTTGGCCCCGTGGCGATCGACGTCGCACTTCTCGCCGGCACGAACTCTCTATTCGATCAGGTCGATGACGATCGCGCCCTCGCGATCTTCGAAGACGGCTCCACCGACGCGACCGACGCGCTCGTCCAGGCGTGCCGTGGTGCCGACCTCGGCCGCCTCGTCTCGGACGTCGCGATGGCCGTGATTCGCCGGAAACACTGAGACCAAAAGGCCTCTCGTCGCATCTCATCGTCGAACATTTCATGTCCTTTGACGAATGGTGACGATGTGAAACACCTCGAACTACACGATGGCACTCCGATGCCGGCCTTTGGGTTGGGCACCTGGAAGTCCAAGCCCGGCGAAGTCTACGACGCGGTTCGCGCGGCGATCTCGACCGGCTATACGCACATCGATTGCGCAGCGATCTACCAGAACGAAGACGAGGTCGGTCGCGCGATCGAAGACGCGGTCAAGGCGGGCGACATCGCTCGTGAGGACCTCTGGGTAACCTCCAAGCTCTGGAACGACTCGCACCGCAAAGAGCACGTGCGTGGCGCACTCGAGAAGACGCTCTCGGACCTCCGACTCGACTACCTCGACCTGTATCTCATCCACTGGCCGATTGCCTTTACGCACGGCACCGTGTTCCCTGACGACCGCTCAGGGTTCCTCACGCTGGACGAAGCCCCCCTCGAAGGTACATGGGAGGCGATGCTGGAGTGCAAAGAGGCCGAACTGACGCGCCAGGTGGGCGTGTCCAACTTCGGGCCGGAGCGAATGGATCTCGTGAGTGGGGTGGGTGAAGCGCCCGCGGTGAATCAGGTCGAGTGCCACCCACACCTGCAGCAGAAAGACCTGCTCGAGTATATGCGGCCGAAGGGCATCGTGCTCACCGCGTACAGCCCGCTGGGGTCTGGTGACCGTCAGAATCGAAAAGACGACGAGCCGCCGCTCTTGGAGCACCCCAAGATCGAGATGATTGCCTCTGCGCACGGGGTGACGCCGGCACAGGTGCTCATCGCGTGGGCGATCGAGCGCGACACCGTGGTGATCCCCAAGTCCACCAACGAGGGTCGAATCGCTCAGAATTTCAAGGGGGCAACCAAGGTGCGATTGAACGCGGATGACATGCAGATCATCAGCGATCTCGACAAGGGATACCGCTACATCGACGGCACGTTCTTCGCGGGCGAGAACTCGCCCTACACGGCCGAAGGTATCTGGGCCTGACCTACTTCGACCGGTTGAGGTCGTACGTCGGGTCTTTCGGCTTTCCGGATGAATCGACGTCGAGCTCGACCGGTTCGTCGTCGCCCAGTTTGCGGGTGATGGTCGAGCCGGACTCGGTCGTGATTTCGATGTTGTAGACCTCGGGGAGCGAGGTGACTTCGACCTCGCCGTTGGCGATGGCCATGCAGTCTCCCGGGGAGCCCGACTTACGTTTGCCGACTTTGGCATCGAAGGTCAGCACTACGTTGACGATTCGATTCGTGCCGGACCCTTCAGCTTTTGCGTCGAAGGATTGCAGGTCACGTCGGTAGATGCCCTCGAAGTTGCACGAGCCGTCTTTGTAGGGGAGGTCGAGCATGCGCAGGTCCTTGAGCTTGTTGTCGAGGACTTCGAAGAAGGTGACGATCTTTCGAATCTGGCCGCGTTGTTGGTAGTCGCTGATACAGGCGACAGCGTTTCGACCGAACCAATCGAACGATTGGCACTGGTCGGCCTGCGTCGATCGAATTGCGCCGAGCATGGAGGGCTTCTTCCCGTCGAGTTTCACCAGCGCGGCGGCGTGGTTTCCTTCGGCGTCGTAGCACCCTGGTCCCGAAACAAAGAGCTCTTTGGCGCGTTTGCTCGAGAAGCTGCCCTCGAACGCGTAGTACATCTCCCATTCGGTGTTGTAGCGGGTCTTTGCCGCGAACGGACATTCGGTGCACTTGGGGAATTCACCGGTGGTGTCGACGTTGTCCGAGCCTTCGCAGAGTAGCGAGAGGACTTCTGGCGAGATTTCAGGCGCGGTTTCTGGGCGAGGTCGCTCTTCGACCTCGAGAGCCGAAGGCGCAGCCACAGAAGGTGCCTTCTCGGTCGCTGCATCTGGCGCAGCCGAGGCGTCGGGAGCCTCGGCGACGGCCGCTGTTGTCTCGGCCGGCGCGGACTGCTCCTGTTTGCAGGCGGAGGCAGCAACGGTGAGCGCGATCAAGATCGTGAGTCGTTTCAACATTGGTCCTCGTACAGACTAGCTCGGTGGGGGCACTTCGACCCAAAACCAGCCGCGTAGGTCGCCTTCTTTGAAGCCGCGCGCTTGGTCGTTGGGATAGGATTTTTCGAGCGCCGTCGCCACTTCGGGTGAGACGGCGGTTTCGTCGCCGTGGCACGACGTGCACAGCTCGGCGGTTGGAATCGGGACGATGAGTCCGAGTTCGCCGTTGGGGCCGGCGAATACACCCTGCTTCTCGCCTGCCACATCGGTCGCATTGGCCGTCCAGACGGGGCCGGAGTTCGCAGGATTGCGCAATTTCGAAGAGGTTCGGCCGATCTTGACGCCCTGGGTCTCGGCGACCTTTTCGGTGATGACGGGCGCTTCCTTTTTGCAGAAGTCGATCGACTTGGCGTGACCGTCCTTTGCGATGGAGCCTGTCAGCGCTTTCACGAGCGACTGGCCGAGCTCTTTCTGCGCCGCCTTGGCGCGGTCGAGCTGGGCTTGTTGGGCCTGATTCATGTTGTCGTCGACAGGCATCCAACGTTCCGCGGTTGCGGTTTCCGCCTGAGATTCAGGCGCCGATGCCGACTCGGAATGCGGTTCCGCGGCGGTCGTCTCCTGACTGACCGCCGACGTGGCTGCGGGATCCGATTCGTCTTTGGACTCGCACGCGCCGAGCAAGAGCCCGCAACAGACGAGCGTCAAAAACCTGTTCATCGAACTACCTTGTGATGTGCGTTGATGGGCGCATGGTCGCAGGAATGGACGGCAGTCGGCAAGGAGGAATGCGAATCCTCACGCGGGTTCGGCCATCCAATCGACGTTGGTTTGCTCCGGTGTCGATGGTAACTTTCGCGCCCCGCACCGGGCATCGAAATCATCGCCCAAGGCTAGCGCGCTCATGGCAACGAACGACAATCCACAGGAACGACTCGAACAGATCCTCGATTCGCTCGTCGAGAGCTACCAATCCGACGACGCGATCAATAGTCTCGAGACGCACGCGCTTCCCAACCGCCGCGCCGTCATCGAGGCGTTCGGTCACCTCCAGCATCTGCTCTTCCTCGGTTTCTTCAGCACGAGAAACCTCGAGCGCGCCTCCCTGCGGATGGCTCTCGCCGAGCACCTCGTGCCCGCCCAAGAAATCTTGTGCGAACAGATCCAGCGCGCAGCCATGTGGGAAGACCGCGCCAAGACACCTGAGGAACGCCGCGAGAATGGCTGGTGCCGCGACGTCGTGCACGAACTCCTCAAGGAGCTCCCCGTAGTCCGCGCCAAGCTCTCGGGCGATGTGCGCGCCGCATTCGAGAACGACCCCGCCGCCGAGAGCCTCGAGGAAGTGGTCTTCTCGTACCCCGGTATCATCGCCATCACCGCCTACCGCATCGCCAACATCCTCTTCCGACAAGGCGTCCCGATGATCCCGCGAATCCTCACGGAATTCGCGCACACGCGGACCGGAATCGATATTCATCCCGGCGCGAAGATCGGCGAGCGATTCTTCCTCGACCACGGCACGGGCGTGGTGATTGGCGCGACCGCGGTCATCGGCAACGACGTCAAGATTTACCAGGGCGTCACGCTCGGCGCCCTCTCGGTAAACCCAGACGTCGCGCGCGACGTGCAGCGGCACCCCACCCTCGAAGACAACGTCACCGTCTACGCCGGCTCCACGATTTTGGGCGGCGATACGGTCGTCGGTAGCGGCTCGGTCATCGGCGGCAACGTCTGGCTGGTCCGCAGCGTGCCGGCCAACTCGAAGATCTATCACCGCCCAGGTTCCGACCCAGTCTAGTTCTCAAGGAGAAAACATGGATGTCCGAAAAGACGTCGTCGACGCGATTGGCAACACGCCCCTCATTCGCCTGCGAGCGGCGAGCGAGGCGACGGGATGCGAGATACTCGGCAAGGCGGAGTGGTTGAATCCGGGCATGTCGGTCAAAGACCGCGCCGCGAAATTCATGATCCTCGACGCTGAGAAGCGCGGCCTACTCACACCTGGCGAAGGAACGATCGTCGAAGGGACCGCCGGCAACACCGGAATCGGACTCGCCATGGTCGGTCGTGCGAGGGGCTATCGCGTCGTCATCGTGATTCCAGAGACCCAGTCCGAAGAGAAGAAGCAGATGCTCCGGTTGTTCGGTGCCGAGCTCGTTCAGGTCCCGGCAGTGCCGTACGCGAATCCGAACAACTACGTCCACGTCGCAGAAAGACTGGCCGACAAGCTCGGCGCGTTCTATGCGAATCAGTGGGACAACCTCGCCAACCGGCAGTCGCACATCGAAGGTACGGGCCCTGAGATTTGGCGCCAGACCGACGGAAGGGTCGATGGATTCGTCTCCGCCATCGGCACGGGCGGTACGCTTTCAGGCACGGGAATCTACCTCAAAGAGCAGAGCTCCGACCTTCAGGTCGCGCTCGCCGACCCGCACGGTGCAAAGATGTTCGCCTATTTCACGCGTGGTGAGCTCGAGACCGATGTCGAAGGCGGGAGCGTCACGCAGGGTATTGGCCAGGGCCGAATCACGGGGAACGTCGACGGGTCCGTCGTCGACAAGGCGTACCGCATTCCAGACGCCGAGGCGGTCGAAGCGCTCGACGTATTGGCGGGCGACGAAGGTATCCTTCTTGGTGGGTCGGCCGGAGTGAACATCGCAGGCGCCGTTCGGCTCGCCAAAGAGATGGGCCCGGGGCACACGATCGTGACCATTCTGTGCGACCACGGAAGTCGCTACGCGACCCAGCTGTGGGACGCTGAGTTCCGTCGTTCGCAGGGCTTCCCGGTGCCCGAATTCCTTACGGCTGAGCCCGACTTCGAGATTCCGTACGAATAGTCAGTCGCGGACCTTTTGCGGCGACGTGTACCACGCGTCGCCGTGCCCCAGCTGGCCGTCGCGGTCCGTTCCCCAGCAGTAGAGCACGCCACCAGCATCGATCGCGCAGGTACCGGTGGAACCGACCGCCACCTGGGACCAATCGGTCTTGGAGCCCACTTGGATGGGCGTCTGCGACGTGTTTTGGCCGGCCGAACCATTGCCGAGTTGGCCGAGCGTTCCGTCGCCCCAGCACCAAAGTGTGCCGTTGTCTTTGCGACCGCAGGTCGTTGTCTGACCGGTCGCTACTTCGACCCACGTCGAGTCAGTGCCCACTTGTGTGGGGGTGACGGTGTCCATCGTGTTGGTGTGGCCGACGCGACCTGCGCCGGGAAGCCCCCAGCACCACAGCGTGCCACCCACCTTGATTCCGCAGCGATAGCCCGCGCCAATGTCGATGAGCGCCCAGTCGGTGTCGGTGCCAACCTGCTCCGGAACGAGCGTGTCTTCGGTCGTCTGGAAGTCGATCCAGTCTTGGCCCCAGCACCACAGGCTCCCGTCGGTCTTGATGCCGCAGGTTGCCCCGGCTTGAGCACCCTGGCCACCCGTGTTCACGGAACGCCAGTCGGTGTCGGTTCCGACCTGTACGGGCGTGTATCGCCACTCCACGTCGCCTGTACCGAGCTGGCCGCCATCGTTGGTGCCCCAGCACCAAATCGTGCCGTTGCTCCGCAGTCCACAACCCCAGGTGGGCCCGGTCGTGACGTCTTCCCAGTCGGTCTGAGAACCCACGCGAACCGGTCCAACCGTCATCGGGAAGACGCCTTCGCCGAGGCCAAGCTGGCCGCCGCCGTTGAAGCCCATACACCACAGTGTGCCGTCTGATTTCACGCCGCAGGTGTGCTGAATGGCGCCCGAGATGTCGGTGATTCCGCCGCCGTTGCTGATGGGGGTGAAGACCTGCTCATGAACTGTTGTCCGGTCGAAGCCCGCGTGGCCAGCGATGTTGCTGCCGGTGCATTCGAGACTTCCTCCGGTGGTTGCGGCGCAGGTGTGGGCCTGGCCCATGCTGACCATCGAGTATCGATTGGTGCTGGCGACGCGCTCGGGGCTCGTACGCACGCCAAACGTGCCGATGCCAAGCTCGCCGAAGTAGTTGTGACCGAAGCAGTAGGTGTCGCCATTCTGTTTCAGCGCGCAGGTGTGCTCAGCGCCCGCACTCACAGACTTCCAGTCGGAGTCGTTCCCCACCGGTCGGAACGTCGTGTTCGCGATGTGTTCGTCGTCGCCGCGTTCGCCCCATAGGTTGCCGCCGCGGCACCAGAGCGAGCCGTCGCTCTTCACGCCGCATTCGTGGCCCGACCCGAGCGAGAAGTCACTCCACAGACCGCCGATCGAGGTGGGTGTCTCTTCCCTCAGGATTCCACCCCAGCAGAAGATCTCGCCTGATGTCTTTTGCGCGCAGGTGGTGCCGAGTGCGTACCCCCGCCGTCCAATCACCTTCTCCCAGTCGTTGTCGGACCCGACCTGCAGTGGGCTTGCGCTGCGTGAAGGGGAGCTCGAGCCGGTGCCGAGTTCTCCGCGAATATTCTCGCCCCAGCACCACAGCGTGCCGTCGGTCTTGATGCCGCAAGCGTGCTCGGCAGAGATGGTCACGTCAGACCACAGCTGGTCGTCGGAGCGCTCAGGGGCCATCACTTCGTCGGTCGTTCCGTTCCCGAGCTGGCCATTGCGGTTCTCACCCCAGCACCAGCGCTCTCCATTGGTCTTCAGACCACATGAGAAGCCCCGGAATTGCGTCACAGCGCCGCTGATCTTGGCCCAGTCCGAGTCGGCACCAATTTGCTGCCAGCCGCCGGTGCCCGCGCGCTGCCAGAGCGAGCCGTCATCTCGGACAGCGGTCCAGGTCGAGTCGAGGTGGTTCCACCCAAAACCGAAGGACTCGGCCACAGGAATCGGCTGGATCAGATCGTAGAGCAATCCGCCCTGGGGGCCATCGGGCGGGGCGAATCCCCAACACCACATCGTCTTGTCGCGGCGCAGTCCGCAGGTTGCTTGGCCGCCGGCGACGATCGATTCGAATCCGGAGATCTGGCAGGTCGCGCCGTCCCCGGAATATCCGGTATCGCAGACGCACGCGGTTCCATCGGGCGTGTTCTCGCAAGTGGCGTTCTCGTCGCACGCGCTCGCGTCGTTCTGACAGTCGGCGAGGATCGAACAGGTCTGTCCGTCGCCGGTGTAGCCAGCCGAGCAGATGCACTCGAACCCGCCGGGCACGCTCGAGCACTCGCTGTTCGGCGCATCGCAATCGTCGAGCTGAGCTTCGCAGAAGTCGACGGGCTCGCAGGTGGTACCGTCGCCATCGAAGCCGGTCATGCAGCTGCAGGAGTACGTGCCTTCGGTGTTCGTACAGGTCGCATTGTCGTCGCAGTTCGCCTCGCCGAACCCGCACTCGTCCACATCCGTACAGGTCGCGCCGTCGCCTTCCCATCCGTCGTTGCAGCGGCAGCGGCCGTCGAGACACTGCGCGTTCGAATCGCAGGTGTCGGCCGTGTCACAATTTACGATGACCTCTTCGCAAGTTTGACCGTCGCCAGTGAATCCGGGGCGGCACTCGCACATGGCTGCGCCGGCTTCGATGACGCATCGCGAATCGGCGGCACATCCGAGCCCCGCGCACGGATCTAGCCCGCCGTTCGGGTTCGAATTGTCGTTCTTCCCGTCGTCGTCGCAGCCACCGCATGCCATTACGCACGCCACCGCAAACACCATTGCAAGTCGCAGAACCTTCATCCGGGGCTCCTCGTTCTAAGAGCAGAATGTCTTGATGATTCTATGACGCCCGAATGAGCGTAACTATTCAACCTCGAACCGCCGCTCGGCCTCGACAGGAAGTCTTCGATCGCCCTATCCTCGGCGCTCTCCCTACATACCTTCAAAGGTGTTCACCTATGAGGATCGGTATCCCGCGCGAATCGCTCGAAAACGAGCGGCGAGTCGCGATTGCGCCCGAAACGGTTGGCCGGTTGGCTGATCTCGGGTTCGAAGTTTCTGTTGAGTCTGGTGCTGGCGAGGGCGCGAGCTTTCGAGATGCAGACTACGAGTCTGCTGGCGCGACGGTGTCGACTTCCGCCGACGTGTGGGCCGCGGACTTGGTGGTCAAGATCAACGCGCCGACCGCAGACGAGGTCGAACGGCTCGCCGAGGGCGGCCGCATCTTGTCGATGATTCAGCCCAAGCAGAACGGCGAGCTCGTCGAGGCCCTCGCGGCCCGAAACATCACCACGCTGGGGCTCGACTGCATCCCGCGTATCTCGCGTGCGCAGGCGATGGACGTGCTCAGCTCCATGGCCGCAATCGCCGGTTACCGAGCCGTCGTCGAGGCATCTTCCTCGTTCGGTCGCTACATGAGCCAGCAGTTCACGGCGGCCGGTTCGACGCCGCCTGCCAACGTGCTGGTCATCGGTGCTGGTGTCGCCGGACTCGCATCGATCGCGACCGCGACGAGCATGGGCGCTCGGGTCAAAGCGTTCGACGTGCGAGAAGCCGTCCAGGAAGAGATTCAGTCGCTCGGCGGCGAGGTGTTGCACCTCGACTTCGAAGAGTCGGGCGAAGGGGAGGGCGGGTACGCCAAAGAGATGTCCAAGGAGTTCATCGAGGCCGAGCTCGCCCTCTTTGAAGAGGAGGCGAAGGACCTCGACATCATCATCACGACCGCAATGGTTCCGGGCAAGGCGCCGATCCTGGTGACCAAGAAGTGCGTCGAGAACATGAAGCCCGGCTCGGTCGTCGTGGACCTCGCCGCCGGTTCGGGCGGGAACTGTGAAGTTACCGAACCCGGGTCGGTCATCGACCACAACGGCGTGAAGATTATCGGCTACACCGACCTCACGAGCCGCCTTCCGGCACACGCGAGCCAGTTCTTCGGGCGCAACGTCGCGAACCTTTTGAAGCTCATGATGAAGGACGGAGAGTTCGAGCTCGATCTCGACGATCCGATCGTTCGGGGCGTGCTCGTGACGCATGAAGGCGAGGTCATGTGGCCGCCGCCGGCGGTGGAGCCGACGCCGCCCAAGGCTGCGGCCGACCCTGACCCGCCGCCTCCGCTCGTCGCCAAGAAGCCGCAACCCAAGCCGGGGCGCGCATCAGCGATTGGTGCGGCGGTCGCTCTGGTCGCAGCGCTGGCCGTCGGCGTCTGGGCGCCGGCCGACTTCGTGCAGCATTTCACGGTGTTCGTGCTCGCATGTTTCGTGGGTTGGCAGGTGGTTTGGAACGTCAATCCGGCACTGCACACTCCGCTCATGAGCGTGACGAACGCCATCAGCGGCATCATCGTCGTCGGCGGCATTTTGCAGGCGGTCACGGGCAATTCCACGGTCGTCTTGATCCTTGCGGTCGCCGCCATCCTGGTGGCAGCGATTAACATCTTCGGCGGATTCCTCGTCACGCAGCGAATGCTCAAGATGTTCCGAGGAGGTGGCAATGCCTGAATCACTCATGACCATCGGCTACCTCGTCGCCGCAGTGCTCTTCATTCGGTCGCTCGGCGGGCTCTCGCAGCAGCGGACCGCCCGAATGGGGAACGTGCTAGGCATCGTCGGGATGGCGCTCGCGCTGGCCATCACGTTTGGGCAGGGCTTGGACTTCGCGTGGACCTGGGCAATTCCGGCCCTCGTCGTCGGCGCCCTCATCGGCGGAGCGGCGGCCTCGCGAGTCGAGATGACTTCGATGCCCGAGCTCGTCGCGATTCTGCACAGTTTCGTGGGCCTCGCCGCCGTGCTCGTCGGCTTCGCCACGTACCTCGCCCCCGAACAGGAGTACGCCACCACGGCGGCCAAGAATATCCACCTCGTCGAAGTGTACGTGGCGATCGCGATCGGTGCGCTCACGTTCACAGGTTCGATCATCGCCTGGGGCAAGCTCCGTGGTTCGATCAGCGGCTCGCCGCTGCTCTTGCCGGGACGTCACTTCCTGAACCTCGCGGTCGTCATTGGACTCGTCGGGATGGGGGTCGTCTTCGTGCAGGAGGGCCACTCCGATCTGGCACTCCAGCTGCTCTACGCCAACACCGCGGTGGCTGCGCTGCTCGGCATTCACCTCGTCATGGCGATCGGCGGGGCCGACATGCCCGTCGTCGTTTCGCTCCTCAACAGCTACTCCGGTTGGGCCGCTGCGGCAGCAGGTTTCATGCTGTCGAACGACCTGCTGATCGTCACCGGGGCGCTCGTCGGTAGCTCCGGCGCGATCCTGAGCTACATCATGTGTCGCGGTATGAACCGGTCGATCTGGAACGTGGTTTTTGGCGGCTTTGGCACCGGCGACAACAAGCCGGCAGCCGGCCCCGCGAAGGACTACGGCGACTACATCTCGGCAGACGCCGAGCGCGTCGCGGGCGCACTGCGCGGGGCGAAGCGGGTCGTGATCATCCCGGGCTACGGCATGGCCGTGGCGAGAGCCCAGCACGCGGTTTCGGAGCTCACTCGACGACTCACCGATTCGAAGTGCGAAGTGTATTTCGGCATCCACGAGGTGGCGGGCCGAATGCCCGGCCATATGAACGTGCTCTTGGCGGAAGCCGACATCCCTTACGACATCGTGCTCGAGCGCGAGGAGTGCAATCCGAAGCTGGACTCGACCGACGTGGTGCTGGTCATCGGGGCAAACGACATCGTGAACCCGGACGCGCTCGTCGACGAGACCTCGCCGATCTTCGGAATGCCTCAACTCGAAGTGTGGGACGCGGCGCGAGTCGTGGTCTTCAAGCGCTCCATGAAGCCCGGATACGCTGGCGTTCAGAACCCTCTCTTCTTCCGCGACAACACGTGGATGTACTTCGGCGATGCTCGCGACACGGTCGATGACATCATCAAGTTTCTTTGAGTTCGAGCAGGCGGTCGGCGAGAAATCGGTCGGCTGAAACGTCGTGAAGTAGTTGGGCGACGTCGTCGAGATTCTCCGCCGAGATTGCCCCGCCTAACTCGGTGCAATCTTCGAGCTCGCGGATGAGGTCGTCCAGCCTCGGCGCGAGCTCGTCGGCTCTGGGGCCCAGGCAGGTTCGCGCCACGCGCAGAACTTCCGCCGCGGTCTTCGCCTCTTCCGGGCGGTACACCCGCGTAGGCGATGCCCAAAACGCCTCCCCAGCGAACGCGAATGCCGCTGCCCGGTCGTCGTTCTCGAGGGCAGCCTTGGCCGCCTCGAGCCGACCCGGGGCATCTTCTCTCGTTCGCCGATCGACGAACCGTCGAAGAAACCACAGGCTCGCCACCGTGAGCGCAACCGCCAGTACGATTCCGAGAAACAATGTCACGATTGGAAACACCTTGTTTGTGAAACTGCGCTGGGCGCCCGACGTCCAACGCTCGTACAACGACGATAATGACACCATGCCACAAGGGACCAGATCATGAGTACCGTTCGACTTTTCGGTTTCTCGGGGAGCCTGCGCAAAGGCTCGCTCAACACCCAGCTGCTCCACGCGCTCGGTGGCCTATTGCCGGCCGACGTCAGTCTCCAAACCTTCGACATCGGCACGCTCCCGCTTTTCAACTCCGACCTCGACTCCGATGAGACGCGTCCCGAAGCGGTGACGCAGTTCAAACAAGGCATCACTTCGGCCGACGGTGTCGTGATCGTCTCGCCGGAGTACAACTATGGGGTGCCAGGAGTGGTGAAGAATGCGCTCGATTGGGCCTCGAGGCCGGGGTTCAACTCGCCGATGTCCTACAAGCCGGTCGCGCTCATGGGGGCGAGTCCTGGAGGTTCGGGGACCATGCGAATGCAGGAGCAGCTCAAGCAGGTGCTCGCGGCGATGCTCGCGCAACCTTTCCCGCACCCCGGAGTTGCGGTGAAAGACGCCCGCAACGCCATCACCGACGAGGGCTTGTCCGAGGGAACCGCGAAGTTCGTTCGCGGCTACCTCGAGGGCTATGTCGATTGGGTTCGTGACGCGAATTCGATTCGCGGCTGACCGCCGTGCTACTGGCCTTTGATGAGCTTCATCGCTCTCGCCGCCGTCTCGCGCACGCTGGGGTCGGAGTGCGATTTCGCCCCTGCGATGATGTCCATCGCCTGCGGTGACTTGGTCGCGCCCAAGGCCTCGATGAAGAGGTCTGCTCCAGGCCTGTTCGGGTCGTAGTGCTTGCGGAGCACCGGGACATCTTCGGCGGTGAATTGTCGAAAGCCGCCAACCACCTTGCGACGATCGGCCGGGTTGTAGTCGGACTCCAACGCCTCAGCCACGCGCGCAACAAACGCGTCGGTTCGGACCTTCATGAGGATCCAGAACCGCCGCGTATTCTGGGCTCCCATCGCGTCGAAGATCGACAGCGCCATCGCTTCTCGCCGATCGTCTGGCAGACCGTCGAGGGCGCCGAGCGCTCCGCCCGTCAACACGTGGTTCGTCTCGAATTGGAGCGCCCAGCAGATCGCTTCTTCGATGTTGGTTTCGAGAAACTCATCGAGCATCTCCTCACGATTCCCCAGCTGGTAGGCGAGCCAGATGGTACCCGCGAGCCGTGGGTACTCCCCAACTTTCTCGGTGACGATGAGTTCGCGAACTTCGTCGCGCACGATCTCGTAGTTCGAGTCGAGCGCGTCCCACACATCGTCGATCGCATTTGCGCTCGCCATCTGACACCATATGGAGACAGCGTCATCAGCAGAAACTGACGGTTCTTCGGGCGTTTGCGCAGCGCGCGCGATCTTTCGTAGCCATTCGAGCATGGATGGAACGGTACCGATAAACCGTCGAAGTGAGCAAAGGAGAATCCTTGTCAGAAGTCTCTCCGCAGTCGTTCTTCACCGTGCTCGGCCTTGCGCAGCGCGCTGAGGTGGACGTTTCGGACTTGTTCGACCTGGATGATCTCGACGCGATTGAGCGCTCGAACGGCGTCGAATGGGCCTCGTTCGCGGCCATGTGCGATCGAGTCGTGGCGGCTAAAGGCGACGAGCTCGACTCGTTCGTTGACCCGCCAGATAGCGACGAAACGAACCTTTACGGCGCCCTGAGGTTGATTGGTGGCGCCCTCGAATCGTCACTAGATGTGTATCTGGCAACCGCGCGGTGGTACGGGCCCTTTCTGCACCGAAACGTTCGCTTCGATTGCCGCAAGATGAACGAGCGGGAGGTCCGTTTCTCCGTCTCGATCTTACCGCATGACGTGGGGTCGATCGGGTGGATCACCCTCGTCGCGATCGGTCTGGGGCGGATTCCTGTTGCGGTAGGTCACCCTGAAGCCGACGTCGAAGTTCTACACCTTTCCGAACGCGAGGGTCGCTTTCTCGTTCGCATACAAGACGAGCAGAAGCGGACGGAAGAAGCACCCGAAGAGGTGCCCGACCTTCTGCGATTCCTCCTTGCGGTGGTCGACCGCGAGCAGGGATTCGAGAATCAATTCCTGAGCTACCTGGATTCGATCCCGGCCCTCGTCGCGCTTCATCGAGACGGCGAGGTGATTCACGCGAACTCGGCGCTTCAGGCATGCGTGCCTGAGATATTGGGCCGCGACCTCTCCGACTACTTCTTGACCGAAGGAGCCGAGGCGCTTCTCGGCCCGAAAGTCCGACCCGACGGAATGACCATTCAATTCCGTTCCAGCGCAGGCGACCTACACCTGCGAGCATTTGGAATCTCGAACGTCCAGTTCATGGGGCGTTCGGTTTCAGTCTTCACCGGCTTTGACATCACGCCTGGCGTTCGCGCCCAGGCCGGCCTGGTCGAAATGACGCATACGATCAGCGCACTCACCGAGACGCTGCCAGACCTGGTCATTCGCATCGGAGCTGACGGCCGAGTCCTCGATTTTCTGGCGGGCAACGGCTTTCCAGCAGTCGATCTGCTTCGCCAGTTCATTGGCCAAGACGTTCGCGAATTTGCTCAAATTTTCATTCGCGGACAGGAGCCCGATCGGTCTGAGCACATCGCCGAGCTCGCTCGCGCCGTTCGACATCGAGAGCCGCTCGACATCGAAACTTGGGTCTATGTGGCCGACAGTCGACGCAAGGCTCCAGTCGACATACGCGTTTTCCCTCTCGAAGAGGAATCGATTCTCATCCTCAGGGATATCACCGACAAACATGAACTACAGCGACAGCTCGCGTTGTCGGAGCGCCTCGCGTCCCTTGGCTCGATCGCCGCGGGGGTCGGCCACGAGATCAACAACCCTCTGACGTGGGTCGAGGGAAGCCTCGTCGCCTTGCAGGCCGAGCTCGGATCAGCAGATCTCGACCTCGATTCGGTGCGAGGCTTGGTCGAGGAAGCGCTCGACGGCACGCACCGCATTCGTCGAATCACCGACGACCTCAAGGCGTTCACACGAGTCGACCGCGCCGAGCGAAAACGGGTCGACGTTGCCGGGGCGGTCGAGTCGGCCTTGCGACTGACCGAGAGCGAGACTCGGCAGCGCGCCCGCGTCTCGGTCGAGGTCGAGCCTCGGCTCAGCATCGTTGGCCAAGAGTCCAAGCTGGTTCAGATTATCGTGAACTTGGTGACGAATGCCGCGCAGGCTTTCCCGCACCTCTCAGACTCAGCCGCGATCGAGATCACCGCGGAATCCAAAGGCGAGAGCGTACGTATCGAAGTGCGCGACAACGGTCCCGGCATGACCGACGATATTCGGGCGCGTATCTTCGATCCGTTCTTCACGACCAAACCGAAGACAGGAACCGGACTCGGCCTGCCAATCGTGCGGAGGTTGGTCGCCGAAATGTCCGGGGAACTCTCGGTCGAGAGTGAAGTTGGCCGTGGAACGACCGTCGCGGTCGAATTCTCGATCGACCGATCAGCACCGAGCCCTCCAAAGCGCTCGGCTCCCGAGCCGGTGGACGAATCGCACAAGCTTCAGATCGCGCTCATCGACGATGAGCCTCAGGTCCTTCGAGCGCTCGCGAGGCTCCTGAGGCCCCACGAGGTCACGACGTTCACGTCCGGAACGGACCTGTTCGAAGACCAGGATGTAGACCAGTTCGACGTCATCATCTGCGACGTCATGATGCCACATACTCCGGGGCCGTTGCTTTGGCCGAAGTTTCAGGACGCCAACGTTGGCGATCGGGTCATTTGGATGACCGGAGGTGCCTTCACCGACGAAGCGATTTCGTTTCTCGAATCGGCCAAGTGTCCGATCCTCGAGAAGCCGATTCGGCCGAACGAGTTCGCCGAAGCGATCGCTCAGGTCACCAAGTCGACGGAGTAGTGTGCATGAGTGAGGTCTTCGTGATCATCCTCGCCGCCGGCGGCTCGACGCGCATGGGCGCCCCCAAAGCGCTCGCAAAGTGGGGCGAGGAGACGCTTGTTTCGCGCGCCGTGGCGGCCGTATACGACGCGGGATTCGAACCGGTAGTCGTCGTCGGTGACCTTGCGCCAAGTGAAGTTGAACCGCACGCGAGCGGCGCTCGAATCGTCGTAAATTCCCGGTGGAACGAAGGGATGTCGACCTCGATCGCGGCGGGAGTGGCGACGCTTCCAGAGCACGCGACGATCGGCATCCTCGCGGTTGACCAACCGCTCGTTGGCTCGGATGACCTGGCCGCCCTCGAAAGAGCGCTGCGGGATCGTGATGCCGCGGCGGCGTCACACGATGGCAAACCCGGAATCCCGGCGTTCTTCTCGCCCAAATTACGCGATGAACTCTGCATGCTCGAAGGCGATCGGGGGGCGCGTGCGATCTTGAGGTCGGGCTCTTACACTGTCGCTTTGCTTCCCTCGGTCGATCCATCCGACGCTGATACACCGGCGGCATTGGAACGTCTCGATCGTGAGCATCGTTAGGTCGATTCTGGAGCGAAGATGGGCGAGCACAAAGGCTACAGGCAAGAGCCAAAACCGCTGACCGATGCCGAGAAGCGAGCGCTTAGCGGCGTCGGCGACCTGTCGCGAGGGAGTGGCGGCTCGGGCAAGCTCGGCTGCCTGATGAAACTGCTTGTGGTCGCGCTTGTACTGGGCGCACCGATCGCCGCAGTCGCCTACTTTCAGCCCTGGGACACGACCGCAGAGCACATCCCCATCTCGTCCGACCTCTGCACCGACGACGAACGAGCCATGCAGTTCCGCGAACGCCTCTATGTTTTCGGATTCGAGGTACGAACTCGCAATCGTGGCGTGGTATGTGTCCCGCGAGACGGCGACACGAATTGACCAAATTGCGATGGAGCGAATGATGCGGTCCGGACTACTCGAACTCAAAGAAGGCGGGGCGGCGTTCAAGAAGCGCGTGAGCAACCCGCGAGTCTTCAAAGCGTACATGTTGGTGAAGGCTCCGGTGCTCGGGGTTACCGGTGCGTATCTCGAAGACATCGGTACTCACGGCGCCCACTTGGTGGTGCCCTTCGGACGGACCACGAAGAACCTCTTCGGCAAGCTCTTCGGCGCAGCCGTCCTAGCGGGCGCCGAGACCGCATCGGCGTCGATGATCGTGCTCCACATGCGCAATCAAGGCGGCAAGTTGACCGCGGATTTGGTCGGCGTGTCGATGCAAGCACATGGCGAGGCTGCAGGCGATGCTCGAGTCATCGCTGACAATGGGGCCGCGTACGCCGAGTTCGTCCGGCGGGCGATCGACAGCGGTGAACCGATCGAGGAGACCTTCCATGTCTCGGTGGTCGACCCCGACGGCGAGCGCACGCACGATATCGAGCTCACGTGGCGAGTCCGCGAGAAGTAGGCGCAACATGTGCCGCGCTATCGTCTCGCCAAAGGTTGCGATACAATCGACCCATGGGATCTCACTACGACGACGAAGAACTGCGTAAGACCGTGAAGTTCGAAGAGGTCGACGTCGATGTTGAAGACGGCGTCGACAACTCCGACTCGCTTCTGGCTGCGCTCGACGATTGGGAGCAAATGCCCCCAGACGGGCCGAGCCCGTTCCAGGCGCCCCACAATCAGGCCACTCGGATCGCCCGGGTCGAGCCCGAAGTTCCGGCACCTGCGGCGAAGACTCGCGAGGTCGAAGGGGCGCTCATCTGCACCGGCGTAGTCGTTTCCAACGGCTACATCCGGATTGCCGCAGAAGTCGCCGCACACTTGCAAGAGGGCGAGCAGCTCACCGTCGTCCTCCGACGAAACAAGCCCAAATCCACCTAGGCAAAATGAAAAAGGCGCTGATCGCTCTCGCTGGCGTGGTGCTGGTCGTCGTGATCGGAGTTGCGGTCGCCGGCTGGTGGATTCTCGGCCGTTCGACCTCGCCCGAACATGGCGCGACCCACGGTCCCGTGACGACCATCGTCGACGGCTACGTCGCCTGCTATCTCGTCGACGTCGGCGCCAAGAAGTTCGCCCTGATCGACGCCTGTCAGGACCCCGACGCGACGGTCATCAAACAAGTGCTCGAAGAGAAGGGCGCGACTACCGACGACGTCATCGCGGTGTTTTTGACCCACGGGCACAGCGACCACGTGGGCGGCACGCGGACCTTCGACCGCGCCCAGGTGTTCGCCCACCCCGATGAAGTGCCTCTCATCGAGGGTGACGAGAACTACTCCGGAACGCTGACTCAGTACGACGACGGACCGACGGCCGAAGTGACCGGCCGCATGACCAACGAGCAGTCGGTCGGAATTGGAAACAAGCTCTTCGAGACGTTCCACGTCCCTGGCCACACACCCGGCTCCATGGTGGTCCTCGTCGATGGCGTTTTGCTTCTCGGCGACGTTGGAAACGCCCGCGAACCAGACGTGATGGTTCCGCCGCCCGAACCGTTCTCCGAAGACCCCGCAAAGGCCATCGAATCGCTCGCGGATCTGGCCGACGAACTCGGAGATCGTAAGATCAAGCACATCCTACCCGCGCACAGCGGCCCCCTCGACGTTTCGGCTCTCGCGAAGTTTGCCGAGGGAGCGAAGTGACGAAGACTCGCCGGGCACCGTTCGAGACGGTCTGGGAGACGCTCCAATTCGGCGGGGAGCCGTTCGAGGAGGGGGCGACTCAAATCGCGTTCAGCGAGACGATCGTGCCCCAAACCACGATCGCGTCGGACAACTTCAAGTCGTTGCCGCGCCTTTCGATGGAAGGCACAGGCACGGATCTCAACGCGCACCTCGAGGTCATCTCGACCCTCGGAAAAGGCGGCATGGGGATCGTGCACCTCGCTCGCGATTCTGCGATGGGCCGAGAAGTGGCGGTGAAAACGCTCCATGGCGCCGACGCTCCGCCGGAAGACCGGCGTGCACTTCTGTCCGAAGCGTGGACGACCGGAAAGCTCGAGCACCCCAACATCGTGCCCGTCTATTCGGTCGCGCTGCAGTCTGACGACCAACCCATCATCGTGATGAAGCGAGTCCAGGGGCACTCGCTCCGCGAGATCTCGAGCGAACCTCCCGAGGATATTTACGACGGAAAGGACCCGCTGGTGTGGCACCTCGAAGTGCTCATGCAGGTCTGCAACGCCATGCACTATGCGCATAGCCGCGGGGTACTCCATCGGGACCTCAAGCCCGACAACGTCATGGTCGGAGAGTACGGCGAGGTCTACGTGATGGACTGGGGGCTTGCGCTGACCCTGCAACCCGACCCGACGGGTCGCATGCGACACATCGGCGATGCCGACGACGTTGCGGGTACGCCCGCCTATATGGCGCCCGAGATGACGGTCGGCGATGGCTCAGGCTTGTCGGCGCAGACCGACATCTATCTGCTCGGGGCGATGCTCCACGAGCTGCTGATTGGTGACCAACGACACAAAGGTGCCAACCTGTTTCAGGTGATGCTCTCTGCCTATCAGTCGGAGCCTTTCGAGTACCCCGAGGACGTTCCCAGAGAGCTCGCAGCGATCGCGAACAAGGCCATGCACGTCGAGCCATCGGAGCGCTACGAGTCGGCCGAAATGATGCGCCGAGCGCTGGCAGCCTACCTCGAACACCGGGCGAGCTACCGCCTCACCGAAGAATCGTACGACCGACTGGAGATGCTCCGAGAGGCGATCGCGGCCGAAGAATCTGCCGTCTCGATCTACGATCTCGCAGGTGGTTGTCGGTTCGGTTTCGAGGAGGCACTCAACTTGTGGGACCAGAACGACGAGGCGCGGGTCGGCCGAGAGCACGTACTTGCGGCGATGGTCCGTTATGAGATTCAGCACGACAACCTGGTCGCTGCAGAGGCGCATCTTGCGGCGATGGACCATCCTGACGAGCTGGCCTCGGAGGTGGAGACTCTGCGGGCAAACCAGGCCGGCCGGCAGGCGAAGTTGGCCGAGCTCGAGCGACTCGAACGCGATGTCGACCTCGGGATCGGTCGATCGGCGAGGCGGCTCGGAGGGCTCGTTCTCGCGCTCGTGTGGGGCATCACGCCGCTGTTGGGGGTCTATCTGCAAGAGTGGGGGCTGTTCCAGCTCAACCACGATACCTATCTGACGCAGGCAGGTTCGCTGATCTGCTTCTATGCCCTCATCATCTTCGCCTTCCGCCGCACATTGCTGTCGAACCGGGTCAATCGACGAATCATCTCGGGCATCATGTTCACGTGCATGCTGTTGGTGGGCTTTCGATTCTTTGTCGGCAATGTCGGGATCCCGGTCATGCAGGCGATCGGCGCGGAGCTATTCATCTACGCACTCGGAGTGTCCATCGTCGCATTCGTGAGCGATCTGAGGCTCTTGGTCGGTGCCTTCATCTGGGCGATCGGCGCCGTCGTGATCTCGTTCGATCCGGGCCGGGCACTCGAATGGATGGCGGTCACGAACTTCATCGTCCCCGCCTATGGTGCGGCCCTCTGGTGGAAAGAGGACCCCAACTTCGCGGAGCTCGATCTCGTCCCGGCAAGCGAAACCGACAAAAGTGTGTCAGCCGAGTAAAGGGG
>CAYLMO010000057.1:0-34087 GCA_964384605.1 uncultured Bradymonadales bacterium | reverse complement strand
GCCGGCCGCCTCGGCATCCCTTCGGATTGATATCTCAGATATCCTGATCTCCAGATTTCGCGCGATGATCCGATCATCGGACCATCGGATTACCGAGCGCGATATCAATCAAAAATCGGAGAGATGAATCCGAAGGGAGCGCAACTCTAGAACTCGTAGCCGAGCGAAGCCGAAACGGAGATCCCGTCGCGGCGCTCCGTTGCCACCTGACCCGCCTGCGTAAAGGTCCGCGTCGGATTCAGTAGGTTGGTCGCCTTGAGCCCAAGCTTGAATCCCGCGCCGAGCTTCTGCTTGTAGACGAAGTCCAGTCGCGGGACGGCTTCTTCCGTCGTATCCGGGATCCCCTGGATGCCGACCTCGGTGATGCGCGGACCAACCACGTTGAAGAGCAGCGTCGCCGAGGTCCCCCAATCGACATTGTCGTACGCGAACGAAGCGTTCAGCACGTACGGCGACTGTCCCTGAAGCGGTCGCTCTTTCGTGGTGTTGGCGGAGTCTTCGGGCAGCGACACGCTCGAGGAAATCACCGCGACGTTCGCGGCGAACGACAGATCCGAGAGGCCCTCCCAGATGAACCCCAGGCCTTTGCGGAACTCGACTTCGGCGCCCAGGTTCGTCGCGCTCGGCACGTTCGCAAACGTCACCAGCTGCTGCGCTCCTGCCTGCCGAACCGACTCGATCGGCGAATCGAAGAACTTGTAGAAGCCGCCCACGCTCACCGACTCGCCGCGGTCCGGGTACCACTCCCAGCGCGTGTCGACGTGCGTGATGAGCGCGCGCTCGAGGTCCGGATTCCCCTGTATGGCCACGCCACCCGCGACGTCCTTGAAGAGGAACGGCGAAAGTTCCCGAAAGTCCGGCCTCGAGACGGTCTGGGCGAACGCCGCGCGAAGCTGCATGTCTTCGACGAACGCCCACGAAACGTTGGCCGCCGGAAGTACGTCGAGCGTCTGCAGCTCCGATGTCTCGACCGTCGGATTCGCCACGAACGGCTGGAACGTCTCGAGGGCCTGGTCCGAATATTCGACCCGAGCGCCCGCCGACGCCGTGACCGACTCGAGCACCGGAACATCGGCCATCAGGTAGCCCGCGATCAGGTCCTGACCGGCGGTGTAGCTATCGGTCGAGCGCGTCACTTCCGAGATCTGCCATGCCGCGTCAGGTCCAATGTTCTCGGGCGCAAACAGCTCGTTGGGCGACTGCGCGCGGAACGTTCCTGTATCGTCCACGTTGCTCAGGTTCGCGTCATACGAATAGCGCCGGGATTCGACCTCGCGGTCTTTCGTCGACGCCGCAAATCCGCCCTTCGCTTTCATCTCGCGCTCGCCCCAGATGGCGATGGGCAGCGCGAGGTCCAGCCCGATGTCGTGCGTCAGTTCGTTGAGCTCGCTGAAGAACCGCTGGTTCCCCTCGGCGAGGAGCGAGATGCGGTAGACGCCGTCTTCGAAGTCATAGCGTGATTCGCGGGCGTTTGGTTCGTTTCGCAGTGCGGTCGCGAACACGTAGTGCCAGTCGACCTCGAGCTTGCCGAGGCTATCGATGACGTGCTCGCCATCGACCTGGTTGAACGAAAGCGTGCGGTCTTGCCAGCGCAATCGCGTGACCCGGATGTCGCCGTCTACGTCCTGGTTGTACCCCTCGTAGACTCGCGCTTCGTCGTCGGTCAGACGGTTGAAGATCGAGGTGAGTAGAATGCGCTCCTTTTCGTTGAACTCGATGCCGGTCGTCAGGATACCGCCGAGGGTGACTTCCCGTGTCGTCGTGAAGAAGTCGTACGAGCTCGTCGGCTCGATGCTGGTGGCGTTTGCGCGGAAGTAGTTCCGCTTCTCGCGGGTCGTCGAGTAGCCGTGGTCGTACACGAAGCCGACACGAACACCCGACCGCTTGCCGAACAGGTCGAAACGCTGCGCCAACGAACCGCTCAGGCCAATGTCTGGCATCACGGCGCCGACCGGCTGCGTGCCGAAGTTCGTGTCGAATGACTCCCCGATCTCCTCGAGCTCCTCGGGCGTGAATCCGTTGCCGGTGATGGGGCTCTTGGGGCCGATCTTGCTCTGCGAACTGGCGTCGGCAACGAGCGCCGGAAGCGCTCGAGTTCCGTCATCGATACCGAGAAAGTCGAGCCCGCCGCCGGGATAGGTGAGCCCCTCGCGGAAGGTTGTCTCGGAGTTGTAGCCAACCGACAGACCTAGCTCGGCCCCGCTCTTGGCGGGCAACCGACGCGAGCGAAGCATCACCACGCCGCCGCCGAACGCCCCCGGCATGTCGGGCGAGTAGGTCTTCTGGATGACGACCGATTCGAGCATGTCGGTGGGGAAGATATCGAGCGGCACCACGCGCTTGTCGGGCTCGGGCGACGGCAGTGTCGCTCCATTCATCAGCGTGCTCGAGTACCGATCGCCGAGGCCTCGGACATAAACAAATTTACCCCCGACGATCGTGATTCCGGTCACGCGCGAAAGGGCGTCGGCCGCGTTGCTGGCGCCCGATTTGCTCATCTGCTCGGCGCCGATGACCTCGTTGACCGAGGCAGCATCTTTGCGCTCGTCGAGCAGTTCTGCCGTGCCGCCTTCGACGCGGGGGGCCGTGATCGTGAAGTCCGACAGCGCCACAGCGGCCGGCGCGAGCTGCGCTTCGACCTCGGTCGATGCACCGGGTTCCACTGCAACGCCGGCGATGTCTTGCGACGAGAAATCTGGGTGAATCACCGACAGGTCGTGGGTGCCTGCAGGAAGCTCCAGTGTGAAGCTGCCGTCGGCGTCGGTGAGCGCTTCGACGTCTTGGCCTCGAACGAACACGCGAGCCTGCGCAATCGGCGCGCCGTCTTCCTCGGAGGTGAGAACGCCGCTCACGGTGCCCGGCTCGGCTGCTTCTGCCTCTTCGACCGGTGTTTCCTCGGCGACCGGCGCGCTCGCCTCGACCCCTTCGACGTCGAACTTCACCGGCTCACCGAGCGTGACGAGGACTTCGACGACCGTCTCTTCCGGCACTTCGAATGCGGTCTCGCCGGCCAGTCCATCCGCTGATTCGACGCGCAAAATCACTTCGCCGACCACGTCTTCAAAGGCGAAAGCACCGTCGTCGGAAGTCGTGACGGAGGCGTCGTCGAGCGACACCTCAACTCCCTCGGCCGGCAGGTTCTGTGCGTCGAACACGATGCCCCGCACGCCCGCCGCCTGCGCCCACGCCAACGACGGGAGCAAGCAGACCAGCGCCACGAGCAATGCTGCCGCAATTCTCAGGTTCATCGTTCACAGCCAAAAAGTAGGGCAGTCGCTAGCAGCTCTCGGGATTCTCCGAGCAGTACGCCATCACCTGGCGAAGCTGAGTCGCATTTCGGAAGAGGTCCGGGTCGGTGATCTTCTTCAGCAGGCGTTCGGTCGCCTCGTAGTCACCGGTCTGGAATCGAGCATAAGCGAGGGCATAGAGAACATTCTGGTCTGCCGTCAGTCCCAATCGCTCGATCCGGGGCTGGAGCGTCGCGACCTTCTCGAAGTCGCCCATGTCGACCAAGATGCCGATGCGCTGGCGAAACTTCTCGGCCTGGTCCTCGACCTGGGCGTTCATCCAGAGGGCGCGCTCATACGCACCGGCCCTTCGAAAGAGCTCTGCCGCCTCGCGCACGAACTTCGGGTCGAGCTCGGCCGCACGCTGAAACAGGTCGGCGCCCGCCAACGGTTTGCCCGCGTCGGCGTATGCGTTGGCGAGCTGCACCACGACGCGTTGGTCGCTCGGGTACAACAGTCGCGCCTGCTCGAGGAACTGGATCGCCTCGACGAGCTGGCCGTTTCGCCGCAGCGCTTCGCCCACGGCGAGGTAGTCTTGCGCGCCTGCATCGCCACTCTTCATGAACGCTTCGCCCAGCTCCATCGCCTCGCGATAGAGGCCGAGCTCGATGAGCAGGAAGATTCGCTGCCGCACGAAATCGGGCTGATCGGGGAACCGCTTCGAGCCCGCGTAGAGCGTGCGCCAGGCGGCCTGCATGTCGCCTTGCTTCCACTCCGCCTGGGCCCGCATGAGCTGCAGGCGGGGCACTTTCGCGCCCTCTTCACCGGCGTTGGCGACAGCGCGCGCGGTCTTCTCCCAGTCTTTCAGCCCGTAGTAGGCCTGCGCGAGGTAGACGAAAATGACGTCGTCCACTTTGCCGAATCGAATCGCATTGTCGAAGTGGTCGACCGCCGCGGCGTACTGCTGCTGATTCAGGCCGATCAAGCCGCGAATCGTGTAGTAGTTCGCCTTGTCTTCCTGCGACAACTCTTCGACCGGAGCCTGCTCGATCACCTTGTCGGCGCGGTCGTAGAAACCGTCTTGGACGAGGCGAGAAGCCAGCGCGACGTAGTCGACCTGTTCGGCCTCGGCGGGTGGCTCCTCGGCCACCGCGACTACCGGCGTCGCGGTCGCGAGCAGGACCAACGCGATGATGTTTCGAATCGTCATGGTCAGCTCAGCTTGAAGTTCACGGTCTGGGTCGCCCAGATCTTCACCGCTTCACCCTGGTAGGTCGCGGGCTCGAAGCTCCACTGCTTCACGGACTGTTTCGCGGCTTCTTCGAAGCCTTGTCCGCGCGGTTCGGCGTCGAGCACTTTCACGCGCTCGATTTGACCGTATTCGTTGATGAGCAGGCTCAGGCGAACGCGGCCTTCGACACCCTTGGCGCGGGCGCGGGCCGGGTAGTCGGCGGCGACGCGCTGCATTGGTCGCGGCTTGCTGTCGACCGAATCCTCGGTCATCACCGACGCTTTCGCCTCGCCCAATAGCGAGCCGGTCATGTCCTGCATGTTGCTGACGTCGACGTCGGGCATGCCGAGAGACACGCTCGAGAGCCCACCCGCCAGGTTCGGCGACGGCGGAGGAGCGTTCACCGCCTGCTTGGGCTGCGTCTTGGGCTTCTGCTGCTGCGTCTTTTTCTTCTTCGGCGGCTTCTTTTTCGGAGGCGGATCGAAACTCACCTGCCGTTCGCCGGGCTCGTCTTGTGGACCCTCGGACAGCTGATTCATCGCCACGAGGAGGCCCAGCACGCTCGCCGTGCCAAAGCACATCATCGAGAACGCGACCGCATGTCGTGTGATTGCGTGGTTCATCCTGCCTCCTGTTCGGTTGCGACACCGACGTCGGCGGCTCCCGCGAGGCGGCATTGGTCGACGACCTCGATGAGCTTCTCGCTCGGCACGTTGCTGTCGACGATCACCAGAATCGAGTCGGACTTGCCGCCCTGAATCTGCTCGCGAACGCGGGATTGGAGCATGTAGCCCTTCACCGGGTTGCCATCCATGTAGATGACGGCGTCCGAATCGACGTAGATGCGGATCGCCTTGGTCGATGCGCGGCTCGAAGACGAAGCGCTGGGGCGCTCCAGATCGAGCTTCATGTCTTTGACGAAGGTCGTCGAGACCATGAAGAAGATGAGGAGAATGAACACCATGTCGATGAGCGGCGAGATATCGATGTCTTGCGAGGCATCGCGTCGCATGCGTCGGCGCATCATGATTCCTCCTGAGTTTGTGCGGGCGTCAGCGACGCGTTGTCGAACAGGTCGCCCGACTCGCCGCACAACAGGTCTTTGAGGCGCTCGAGCTCGTCGGCGATGGCGTCGGCACGATTGTCGAGCACTTTGCCCATGAGCAGACCGGGAATCGCCACGGCGAGTCCCATCTGCGTCGTGATGAGGGCCTGCGAGATACCGCCAGCGATGCCGCCCGACTGCGAAAAGAGCGACATGTCGCCCAGCGAATCGAACGTCTCGATCATCCCGGTGACCGTGCCGAGGAGGCCGGCGAGCGGGGCGACGATGACGATCGTTCGGATGAGCGTGGCGTTGCGATAGAGCGTGTTCTCGAGCGGAAAGAAGGCTTCGTCGAGGTGCGCGCGCGTGTCGCAAACGGCTTCGTTGACGACCGAAACGCCGCGAACGGCAGCTTCGTCGAGGATGCCGACCGGCTCGATGCGACGGCCCGCAAGCAGGTCGGCGACCAAGCCGCGCAGGCTGTGCACCGACCCACGCCGGAGCACCATCAGCCGATAGCCGAGTGCGTACCAGAGCACCAAAGTGCCCAGCACGAGTGGCGGCATCACGAACCCGCCTGCCTCCACAAATTCGAAGGCCTGGGAGACGAAGTCGTTCATGCCGCTTCCGTCTCCTCGGTGCTGCCGTCTTCGGCGCCCGTACGAGCCTTCATGCCGGTCTTACCGGACTTCTCGGCGATGTTGATGATCGAGAGTGCACCTTGCTCCATCTCGTTCATTACCGTATTGGCGCGACCGTTCAGCAAGTTGCCGAGCAGCAGCGCCGGAATCGCGACGACCAGCCCGAGCTGCGTCGTGATGAGCGCCTCGGAGATTCCGCTCGAGAGCAGCTTCGGGTCGCCCGTGCCGTACTCCGTGATGATGTCGAACGTGGAGATCATGCCGGTGACCGTGCCGAGGAGGCCGAGCAACGGCGAGACCGCGGCGAACACCATGATGGCTGCGCCGAATCGCTCGACCGTTGGCACCTGACGCAGCATCGACTCCGACACCATGTCCTCGAGGACTGCACGCTTTCGGTGCAGGTTCTGGAGCGTGTCCAACAGCACCTGAGCGGTCGGACCCTTGGCGTCTTTGACGACGGCGATTGCCTTCTGGACGTCGCCAGCGACGACGTGTGGCTTGATGCGCTCGAGGAGCGACTCGCTGCGGCCGGCGATGCCGAACAGGATGAACGAGCGCAGCACCACGAGGAGCAACGCGAGGATGCCGATGACCACGATGACGTAGGCGATGATGCCGCCGGCTTCGAGCGTGCCGAGCAGCGTTTTGCCTTCTTTCTCTTCAATGCGCTTCTCGACGTTCTCAAAGAGGAAGATCGAGATGTCGTCTGGATGAGCGCCTTCCGCGAGGGCCTTGGCGCTGGCGGCCGATTCGACTGGCCAGAGCTTGAGGCGGCCTTCGCCGGCAGGGGCGAGCGCGCCGGACGCAGTATCGCTGACGCCGTAGGCGGCGACGCGGCCCACGCGGACGACGGTTCCTTTGGCCTGCGAGCCGTCGGCGAGGAAGAACTCGCCTTCGCCGGTACGTATCGTGCCGCCCTGGGCGATAAGCTCGGAGGCTTGTGCGAACGCCGCCTTCATCTCATCGGCCGTCACCTGCTCGCCCTTCGCCTCGGCGAGCTCGACGCCGTAGGTTTTGAGGCTGGTGCGCGCTTGTTCGTAGGTGTTGTTGAGCGTGTCGGAGCGGTCCTCCACGAGGGTCGCTTCCTGCTGCGCATCGCCGAGGGACTCCTCGAGCGCATCGGCGCGCTGCGTGATGGCGACGAGCTGGCCGGTCAGTCGGTCGACTTCACCTTGCG
Source organism: uncultured Bradymonadales bacterium (assembly GCA_964384605.1). GTDB lineage: Bacteria > Myxococcota_A > Bradymonadia > Bradymonadales > Bradymonadaceae > CAYLMO01. The sequence goes on along the minus strand of CAYLMO010000057.1, from coordinate 26,763 downwards.
AGGTCGCGACTTTGGTGCGCGTCTGGCTTTTGATCTCGTCGAGGCGCTTTTGCAGCGCCTTCTTCTGAGCCTGCAGGTAGGCGAACTCCTTTTTGTACGCGCGATTGAGGTCGGCATCCTGAGCGAATGCGGCCGGCGCGAACAGCGAGACGAAGAGCGCGATGATGAGGCTGAATGCGGTAGAGCGATTCATTTCGCCTCCTTCGGAAGTGCGTTCGGGAGTTCGAAGTAGCCGACCCGAATCTGCTTCTTGAAGTCGTCGAACAGGCGCTGAACCTGCTCGCGATCCTGTTCGCCGGTGACTTCGACGTATTTCCAATCGCCGCCGACCTTCTGGACGAGGCCGTAGCGCTCGTCGTCGGTGCGGAAGTACATGGCGACCATGCCGATTCGCGCGACGTCGACGAGCATCTCCTCGCCGTCGAGCTTGATGGTCTGGCGGTAGATGCCGTTCTCTCGGCTGAGCCGGAACTCGTCTTCCGTGAGTTGCCACAGGCGGTTCGCGCCGTTCTGGGGCGAAATGACACCGCCCTGGACCTGGCCCTCGAGCTTGTCGAGCTCAGCGAGCCGCTCCGACTTCTTGAAGGGGAGGCCGGACTGAATCGTGCCGCGCAGCGTGCCGATCGACTCGAGCAGCGCGGGCTTCAGCGCGTCGACGACCTGGCTCTCTTTGGCGACCTCTTCCTTCTGCTCGGCCATCTTCGACTCGAGCTGCTTGATGCGGCGCTCCTCGCGCTGCAGCTGCATGTCGAGGTCGGTCTTTTGCGTCTGGAGCGAACGAAGGCGGGCGCGCTGCTCGTCTTTCGCGGACTCGACGTCGGAGCTCAACGCTTCGACTTCGGAGCGCAGCTCGGCGAGCTGCTCGGCGAACTTCGACAGGTTGCCGTCTTGGGCGACCGCGGTCGAAGCGAACGCGATCGACAAGCCGGCGACGAGGAGAGCAACCCGGGTTCTTCCGGTGCGATATTCGGAGCTCATAGGAGCCTCTCGAAAGGGTGCCGTGGGCACATTAGGTGAACGTCTACAGAGGCACTTGGCCTGCGGAACCTCGGAGACTTCGCTCCGAAGCTGCGCAGGCCACGGGACTCGCCTCCATGGCAAGTCCCGAGAACCAGTTGCGATTACTCGCCTTTCACGGTCCAGCCATCGGTCCAGTCGATCCCGTCAGGGAACGCGCCGAGGCCTTCGCCGAGCGAGCCAGCGGCCGGGAGCCAGCCGGGCGAGAGGAGGTTGTACGGATCTTCGAGACCCGGGTCGTCGTTGACGTTGCCCTGGTCTTCCCACCACGACTGCACCGAGAACGCGTCGCCTTCCTCTTCGAGGTAGGCCGAGCTGGTCGGGCAGTAGACGATGGAGTTCTGGACGGTCAGGCCGGCGAAGTCAGCGCCTGCGGCGGTGAAGGTCGCTTCGTCGTCGATGTCGACGCAGCCCTCGTTGAAGCCTTGGATGATGAAGGAGTCGAGGTTTGCGCCGGTGCCGACTCGAAGGAGCACGCCGATGTCGGAGGTGTCGGCGTTGTTCGTGCCGGAACCGATGAGCGTGAAGTTCGAGAGGGTCGGGTACGAGCGCGGCTCGGCGTCGGGGGCGTCGGAGTTGCTGTCTGCTTCGATGCCCTGGTCGGCGTCGTCGCCGTACTGCTGGGCGACAGCGTACTGGACGGTGCCTTGCCAGCCGTCGGTCCAGTCGAACGAGTCGTCTTGGATTCCGGTTGCGACGATGTACTTCGCGCCGACCGTGCCGCCGTAGAACTCGATGCCGTCGTCGGAGCCGCGGTGGACTTGGACGTACTCGATGGTCGTGCCTGCGCCGACACCTTGGAGCGCGAGCGAGTTGAGCTCGTTCTCTTCGGTAATCTTGTAGCCGGCGAACTTGATCTGGACGTACTTGAGAATGCCCGAGTTGTCGTCGACTTCGGTGCCGCCGTAGACGCCGGTTCCGCCTTCGCCTTCAGCGGTTTCGCCGGTGTTCAGAGGGGCCTTGCCGTTGATGATGATGCCGCCCCAGTCGCCAGGCGAGCCAGCGCCGTTGAGCTCGTTGGCGGAGGTGAAGACGATCGGTGCGTCGACCGTACCCTCGGCGATGAGCTGAGCGTTCTGGCGAACGGCGAGGAACGTGAGCTGGCTGGTGTCGCCGTAGATGGTCACGCCCGGCTCAATCTTGAGCTCGACCGCGTCGGTTCCGTTACCGACGAAGACCGGCGAGAGCAGGTTGTAGGTGTTTCCGGCCGCGAAGGTCGTGTCTTCGAGGATTTCGCCCGAGACGTTGCAGACCGTTCCATCGCAGGTGATGGGCGAAGCGTTGCCAGCGTTGGTCGCGCCGTTGGCCGAGTTGTTGGCTTCGTCGTCGCCGCACGCGACGAGCATCGACGATGCCGTGAGAGCTGCGAGGATCATCTTCGTGTTACGCATCGTTTTACCCTCAGAGAGGTGAAATTTGATTTGGCTCTCGACCGAGTGCTCATTGCGCCCGGGTCGAGACGATGCGGAACATAGCAGCGCTCATTTGAATGAAAATGGTTAGGCCGTGAAGCCTACGCGAAGAACCGATTGCGATCGGGTGAGTGAATCATGACGAACGTGTGACGACACCCCTTCGGGCGCTGGTTCGGTCAATGATGGTGCGGTGAAGAGGTGATGTGACGCTCTTGTGACATGTCACATTTCGGCGTCATTTGGCCGGCTCAGCCGTAGGTCAAAAGCGTCGTAATCGTCGCAAAAATCGAGTCCGCGACGATGATCATGAAGATAGACGCAACAACAGATCGAGTTGTGGCCGTTCCGACGCTGCTCGCGCCACCTTTGATCTGCAGTCCGAAGTAGCAACCGGTGATGCCGATGATCCAGGCGAACACGACCGATTTCGACAGGCCGTTCGCGAAATCCATCAGTGAAACCGACGCGATCGTCTGGTCGATGTAGCTCGAGGTCGACAGGTCGAGGATGGTCGTGCCGATGAGCAGGCCGCCCAATATGCCCACGAAGTCCGCGATGAGCGTGAGCGCCGGTTGCACCAACGTCAGCGCGAGCAAACGAGGCAGCACCAGGTACCGAATCGGCTCGAGCCCCATCACCTTGAGCGCGTCGATCTCTTCCTGCACCTTCATCGTGCCCAGCTCGGCCGCGATGGCCGACCCACTGCGGCCGGCGAGCATGATGGCGGTCATCATTGGTCCAAACTCGCGGACCATCGAGATGCCCACGAGGTTCGCGACGTAGATGTTCGCCCCGAACTGCTGCAGCTGATAAGCCGATTGGAAGGCCATGATGAGCCCCAGCAGGAAGCTCAAGAGCGAAATGATCAGCAACGCGTCGACGCCGATGACCACGGCCTGCTCGACGACCGAGCCCTTCGGCGGACGCCGCCGCGGCTTCCAAAATTGGAGAGCCGCTGCGAGCGTGTCGTACACGAGCTCGACGAGGATGAGGAACGAGTCCCACGACTCGAAACCGCGTTCGCCTACCCGCACGAAAAATGGTGCCTGCTCGGGCGTGTCATCACCCTCGCGGGCGGCCGGCATCATTTCGAGCGCTCGCTCGTGGGCGCGCGACATGTTCAGTGCGTCGAGGGTCTTGCCCTTCGACTCGAGCTCGCTCGAGACCAAAGACAAGACCGCAATTCCAGCCGACTCCAACGCGTGAAGCTCGGCGAAGTCGACCTCGACGACTTTGACATCGTCGCGGTCGCCGAGTGATCGCAGGGTTTCGTACACGACGCGCGCGTCGTTCACCGTCAGGTCACCCTTCAGGCGGACCAACGGATTCGCACTTCCCTCATTTTCGACCGTGATATCCACTCGTTGCTTATCCGGCACCCGACGTTCCGAGGTCAAGCGCTATGCCACGAGGAACCTCGGCTCCGTCGCGGTGACCCACCCGAGCCAGCCGGTTGTCTCGTCGCTCGAGAACGAGCCGACCGGCACGGAACGAATCGTGTCGTGCAGCACGAACCGCCCCACCTCGACACGCGACGCAAGCCCCGCTGGCACCAGCACATGATCGAGCAGGTCGCTCAGGAACACGTCGAGGGCGCCGGGATCGTTCCACCGCGGCCCCGATGACTCGAACATCGGATACGCGTCGGCCGACGGGTCCCACATGTCGCGGCCCATGGTCCATGCGGTCTGCAGGCAGCAGCGCGCAAACTCCGTGAGCGCGTCGACCGGGTATGCATGCCCGCTCGGAAGCGCGGCGAGCCCTGCGAAAACTCCGGCGATCGCGCCGAACACTGTGGTCTCCGCAATCTCTAGATGTTCCGGCGGAAACAGCTTCTGGGCGTGTTCCTCGAGGAACGTGTCGTCTCCCGCGCCGCCCTGCGCTTTGGCGACTCGAAGCCCCCAGTACGGATGCACGCCGAGCGAAACACACAAGCCTGCCATCGGTGTTGGCGGCACCAGAAATCGTGTGAACGCTTCGCCAAGCGCCAACCGGACCTCGTCGTCGGTCCGCTCCTGCCAGGCCGCGATCGTCTGCTTCGCGTAGAACCCGTGGTGCGTCGCGACGAGCGCGCCGGTGCCGCACAGAAGCGCCACGAGCGCTGCCCATCCCCCCGACGGGGTCCACCCCAGCGCGTCCTCCATGCGCCTCGCTTCAGCCGGACTCATGCGCCACGGCCCGGCCACCTCCAGCACGCCCCGCGCGTCGGCGTAGGTCATCACGTCGATGACTCCCCGCCGAGGACTCCGTATCCCGAACTCGAGCTCGCGCCCGTGTTCGCTCAACTCCAAGAAGCTCTTCAACCCATCATTCTGCTCGTTCATCTCACCCTCCCACTGTGGCGAAATCTGCGCAGCACACCTGCGCATAATCGGGAGGGGTTATCGGCAGCTCGTCGAAATCGTTGCGAACTTTTTTTCGAAAGGTGCGGATCGGTTAGTGAAATAGCGGGCTGGCGACCTTCCGGGGGTGTTCGGGGAGCGTAGTGGTTGCAGGGGGAGGAGTTGCGGTATGCTCGTAAAATCAGCCCAGCTACTAGCGAAGTACGAGTATGCGCACACTTCATGTTGTGTCGCTCGCGATGCTGTTGCTCCTCGCCGCCTGCGGAGGTGACGAAGAGGGGAACGGCACGACGAGCAACAACCAATCGACTCCCGACGTCGACGCCGGAAACTCCGACACCGGAGACGGGAACAACACGTCGACCGATGCCGGAACGTCGCCCGATATGGGACCGCCTCCGACCGACCCCGTTGGCCGGCTAAACCTGACCTACTGGGGCGCCGACGCGCTCTACGACTTCCCCGAACTGCACGGCCACGCCGTCTTTTCGCCCTCGTTGGCCGAGGCGAACGTCGTCGATCCCGTCGGTTGGCTCGCGTACCAGAACGGGTGGGACGTCTTCATCGCCGATGACTATTGGGCGGTGCCCGAAGGCTCCGATGGACAACCGGCAGGCCCCGCCGACCTCGGCGTTCCCGCCGACTTTCTGGATGCGGGTGAGCTCGTGGCCGTTGGCGAATGGGTCGATGCGAACCGGTCCGTGGAGGTCTTCGAGGCCGATGGCGTTCCGATCTACGACTTCGTTGCGGAGTTCGCCCCAGAGGCTGCCGAACGCGAAGACCTGACGGCCCCGCTCGCGCTCATCGTCGACGGCGGCGCAGACATTCGCGCCGCCGAGATCGCCGACGCGATCACGATGCCCGCGGCATTCGAGTTCACGAGTCACGACCCACTTCAGCGGCTCCCCGTTCGATACGGCGTCGACGTCGTCATCGACTGGCAGCCCTCGCCGAGTCCCGACGACTATGTGGTCGCCGTACTATCCACGTTCACCGAAGACCGCGTGTGGCGCGTCGACGACGCGGCCGGTTCCTTCGACCTCTCTTCAGCGGCCGCCGAATCGAACATCGTCATCGACGATGACACGGTCGTGAGCTTCTCCCGGATTCTCGACCAGGAGGTGCAGCTACCAGACGGTGTGTTGCACGTGACGGCCAGCCGAAAGCAGTGGTTCTACGCGAAGTCGCAAGGCCCCTGGGCAGTCGAGCCGAAGGTGTGGCCGACCGGCGCGACCACCCCGGTCCGCCTCGAGCTCATCGACAGTCCGGCCGACCCCGTTGCTCCTCCGACCATCGACGTCGGCTCGGGAGTGACGATCGAAAACATCGTGGTCGCCGACGATACCGGACGCCTCGTCACCTTCGACGCAGTTGTCGATCCGACCGCCGAATCGGGGCGCCGAAACCTCGTCGTCGACTCCGGTGCGCTGCTCGACATTCCGAACGCAATTTGGGTCGCCGAGCCGCTCGAGAACGCGGGTGACTGCGCCTCGTCGGTCGACGAGGGCGGAGTGGCCGATGGCACCTACTTCGCAACCGACGAAGGCCTCGAGAATGGCCAGTTCCCGACCGACGCGTGTGGTTCAGCCCCGATTGATGGCCGCGAGCAGGCCATCCCGGTGGACCTCCTGGCCGGGCAAACGCTCACCGCCACGGTGCTCAACGACGACGCCGGAGCGGTGCTGTACGTCACCGATTCGTGCGCCGGAAACTTCACGCCTGAGTGTGTGGTTGCCCCTCGTCGCGGCATCGCTACTACCCTCACCTACGTCGCTGAGTACGACCATACCGCCCTCCTCGTGGTCGACGGTGTGAGCACCCCCGACGCGCCCTCGGCGTCATACGCCATCGACATTCGCCGCTCAGCACCGCAGCCGTTCGTGCTCTTTCCCGATCTCGTCACCGAAGGCGGTCAACCGCAGTTCGAAATCCTCTCGTTCGTCGGCGACTTCACCGCCACCGACACCGCCGACTTCGGACCCGATGTCACAGTCGATTTCTTCGACCCACTCGGCGACCTCGCAGTCATCGACGCCTCCGTCTCGAACACGCCTGCTTCACGCGTCACCGACGTGACCCTGACGGTCGGCGGCGTCTCGCACACGGTCGCCGACGCCCTTCGAATTGGGGCATTCCTCGGAACGCCCGACTCATGCATGTCGGCCGATTCGGTCGGCGCCATTGGGCCGGGCTCGTACGAAGGCATCACCTTCGGTGGAGGCTCCGACGCGGTCACACCCGTCCCATGTCTGTCCGGCAATGCCGACGGCTCCGAAGCCATCTATCGAGTCGACATCCCGGCCGGCCACACCCTGCGCGCCCGAGTCGTCATGCCCGGCCTCGACCCGGTCCTGTACATCGTCGAAGCCTGCGACGCCGCGGTTCTCACCTGTGCCGACAACTCCGGCAGCGGCGGCAGCGAATGGGTCGAATGGACCGGCCCGCCCACCGATTCCAGCGTTTATCTCGTCGTCGATGGCTTCGATTTCGGCGACACCGGGAGCTTCTTCCTGGACGTGGAGGTAGTACAATGAACTATCGATTGGTCGCACTACTACTGGTCCTCGCGACTTCCGGATGCCTTCCGACCGAAGACGTCGGAACGACTACAGTCGCGGGCCCCCAGGCCTTCGAGACCGCTCGCCAGCCCTACACGCTCGAAGAAGGCGTCGCGAAGCTATTCTTCACCCGTCCAGGCCTGGAACGTGGCGCAGAAGAAGACCCTGAAGTCGATGACGCCATCGTCGAAGCCATCGAAGGCGCACAGTCGACCATCGACCTCTGCCTCTACGAATTCGACCGGGAGGTGATTGTCGAAGCCGTCGTCGCAGCCGCCGACCGAGGCGTCCAGATTCGCTTTGCGGGAGACGGCGACGAAGACCACGACGACGGCTACATCGCGCTCGAAAACGCCGGCGTCGACCTGATCCTGCGCAAGCCGCGCGACCGCATCATGCACAACAAGTTCGTCGTCATCGACAACAGCATCGTCTTCACAGGCTCGATGAACTTCTCCGAGAACGGCCTGCTTCGAAACAACAACCACGCCATGCGCATCGATTCGCCTGACGTCGCGGCCGCATACACAGCCGAGTTCGAGCAGATGTACGTCGAGCGAAAGTTCGGAACGAAAAAGGAACCGCTCGGCATGGGTATGCCGGTTGGCGTCGGCAACACCCCCGCCGAAATCTACTTCTCGCCCCAAGACGACATCGACGAGAAGGTCCGCGCCCGCCTCGCCGACGCCGATTCGTCGGTCTACTTCATGATCTTCAGCTTCACGCACGAGGGCATCTCCGACGACCTCATCGCCTTGCGCGAAGCCGGCGTCGACGTCGTCGGCGTGTACGACGAGAGCCAGGCCCGCGGCCGATACTCCTCCGACGAAAAGCTCGCAACCGCCGGCGTGCCCGTCTTCATCGACGGCAATCACAACAACATCGGATTCGCCGGCGGCAAGCTGCACCACAAGGTGATGATCATCGACGGCAACACCGACAGCGACCCTACCGTCATCATCGGCAGCTACAACTGGTCCAAGAGCGCGACCCGCTACAACGACGAAAACGTCATCATCTTCAGCGGCGCAAACGCCGCCGCACCATTCCTCGAGGAGTTCTGCTCGGTCTTGAGCGCCGCCACTCCGCACCCCGATTTCAAGGGCCCGGTACCCGACCCTTGCTCGCAGCTCCTCACCCCCATTCGCATCAACGAGATCATGGCGAACCCCGAAGGCGTCGACGGTTCCGAAGAGTACGTCGAGCTCGTGAACACGGGCACCGCTCCCGTCGACCTCAGCGGCTGGACCATCAGCGACGAGCGTGGCGAGCGGCACGTGTTTGAGCCAGTCGTCCTGATGCCGAAAGACGCGCTCGTCGTCTACTCCGGCACGCGACAAGGGGTCGGTCGCACCGTCGCATCCACTGGCGCTCTCGGCCTCACCAACAACGCCGACTCCGTCATCCTGCACGACGCCAACGGCGTCCTCATCGACCGAGTCGAGTACACCTCCGCCGAATCAGGCGTGTCGTTCAACCGCATGCCCGACGGCGCCTCCGAGGGCGATTTCGTGCTCCATGACTCCATGTCGACCCTTAACGAATCGCCGGGCGAGAAGGTCGACGGAGCGGTGTGGGATGGCGCACCCCGACTCATCATCAACGAGGTCATGGCCAACCCCACCGGCGACGAAACCACCGACGAGTATGTCGAGCTCTACAACCCGACCGTCAATCCAGTGAATCCGGCAGGCTGGACCCTTGGCGACTCGACGACCTCCGACCGACACGTCTTCTCCGACCGCACCATTCAGCCCGGCGAGGTCGTCGTAGTCTGGTCGGGCGGCACACGTTCCGGGTCCGACGTCGCCGCCTCGAGCGGCGGGCTTGGCCTGAACAACACCGGAGACCAAGTTGCACTGCGCCGAAACGGACGCTTCATGAGCGCGTACACATTCAGCTCAACCGTCGAAGGCACCTCGTGGAACCGCGATGTCGACGGCAATGAACAGGCCGGTTTCGTGCTCCACGATTCGATACCGACCGCCACTTCGACCTCGAGCCCCGGCATCCAGGTAGATGGCTCGCTGTGGGCGGCTGCGCCCGAAGAACGCGTCATCATCAACGAGCTGCTCCCCAACCCCGACGGACCCGACGAAGGTTCCGAGTTCGTCGAGATCGTGAACGTCGGCACCCAGACCCTCGATCTCACCGGCTGGGTCCTCGCGGATGCGGTCGCCGAGCGACACGTTTTCGATGGCGTCTCACTGCGTCCGGGAGAAGTCGTCGTCGTTTACGACTCGGGGTCTCACGGCAACATCACCGGCGCGATTCTCGCCTCCACCGGGTCGCTCGGACTCAACAATGCCGGTGACAACATCAAGCTGTTCGACGCCACCGGAACCGAGCGCGATGCGGTCGCCTACTCCTCCAGCGATTCGGGTATCTCGCTCAACCGCTCGCCCGACGGCACGCCGAACGCGGTCTTGACCGACCACACCGAGGTCGGGACCGGTGCGATGTCTCCCGGAACTCGATCAGACGGCACCGCCTGGTGAACGGAACGGGCAATAGCGAAAGTTGAAATCGTTTTAGATTCATAGTCTTACAGCTTTTTTCGCAACGATTTCGGCCAACGGTCGAAAACCTGTACGCCAGGATACCCCTGGTCTGCACAGGAGTTTGCGAATGAAGCGTTGGCGAGACGAGCAGATCATCGATGTGGTGCGCGAAGGCGCGGTCGCGAACCTCGCGACCATGCTCGGGTTTGACGATCCACTCGTGCCAATCCCCCCGACACTCCGGGCCGTCTGGGGCTGGAACGAGATCCGCCCGCACCTCGCCATCTCGGCCACCCGTGCGGGGGTGGCGCGGTTGGTGGTGGTCGAGGGGGCGAGCCCGGACGAGCTTCGTGCGCTCGCGCTGGAGTCGTTCCGCCACAACCCCACTGAACCCGTCCTCTTCGCCTTCATCGCGCCCGAATCGCTGACCGTGGCGGCTTGTGACCACGGCAGCCGAGGCCGCCCCGTCGTGCGTCGCATGACGGTTGACCGTCGAGAACCGGAACAGGTCGGCATCGAGCAGCTCCGCGCGCTGAGTATCGGCGCGGTCGCCGCCGCCGACCTTCGCGATCGAGCCGAGGCGATTCAGCGCCACTTCGCCCAGGCGCTCGACCAGGAAGGCCTCGCACGCACGTTCTTCCTCGGCTTCCGCGACGCCGTTCGTAGCCTCCGCGACCAGATGCTGGGCGGCCCCAACGACGATCGCGCCCGCCACGACATCGCGCTCACCATCATGCTGCGGCTGGTGTTCCTCTACCTGCTCCAACGAAAGGGCGCGCTCGACGCCGATCCCTGGTTCGTCATGCGCCGCGTGCGGCAGGCGAGGGCAGATGGCGGTGATCTGTATCAATCGTGCTTGAGACCGCTCTTCTTCGGGCTTCTCAACACACCGGAACCCCTGCGAGACTGCGCCGCGAAGAGCTTTGGGCGCGTGCCGTTCCTGAACGGCGGTCTGTTCGAGCCGCTCCCGTCCGAAGTCGCTCATCCTGAACTCACGTGGCCGGAGAACGTCTGGACCGACGTCTTCGAGGGTCTGCTCGAACGCTTTCACTTCACGACTCGAGAGCACGCTCACGAGTCGTCGAGCTCCGTCGACCCCGAGATGCTCGGGAAGGTCTTCGAAGGCCTGATGTTTAGTGAGGACCGAGCAAACTCGGGGAGCTTCTACACGCCGCGCGATGTCGTTCGAGAAATGGTCGAAGACGCGCTGGGCGCCTGGCTTTGCGAAGCCGCCGCTCTCGAACCAGAACAGCTCGCCGACATTCGCGAAGGGGGAGGCTCGTCCGAATCTCGCGAGCGCCTTGCTGCGTGCGTCAGGCGCGTGCGCATCCTCGACCCGGCGGTCGGCACCGGCGCGTTTCTACTCGAGTCGCTCCGCGTTCTCTGCGAATGGCACGTCGAGCTCACGGGGGAATCGGTCGACTACACCTCCATGCGCGCGATCATCCATCGGTCGCTCTTTGGCGTGGACATTCAGCCCACCGCAAGCCGGCTCTGCGCACTGCGCCTGTGGCTCGCCCTCATGACCACGCTGCCCGAAGGCGTGCCGGTCGGCGAGATTCCTCCGTTGCCGAATCTGGGACATCGCGTTGCCACCGGGAACGCGCTCCTCGACGATTCCGACCCGAACTCCATCGCTGTGCAGGGCCGTCGCTTCCTCGTCGAAAGTCCCGCCAGCTCAGCAATCCGAAGCCAGCTAGCCGAGCTCCATGCGCAGTTTCTGACTACACACGGACCCGAGAAAGTCGAGCTTCGTCGCCAGATTGACGAGCGCGAGCGCGCCCTGCAGCTCGCTCTCACTCATGCTCGCGTCGACCGTCTTCGAACCTTCGCCGAGCCGCTGCGCCGGCTGGCGACGGGCCTCGACCTCTTCGGCGACCCGGTGTCGCTCGATCGTGATCAAGCCGCCACGCTCGCCGCGTTGGAACGCCAGATTGAAGCCGGAACCGAGAGAATCAGCCAGCTCGAGGCAGGTAGGGCAGGGGCGAACACATTCGACTTCTCCACAAACTTCGCCGAACCGATGGGCGACGGTGGGTTCGACCTCATTTTGACAAACCCGCCGTGGGTGCGGACCCACCGCATCGACCCCGACCAGCGAGCACTCCTCAAAGCGAGGTATGATGCGGCCGATAGTGCTCTTTGGCCTCAAGCGGTGGCTCTTGGGGTACGCGCCCCGTTCGGCACGCAGGTCGATCTCTCCGCGCTCTTCTTGGAGCGAAGTCTCGAGCTGCTCCGGCCCGGTGGCCGGCTCGCTGCGCTGGTTCCCGCCAAGCTCTTGCGGTCGCTTCACGGTGCCTCGATTCGCTCGATCATGGCTGCGCATGATCTCGAGCGCGTCGAGGACTTTTCCGACGCTCGCGAATCGATGTTCGACGCGACCACGTACCCTGCGCTCCTCCGCGTGCGAAAGGCCTCGCGGCGCCGTCGACAGACGCAGTCTCCCGTCCAGGTTGGCGTTTGGCGCGGCGACGGCGTTCGGCGTTGGAAGATGCCGGCAAATCGAATTGCTCCGTCGCATCCCGCGGCCCCGTGGGTGCTCGTCGAGCCGCAGATTCGCCAGCTCTTCGAACAGATGTGGTCCACTTCGAAACCGCTCGGCCTGCTAAATCGATGGAAACCCACCAGGGGCGTGTTCACGGGCTGCAACGATGTCTTCTTGAAGCCTGCCGGTGACTTCCGGCGCACCCTCGGACCGGAGGTCCAAGAACACGTGCGGCCAGTGTTGGCCGGCCGCGACCTCGACGAAAACGGATGGTCTGCCCATGCCGAGATCCTCTGGCTCTACAACGAGCACAGCGAGGTGCTCCGCTCCGCGCCAGACGGGCTCGAGACGTACTTTCAGGAACACTCCGACAGGCTCCTCGACCGTTCCGACCACGTCTCCGTTCTGCCGCTTTGGCAGGTGTTCCGTGTGAAGCCGGAGCTGCTCGGCCCCAAGGTCGCCTGGCCCGACATCGCGTCGCATTTGCGGGCCGAAGTGGTCCCCGCCGGGGTCGTCCCGCTCAACACGACCTACGTCATCGGATGCGAAGACGAGCGCGAGGCATGGCGCGTCGCCGCGCTCCTCAATTCCGAGCCGGTTCGGGCCTTCGCGTGGGCGCTCGGCGAACGAGCTCGCGGCGGTTTCCGGCGCCACTTTGCCTGGCTCGTGCGGATGATCCCCGTGCCAGACGGGTTCGAAGACTGGCGGCCACGGGACCCCGATCCACGTCTGTGGTGCGATGAGGTCACGGAACTCTTCGGCCTCTCGCCACTCGACGCCAACCTTCTCCGGGCGTGGCGAGAGGGCGATGACGGTGACTACGCGGAGCTCGCGTCGTGACGCCGGCAGAGTGGTTTGGCGCCGTTCTTCTGAGCCCGAGCGAGGTGCCACCCGATACCGTCGGTGACCTCGAACTCGCACCGCACCAGGCCCGTGCGGTCGCCGCAATTGTCGCTTGCGTCGATGCGTTTGGCGGCGCGCTTCTCGCCGACGCCGTAGGCCTCGGCAAGACCCGCGTCTGCCTCGCTGCCGCGAGCCGGCTGCAGCAGAAAGCGCGGCGCGATGGCGTTCGCGGTGCCGTCGCACTCGTGGTCCCGGCGCGTCTTCAAGAACTATGGCGCGAACGTGCTCACCGGGCAGGCTTTCGCGACGATCAGTTCGTTGTGGTGTCGCACACGCGGCTGAGCCGCGGCGAGATTCCGGACGAGCCTCTCTCGGTCGTCGTCGTCGACGAAGCTCACGCGTTTCGAAACACGGGAACCAATCGCTACACCGCACTCGCACAACTCGCCGGCGACCTGCCACTGGTGCTCGCCACCGCGACCCCGGTGGCAAACGACCTCGACGACCTGCGAAACCTGCTCGAGCTCTTCTTGGGCGATTCCGACCTGCGCCCGTGGATCGGCACCGACGTTCGCATCGCGTTCGCCGACAGGGGTGAGTCACTACTGCGACTGCTCGAGCGCGTCGTGGTTCGTCGCGAACGCTGGGACGACGCGACCATGCGGCGCCCTCGCGCGAAACTGCAGCTCCTGACGTACGAACCCGACCCCGCCGAGGCATGGGTCTGGACCAACCTCGCGGAGATGCTGCGCGCCCGTGACCTGGAGTTACTTCGCGACGATTGGCCTAGCGGACTGTTCGTCGAACACGCCCTTCGCCTGTGGGAGTCCGGCCCGCTCGCGCTCGCCAACTCGCTCGCGAAGCTCGTCGACTTCCACGTGCGCTGGCTCGAAGCCATGCGGACCGGCACGACGATCTCGCGGCTCGGATTTCGTGAGTTGTTCGGGCACCAGCCCGATCAGTCGGTGCTGCCGTTCATGTTCGAAGAGGTCGAGAGCGCCTCGGCTCCTGTCGATGTAGCAAAAGTGCAGGCTGACCTGGACCATCTGCGCCGGTTGTCGAGTCGGGTGCGCGACGCCGCCACCGCCGGGGGCCGAGAGCGGGCGATCGTCGAATTGTTCCAGGCCGACCCTGGAAAGCTCCTGATCTTCACTTCGTTTCGAGAGGCTGCACGAGCGCTCTTTCGAACATTGGTCCGTGAGCTTGGCCCCGACGCGCGAATTGGGCTCGTCACCGGCGACGAATCTCGCGCTACCGGGCTTGGCACCGTCGCTGCCATCGAGGTCGTCCAGCGATTCTCTCCCGGTGCATTCGACCTCGACCTCGCCGAGCACCAGTCGCTCGAAGTCCTCGTCGCCACCGACTGCATCTCGGAGGGGGTCGACCTGCACGACTGTGGTCGCATCGTCTTGTCGGACCTGCCCTACACACCGCTCCGGGTCGAGCAGCGCATTGGTCGGCTGTTGCGCCCGGGTTCGGTGCACGAAGAGGTCATCGTGCACCTTCCCAGGCCCCGAAACTGGAACGATTCGCTTGGCATGCGCAGGCGCCTGTCGCGCAAGCTTCATGACGCGGCTACGGCCGGGGCTCCCTACTCGAACCTCGAGGCAGGTTCGGCCGCAGTCGACAATCCTCTCGCCGTCCTCACCAAGCGCGACGCTTGGATTCGTGCGCTGCCAACCTCGCCAGAAAGCGCCCCAAAACGGGCACGAGTTCAGGGACGCTCCGAAGCCCTCTGGCTCGTCGTTCGGCTCAGTGACGATCGCACTTCCGAGGACCTGGTCGTCCGTTGCGACGCTCGCGGCGTGTCGAGCGCATGGTCCGAACTTCTCCCCGACCTCGAGGAGCTACGGCATCTCGTCTCGGAAGCGATGCCGACGAACGACGTTCATCGTTCCGAGCGGCATGCGTTCGAGCTCGTCGAAAAGGTCGTCGCCGAGCTGAACGCCGCACGCCTGGCGCCGCACGCGATTGGGTTCGACTCGGCCCCCTATGCCGCCTTCCGCTCGATTGCCAAATGGTCCGAGCAGACCGCAGCTCCGGTAGATCCCGACGAGCTGCGCGACCGACTGCTTCGCCCGTGGCCGAGGGGTATCGAACGACGCATCGCAGGATGGATCGACAATCCCGCTCGGGGAGCACGGGAGTATCTGGACCTCCCGAGACATCCGGCCTCGACCCGCGTGCGAGTCGAACAGATCTACGTCCTTCACGTGACCGAGTGAGTTCGACGGCGCGCACGATCTTGCAACGGAATCGGGCCTCGGCGATCCTGTCAGCATGTTGGTGACCGTCGCGACATACAACAGCCCCATCGAGGCACACATTTTCGCCGGCCGGCTCGAGGCCGAGGGGATTCCTTGTGTGCTCGAGGACGAGCACATCATCGCGGCCAACTGGCTCTATTCGAATGCTGTTGGGGGCGTGAAACTGCGGGTGCGTCGTGACGACGCAGAGAGCGCCGCCGCGCTCCTCCGACAGATGGAGCCTGCGGGCGAGGATGGCACGCTCGACCCGTGTGAGACGGCGCTCGACGCCGAGATTTCGGAGCCGGACGACTCGGAGGCTTGCCCCGAGTGCCGCAGCAAGAATGTCCGTTATCAGAAGTACGCGAAGCGCTGGGTGTTTGCCTCGTGGCTCTTCCTCGGCTTCCCGCTCCCGTTCCTGCGTCGTAAGTGGGTTTGCGGCGACTGCCAGGCCGAATTCGCCTGACAGGTGCTCACTTCTCCAGCTTGCGCATTCGATCTTCGAGCTTTCGAATCAGGCTGCGCAGTGAGTCCACTTCGCCCTCGAGCGCTTTGACCTTGGGCGACTCGGCCTTCCGAAGCCCCTTCACGATCTTCTCGACGTCGGTACGTTCCTGTGCGGTGAGTGTACGCGCGTACGCTTCGAGGTCAGCGATCGCGCTCGTCGCCATCGCGCTCCCGAGCGCTCGTGCTGCGTCCATGCACACCCAGGGGTTCGGGTCGCGCAGCATCGCCGTGAGTCGTTCGACCAGTGCGGGGCGGTGGTGCTCGTCGAGCATCGGAATGAGCGCGCCGAGCCCCTTCGCCGCTGCCGAACGAACCCGATGGACGTCTGAGCCATACCCCAAGCGGTCGAGCAGGTGTTCGACCGCCGCCCGAGAACGCGTCTTCCCAAGCCCGGTCGCAGCGCCGTCGCGCGCCCAAAAGTTCGCGTCGCTCGTCAATGCGGAGCTCAAATAGCCCAGCTCCTCTTCGCCTCCGATTGCGCCGATGGCCGTGTAGCCCGCGCGCGCCGCCAGGGGGCCGACACCTCTCTCGATGCGGCTCTTCAACACCGACACCGCCCGCTCGTCGCGGAACGTTCCAAGCTTCGTGAACACCTGATCGACGACCATTGGATCGTCTTCGGAGTCCGATTTCAGCAGCAGCCCTTCGAGCGCTAGCTCGGTCTTGGCTGACGCGAGCGCCGCCGCAAATTCTCGGCGAACGCCCCAGAATTTCTCGGCATCCCAGGCGTCGATGATCGCCTGAACATTCTGCGCTTTGCCGGTCTTCGCGAGCGCGTGCGCCGCCTGAATTCGTCCGGTCACGTCGGTGGCTTCGACCAATTGCCGCCGCAGCATTTCGTCACTCGGATTGAACTTCAGCTTGTGGAGCGTCTTCGCCCCCGGGTCGACTCGGACCATCTCGGGCTTCTTGTCGAGCTTCACCGCGAACGTCTCTTCGCGCCGACGAAGTGTCACCGAGCGAGTTTGCAATTCGCCATCGACCACCCATCCGAGCTCGATCTCGAAGTCGTCGAACAACGGACCTTCACCCTTCTCGTCGACCTGAGCCTGGGTGAACTCCCATTCGGCGAGGCCTTCGTCTTCGTCCCATGACCACTCGACTTCGAGCGATGGGTAGCCGGCCCGCAGGAACCAATGGTCGAAGAACCGCACGAGACTCCTCCCGGAGACCTCCTCCATCACCTTTCGGAAGTCGTCGGTTTCGACCGACCCGCCTTCGTACAGGTCGAGGTAGAGGTGCACGCCTCGCCAGAACGTCGCGTCGCCGAGCAGGTTTCGCAGCATGTGTAGGCGGCACGCGCCGCCGGGATAGAGGTGCCGGTCGTACATGTCGAACGAGCCGTCGTACTCGCGCACCACGATCGGCCGCGAGTAGTCATTGTCCGACTCTTCGAAGTACGCATTCGCATTGCGCCACAGGTCGTAACGCTGCTCATCGTCGCCGTACGCATGCTCGAGCCAGCAGGTCTCCATGTAGGTCGCCCAGCTCTCTTTGAGCCACGCGTGGGCGAAGTCGCGGCACACCACCGCGTCGCCAAACCACGAGTGCGCCATCTCGTGCACATTGATCTGGTCGGCGAGCCAGCGCCATTCGGGTTCGAGCTCCTCGACGATGACGTAGGCGGCCTCCCAACTCACGAGCGAGATGTTCTCCATCGCGCCCCCGATTCCGGGCACCGCGAACTGAAAATACTTTGGAAATGGGAAGTCTCGACCCAGCCGGCCGGTCATCCACTCGAGGATTTTCCCGGTGCGGCCGAACGAGCGTGCGAGGTCTTCCGGTTCGTTTGGAGCCACGCCGTAGTAGGCGATCGGCATGCCACCAAACTCGCCGTCGTCGTAGCGGACGAGCTCGCCGAGCACGAAGCAGACGAGGTAGCTCGGGCACGGAAAGTCGAGCTCCCAGCGGGCGGTCTTGGTGCCGTCGTCGTGCTCCTCCTCGCCGACCAGCGCGCCGTTTGCCAGGATGGTGTGGTCCGCGTCGCTCCGGAGCGCGAATGACAGCGTCGTACGCACCTGCGGCAGGTCGATGCAAGGCAGCCAGTGGCGAGCACGCTCGGTCTCGTGGTCGGTCGCCGCCCAGCGCGGTGCGTCAGGATACTCCTCGTCAGGCGACGAAAAGTAGAGTCCAGCGACAGGCCGGTGGAGCCGGTACCGGACTTCGACCTGACGGGTCTCGGCCGCTTCGAACGCGTCGCCCCAGGTGATGTTGAGTCGCTTGCCATCGTAGTCCCACGAAAGCTCCCGGTCCTCGGTGTCGCGAACTTCCAACTCGAGGAAGTCGACGGCATGCAGCGACAGTTTCGTTGGCCCACTTCGTCGCGACTCGACGGTCGTCGTGACTGCGCCTTCGACCGTGCGCGCGTCGATGTCGACTCGCAAAGAGATGTCGAGATGCGTCGGCTCCAGCTCGATGTCGGGCGGGTAGTGCGCATCAGCCCCCTTGCTGGCAAATCCTTCGACGGGGACACGGTGGCGGCAAAGATGTCGACCTTCGAGCATGGGCATGACGGCTCCTGTGCAGTTGACCCGGTTGCTACAACTCTCGATAACAGGAGGGTCACCGAATGAGAAGATGATGGCGCAAGAAGACGACTCCGAGCAGCCACATTCGACCCCCTGGGACGACCCGACGATCCAACTTTGGGACGAGCGCAGCGATGCGCCTGGGCTGGTCTCGACCCCGTGGGGTGAGCTCCGCTTCCTGACCGTTTCGGGGAGCCTGGCCGAAATGGCGACGGACCTTGGCGCGCGCACCCGAGAGGCGATCCAGATGGGCGCCGTTCCGTTCTTTGCGCGTCACCTCGAACACGTGCTCGAGAACGCTCCACTCGGGCCGGTTTCGCAGATGCTCGACAGAGCTGCGCACGCCGGAGTCACCAACAAGCTTCGCGGGAACGTCCCCGCCGAATTTGCGCAGGCCGTCGATCAGTTCGCCGCCGCAGCCGGCATCTCGCCGGATCTGTTGTGGCGAGCCTATCTGATGCCCGAGACGTTTCTGTGGATCGTCGGCACCTACCACCGACTGCTCGGCACCGCCCGCGCGCCGGGAGTCGGCGGAATTCCGACCTTCGGGTGCACCAGCGCGCTCGTCGGCCCACCGCTCGCCGACGAGGTTCGACACGCGCGGAACTTCGACTACTTCGGCGTCGGCACGTGGGACCGGTTCGCGACCGTTGTCACCCACCTCCCGCACGTGGGGCTGCCGTACATTTCGGTCGGTTCCGCAGGCTTTCTCGGCGGCGGAATCACGGCGATGAACAGCGCCGGCCTGACCCTCACGGTACATCAGCACTTCGTCGACCGGTTCGACCTCGAGAACGGCGTACCCATTGGCGTTGCCGGCGATCACGTGATGCGCCAGGCGCACACGATCGAAGAAGCCGTGTCGGTGCTTCGCGAGTTTCCGCCGGTCGCTGGCTGGACCTACATCCTCACCGAGGGAGACACAGGGAGGGCCGCGATCTTCGAGGTCGCCCCCGGAGTCGAGGAGCTGATCTGGATGGAAGACGGCCGGCTCGGTTACGCCAACCAATTCTGGTCGCCGAAGCTCGTCGACGCCGAGGTCGCGTTCTATCCCGAGTATCAACGCTGCAACGTGGCCAGGCAGGACCGTATTGGCTCCTGCGTGTCGTCGGCGAACGCGTCTTCGACCGTCGCGGAGCTGGCGAATTTCCTGGGTGATGCGACCGATCCCGACGGAAAGGAGCGCCTGATTGGGCCGGCTGTTCTCACCCTCACGACGGTGACGAGCGTGGTCTTCGAGCCGGCGCACCGACGCGTCTGGGTCGCGGCGGGGCCAGCGCCGACGTCCAAGGGGTTGTTCATCCCGTTCAAGTTGACCGAGACGGGCGGCGGCCCGGAGCTCGCGCAACAGCCGTTTCTGCCCGACCCCGGATGGCACGAGAGGCCCATTGGACGGGCGTTTGCGCTATATCGCGAGGCCGCCATCGCGTTTGCAGAAGGGCGCGATGACCAGCGCGTACTGGTGGGGCTCGAGCACGCTCTGGCGCTGTGCCCCGACGAAGAGAACCTGCGGATTCTGGCAGGGCTGGTCTCGCTCCGGTTGGGTCGTGGTCGCCGCGCTGGCGGGGCGTTTCGTCGCGCCTTGGAGGCGACCGATTCCCCGGAGAGGCGAGCCGAGATTTCGCTCTACCTGGCGTGGTCGATGGATCTCGAAGGTCAGCGGCTGGCGGCGAAGCACCTCTACAAGCAAGTTCGGTCAGACTCGGCCGCGGCACCGTCGGTGCGATCGAGGGCTCGAAAGCACCGGTGGGTGAAGTTCGACCGTCGAAAAGCACGGAATCTGAATATCGATTTCACGTACGGTGGCGTTCCCTGAATTTAGGCTCGTCAAACTTGCACGAGCGCGGCGAATATCGCGGCCCAAATGGGATCCGGCGCGTGCATTTATTTTGACCGTTTGTCGGCGATGCTGTTAGACTCCGCCCTAGGCAACAGATCGTCCAATACGAACGCGCGCGTAGTCCCACCAGACGCCACTGAGCGGCTGATTGGGCGACGGTCGACCTTCAGCGATGAGCGGGCCAAATTGAGCCGAGCGAGCACAGGAGAACGTCTACCCGGTGAGGGGTGGACCGACACCCAGGTGATGGAATATCTGGTGGCGTGCTTCGATCGCGACACGATTCTGGACATCCTTCTGGGCTATTCGGCGCAGTGGTTTCCAAAGCGAATCGTCGCGATTACGGGGCGTCGCGCCATTCAGACGTTCAATCAGGCGGGGTGGCCGGAGCTCGACGCGGTCGATCTCAAAGAGCTCAAGCGACGTCGCTCAATCCTCGAACATGGGGCAGCTGTCGGCGAAGGCCTCGCCAGGGGTTCGGCGGCCGACGTCGGCCTCGGACCGCTGTTCGAAGAGCTGCAGCTCGATGTCGATACTCCCGTCGTGTCGGTACCACTCCCCATCTCCGGTCGACCGGCGATCGTCCTCGTCGGTGCCCCTCCCGCAGGAGACATCACCGACCTCGAGGTCATCTGCCACGCGATGGGAGAGCAGCTCGAAACGGTCATCAAGATGGCGAAATCTGACGCTCTCCCACCGGAGGGCGACCGCATTCCGCCGTTCCCGGAACCTTCCGTCGCAGCTTCGGAACCTGAAAAAGACAGCACGCAGATCGGCGCACCGGTGCCTCGCGTGCCGGGTTCGTTCAAAGAACGCCCGCAGCGACGAACGCTCCAGTCGGGCGAGTTCGACGTTCCATTTGCAGACGATCCGAGCAAGCCGCGTCTTCAGCGCCCGCCAGCCGCTTCGCACACGCAGCAGCTCGATGTCGACGAAGAAGACAACGCGCCTCGACTCGGCGGCAGGGCCGCCGAAAGCGACGCCGAAGAAGCGCCACCTGCCGAAGCTGGAAACCCCTCTGCGACGATGTTCGGTCTTCCCGCGTATCCTCTAGGCAAGAAGCCCGAGGAGAAGCCCGCACCCGCGGGCGACGCCAACTCCACGATGTTCGGCATTCCGGGGACCGAGAACCTGCAGTTCGCGAGGAAAAAGAGCGGCGTATCTGTGCTGCCCGACCGCGACCTCGGCGATGACGTCTCCGACGGAAAACGCACGCTCATGGGTGGCATCGAGGCCTCTCGCGAGCTCGTCGGGAAGAAGGGCGACGAGGATTTGTACTACGACCCCTCCGTCTTCAAGTCCGAAGCCGAGCTCGAAGCCGAGCGACAACTCGAGGTCGACGAACCGACCAGCAACCCGAACAAGATGACCTTGCGCGGAGGCTTCGAAGTCTCCGCCATGGCTGATGCTCTACGCAGGGAGCAAGAAGGCGACGACGAAGATTCGGACCTCGACGACTCCCGCCCATTGGCGCTCGAAGAGCTGGAACCGCAAGACGATCCGGACCCGACGCCGATCGGCACGCCCGGCGGCGACGACCGCACGGGCCGAACCGGTCGCCCCGCGGTGATCGAGAAGATGGAGACTGCCGCGTCTACCCCGGAGCCCGAGCCCGAAGCGGAAGAAGAAGCCCCGAAGAAGTCGCCGCCGAAGGCGATGATCCTGCGTCCCGCGCGAAAGATCCGGTCCAAAGCGACCGCGCGACGCGATTCGTCCGAGCTTCAAGCCGCTCAGATCGAGGACTCGGAGCAGGACGACGACTCGTCTCCGGTCGACTACGCCGCAGGTCCGGCGCCGGCCGGTGACAATTCAATCTCCGAGGTTTCGGATCCACCGGTCGAGCTCGAGCCTTCGACACCTTCGATGACCGCTCGCGGAGTCGGCGAGATTGAAGAACGACCCGTCGCGGAACGGAAACCGGCCGCCGACGACGACCGCCTTGCCGACGCATTCGATCAGTTCGCGACGTCGAAGCGCGGCGACCTCTACGAGTCGTCGAACCACACATCCGTCGGTGGCGGGTGGGCGCCGGAAGAACCGTCAGACGCCTCGGTCGACGACGAACCGATCGACGATGCTTGGCTGGACTATTTCGCGCCGGAAGAGGACGTCGCCCCCGAGACGCTATCGCCGCAGAGCGAGCCGCGGCGCGCTCAAGCGGGGCCTTCGACGATTCCGCCCGAAGCCATCGAACGCATCATGGACTCCGGTCCACACATCGTGGAGCTGCAAGAGAACTTCATGATGATGGATTCGCGCGACGAGGACCGCGCGTTCCAGGCGGCCGCCGACGTCGCCGCGCTTGGTACCGAAGCTATCCCGGTGCTCGAACTCATGTTCCCGGGGCGGCTGTTCATCGACCGCTACCAGTACACGGCGGACACTCTCCCGCCGGTGTCGGAGCACGGTCCGATTCTGGCTTCGCTCGTGGCCATCGGTGAACCCGCACTCTACATCGCGCGAAAGTTCCTGAACCACGGTGTCATCGAGTCCAGGTTCTATGCGGTGTTCTTGCTGACGGCGCTCCCGGCCGAATCGATGATCGGCGACATTTTCGAGCGCCTCTTCGATCGCGATGTTCAGACCCGCACCGTCGCCCGAAAAGTCATCCTGCCGCTCCGTCGCGTCGACCATTTCGACTCTGCGATCCTTTCGCCCCTTCGGGCCGAATTGCGGACGGAGAACGACGACAGCCGTATCGAAATCGCGGCCGAACTCCTCGCGGAATTCCGCGACGTGCGTGCCATTGAGAACTTGCTGGCCGTGCTCGGTTCGTATCAGGGGCGAGCGAACCAGTCGCTGCACAAAGCTCTCCAGAAGATAACGCTCAAATCGTGGTCATCGCCCTACGAATGGCGCCAGTGGTGGGCAACTGCTCGGGACCAGAAGCGCGAAACGTGGATGGTCGAGGCGCTCAACTCGCCGTCGGACCTGATCCGCGGCCTCGTGTTTGACGAAGTTCAGCGAATCCCCGGCCTCAAGCTCAACTACCACCCCGACCAACCGGCCAAGCTCCGCGAACGAGCCCAGGGTGAGTTGATTGAGTGGTTTGCTGGGCAGGTCGGTCGGAGCTAATGCGGCGCGTGCTCACCGTCGCTGTGTTCGCCGTGGGTTGCGCCACGACGCCAAGCCCTCCCCCGGAAGCGCCCGCCAACGAGTTCGAGATGGCGTGGGATGCTCAGATTCCTGCGCTGCAGTCGTGTTATCGGGCCTACCTCACGTCGTTCGGTGGACATCTCGATGGAGGGCCGCTGCAGCCGTCGTCGAGGGGTCCCACTGTCGAAGCCGAACCATGGGAAGGTGAAGTCGCCTTTTCGGTCTCGCTCGCGCCCAACGGTCGGGAGGTGGGACTTCAGCCCAGTCCAGACCTCGAGCTCGCGGCCTGTTGGAGCGAGTCGCTCGCGGCAGCGAACTTCCCGTCGGTGTCTCGTCCGACCACGATTCGGAGAACGGTCTCGTTCTCGGCGAACTAGTCTTTCTAGAGCGCAAACGTAAGAACGCCCGACTTCTCGAAGAAGCCGGGCGTTCGTGTTCTTTCGGTTTGCTTGCGCCGCTTACTGGCGGACGACTTCCATCGATGCGCTGACCACTCGACCTTCGTCGATGCGGGCATTGTCAGCGATGACGAGCGCCCATTCTCCAGCGAGCTCTTGGCCGGTGACACCGTCGACCACGAAGGTCTTCTCGAGGTTGTCTTCCGACTCGAAGTTGGGCTCATGCAGGCGGATGGTGTCGCCGCTTGGGGTAACGAGGTCGATGCTGAGGTCGCCGCGGTAGGTGTGCTCGATGTTCACGCTGAGCGTGAGCGTATCGATGGTGCCTTCGTCGGTGACGTTGACCGGAAGGGTGAGGCCTTCTGGGTCGTTGTCAGGAATCGTGCCTTCGGTGGTGTCGAATTCGATGATGATGCTCGACTCTTGGCAGATGGACTCGCCGGCGCAGACAGCGTCGTCGCAGTCGCGGTCGCCGTTGTTGTCGTTGTCGATGCCGTCGCCACAGATCTCGGGGTCGATTTCGAGCTCAGGAAGGTCGGCAATGCGGGCCGAGCCAAACTCTTCGACATAGCGCATCGAGATCCAGCCGTAGCCGTCGCCGTGCGGGTTTTCCGAACCGAAGGAGCCGGTGCCCCAGGAGTTCTTGAAGAGGAAGAAGCCTCGCTCGACGACAGGCTCGCCGTTCTCGTCGGTGATGACTTCGCCGGTCTCGTCGACCATTGGGACTTCGAGGGTGTCATCCCATCCGAGGAGGAGGATGGAGTGGCCGGCGCGCTTTTCGAGGCTGATCCGCTCGTCGTCGTCGTTGGGGTGGAGCACGTAGCCTTTGCGCCAGTACTCGCGGTTGGTCGGGAGTTCCGAGCGGCGGTGGTTCCAAGCCTGGTAGAAGAAGGTGAGGCCGACGACCACGCCCTGCTTCTTGTTGAACATCTGTGCCTTGATGGAGCGAGGACGGCTGGACATCCAGCGGCCGGTCGGGAGGAAGAACTTCTCAGCTTCCTGTGCCGATTCCGGCGGCTCGCCGTTCGTGTAGCAACGGGTGGGCTGTTCGTCGGAGCCGTCGCATGCTTCGTCGTTCGAGGTGCCCCATTCCGAAGTCTCGTACGGCCACGCTTCTTCGGCGGGAATGCCGAAACGCGAGATGGCGTCGAGGTTGGCGCGGGCGTTCGAACCGGAGGTGTTGGGGAAGGAACCAACCTGGAACTTTGCAGACCACTGCAGGTACTGCTCGGAGACGTCGAGGTCGGTGATGGTGCCCTCGGCAATGTAGAGGTGCTCCATGTAGGCGGCGGTCGAGAAGATCGAGCAGACGCCGCGGCTTCCCTGCGACTTCACGGGCGACTGGAGCTCGGTGAGCTCGGTAAACGTCGCCGGGAAGTTCTGGTCGGCCTTGTCTTCGTCGTTGAGTTCGGAGTTTGGCGGAGCGCCATCGAGGAGGACATCAATGGGGACGAGCGTCGGGTCTTCGACGGGAGCATCCGGCGCGGGTTCACTATCGTCGGTTCCACAAGCCGAGACGAGCAGGGCGCCCGTCAGAAGCATCGTCCAGATTTTCATTTTGCCGTTGTACATCGCTGTGACTCCTTCCAAGTCCGAAATCGGTAACGCTCTCTTACTACGCACTTCCCGTGCCAACGTTCGCCGAACGCAGACATTACCCCGGCAAAACCGCACCAATCAAGGATTTCATGGTGTTTGGTGTCGAAATTTTGGAATGGGGGTTTGGGGCGAGTGGAAGATCGATCTGCCGTTCTTCCGTGGGGTGAATGTCACGAGTGGCAATTGGACTTGCCACTCGTGAAGGGCCACATTTTGCGCGGGGATGGGAGGTCCTGCTGGTTGCTCGTGGTTTTCGCCGCGGTCTTGGCCCGGGGGTGCGACTAGTCGACGTAGTTCCCGATGAGAGCGCGCAGTTCAGGATCCGTCTCGGTAGCTTTGCGGGCTTTCAAGAGCTCGAATGCCATCTGGCCACCGAACCGACCGAGCGCCACCACGACCGAGCGTCGAACGCTTGGCTTGTCGTGATCGAGGAAGTGGATGACCGACTCGGTGGCGGACGAACCGCCTACCTGGACATGCGTCACCAGCAGAACCTCGAAGAGTTTCTGCCCAGGACGCGCCTTCGAGTAGAGTTCGGCGACCGCTTTCACAGCCCGATCGTCATCGCCGTAAAGTCCAAGACCTTGGATTGCTCGAGCGCGAGTCTGCGCACGAACGCTCCGGTCGGCCGCGATCGCGACGAGGTCGACGACCACGTCTTCGGTGAGCTCGCGAAGCTCCAAACGAGAAAGCACGTAGCGCTCCGACTCGAGAAACGCTTTCACTCTCTCCGCGGTCGGAACCGAAGACTCCGGGTTGCCTTCTTCCGGAAGGTAATCCGCGAACGCCGGCGTACTGATGAGGAGGATGAGGAGTGTCAGAATCGTGGTCAGTCGCATTTTGCACCTCGGTGCTTGGGATGAGAGCGAGCTCTCGACTTCGTCTTCGTACAAGATACTGATCAAGACCCGTGCCAGATTCCGAAGTTTGTCGGCCTTCCCGCACGGAGAGCCTCATATTAGATGTAGGACAAGGTAGGGAAGAGTGCCAGTTAATCGCACCCTACCATACATTGTGCCACTTTGTCACAGTTGAAGATGATCCGGGGACACGCGACCGGATCGGATGTTCGAGAATCTGTTTGGAATGTGCGAGCATCGTAGATACGCCTCACGAGGAGCGCACTGTGGCTGGAGATCTCGACATCACGCGCATGAGCGAAACTATCGCTCGGGAAGCGCCTTCCCGCGACGCCGGCGCGCGTCGCGAGCGCGAGCTGCTCGCCGTGTCGGGTGTGCTCCACGACGGTCCATACGTCCGCATTCGTCTCGATGCTCCCGACGCATGGAGGCAACTCCACAAACACCCGGGCCAGTACATCACGGCGCAGTTCGGAGACTCCCGCCACCGCTTCCTCGTCCTCGCGTCGGCGCCTTTCGAGACGCGAG
>CAYLMO010000056.1:0-34200 GCA_964384605.1 uncultured Bradymonadales bacterium | reverse complement strand
GCCGAGGAAGAAGCTCCGGCCGAGGAAGAGGAAGCTCCGGCAGCCGCTACCGACGACAAGAAGAAGAACGACGAAGCCCCCGAGGCATCGAGCCTCGGCGACGAAAGCTCATCGGTCGACGACGGCTGGGCGGACATCGAAATCGAATAGTGTGAACGCCTGGCTGGGTTCTGATAGTCTCAGCCGCGTATCGAGGAATTCGCCATGAACACCAAAACGCCACAGCTCGCTCTCCTTTCGGGCCTCTGCTCGGCGCGGTGTCTCTGTACCGGCCGTTGTCGCTAGATCTGCGGCAACGGTGACCGGACCGAATCCCAAGCACATCCTCACAATTTCGAACAAAGAATAAGGACGGGCGAAGACCGCCCGCGAATCGATATGACTGCTCAGCATCTGAAGAAAATTCGCGTATTCGACACGCTCACGGGCGACAAGAAAGTTGTCGTTCCCATCCGCGACGGCGCCATCTCGATGTACGTCTGCGGCGTGACCGTCTACGACCTCACGCACATCGGGCACGCACGTGTCTTCGTCTTCTTCGACGTGGTTCAGCGTTTTCTGCGCCATCTCGGATACGACGTGAAGTACGTACGCAACCACACCGACGTCGATGACAAAATCATCAACCGCGCCAACGAGATCGGTGAGGCACCGCTCGACCTCGCACAACGCTTCATCGACGCCCTCGACGAAGACATGGGCCGGCTCCACGTGCACTCGGCAGACGTCGAACCACGTGTTTCCACCCACATCGACGAGATCATCTCGATGGTCTCCACGCTCATCGACAAGGGCTATGGCTACGAGGTCGACGGCGACGTCTACTTCCGCGTCGAGAAGTTCGACGGCTACGGCAAGCTGTCGCATCGCAAGCTCGAAGACATGGAAGCGGGCCGCTCGGGCCGAGTCGACGATGGTGGCAAAAAGGAGAATCCATTCGACTTCGCCCTCTGGAAGTCCGCGAAAGATGGCGACGTCTCGTGGGACAGCCCGTGGGGTCAAGGTCGACCTGGCTGGCACATCGAGTGCTCGGTGATGTCGACCGAACACCTCGGCGACACCTTCGACATCCACGGCGGTGGCCGCGACCTCATCTTCCCGCATCACGAAAATGAGATTGCTCAGGCCGAAGGCGCCACCGGCCAGACGTTCGCCAACCACTGGATGCACGTCGGGATGGTCAACGTCGCCGAGGTCACTGACGACGGGGAGAAGATCGAGCGGAAGATGTCGAAGTCGCTCGGTAACTTCTGGACGACTCGAGACGTTCTCGACGGCTATCACCCCGAGGCAATTCGATACTTCATGCACACCACCTCGTATCGTCAGCCGATCACCTATTCGGTCGACACGCTCGAGGAGGCAACAGGCCGTATCGACTACCTCTACACGACGTTGTATCGAATCGATCAGGCACTCGCGCGAGCTGGATACTCAGCTGACAACCGAGCGCCCGAAGCTTCGTACGACGGTGACGTAGCCGACGTGCTCGACAACTTCGTCGATCGCTTCGAGAACGCCATGGTCGACGACTTCAACACGCCGCGCGCGCTCGCGCTCGTGGCCGAGGTCGCCAAGATCGGAAACGAACTCACGCAATCGAAGAAAAAGCCCAACGCCGAGCGTGCTTTCACGTTGCAGGCAGTGGGCGACGCGCTTCGCACGGCAGGTACGGTGCTCGGTGTGCTCGAGGGCGACCCAACTACGGAGCTTCGCGCCATCCGCGACCTTCGCGCCGGCCTCCTCGGTCTCGACCAGGATCTCATCGCGCAGAAGATCGCAGACCGCACGCAAGCCCGTGCCGACAAGGACTGGGCCGCTGCCGACGCCATCCGCGACGAACTCCTCGAGCTCAACGTCGAGATCATGGATTCGCCGGAAGGCACCGACTGGCGCATCAAGTAGTCGCAGCCAGATGAAAAAAGGCCGGCTCCGATTTCGGAGCCGGCCTTTCTTTTTGTGCATTCCGCTTCTCTAGAATCGCCAGTCGGCTCCGAAGCCAACCATCGGCCCGCCGTATGCGGTCGTGGCCGAGCTGCAGTACCCGTCGACCAGCGTTCCGTCGAACCGCTCAGGCGGCTCCTGGCATTCGACATACTCCTCTTGATCGAGCGTCACGAAGCCGACCGTCGGGAGGAAGAAGATCGATCCAGGTCCGCCGTTTCCGATCGCCAACACGCGCATGCCAATCTCTCCGTAGAGGTAGCCGGGAACGCCGCCACCTCCGCGCAGGATGAACCACGTATCGTCGAGCAGCGTCGATGTGGGGATCACAAGCTTGATGTCGAGCCCGCCAAACTCGAACTCCTCCTCGACGAGCACGAAGTTGTTCACGACTTCGAGGTTGAGCCCCTCTGGAGCGCCCAAACGAATGAACTGCGCGGCCGAGAAGCCGAGCGTGGTCGTATCGGGGCGCCCTTCGGATTCCGGAACGAAGTACCGGCGTCCCTCGCTGACTTGCGACACGCCGGCGCCGAGGCCGACCTGGAAGAGACGCGTGTCGTAGCTCAGGAACGCGTTGCTCGCGAAGGTCAGGATGTTGCCGTCTTTGGCGATGCCGAATGCAAACGGCGAGAGCTTCAGGTCGAACGCGAGGGGTCCGTCGAATCGATAGGTGTAATTCGCGTCGATGACCGCACCACCGCCGAGCGTTCCGAGCGCGAGGAACGGCCGTACGTTCACGTTCAGGTTCGAGGCGTTCCGCACGATATCCGGAGCGAATCGGTTCGCCGTGCGCATGGAACGCGTCGAGCGGACGAACGCGCCTTCGGGCACCACCACGTTCAGTGGCAGGTCCACCACCGAACGCGTGGCGGTGGTGGTTGTAACGCCGCCGATCCCGAGCGACTTCTCCTGGCTGACAACTTCTCCGGCCACCGTCTTCTCGGTGTTCACGAGGACCTCGAACCGGTCTCCTTCTTTCACACCGTCGTTCTCTCCGAGTGCGACGACCACGTGGTCCGCGTGCACTTCGACGATCTTGGCGGTAACTGCCGACCACTCCGGCGTTTCCGGTTCTGGCTCGACCTCGGGCTCGGTCTCGGGCTCCGGCTCGACCTCGGGTTCTGGCTCGACCTCGGGCTCGGTCTCGGGCTCCGGCTCGACCTCGGGCTCAGGCTCGGCAGACACCAGCGGCCGCGCCGCACCGTTGGCCAGCTCGAACCAAACGTCGCCGTTGAGTTCGAACACCCGAGTGACCTTCGCGTCGAATGCCATCACCTCGAGGGGGCGCGGCTTGGCGGTCGCAGAGGTGTCGACGACGAGCAAACCGCCCGACGGACACGCCCCGTAGAATCGACTCGCATCACCGGCCCACGTCTTTGGCGTACACGGAAGTACCGTAACCCCTTTGACTCCCTCGGATTCCACCGAAAGTCGGTTCCCCTCGACGGAGTACTTGGGGGTAGCAGCGAACGCGCCCGCGCTCGCCACCAGAAGAAGGGCACCGACGACGAAGCCAGCGCCATGACAGGAAAACCGGGTGCGTGCCATAATCTTGTCCGTCCGAAGGTTTGGCTATTCTAGCCGAGTATTCGCACTATTCATGATGTTCATGAATTTAGAACATTCAATGCGATGGGCAACCATTTTGGCTATCAAAAAAGACCGCCTCGACCGGATCCTGCTCGACCGTGAGCTTGCCCCAAGCCGTTCGAAAGCTAAGGCCTTTATCATGGCCGGCAACGTCTATGTTGACGGCGAGAAGTGCGACAAAGCTGGCACGATGGTGCCTGTCGATGTTTCCATCGAAGTCCGGGGGAACCAGGATAAGTACGCTTCGCGCGGCGGTCTCAAGCTCGAGGCTGCGCTCGAGGCCTTCGAATACGACTGCGAGGGCAAGGTCGTCATCGATGTCGGCGCTTCCACAGGTGGCTTCACCGACTGTGTGCTTCAGCACGGCGCAGCAAGGGTTTATGCGGTCGATGTCGGCTACGGCCAGTTGGCCTGGAAGCTACGTTCCGATGACCGCGTCATCGTCATTGAGCGGACCAACATCCGCACCATGGAGCCCGAACAAATCCCAGAGCCGTGCGACCTCGCCGTCATCGACTGCTCGTTCATCTCGCTTCGGTTGGTACTGCCCAATACGCTGCCACATCTGGGCCCCAACGCCGACGTCATCGCCCTCATCAAACCGCAGTTCGAGGTCGGAAAAGACCGCATCGGCAAGGGCGGGGTGGTGCGGGATGAGGACGCCCGAGCCGACTCGATCGACGAGGTCGTCGCCGCCGCGGAGGCGCTCAACATGGAACGCGTTGCGGGTATCGACTGCCCGGTGCACGGTCCAGCCGGAAACATCGAGTATCTCGTATGGTTGCGCCGCACGGGACCATTGCCACAGCCCGAAGAGGGGGAGGAAACATGAGGATTCTATATGGTGTCGTTGGCGAAGGGATGGGCCACGCGATTCGCAGCTCCGTCGTGCTCGACAAGCTCGTCGCAGACGGACACGAAGTTCACGTCGTGGCGTCTGGCCGCGCGGTCGACTTTTTGAGCGAACGTTTCGGCAGCGTCACCGAAATTTGGGGGCTCTCGATCGTCGTCGAAGACAACGAGGTGAAGAACCGGCTCACCGCGGCAAAGAACATCAAAGGTGCGCTTCAGGGGCTGCCCTCGAACGTCACGAGCTTCTTCGACGTGGAATCCGAGTTCGACCCCGAGGTCGTGATCAGCGACTTCGAGACGTGGAGCTGGTTCTTCGCCAAGCTCTTTCGGGTGCCGGTCGTTTGTGTCGACAACATTCAGATCATCAACCGATGCACCCATGAGGATGACATTCTGGTCGGACACGAGGAGGAGTTCCGGCTCACCAAGTCGATCGTGAAGTCCCGAACGGCCGGCGCCGATCAATACTTGGTGACAACGTTCTTCTACCCGGAGGTCCGAAAGAAGCGGACGACGCTGGTGCCGCCGATCCTTCGCCCCGCGATTCTCGAGGCGACTCCGACCGATGGCGAGCACCTGCTCGTGTACCAGACGTCCGACACCTTCGCCGACCTACCGAATCTGCTGCAGGGGCTCGACGTGCCCTCCAGAGTGTACGGACTGCGACGCGACATCACGGAGCCAGTCACCGAGGGGAACGTCACATTTTGCCCGTTCTCGAACGAGGGATTTGTCGCCGACCTCGCGTCGTGTCGGGGTGTTGTCGCGTCCGCAGGATTCACGCTGATGGGGGAGGCCGTGCACCTCGGCAAGCCCTACCTCGCGACGCCCGTGCGCAAACAGTTCGAGCAGGTCCTGAACGCCCGCTACCTCGAAAAGCTCGGCTACGGCACATACGACCTGGATCTAGACAGCCGGACGCTCGAGAGCTTCCTCGCGCAGCTGCCGAAGTATCGAACCGCGCTCGAAGGCTACGAGCGACCGGACAATTCCAGACTGTTTGAAGAACTCGACGCGTTCTTGGACCGCGTCGCGGCGGGACTTCACTAGCGTCTACGAGCTGCGGACCAGCTCTCGTTGCAGGTCGATTCCGTGCACTTCCGCACCATCGATGAAGTACCCAAGAAGTCCGCCATCCTCGTTGAAGGCGAGGGCGATGAGGTTCTTCCCGGCCGCCTGAAGAGACGCCATCTTCGAACCCGTCATCGTGAGGCGAAGCTCAATCAATTCGTCTTCGCGAAGCACGGCGAGGATGTGGCCGTCCGGAGAGAACGCCAGGCCCATGACGCTCGAGGAGATGCTGAAGCGTTCGAAGGCCGTGCGCGGGGTGCTCGGCGTGTAGAGTTCGATCTCGCGGTGCTCACGCGCAACGGCGAAGTTCTTGCCGTTGCCTGACACAGCAACCTTGCGGACCGGTGGGCCGTTTTGGACTCGCGTCCAGTTGCGTCCACGGCCGGTGATCGTGCCCATGTAGACCCGCCCCGATTCCGAGCCGACCACGACGTGGTCGCCCTTCGGGTCGATCGCGAGCGACGAAATTCCAACGCGCCGCACGTCCTGAAACAGGACTCTGGTCTCGTCTTCGAGAATCTGAATGACCTCTCCCTTGCTCGTGCCGAGCAAGAGATTGTCACCCGCGCTCGCCACGCACGTCGCGTCGCTGATTCCGGCCTCGACGACGTCGAACTCGCCCTTGTCCGAGCCCAATGTGATGAGCCCTTGAGGGTCGAGGAAGACCAGGCGGGACCCACCAGCGGTGGCTCCTGCGTCGACGACGTCTTTGATGCTCAGGCCAACCTTGAACACGCCGGTGTCCGAATCGACCACTGCATCGATGCTGGAATTTGCACGGCCGCGTGGAACCGCTTTGACGACGTCGCTGCTGCGAGAGCGCCGGAAGATCTGGGCTTCCGGATTTCCGGAATCGTCGGACTTCTCCGACTGCACGTTCAGACGACCGTCGGTGCTCTCGCGAACAAACTTCCCTTCAGAACCAACTCGATCGAAGCCGCCCGTGTCTCGGTTGCCTTGCTCGATCGGCTGCAGTTCGACCGAGTCCTTGAGTCGGCGCTGGTCGAGTTGCCCTCCGCGAACGAGCACGTCGATCTTGGAGATGACGTCGGCGAGCGACTGGGGTCGCGACTGTGGGCTCTTCGAGAGCATCGACGAAACGAGCGACTCGAGCTCTTCTGGAAACGGCTTGCCCACGACGTCTTCGAGGCTGGGGGCCTTCGAGCGCACGTGCGCTCGCAAGATCTCATAGACGTTCTCACTCACGAACGGAGGCTGACCCGTGAGCATGAAGAAGAAGATTGCCCCGAGCGAATAGACGTCGGACCGGCGGTCGATCTCGCCGGCCATCGCTTGTTCGGGGCTCGCGTAGAGTGGTGTTCCAAGGAATCCCTTGGTCATGCTCACGCCGTCGTCCATACGGACGATCCCGAAGTCGAGGATGTGCACGAAGTCGTCGCCGGCCGGCATTCGCTCGACCATCAGGTTCTCAGGCTTCAGATCGCGGTGAATCATCCCCGCTTCGTGTGCCTCGTGCACTCCGTTCGCAATCTGGCGCAAGAGAGCAGCTGCCCGCTTGGGCGGCATTGCTCCTTCTTTTTCCACGAGCAGTTCGAGCGTGTCGCCGTCCACGAAATCCATGACGATCGCCACGAAATTGCCGAACAACTCGAGCACTTCGTAGAACGGAACGACATGCGGGTTGCGCAGTCGACCCAGCGCCTCGATCTCGCGGTGAAGTCGAGCTCGGATCTGATCAGGTTCGAGGCCCGTGGGGCCTTGTTTTAAATTGATGACCTTGATGGCGAAGCGTCGCGCGATCGCGAGGGAGTCTGCTCGATACACCGCTCCCGCGGCGCCCTGACCGACTCGCTTCGTCACGAGATAGCGGCCGTCGAGCACTCGACCAACCCACGGATCCGCGCCGTCTTGAATCGATCGCCAGCCCTTCGCGGGTCGAGTTCGACCGCACTCCAAGCACGTCTCATCCTCTTCATACGTGACTGTAGAACAGGCACTGCAGAAGTGAGTTGGCAACCGTTCCGCGTACTGGCGCGACCGGTCTCTGTTTTGGGAATTACTCCCCATTGATACGTCCCCTACAGGTTCGCCCGAGAGTTACCTCTGTGCTTGCGCACCATACTCGCCAGATCGACCCACGTTAGACCTAACATTCTAGTCAGTTGATTTGTGTAGGACAATGGAGGTCCAAAGATTACCCAGCATTTCGTGCGTGACCGGAACGATAGATGCCAAGAGAGAGTCCGAAGACGCAAAAAAGCCGGCGCGACGCGCCGGCTTCTTGAATTCCTGCCTTACCGAGGAGCTCGTTGGAGCGTTACTCCACGATTTCTGCGGCGTATCGGATTCCGATTTCGGTGCCGGCCAGGTTGTTCAGTGCGGCCTGCTCGTTGGCCCACTGGAGTCGAATGCCGGTCACGCCAGGTGCGCACTCTTCCCACGAGTAGAGGTCGTTACGAATGACGCAGCCGTTCGGGTAGTCCGCAAGGTCGAACGTGCCCTCGATGCAGTAGCCAGTGTCGATGAGGCGCTGCTGCTCGTCGGGCGTCGGGTCGAGCAGCTGAGCTCGAACCTGAATTCCGCTGTCGCAGTAGAAGGCACCATCTTTGTTCGGAACCGGGGTGCACGTTCCCGACTCGCCCGTCACGAAGTCTGGGCATGCGGCGTTGGCGTCCTCGCAAGGGAAGACGTTGCGCTGAACGCAGCCGGAGGGCAGCGGCTTGATGAACTCACCGATTGCCTCGAGTGCCGGTGCGAAGGTCTCCGAGCACATCCAACCCTGGACGATGTCGTTGCCGTCGGGTGCGGGATAGTAGTTCGGGAACTCGCGGATGAAGCGCTCGTAGCGGTCGCCGGAGTTGGCGCGCCCGAGTGCCGATGCACATGCGAAAGAAGGACCTTCGTAGCCGGGCGCGGCGCATTCGTCAGCGCTGACGACGGGGCCGTCATAGCGGACCGACCGGCCGTGGATCGAGGC
Source organism: uncultured Bradymonadales bacterium (assembly GCA_964384605.1). Classification (GTDB taxonomy): domain Bacteria; phylum Myxococcota_A; class Bradymonadia; order Bradymonadales; family Bradymonadaceae; genus CAYLMO01. The sequence continues at coordinate 25,805 of CAYLMO010000056.1, read as the reverse complement.
CACGAGAACTTCGGCTTCGCCGAGGTTCGGGTTTGCCTTCGAGGCACGAAGGTTCGTGAGCAGCTGCTCCTTGAGCGCCGGCGGTGCGATGAGGGGCGACTCGCCCTCCGCGATTTGCGTGGAGTTGTAGTATTCGCAGACGTCACCACCGCAGGAGGTGTCTTCGGCGAGGGTGCCGTCGTGCGTGCAGTCGTTCTCGTCGGTCACGAAGATGAGCGCGAACTTCGATGACTGACGAAGGAAGCCATGGTTGGGTGCGGAGGGGTCGGGAATGACCGAGCCGCCTTCAGGTGCGTCGGCTGGTCCGCCGGTGAGCTCGAGGCTCATCGAGGCGACCGCAGCTTCGAGGCCTTTCTCAATGCCGTATCCACGCGTTCCCACGAGTGACATGCAGCGGAAGTCGCTCTGAAGCGAGGCGACGTCGAGCGTGCCGTCCGGGTTACGGTAGTTGTCGGACTCGAGCACTTTCGGGATTGAGCGGTAGGCCGATGGAGCCGGGAAGAGGTCTTCCGGCGAACACCCGCCGCCGCAGTCGCTGCCGCCAAGCGTACAGCCAACAGTTCCGCTAAGCACACATTCGAGTTCGGCGTCGGTCCAGTTGTACGAACCCGGGTCAGGCGTCGCCATGCACGACACTGCGGTCGCGATCGCGTCGCGAATCGGCTGATAGTTGCCCGGGATCGTTTGACCCTGAGCATCCACCGCGAACTGACACGTCGGGTCGAACCCCGGAACCGGTTGCGGCGTCGACTGCAGATAACCTGGTCGCGCCACCGGCTCGGGTGGGTAGTTCTCGATCATGTGCGTCGTCGTCACCGCGAGGTGGAAGTCGAGCGTCGTATCCTCGAGCTGCGCGATGAACGAATTGAAGTTGTCGCCGAGGATCTTCTGCTCCTGGCACATCGAGCCGGAGTTATCGACCACCCAGAGGATATCGATCTGCTCCGATCCCGAAACGTTCACCGTCTCTTCATAGTCCAGAATTCCGCTCTGGGACTTGAAGCTCACCGGGTTCGTATTGCAACCGGCATAGAACGCAGCACCCGCTGCGAGCGTGACGGCGACGAATTCCAACCGCTTTCGTGTCAAACTCATTCGATTTCCAAGGCCTTGGTCGTCTTCACGCGCTCAACCGTGAAGATCTCTTATTTCGTATACTGTTCTTGGCTGCGCAGAAGATAGCCCAGCCCTCGATTCGTGTCTACCTACAGGTGTCACCGAGGTGACGCACGTTCTCGCTCGTTCTCTCTCATATTACCGAACTCCCAAACGCAACACGACTTCTTGGCCTGCCTCGGCGCCTCTCGACCTCCGTCTTAAGCCAGCTTCTTCGGGCCATGTTGCCTTCTCCTCGCCACAAAGAAGTCTCGACCGCACTCCCGAGTTTGTCCGAGGACACCGCCCCCACAGCGGCCTCGAAAGTGCGATCGAAGACTCGACCCCGACAGCCTGGGAGCACCAGGCCGTCAACGTCATCTCGGAAGATCTCTCGACGATGTCCAATCCACGGACTCGCCGACGAAGCCACCTTGCGGTTGAAGATCTTCTACGCTCCAAGCATACCGAACCGACTCGAGAATTCAACATTTTCTACAAAAATATAAAGTAAATGTGTAAGCCATTGGCTTTGTTGGTATTTTGTTGTTGTTTGCCCGACTGCTCCGCGCGCAACCGATCATTTGTGAACTGCAACTCGGACTTCACTACGCTTCGTCCGTGTTGATACTCGCGAACGTACCGAACGGAGGTCGAACATGATGAAGTGGATGGTGGGAACACTCCTCGCTGCGCTCCTCGCAACCGGGTGCTCGCAGCCTCAATACGTCACTGACGAAGAAGAGCCCCGGCTCGACGACTACACGATGAGCCTCCGATTCGATCGGAAGGACCTCGACCGTCTCTATGAAGAGAACGCGTCGCAGCTCTACTCCTCGTCGATCGTCAAACAGTGGGAGCGCCAGGCCGTTTCCGGAACGGCGCCAGTCGTCGCTGTCTTTCCGATGAAGAACGAGACGTCCGAACACATCGGCCCTCAGCTCGACGCACTCCTCTCGAAGATCGAGACGGACCTCGTCAATCAGTCGCCGGCCGACGTCGTTTCTTACGACGACCAGCCCGACCTGATCGCCGAGCTCAAACGCCAGCAGTCCGACGCATACGACCCCAGCCGGATGGCGAGCTACGGCAAGCAGCTCGGGGCGCAGTACTTCGTCACGGGAAAAGTCTACGACTCTGCCGAACGTGTCGGTGACGAGCGCCGTGTGCAGTACTTCATGTTCATGCAGGTCTTGGACGTCGAAACCGGCGCCATCAAGTTCCAGCATGAATCCGGCATCACGAAGGGCCTCATCCGTTGAACACCCTCGCCCGGCTGCTCATTGCGCTTGCCGCGATGAGCGTTTTGGGCTGCGCCACCTACACCGATTCGGTGCGGGAGGCGCAGGCTGACGTGCGCGCGGGTCGGCCTGATGCGGCGCTCGAACATTTCGACGAACGCCTCGAGACTGAGTCTTGGCGAGATCTTCCCGCAGATCTCGACGACGAGAAGGTCCTGCTGCTCCTCGAACGTGCGACGCTTCTGCAAGCTACCGGTGAGTACGCTACATCGGCTCGAGACATGGTAATCGCTGACCAGCGGTTGGAATGGCTTGATATCGATGCTTACGACCGCGCCGAGCTCGCCCGATGGCTCTACTCCGACGACGCTCGAGAGTATCGGGCTCCGGCGTACGAACGCCTTCTCCTGAACACCCTCAATATGGTGAACTTCCTCGCGCTTCGGGACTACGAAGGCGCGCGGGTAGAAGCCAGACGGTTCACGTTGATCGAGGACTTCTTCACGGAAGAAGCCGAAGAGCCGATCCTGAACGAGACGCGTGCGCTCGGGCACTATTTCGGTGGCGTGGCGTTCGAATACGGCGGCGATTGGAATGGTGCAATCGAGCACTACGAACGCGCGTGGAAGAGCGGAATGCGGGCAGGAGCGCTACGAACCCGCCTGATCGGACTCTACCGCCTCACCGGTGCGCGCGCGCCTCGCGACAAAGACGACCCGACCGGCCTCGCCGACCTGAAGATCGAGGCCGAGCTCAAGGGGGCGATGCGCCTCGCCGAGTACCGACGGGAGTACCTGACAGGCGACACCCTGATCGTTTCGCAGACGGGGCTCGCTCCGTACAAGAAGCCGATGCGGGTGCCGATCGGCGATGCGTGGATCTGGGCCGGGTCGGCAAAGTCGTCGTACGCCGTTTCGCCCGCCGAGCGGGCACGTGGACAAGCACTGGTCGCTCAGGGAGTCTTGAAGTGGGTGAACCTGCCAGTGCTGACCGACGCTCGTATCGATGTTGATCCCTCGGCGCAGATCTTCATCGACGGACGACCCGTCGAGGCGTCGGCCGGGCTCGATGTTGCGAACCAGGTCGTCGAGAGCTGGAAGGCGCTTTTGGGGCCTGTAGTCGCATCGGCGATCACGCGAGCGATCACTCGTGCCGTAGCGGGAGGTGCGACTCGAGTGGCTTCGACGGAGATCGCGAAGCAGTCCGAAGGCGGCGCCGGACTCGCGATCGGCGCGATCGGACTTCTCGCATCGCTCGCTGTGGAGGGCGGCATGGCCGCGGCGGACACGCCAGACACGCGCAGTTGGACCACGCTTCCCGGGAGGATCCGGGTGTGGCGAGGAAGTTTGGAGCCGGGCGCCCATCAGCTTGCGGTGAGCGTTGGGGGGCGAGCTGATGAACGCAGTACTAGGATTGATGAACGAGGACTGAACCTGGTGAACTTTTCACGCCTTCGTTAGGGCGCAGAGCCGCCATTAGTGCGGTGAGGAGAAGAGGATGAGACATCGACTCGTACAGGCGATCGTAGCGATCGCGTTTTTGGTGATCGCGGCGCCGGCGCTCGCGCTGGATGGCTATAAGGATCGTCGCGGCCTCTTCCTTGGCGTTGGGCTCGGAGGCGGCGTGGGGGCGGCTTCGACGGAGCTCGCGCGCGAATCGACCGGGTTGGATGACGGGCGGCAGTTGGGCCTGGATCTCAGCGCGACGCTTGGGGGAGGTGCGACCGAGTACCTCACGTTTGGTGCACAGGGGAACTGGTGGATCCGAACAGTGCGGCTCGGCGATCGCTCGCTGGAGCACCAGCATCTGAACTTCCTTGCTGCTGCGAACTTCTTCATCATCGACGGCTTGTATGCCGAGGGTGGGGCGGGGCTGGCGTATGCTGCCTTCGACACGGCCCGCGGGGACGTGGAGACCTTCACGTACCGTGAGCTGGGGCTAGCGCTGAAGGTTGGAGCGGGCTACGAATTCTTCCTGAACGGCACGACGGCGATCGGATTTGGCGCAGGCTACACGCGTCACTTCTACAACAATGCCAGGTTCGACACGGTGAATGGGGTCGTGACAGTGCGCTGGTACTGAGTTTTTCCTTGAAAACTCGAAGTCCATCCCCTAGGGTTGCCGACCCTCGGCGGGCCAAATTTTTGTTGGTAATGGTTGAACCTGCCGAAGCGCCAGATTTGGCGCGCTTATCGTAAGGTCACGTGAAAACGCGACGGAGATGTCATGCGTGAAAAGATTCGAATGGTGAGCTCGGCTGGAACGGGCTACTTCTACACGACGACGAAGAACAAGCGTAAGACCCCGGAAAAGCTTCGAATGAAGAAGTATGACCCGGTCGTGCGCAAGCACGTCGAGTTCGTGGAAGCCAAGATTAAGTAAGCTCAATTGTCTGAAAGGATGAACTGATGGCTAAGTACCAGAGCATCAACTGGCGGCGTCGCAAGAAGGTCGATCCCTTCGAGCAAAATGCGTCGTGGAAGATCGATTACAAGAACCCTGAGCTCCTCAAGCTCTTCGTGACGTCGACCGGGAAGATCCTTCCTCGTCGCATCACGGGTGTTACGGCTCGAAACCAGCGCAAGCTGCGTCGCGCAATCGTTCGCGCTCGCCAAATTGCGCTGCTTCCGTACACGACGCACCGCCAGGACGCCGACTAAGTCGACATCCTCAGCGCGCATGACTGACCCCGGCGCCTCTATGGGCGGCGGGGTTTCGTTGTTTGATCCATTTTCTCGATCGCTCGTCTGTACCTGACGACGATTGTTCGCATCTCATCGGTCTGACGACCATTTACATGAGACGATCGAGGACTACGATGGGCGCACCGAAACCGACTCCTTTGGCCAAAGCGGCTATGTCCGACGAACTTCTCCAGCGGCTCGAAGAGCTTCGAACGGCACACCTCGACGATGTCATGTCGACCATGCGTGACACGGTCGAAGACAGCTCGCCCGCCGGAAGCTCCTTGCCCGCCATGTGCGACTACCACCTTGCGACCGGTGGCAAGCGCCTACGCGCGCTTCTGCCGCTATTGGTGGCCGACGTGCTCGGTGAAGATCCACGTGGCGTGATCCCCTTCGCTGCGGCCTGCGAGATCCTCCACAACGCAACACTGGTTCACGACGACCTGCAGGATGGCGACGAGACTCGTCGTGGTCAGCCCGCGGTTTGGGTGAAGTATGGCGAAGCGAGGGCGATCAACCTGGGCGACGCGATGCTGTACTACACGATGCTGCTCGCTCAGGAGCTCGAGGGCCCAGCCGAACTCAAACTGCGTATCCAGCGTCGGATCCTCCGCGAAACGCTCCGCGTGATCGACGGCCAGGAGCGGGAGTTCCTGCTGCAGACCGAAGATCGCCCAAGACGCGAAGGGTACTTCGCGATGGTCGAAGGCAAGACGAGCGGACTCTTTGCTCTTCCGGTCGCCGGAGCTGCACTACTGTGCGGTGCCTCCGACGAGCTTGTCGATGCACTCGCCGAATCCGCATCGCACCTGGGCGTGCTCTTTCAGATCCAAGACGACCTGCTCGATCTGTATGGCGACAAAGGCCGAGACTTCGTGGGTTCGGACATCGCCGAAGGCAAGATCTCGGCACTCGTGGTCCATGCGCTCGAGCACGCGTCAGCTGAAGAGTCCGAGTGGTTGCGCGCGTTGTTGCGCCGAGACCGCGCGGACGTCGACCAAGACGACGTGAACAGCGTTCTCGACCTCTTCGAGCGGACTGGAGCGAAAGCCGCAGCGTTCGCGGAGATCGATCGACGCCGAGCATTGGCGGTGGACTCGGTCGTGATCGCGAAGTCGCCCGAAATGCGTGCGCTGCTTCAGGCGATGGCTGACCTGTTTCTCGCGCCCATCGCAGGGATTCGGTAGCGCCGACCCGCTCGAGAAGGATGCCGATGCTGATCGATACCCATGTTCACCTCATCGGCATGCAGGAAGCGAATGGCTGCTACGCGAGTGCGCGAATGCAGTCCGGGTTGGTGTTCCACTTGTTGAGCTTCGCGCTGGGACTGCGCGGAATCGACAAAGACGAGCTCGACCGCGCATACCGAAAGAAGCTCTACGAATGGGTATCGGCGTCGGAGGTCGACGCGGTCGGCATGCTCGCCCTCGATGGTGTCTACGACGACGCGGGTGCGCTCGACCGAGGCCGAACCGCGATTCTCGTCTCGAACGACTATCTGTTCGACGTCTGCGACGACGACCCCAAACAACTATTGCCGATCGCCAGCATCAATCCGCAGCGGGCCGACGCGCTCGACGAGCTCGATCGCGTGGCGGAACTGGGTGCCGTCGCGCTGAAGGCGTTGCCCAACAGTCAGGGGTTCGACCCGGGTAACGAGGCCTACACCGCGTTCTGGGAGAAGCTTGCGGGCTACGAGATTCCGCTCCTCACTCACACCTCGTTCGAGCACACGATCCCCCCGATCGAGCAGGCTTACGGCAAGCCGCGTCGGCTAGAACTACCGCTGAATTGTGGTGTGAAGGTGATCGCCGCGCATTGCGCTGGTTCAGGCGTCGCGCACATCGAAGAGGACTTCGACACATGGGTCGCCATGCTCGAGGAGTTTGACCAACTCTACGGCGACATCTCGGCGATGGCGTCGGTCTCGCGGTTCCCCTACATCCACAAGGTGTTGGCGAGCGAAATCGCGCTCAAGCGAACGATCCTCGGAAGTGATTTCCCCGTGCCGGTCTCGCCGGTGGTATTTGCTTTTCAGGTAGGCTTTCAACGCGTTCGTGAGCTTGGCGCCATCGACAATCCGATCCAACGGAACCTCGAAGTGTTCCGCGCACTCGGAGTGCCTGAGAGCGTAATGCTCCGCGGGGCCGAGGTTTTGCGCCTCGAACCCTGGCTCGAAAAGGCTGGCGTCACATCTGGATGATGACGACGTCGCTTTCTCGCTCGCGCTCTTCCGACTCACCTTCCTCTTCGGATTTCTCCGGCCAGTAGGGCATGTAGCGGGGGATCTCCAGCTGAGGCCGATCCTGCTGGACCTCCTCTCGCTTCCGCTGCCGTTTGAGCTCGTCGTAGATGATGTATTCCGGAAGCATGGCCTTGTCCTGCTTCGGGTTGCGTCTCCGTCACTATGAGCGGAAACGGGTGTCCAGTTGCCCGGACACTAGTGAAACGTGCAGAGACCATTCCATTATTCAAAGGACTCTCAAGTTTCTTCGTCTATGAGACGTCACATCAGGCCCAAATGATTCGCCTGAGTGCTCAATTTACGTTTCGGGACAACTGAAGGAATGCTGTAGGTCCAAACGCGAAACACAGATCTCTGTGTTGATGCTGATCTCAATGTCAGAGCGCTGCGGTGTCGGTTGACCAATTGCGGCGACCGGGCCGTCAAATGTTTGACGCCCAGGGCGCGAACGCCAACAGCAACGCGGCGAGGGCGAGGCTGAGTAGAATTGCGCCGACGATGAGGCCCAGCGTGAGGTAGCGATCCTGTCGTGCCGCACGGGCCTGAGCCTCCGAATAGGGAAGATTCGTGAACGTCACCATCGTGTAGAGCGGGATCCACCAGTTTGGCGCGAGCTTGTGCAACACTTTCTCGAGCTTCTTCCGCCACAGAAACGCCGGGCTCGCGACCTTGTCGCGCATCTCGACGAAGTTGTAGAGGGCGAGGTCCGCGATCGCGTCAGCATCCGCCTTTCGGGTGCGGCTGAACTCCCGCCCGATCGTGCCCCAGTTGGGTGCGTGCTCGTCGAGCAGTTGGTCGATGAGGAAACAGTCCTCGAACGCAGCATTCATCCCCTGCCCGTAGAACGGCACGATGGCATGCGCGGCGTCCCCCAGAATCATGACCTGATCGGTGGAGTGATATGGCGAGCAGCGAACAGTCACCAGGCTGCTCGTTGGATTGTCGTGCCAGTCTTCGAGGAGCGTCGGCATGTGGGGGAGGGCGTCGGCGAACTCCCGTTCGAAGAACTGCATCACGTCACGATCCGACTGCAGCGCCGAGAACGAATTCTCGCCACCCTCAAAGCCCATGAAGAGAGTGCACGTGAACGACCCGTCCAGGTTGGGAAGGGCGATCATCATGAAGTCCTTTCGGGGCCAGATGTGCAGGTAGTTCTTCTCGAGGCGCCAGCCGCCGTCGGCCGTCGGCGGGATCGAGAGCTCTTTGTATCCGTGCGGTAGGTACTGCTGCTGATAGTTGAAACGGTCGGTCTTCTGAAGCCGCGCCCGCACCGAAGAAAACGCGCCATCGGCGCCAAAGAGGTAGCGCGTCTTGACCTTCTCTTGCTCGCCCGACTCGAGGTCTTCGAACGTCGGACTGCCGTCTTCCAGGTCGATATCCACGCATCGCTTTCGAAAGTGGAAGTTGACGTGCGGGTGCTCGTCGGCGGCCTCCATCAACACTTCGTTTAGAAGCTGACGCGAAACCGAGTTGATGTACTGGCCCTGCTTTCCGTACGGCTGCGACGTCAGGTTGCCATCGACGTCGTGCATCATTCGCGCGTGCATCGGAATGCAGGCCTCCCGAATCTTCTCGTCCAGGCCTACGCCGGCCAGCGCGTTCAGGCCACGGGTCGAGAGAGCGAGGTTGATCGACCGGCCGCCGATGAACCCCGCGTCGCGCCAATCCTGCCGGTACTCGTAGACGTCGACGAAGTAGCCTCGCTGCGCCAGGTAGAGCGAGAGCAGGGAGCCGGAGAGGCCAGCACCTACGACGACGAGTGGTTCTTGTGCGGTCGGTTGGGCCATGACGTTATCTCGATGAGTCGTGTTCCGAGCGGCATTCAATCACGTCGCGCCAGCTTTGTCAGCATTTCGGCGGCCGCGCAATTCATGGTCGGCGGCGACGTGATGTGATAGTTCATTGGTGCCGCCACGCGCCACCAATTTGAAGATGCGAGAACTGCGATGAACGTGCTGGAAATCTCGGAATCGTTTGGGGTCGACCAACTTCGCTTCGTCGAACGACCCGCTCCGTCACCGGGTTTCGGACAGATTGTCGTCGAGATGAGCGCGGTATCACTGAACTACCGCGACCTGATGACGGTCGACGGGCGATACAACCCACGTCAGCCCCTCCCGCTGATCCCGTGCTCCGACGGTGTCGGCCGCGTGGTCGAAGTAGGCGAGGGTGTGACGCGATTTGAGGCGGGCGACCGCGTCTGCCCTATCTTCAGCCAAGGCTGGATCGATGGCGAGCCCACCAAGGAGCGTATCCGTACGTCGCTCGGTGGTCCGCTCGACGGGACGCTCGCACGGTTCGTTTGTCTGCACGAAGAGGGTTGGGTTCATGCGCCGGAGAACTTGAGTGACCACGAAGCCGCGACGCTCACCTGCGCCGCGGTCACTGCCTGGTCGGCGCTGGTTACCCAAGGGTCGGTGAAGCCTGGCGACACCGTACTCGTGCAGGGCACTGGTGGAGTGTCCATCTTCGCGCTTCAGTTTGCCAAAGCGCTCGGCGCTCGCGTCATCTGTACCTCGAGCAGCGACGACAAACTGAACGTCGCTCGCGAGCTCGGTGCCGACGAGACGATCAACTACAAGACCAACCCGAAGTGGGGGAGCGAAGCGCAAGCCCTGACCGACGGCGTCGGCGTGGACCATATCGTCGAAGTCGGCGGCGCCGGAACCCTCCAACAGTCGCTGCGCGCCATCCGAGTCGGTGGCGAGATCAGCATCATCGGAGTGCTTTCGGGCGCGGCTGAACCACTCAACATCGTCCCAATCCTGATGCAGAACGTGCGGCTTCAAGGCGTGCTCGTGGGTCATCGCCAAAGCTTCGAGGCGATGAATCGAGCGATTGCACTGCACGACATTCACCCGGTGGTCCATCAGACCTTTGCCTTCGAGGACGCTCCAGAAGCTTTTCGAGCGCTAGAAGCCGCAGAGCACATTGGGAAAATCGTGGTGACGTGGGATGAATGAACCGCCGTCGTACCGTTTCTCCCTGGCGTATCCTCTCGAGTTGCACATGAAACGAATCTCCGCACTTCTCGCCCTCCTGATCTTGTTTGCGGCTTCGCCCGCCTTCGCCCAAGAGTCAGCGCCTGACACGAGCGCACTCGAGCGCAACCTGCGGTCGGTGCTCTCCGTAAAGGGAGTCTCGAACTCGCGCGTTGGCGTGTATGCGGTCGATGTCGCGTCTGGCGAGGTGCTCGCGAAGAACCGCGAGTCCGAGAGCTACAATCCGGCGAGTAATCAGAAGCTGTTCACCGCTGCCGCAGCACTCGACACGTTCGGGCCCGGGCATCGGTGGTACACCAAGGTACGTGGCGAGAGGTCCGGCTCGACCGTTTCGGGGCTCTATGTCGAGGGCGTCGGCGACCCCGCGCTTCACTTCGAAGACCTCGTTCACTGGGCGATGGAGCTGAAGGCAAAGGGCGTCGAGAAGATCGAGGGAGATGTCGTCGTCGACGAAGGAGCATTCGGTTCAGGGCTGCCCCCTGCGTTCGAACAGAAAGATGAAGAGGCGGCCTACCGCCCGGCGATTGGTGCGTTCAGTATCGCGTTCAATGGCATCACGGTCATCGTCGAGCCGACGGAGGTGGGTTCGCCGGCTCGAGTGCGCCTCGACCCTCCGAACGATTACGTCCAGGTCGAGAGCAGCGCCAAGACCGTCAGCGGCAAAAGCCGGCGCGCGTACGTGTCTGCTCGGTTCGAAGGCGAAGCGACAATCATCAAGGTGACCGGGCAGATCGGAAACTCGGCGACACCAGTCGTCGCTCGGAAACGTGTCGAGACACCCGGACTGTTCGCCGGTAGCGCTTTCAAGCGCGCACTCGAGTGGGTCGGCATCGAGGTCACGGGGAAAGTGAAACGAGGTGAAACGCCAAACGGCTTGGACACTCTGCTCACCCACGAGTCCGATTCGGTGGCCCACGTCGTCTATCTGATGAACAAGTTCAGCAACAACTTCATGGCCGAGATGCTGTTCCGACACGTTGGAATCGACGGCGACGTCTACTCCGACGAAATCGCCCGAACCCGATACACCGAGGTCGCCAAGGAGCTCGGAGTTGGAGTCGAGTCGATCGCGTTCAAGAATGGCAGCGGTCTCTACGACGGAAATCTGGTCTCGCCCAAGCAGGTCGTGCAGCTGCTTCGCGGTATGGCGAAGCATCGGTACGCGGCCGAGTTCCAAGCTTCCCTTCCGATCGCGGGAGTCGACGGAACCCTCCAACGGCGTCTCGACAAAGGCCACACGGCCGAGACTCTTCGCGGCAAGACGGGAACGTTGAACGAGGTCACCGCGTTGTCCGGGTATCTGACGACCCGATCGGGCCGGATGGTCGCCTATTCGATCATCCTCAACGACACGCCTGTATACGCGTGGAGATTGAGAGCGGCGCAGGACGATATCGCTGAAGTCATCGCTGACTTCGAGAACTAAGCGCGCGCGAAACTTGAGACGCGAGGCCGGCGCAAGCTACGATGCCCGCGAAACGAAAGCTGCGAGACAACATGGCAAGCACAACGAAACGAGCGGTATTCATCGTGCTCGACAGCGTCGGGTGTGGAGAACTTCCCGATGCGGCCGACTTCGGAGACGTCGGGTCTCACACGCTCGGCCACATTGCCGAGACGGTCTCGCCGTTTTCGCTGCCCAATCTGAGGTCGTTCGGCCTGGGGAACATCGAGGGCCTACCGCAGCTCGACCCGGTGGAATCGCCCGTGGCGAGCTACGGACGCATGATGGAGGTGAGTCTCGGCAAGGACACCGCGACCGGTCACTGGGAGTTCGTCGGCTGCATTCTCGACGAACCGTTCCAGACGTTCATGGAGTCTGGCTTTCCCGACGACATCATCAACGAGTTCATCGAGGCGACCGGATGCGGCGGTGTGCTCGGCAACAGAGCGGCGAGCGGTACGGTCATCATCAAGGAGCTCGGTCAACAGCACGCGGAGACCGGTTGGCCGATCGTCTACACCTCGGCCGACCCGGTGTTCCAAATCGCGGCCCACGAGGACGTGGTGCCGCTCGAGACGCTCTATGACTGGTGCAAAAAGGCGTACGACATCGTCATCCCCCGAGGGTTGAGCCGTGTGATTGCGCGGCCGTATGTGGGTGAATGGCCCGATTTTACGCGTACGGCAAACCGCCACGACTTCACGTTCCCGCCACCCAAACCGACGCTGCTCGACCGACTTGTCGATCAAGGGGTACGCGTGACTGGGATTGGCAAGATCGCCAACATATACGCGCATCGAGGCATCACCGACGACATCCACACCGCAAACAACGACGAAGGAGTTGAGCATACGTTGGCATGCATCGGCGACCGAGACGGACTCATCTTCACGAACCTCGTCGACTTCGATGCCAAGTTCGGGCACCGTCGCAACCCGGAGGGGTACGCTCGAGCACTCGAAGCATTCGACGCACAGCTCCCGAGCATCGTGGACGCCCTCGAGGATGGTGACCTCCTCGTGATTAGCGCGGATCACGGCAACGACCCCACCTATCGCGGCACGGACCATACGCGCGAATACGTGCCGGTTTTGGCAATGGTAAAAGGGGCTGACGCAGCAGCCGATCTCGGCACGCGAGCATCGTTCGCCGACATCGGTGCAACCCTGGGCGAATTTTTCGAGGTGCCGTGGGACGAGGGCACCAGTTTCCTGCAGGCGCTCAACTGAGTAGGTAGTAATGAACGCATTCGAGCCGAAACACTTTGCCGCGCGACGCGCCGCAATCTTGAAGCAGATGGGTCCCGACGGAGTTGCCGTTTTCGTGGCGAATCCGGAGCGGAACCGTTCACGCGACACGTCGTTCCCCTATCGGGCATCAAGCGACATCATCTACCTCAGCGGATTCGAGGAGCCCGAGGCGGTGATCGTTCTCGCACCGAATCACGATGAGGGTGAGTTCGTGATGTTCGTGCGAGAACGCAACAAAGAGCGCGAGCTGTGGGACGGTCGTCGGTTTGGGCCGGAAGGCGCAGTCTCGACGTTCGGCGCCGACGCCGCATACACCGTCGAAGAGCTCGACGAGATGCTGCCGAAGTATCTGGCTGGCCGCGACACGCTCTACTACACGCTCGGGCAGGACCGGCGCTTCGACGACCGAATCACGAAGTGGGTGAACACCCTGCGGTTTCGTCGCAACGAGCCGCCTGCTGCGCCTCGCGCAATCGTTGACGCCCGAGACCTCGTCCACGAGGCACGCGTGCGCAAGGGGCCCGGCGAGATTGAGAAGATGCGTCGTGCCGCCCAGATCACCGCAGAGGCGCATGCCCTCGCGATGAAACACTGCCGGCCGGGGATGTTCGAGTACGAACTCCAGGCCATCATCGAGCACCACTTCAGAATGAACGGCGCGAGCTTCCCTGCCTACGAGTCGATCGTGGGCGGCGGCGACAATGCGACCATCCTCCACTACACCGAGAACAATGCTCGCCTCGGCGAGTCAGACGTCGTTTTGATCGACGCTGGGTGTGAGTGGGATTACTACGCCGCGGACATCACGCGGTCGTTCCCGGCTTCCGGCAAGTTCACCCCCGAGCAGCGCGACCTCTATCAGCTGGTGCTCGAGGTCGAGATCAAAGGCATCGAAGACGTCCAGCCTGGTGTTCGCTACAACGAGCTGCAGGAGCGCGCGGTGCGCCGCCTCACTCAGGGGCTGGTCGACCTCGGTGTGCTGAGTGGAGATGTTGACGCGCTCATCGAAGACGACGCGCACAAAGACTACTACCCGCACCGGATCGGTCACTTCCTCGGCATGGACGTCCACGACGTGGGCTCCTACTACGCCGATGATGGGCAGTTCCGCGTGCTCGAGCCTGGAATGGTGGTGACCGTCGAACCGGGCATCTACATTCCAGCGAATGATGAAAAGGCGCCCGAGGGGATGCGCGGCGTCGGAATCCGCATCGAAGACGACGTGCATTGCACGGCGGACGGACCAGAAAACCTTACGGCCTCTTGCCCGAAGAGTATCGACGAAGTCGAAGCACTCGTCGGGTCGGCCTACGATTCTTAAGAACTACACGACACACGAGACAACGACATGTCGAACGGAAACGACGATTGGGGGAACTCGCCTGGTGGCGGTGAATGGGGCGACGGCGGTTCGCAACAGCCCGGAGCAGGACAGCCCGGTGCGCCTCAGCCCGGAGCGCCACAACCCGGGGCGCCGCAGCCCGGCCCTGGCCAACCCCAAACGCCCGCACCTGGTCTCGGAGACCCGGGCCAGACCGCACCTCAGCAAGGCGGATTTGCACCGACCGGGGCCGCTCAGAACGACCTGGTCCACCAAAAGAAAGGGGGCGCCGACAAGCTCGAGACGAACGACTTCGTCGCGATCGCGGTGAACTTCTTCCTGCCCGGCGTCGGCCACATGATTCTCGGTCAAACCACCCGCGGCATTGTCATCTTCGCGCTCTTCATCTTCACGTGCGGCGGCTGGTTCATCCTGCAGCTCGCAGCGATGGCGGATGCCTACTTCATCTCGTTGACGCAGAAGTACCGCGAAGTCGGCGATTGGGAGTTCTTCCCCGACCACAAAGAGCACATCTAGGGAAGGACGACGGGTGGCCGCTCGAACCAATCGGGCTGCGACGGGAGCGGCACTTCTTCGCCCTCGGAGTCCGTCACAAACAGCGTTTCGAGCCGAATACGGTCCGCTTTCGCACCCGAAAGTGGGCCGTCCCATTTTGGGAACTCCGCTCCCTTGAGCTCGAGCCGCATTGGCCCACCAACCTCGCCCGTGGTGAACGAAGCGAACAGTTCACCCGCCACCAATGGGTGCTCCTCGAGCTTGATGAGCGGCCCCGTTTCGGCCTTGGGCGATGCCTCGTTCGTGCGGCGTTCGAGGTAGATACGGATCGGTATGAGGTCCGGCTTTTCTTGGATCTTCGCGACTGTCGTCTTGATCAAATCGCCTTGCCCACGTTCGGCAGGCTTCAGCGTGAACAGGAAGACCAGACTGACGGTGGGAGTGATGCGCGCGCCGACGTAGTGCAGATTCGCCGGGTCGTAGACGGCTGTCACCGGTCCGAATTTCTTTTCGTCGCCGGATTCCGCCATCCAGTAGCCCGTATCGAAGCAGCCGGCGGGCCCCAGCCCAGGCGCATTGGCGAGAGCCGTCGGCTTCCCGTCGACGTGGAGCTTTAAGAGAGGAGCGTCGTTTGCGGTCGTGTCCAGAACGGTCAAAGTACCGACGATCCGGTCGTAACCAAACGCGTCGAAGTCTAGCAATAGTGCGCGTCCCTCGGTGTCAGGACTCTGATATTTCACCTTCTTGCCGACCGGAATCTCGGCGAGCCCAACCGACATCGGTTGGGTCGCGACCAGCACGCCCTCGTCGTTGAAATAGAGCCCTTGAAACGTCCATCCCGTTTGGCACGCTGCCAGGCCGAGTGCGTTGAGCGTGCGCTCGGGCGTCTGTGGCGCAGTGATCGTGCCGACTGACCGGTCGGCCAGGCGCATCGTGCGCAGAGCCGGTGGCATGGTCATCCGGGGGGCGGGCGGGGCGAGCGCATCGAAGGAATCCCCTTCGACGGCTGTCGGAGAGGTCGACTGCTTTTCGTTTGGCTGAGGCGGCTCCGGCAGGTCCTTCTGATCACAGCCAAGGACGCTCGCCAGCACCACAATGAGGGCAAATCGCTTCAAATCTCGGCACCCGGCGCGAGATTTTCGAAGCGCGTGAACTTCCCGAAAAACCGGAGGTCGACCGTGGCGAGGGCGCCGTTACGGTGTTTGCCCAGAATGATCTCGGCAATCCCTTTGCGTTCGGTGTCCGGGTTGTAGACCTCGTCACGATAGATGAATGTGATGATGTCTGCGTCCTGCTCGATTGCGCCCGACTCACGAAGGTCGCTCATCATGGGGCGTTTGTCGGCGCGGGATTCAACGCCTCGGTTGAGCTGAGCGAGCGCGATGACCGGCACGTCGAGCTCTTTCGCGACCGCCTTGAGGCTTCGCGAGATTTCGGAAATCTCCTGCTCACGCGAGCCGGAGGCCGAACGATTGGTGCCCCGCATCAACTGCAAGTAGTCGATGAAGATGATGCCGATGTCTTGCTCGGCCTTGAGGCGCCTGACCTTCGAGCGGAACTCCATGATCGGCAGCGAAGGGGTGTCATCGAGGAAGATCTTCGACTTGCTCAAAGTCGCGGCCGCTTTGACCAGACGGGCCCATTCTTGGTCCGTCATGTTTCCGCGCCGGAGCCGTGACTGGTCGATACGGGCTTCGGAGCAGAGCATCCTGATGGCGAGCTGCTGATTCGACATCTCGAGGCTGAAGAAGGCGGCCGCGAGGCCGCGCTCGATCGCTGCGTGGGTCAGCATATTGAGCGTGAAGCTCGTCTTACCCATGGCGGGACGAGCGGCCAGGATGATGAGATCGGAGGGCTGCCAGCCGGCCGTGACTTCGTCGAGATCGATGAATCCCGACGGTACGCCTGTGACGTGTTGGTTCTTTTCGTAAAGCGCTTCGATCTGAGCGAAGGCCTCTTTGATGACCTCCCGCATCGAAGAGTAAGCCTTCTTCGCGCCGCGCTGCGTAATGGAGAAGAGCTGTTGCTCGACTTCGTCCATGAACGCTTCGAAGTCTGGGACGTCGTCGTAGCAGCGTTCGACGAGGGAATCCGCGGTCGCGATGAAATCGCGCAGGGCGGACTTTCGCGCGACGATCTCCGCGTAGTTTTCGACGTTTTGCGCGGACGGGACCGCGTTCGAGAGGGTTGCGACGAAGGTTGGACCGCCGACCGATTCGAGGAGTCCTTGTGCGTTCAGCTGGTCGACAAGCGTGATGGTGTCGACGGCGTCGCCTCGTGACGAGAGGTCGAGCATCGCGCGGTAGATGTGGCGATGTGACTCTCGATAGAAGTCGTCATTGGCGACGATCGCCTGGACTTCGTCGATGACGCGGTTGTCCAAAAGGATGGCGCCGAGCAGAGAGCGCTCGGCGTCGTCATTGTGCGGAGGTGTACGCGGAGAGGCGCCGGTGGGCGGCGCGTATGGTGGGCCTTGTGACACAGGCCCTATTCAGCGTGCAGGTAGTCGTTCCGGATGAGGTACACGATGTCCTGCATCGTCTCGAGGTCGCTGGCGAGGCTCTTGTTGAGAACCTGTGAAACCGAGCGGTAGTTGAAGACGAGCTGGATGGTATCGAGTAGTTCCGGCGTGAGACTTCGCAGCGGCGGAATGAGCGGCGTGTTGACCGCGAGCTGTGCTCCGAGGTCGGGCACGTCTTCGCCGAGGTTGCGAATTTCGTCGAGGATGCGCATCCCCTCCATCATGAGCGCTTCGGTGGACTCTTCGATTTCGTTTTCGAATTCGTCGTCGGTGGGCTGCTCGAGGGAGAAGGTGCCGTGGTCCCAACCGAGGATTCGGTAGAACGCTTTGTAGGGTGAGACTTCGCGGTCGTCATTGATGGCAGCGAACTTCACGCGGCCTTCGTTGAGGAAGACGTGTGCGACGTCGTTGTCCATGTGAATCGCGAGCACGCCCGATTTCTTCGAGGTCGAGAAGAGCTGAAGAAGGTCGGGGAGTGGTACTTCTTCGATAAGGCCGGAGATCGAGCCCGTGAGGGTGGCGCCGGTCGTGCGGGTTGCGCTCGCACGCTCGGCAGCTGCGGCGGCCGTTCTCATGTCCGGCCCTTGGTCGTCGTCGGGACGATCACGGTGGACGAGTTTGATGATGTTTGTTCCGACGAGGATCCGGTCGCCCTCTTTGAGTTGGGCTTTGGTGATCTTCTCGCCGTTGACGAAGGTGCCGTTGGTCGACCCGAAATCTTCGATGAAGATCTCTCCTCCGTAGGTCGTGATGCGCGCGTGACGGCGCGACACCATGTCTTCTACGAGGACCATATCCAGTTCACTGGAGCGACCGATGACGACCTCGGAGTCCATCTCCAGAGGGAATTCACCGCCCTGATATTTACCAGAGATGAACTTGAGGACATGTCCGCCGGTTTGACGTCGATTCAATGTATTACTCGCCTTGTGTCTTCGTCGGGCGGCTGCCCGCCCACGTAGGCATCAAGAGAAAAAGTAGCTTGCTCGTCTACCGCTACGTTACGCCGTGCCCGGGGGAGCGTCAAGATTCGTCGCGCCCCTCTTCGGAGGGTTCGATCCACCGTGTGCGTTGACTTCTAGCTGCACTAGATGGTCCCGCTCTCGACGATCGGTTATAGCGATGTGGCCCCGGTCTTCAACCCTTGCAACGACAAATGGCCGAATTCTTCGCAGCGATGCCAGATGAAGCGGTCCTCGCTTTTGTTCTGGGCGGCGTTTTGTTTCTGTCGGGAGCGCTTCTGATCGCGCTCGTCGTGCGCCAGTTCTTGGAGCAGCGCCAGACCACCCCCGAGTCGTTGCTCGCGCCAGTCCTCGCGGCCGACACGCTCGCGCCGGACCTGCGAGTCGTCTGGGTACGTTCGATGTTGCTCGAAGCCGAAGCGCCACAGAGCAATGTCGATGATGCCCGCCGCCTCGCTCGCGAGATCCGCCGCTGCCTCGTCGCTGCACAGGCGAGGTCGGTCGCCAACGACGATGCTTCCATGGAACGGCTTCGCGAGTTGGCCAAGTCGGTCCTCGGTAGAGCGCTCGAACTCGTGCGCGCCCAAGACGCCGACCCTTCCGAAATCGAAACCGAGATCGAGAACCTTCGAATCGAGCTCTACAAAAAGCGGACGGCCCCTGGCGATGTCGCCAGGGGCCGCTGAACCAGACGCCTCAATCCAAAGAGGAGCGCCGCCGCATTCGTGAAGTTTAGAAGTAGACGCTCAGGTTAACGCCGAGGGTCTCCGAGGTTGCGCCGAAGTCGCCGCCGTAGATGCCCGAGTCGTCGGCGAATCCGTAGGTGCTGTGCAGGTAGCGGACGCCGAGTGCTGCGTCGTCGAAGCGGAAGTCAGCGCCGAGGCCGAGTCGGATTGCGCCGCCGCCCGATGCTTCGTTCACGACACCATCCTGCAGCGAGTAGCCGCCGACGCCTGCCAGTGCGTAGGGCTCGAAGGGGCCGAACGATGGCTGGACTTTCAGGTCGGCGCTCAGGCCGAGGACTGCGAGGTCGGTGGTACCTGCCGCCGGGTCGAACGTGTGGCCACTTCCGTTGAAGCCGAATTCGAAGCCGATGTACTCGCCCTTAACGCCGAGTGCGAGGTTGTAGCCAGCGCCCGGAAGAGCTTCGTCCGTGATGGTCGGTGCAGCGAAGCCCGAGTAGCCGAGGCCGCCAGTGAGGTAGGCTTCGATGCTGCTCTCGTTCTTGGCGCGACCGGTAGCGCGACGAGTCGTCGAGGCGCTGGTCGAAGCCGAGGTCGACGAGTGGTGGTGGTGCACGGTGCGAGTGTGCGTGCGGTGGTGCACGTGTCGGGTGCGTCGTGCGTGGTTGTGGTGAACCGTGGTGCGTCGAACCGTGCGGCGAGGTGCCGAACGGACGTGACGGGTGCGGGTCGTGGTGCGACGAACAGTGCGCTGCGGCGAGTGACGATGCGTGGTCGTGCGAGTGACGTGTCGTCGGTTCGAGCTGGAACGACGCGTCGTGGTCGCCTTCTTGGAGCTCTTCTTCTTCGTTCGCTTAGCGTTGGCGCGCTTGTGAGTGCGCTTGCCGTCTTTGTTCGCGGAGCGAATGGTGTCGCCAGGGCCAGCTTCCGCGGTCGACATGGAGACGACCATTGCGGTTGGGAGGCTCAGTGCGAGGGCGATAAGGAAGTTGAGGAATTTGGCTTTCATGACTGCTCCTGCAATGCATCGTCTGGTTCGTAGGGTCAGACGCGGCACGGAGCACATCATTCAAAAAAAGATCTTCGGGGGCATATCGAGAACTTGACGATCCTGCGATCAGCCGCACACTGACTACGAGATCTCGGATCCTCGCATGGAGGCGAGGGTCGATCGCGGAGTAGATCTACTCCACACCCGGTGTGGCGCTGCTCCACCAAGACAACCCAAGGAGGGTGCTCCCCTAATCCAGAGCGCAGCAATAAGGGTAGAAACTGGCGTCTAGTTTGCATGAAGCGCTTGGGCGGGCTTGCATGCCCCGCGCGAGCACCGGTGGATCACCCCGAGACGAGTACCCAAACCGCGTTAAGCCTTGACGCTTTACGACGCAGTGTGTCAGGTTCCCGTCATTTTGTGGCCTCTTGAAATGGATTGGGCTGCACAGCTCGCTTTGAGCCCCCTGGAAGGAAGGATGTATGGCTAACGTGGACGCGAGACTGCGTGTTGTAGGGCCGGAACAGCCCTCAGCAGCCGCTCATCTGCGCGCGTTGAAAGACGCGACGATCGATGTGGCCTCTTCGGTACGTGAACTCACCCCGTATGTTGCGGTCAGCAGCCAGACCGTGATCGAGAATCGTCTCGGACGTGCGGAAGTGTTCAAGCTCGACTGGAACGAGTCGACGATCGAGCCGAGCCCCAAGGTTAAGAAGTCGATCGCCTCGCACATCGCAGGCGGCCCCGGCTTGAACTGGTATCCGACGCTCGGCAGCAAAGATCTGCTCACCGCGCTCGAAGGGTACACGGGCCTGAGCTCCGACCACCTCCTCGCGACCAACGGGTCCGACGACGGTTTGCATCTCATCTGTTCCACGTTCTTGGATCCGGGCGACGACGTCGTGGTTCCGGTTCCGACCTACAACCACTTCATCGTGTTCGCGCAGTCCCGCGGCGCGTCGATTCGTACGATCGAGGCCGAGTCGCCGTTCGTCTGCAACATGGACGGCGTGCGCGAGGCGATTCGCCCCAACACCCGACTCGTCTACCTCGTCAGCCCGAACAACCCGACTGGCGTGCTCTATCCCTCCGACGAAGTTGCGCGACTCTGCGAAGCGCACCCCGACACGCTGTTCGTGCTCGACGAAGCTTACTTCGAGTTTGCCCAGCAGACCGGTATCGGCCTCGTCGAGGAGTACCCGAACCTCATCGTCACTCGGACGTTCTCGAAAGCCTTCGGCCTCGCTGGCCTGCGCGTCGGCTACCTCGCCGCGCACCCGGCGATCGTTCAGGGGCTCTGCCGCATCTACAATCCGAAGTCGGTCAACACGCTCGCCCAGATTGGCGCGATCGCGGCGCTCGATGACCTCGAGTACCTGAACGCGTACCTCGAAGAAGTGAAGGAGTCGAAAGAGCTCCTCCGCGAGTTCTTCGAAGAGCGGAACATCGAGGCGCAGGTCACTCCGGCGAACTTCGTGGTGATTCGCACTGCCGACGTGGCAGGGACCATCGAGCAGCTCGAAGCGCGTGGCGTCTTCGTGCGCGACCGCTCGGGCTACCCTGGGCTCGAGGGCTGCATCCGCATGACGGTCGGTACCGTGGAGCAGACGCAGAAGGTTCTGGCCCGACTCGCCGAAGTCTTCTGAGCTTGTTGCAAAGAAACGAAAAAGGCCCGCGCAGACATCTGCGTGGGCCTTTTCTTTTGGATTCGCGACTGGCTAGTCGAGCAGGCCGAGCTTTCGTGCGTCGGAGCGAAGTCGCTTCACGGTCTCGAAAGCCGAGTTACGCACCGCGCGGTTGATGAGGAAGTTCGGAACCCACGAGTCCGGGTCGAAGTAGACGCGGTACGAGACGAGCGTTTGGCCCGACTTGAGCGGCGTGAGGAAATAGGACCCTTGCACGCCGACGGCTCGAACGACGCCATCGACCGGCTTCGGACCCTTCTCGTTGGCTTCTTTCCAGACCCACCCATAGGGACCGCCATTTGGCGTCGAAGGCTTGATCATGCGCAGGTGGACGGTGAAGTCGCGGTCGTCGACGCCGGTCGTCTGCACGCGCTGATAAAGATAGCCCCAGTCGCCGTAGTGTCCGACGACTTTGAATTCCGCGATGAAGCTGTAGGACTTCGCCCGATCGGGGTCGATCAGGATAGGGAAGATCTTGTCGGCTGGCGCATTGATGATGAGGTCGGCTCGGACAGCTTCTACGCCCCCCTGAGCAGCTTCCTCATTGATGTAGACCGTGATGCCTTGATCGCGGTCGTGTTGTTTCCATGGGCCCTTTTGCCAGGTTTTGTAGGCCGGACCTTCAGCGAATGCAGAGCCGCTGAGTGCCAGAGACACGAGGGCCAATACGGTGAAAACGACGAGTCGCCGCATGATGGTGCCTTGTCGAGGAAGGATACTTAATTTCCATACTTGATGATGCTGAGTTCCACATCAAGTCGCGGATTCCTGTTTAAGATGACGTTTCGGTCACTTTGGCTTCGAGACGTTGCCAGATTTCTTCTTATTCATTTCGAGTTTTGAGCATCCGAAGTCGTCTCCCTCGTCGCACCCGCGCTGGAGCAGCGTCATCCCGAAATCTCGTTTTTCCCCTTTTTCGACGAGATGAGATCCGATGTAGCTGCATGAGTAGGCGTTGCCTTTCTCACAGGCCATCATGAAGAGGTCGATTGCTTCGCCTTGGTCAGCATCGACCCCTTTGCCTTTCAACGTTAGCTCGCCGAGGTTGTGGCATCCTTGGGGTTCGTCCATTTCGCAGGCGCGTCGGTAATGTTCCGCCGCGACGGCTGGGTCTTCGTCGACTCCGCGACCGGTTTCGTGGAGGTAGCCGAGATTCGAGCACGCGCCGGCGTGTCCTTCTTCGCAACCGCGGCCGAAGAACTGTGCGGCCTGGGCTTCGTCTCGTTCCACGCCGGCAGTGCCCCGGAGGTAGAGCACGCCGAGCCGAGAGCATCCTTTGGCGTCTCCTCGTTCACACGCCATCTTGAACAGCGTTGCCGGAGACGACTTCACCAGCGATGGGTCGAGTTCAGCCGAGATACCGGCGTTGGTGCACCCGCGGGGGAATCCGAATTCGCAGGCGCGCATGTAGTGATCAATAGCTGCCTTCATGTCCTTCTCGAGGCCGACTCCATGGTTGTGCATGATCCCGACCGCGTTGCACGCGCGTCCATACTCGGAGTCGCACGAGCGGCCGTACAATTGCGCCGCCTTTGCTGGGTCGGCTTCGACGTACTCTCCGTAACGGTACTGGAATCCGAGGTAGTAGCAGCCCTCGGCGTATCCCGCGTCGCAAGAGCGCTTGTAGAAGTCCGAGGAGAGCGGGCGTTCGTCCGGCGTTCCTTTCTCGTACCGAAATCCGAGATTGAAGCACGCGACTCCGTCGCCCCCCTCGCAGGCCTTCTGTTGTAGCGCCGCAACCTGCGAACCGTCCTCGCCGGTACGCGCGAGCGCGACCGCGAGGTCGTTGCAGGCCGAGAGGTCTCCCAAGTCGCATGCTCGCTGGAGAAGAACCCGAGCGCGGGTTTCGTCGCGAGGGACGCCGATCTGTTGCTGGTAGGCTAGACCGAGCGAGCGGCACGCCCGGGCAAGCTCCCCTTCGCAGGCCCGGGCGAAGAGTTCTGCGGCCCGTTCCATGTCGGTCGGACCGCCCTTGGCGAGCAGAAGTCGGTGAGCCAGGGCGTCGCACGACTCGAAGTCCCCGGCTTCGCACGCTTCGTTGAGCTCGGCATTTCTCTGAGCCTCCGGATCGACCGTGACCGAGGAATCAGGCCGAACGTTCGAGCTGGAACAGCCGGGAGCGACGAGGGCGACGGCAAGCAGCGCCAAGGCGAGAAATTGTCGAGCCATGGGGGTCTCGCGAAGAGAGGAGCGAGTCGGGTTCTCGTTGGACAACACTCAGCCCGATTCGTTCCGCGTTCCGTTTGGACGATGCAGCACGATGGGAGTTGCTCGGAGAGCGCCGTCGAGCGGCAACCGGAGTGTGAGCGTGGTCCCTCCGGGCACTCGAGAATCCACGGAGACCGTGCCGTCGAACTCTGCGACGACGTTGCGAAGAACGGTCAGCCCGAGCCCACTGCCCGCCCCGACATCTCGGGTGGTGAAAAAGGGGTCGAACATCGACTCGTGCAGCTCGGGTGCGATTCCGACGCCGTCATCGCCAATCGTGATCACGAGATTCGGACCGTCGGTAGAGGCGGTCAGTGTGATCAAGCCTCGTTCGGAATCGCTGTCTTCGATCGCCTGAGCGGCGTTGACCATCGCGCTGATCAGCGCCTGGACGAAGCGGGACCGATTGCCGACGAGCGTTGGGAGGATCGGTTCGGTGCGCAGTTCAACCGAGGCGACGGGGCGCACGAGTGCAGCGGTTTCCTCGACCGCAGTGCGCAACGCCGCGGCGACGTCGATGTCGTCGGGCTTGGAGTGATCGAGGTGCGCGATGGGCCGAAGCTTCTCGACGATGGATCGCGCGCGGTCGAGGTTGCGAAGAACGTCGTCGAGCGCGCCGACGAGGTCGGGAGGAGTTTCGGGACCGCCCAGCTGCTCACGTATGTAAGCGACGTTCGTGGCGATGACGGCCAGCGGCGTGTTCATCTCGTGCGTAACGCCAGCGGCGAACGTCGAGAGGGCGTTCACCTTGGTCTTCGCGGCCTCTCGTCGCTGTTGTGCGGAGCGAGCCGAGATGTCTTGGATCGTTCCAAATGTGCCGATGAACTCGCCGTTCTCGTCGTGCTGCGCCACTCCTCGAATCTCGACCTCGACGATGGAACCGTCGCCGCGTTGTACGAATGTGACGACGGTGAATGGAAGCCCAGCCTCGACCTTTCGGGCTGCTTCCGCCGCGATTCGGTCCATCTCGTCGGGCAGGAAATTCTGGGTGAACGTCTGGGTTTCGAGCGTGTTCGACTGAGGCTCGAGCCCGAAAATACGAAACACCTCGGTAGACGCTTCGATGGCGAGTCCGTTTGGGCTCGTGCGCCAGTGTCCAATCTCGGCGAATTCTTCGAGGAGAGGGAGCGGAGAGCTGCTGTCGAGGTCTGGGCGCGTGACGTCGCGAAAGGTTACGAGCACGCGTTCGTCGCCGACCACACCTTCGCCGTCGGCGAGAAAATCGCCGTCGGCTCGGCGAAGCCACATCGTTCGACGCAATCGTCGATGCTGTGACATCAGCTGATCGAACTCTTTGAGCGCCGTTCGGTCTCGTTCGGCAACGAAATCCACGAATCGACGGCCTTCCGAATCCGTCTGGACCAGGTCGGTCCACGCTTGGTTGTACCAGAGGATCGCGCCGTCAAAATCGAGCACGAGCGCGGGCAGCGTGGATCTTCCGAGGAAATCGATGGCGTCGATTGGCTTCATGCGCGGGAGGATACGCAAGGTCTCCGACGTTGAGAAGTGAAGAAGGTCAGCGCGAGCGCTTGGAGTCGGGGGATCTAGCGTTTACCTTGGTGTCTCGATGGCCGCTGTATCTGTGAACCCACAAATAGGACGGTCGCAACAATGACATCGGCATCTCACGAGCCCGGATCGACTGAGAGCGACGAACAGTCGGTCGAGGACGAGTCCAGTGTATCTAGCCTCGATCTCGTCGACTTCGACGATTGGGGTGGTGGACTCGGTGACGAGGGTTCGGAGGTCGAGGATCTGGCGCGGGAGTCGGAGCGCACGGAGCTCGCCCGGCGCTTGAGTCAACGGCCGACGTCGACCGGAATGTTGTCGAGCTTTGGCTGGGTCGTCCGGCTGATCGCTCGCCTCTTGTTCGCTCATGTTCATTTCGAGAAGCGTTCCGTCGACGCGCTCACCGACTGCGCGAACCGCGGTACAGTCGTCTACATGCTCCAAT
>CAYLMO010000055.1:0-34756 GCA_964384605.1 uncultured Bradymonadales bacterium | reverse complement strand
TGGTGGCCTGACTGAGAGCCCCAGAATGTAGGTCCCTCCCCAGGTGAACAGGCCGACCGGCCCACCCTGCGATCGCTCTGTCCAACGTCAGCTCCTGCCCTAGTTTCGGCCCGGATCGTCGTGTTTTCGTACGCGAGCGAACGGCCAAGCTGGCCGAGAAACCTGATTCAACCCAGCAATCTAGAACGACAAAAACGGACAACGCGGCCCCGTGTCGCGAGGGTATGGGGTCGTGGGGGAAGGGTATGGGTTAGAGGGTGTAGGGGCCGCCGCGGGTGAGTGCTTGTTGGTAGGCGGGGCGAGCGTGGATGCGGTCGATGAAGGCGCGGATTTGGGGGTAGGCGGAGCAGTCGAGGCGGGCGATGGCGGCTTCGAGTGGGAATGACATCTGGATGTCGGCGGCGGTGAAGGTGGGGCCGGCGAACCATTCGTGGTCTTGGAGCTTGGACTCGATGAACTTCAGGTGCAGGCGGAGTTGGCCGGCGATGTAGGCGTTGTTGACGGTCTTGGAGACGGCCGACAGGAGCGGTCTCATCAGGAGCGGCCCTTGCTTGGGCAACTGGTCGAAGACCACCTTCAGCAGGAATGGGCTCATCGCGGAGCCCTCGCTGTAGTGAAGAAAGTAGCGATAGCGCAGGAACTCCGGCGTTCCCGGATCGGGCCGCAACGAGCTGTCGTCGAACGCATCGAGGATGTACTCGATGATCGCTCCCGACTCCGCGATGGTGTTGCCGTCATGCGTGATGACCGGTGATTTCCCCAGCGGATGAATGTCGCGCAGCGACTTCGGCGCGAGCATCGTCTTGGGGTCCCGCTCGTATTCCTTGATCTCGTACTCGGTCGCGAGTTCCTCGAGTAGCCACAGAATTCGCTGCGAACGTGAGTTTTCGAGGTGATGGACAGTGAGCATGATTACCAGCCGCGGCCAAGGTTGATGACTTCGTTTCGCTTCTGCTCGGCCTCGTCGCGGCCGACGCTGAAGGTGGCGTCTTCGAGCGTCTCCACTCGGATTCCAAACGACCGGGTCTCGCCGGGAGGTACCGCCGGGAGGTCCGCCTTGCCGAGCTCGGCCTTCTTGGTCTTGATGGTTGCAGCGACGCCCTCGATCGGCGCATCGGACGCGTTCACGACCACGCCCTGACACAGGAACGCCGGACCCAACCGCCGACACGCAAGCGAGACGAGGCCAATGCCCGGCTCGCTCAAGCGCTCGACAGCCTTCTGAGCACGGTCCCGACGAAGGTCTCGGACCGCATCGTTTCGACGAGCCGGCGCGATTTCCAGATAAGCTTTCGCCGCCTCGACTGCCGGAGTCGTCCTGCCCGCTGCCCGGTGAAGTTCCGACAGGAAGTACCAACCCTCGGCGGAACGACCGTCGCAGAACGTGGCTGCGTTCAAGAGGGGGATTGCGGCAGCCGGAGCGCCCGAGAGCAACTCGGCGCGCCCGGCGAGGAGGTAGGCGTCACAGTTTCCGATGTTGCCCCACAGCATCACTCGCGAGCGCTCTCGAGCTTTCGCGCCATTGCCTGCCCCCACGGCTAGCCGAGCTTCTGCGCCCGCCCGAGCCGGCTCCTCGGCCGGAATTCGCTCCAACAAAGCCTCTCCCCGCTCGGCGATTCCGGCATCAGCAAGGCCGTCGATCAGCAGACGCCAAGCCCACGGGGCCGCATTCGCCTTGCCGTCTTCCGTGCTCAATCCGTACACGAGCACCTGATTGAACAGCGACAGGTCGACGTCTTCCAACAACAGCGCCATCTGCACGTATTGCTGCCACGTCTTCCCCGCCTTCAACGCATCGTTGAGCGCCTTCTTCGTTCGTCGATTGTCCCCGGCAAGCGCGTACGCACCTCCGAGCATCGCCAGGCCGATCGGGTCGCCCTTCACTTCTCGCTCGACCTTGCGCGCCGCCTTCTGGGCGGCCTTTTCATCGCCGGTCTTCGCCGCGACCCACGCAGCCGCGAGCTTGCTCCACCCGGTCTCTTCAGCTTGCTCTGCCAGCGCTTTCTGAGCCTCCGCAGGCCGTGCCGACAAGAGCGCCTCCCAGGCGTCACGCAGGGGCCCAACCGCAAGATTGCCCAGCGGATCGAGTGGTCGACCCGTGCGCATGGGACTCTCGGCCCAACTTCCGGTTGAATCCGTCGAGCCCGAAACAACCCCGAACTCGTCTCCGACGACCCGCTCGACCACGAACAGTTTCGCATCCTTTGACCAGCCGCTTCGAACCTTGATCTTCGGGCACGTGGCGGCTCCTTCCCGGCTCGCTGGTTCACCGTCGAACGCCTTCTCAGCCGCATTGAATGCAGCGCCCGCCTCGCGCGACATCACGATGGTTCGCGCAGTCGCGGTGCACACCCAGCCCTCATTCCCAGGGCTCTTCGTCTCGCGAATCACCGTCACCACGAGATGCTTTCCGTCGGGGCTTGCCTGCCCTTCGGCCCACGTGTTGAAGACCAGATTCGCCGATGAAGCCTTCTTCCAGCCGGGGTGTTCGTATCCCGTCGGCTCCCCGCGCCGATGGGCTTCGATGGCGGTGCTCAACCGTGGGTCCCAGACCTCGTCGAGCTCGAAGTAGTAGCTTTTCGAAGCCCCTTTGACGATGCGTTCGCCCTGCGAAATCGCGCGGACGACGACTTTTCCGTCGTTGGTGACCCCCACGACCTCGCGGGTCGTTTCGCCAGTGTCTTGAGCAAAGGCTGACGCGCTCGACATCAGCAAGATGGCAATCGTGATTACGCTCTTCATGCGTGGCGTTTTAGCAGGATTTGCGGGTGGGAGCGAGGCATCGCCAGGCGGCAACTATTGCGCGCGCACGAAACTGGACGCGCGGCCCCACTGATCGACCGACCGAATCTCGATGGTCGTGGCCTCGGGAGACAGAATCTCGACGAGGCTCGCAGCCGTTCGCAGGCGTAGGCGGCCTCCAAACCAGACCTCGACCAAGTGATCCGAATCCCACGAAAGCGACACCAACTCGCCTGTCGGCACCGCCTCGAAGTTCGTCGGCGCCTCGGGCCCAAGAGCCGTGGGCGTCGCCGAGTAGAGTGAAAGCAGTCGCAGTCCGCTTCCATGGGTCCAGTCTCGCTCGGCCGCCAACTCGAATGCACAGGCTGCATCGCACGCGAACATGAATCCATAGTTCGGCTCGCCCGCCTCCCACGCAGCGACGGCGGTCAATGCGTCGACACTGAAGGTCCGTGGTGGATTTCTCGTAGGGCCGATCGACACCACACCGAGTTGCAGCCGGTCCGCCGGACTCGCCCCACCAGGACTGCTCCACGGCTGCCCGTCGAGCCGCTCGCCCCAATCAGCTCCAGTGTTCCACTCGGCGAGCATTCGAAACACGCTGAGGCGGCCGGTCTCGCTACGTGAATTGACGTCCACCACACCGTTCAAACGCGCCGCGACCAACTCGGCGTCCGTGGCCGTCTGACCGCTGCGCAAAATCAACAGTCCATGTTGGGTGTCGCTAACCGACAGGCGGTCGGGCACCGAATTCGAACCGTCGCGAATGGTCACCGAGACAGGGAATCCGCCGTGCAGACCGGCTTCGGCCGTTACGGCTAAGAGGTTTGAACCAACCGCGTCGACCTCGTCATTGGGTGCCGGATTTGGTCCAACGAGGAAGTGTGAGAGCACCTCGCCCGCCGACAAAGCCCGGTCGTAGACTGCCACCAACGAGACGTTCTGCTCCCGACCGGATGCGTTTGGACCGAACGAAAGATCTCCGTCGCCGATTACATCGGCGACCGAAGCCTGCCACGCACCGGCCAGTGACCCATCGACGTAGATCGAGACCACTCCATCAGCACCAGTCACGACGAACTGTTGCATCTCTTCGATCACATGAGTCGACCGAACGCCGCCCGAGTCTGCCGCGCAGTCGACCAGGCAGACGGGGCGATGAGCCTCGGTAGTATCCTCCGACGAGTAGAACTCGTTCACACCGATGGAGGCCAGTGATTGACCCGCATAGCCATTGGATTGGACCCAGATCTCAAACGTGAACTCATCCTGCATCTGCTCGAGGATGGCCGCGGCCTGGGGCACGTTTACTGCTTCGTTTCCGGGGATCGAAATCTGGCCGTCCGAGACCACCACATTCGATGACAGCCGAATGTTTCGCTGATTGCCCGAGTAGTCGACGAGTTCGCCCGGCGGGTCATCTCGCACCGGGTAGTAGGCCAGCAGTCCTGCGGTCGACCGAACGCCCGACTCGAATGTCGGCAACCCCGGTCCGAAGTCGCCCTCACCGGTACCCGCGTCGCCGGTCGAAAGGTTGCCTGCATCGTCCGATGCTGCGACGGGCGGATCGCCCACGCATCCACTCGCAATCACGCACATCGCGAACAGGCAGATGAGTCGTTGTGTCATAGCGGGGCTCTCCAGAACGTCTCCCCACATTAGCGAACTTCACCGTGCGGCCCAACGCAGAATCTACCTCGGCCAAAGCAAAACGAGGCGCCCCGATTCGGGGCGCCTCGTCGCTATTCTTCTTCGTCAGGTGCTCTTCAAAAGTCGACGAACGACTCCAGCTGCTTCGAACGGCTCGGGTGACGCAGCTTGCGCAGCGCCTTGGCCTCGATCTGACGAATACGCTCGCGCGTGACGTTGAAGTCTTGGCCGACCTCTTCGAGCGTGTGGTCCGACTTGCCGCCAATACCGAAGCGCATGCGGAGGACCTTCTCCTCGCGCGGCGTCAGCGTCGAAAGGACCTTTCGAGTCTGGTCGGCGAGGTTGGAGTTGATGACCGCGTCCGACGGATTGACTGCATCATCATCGGCGATGAAGTCTCCGAGTGAGCTGTCCTGCTCTTCGCCAATCGGCGTCTCGAGCGAAATCGGCTCCTTGGCGATCTTCAAGACCTTGCGGACCTTTTCGACCGGCATGTCCATACGCTCCGCGATCTCTTCGGGACGCGGCGGGCGGCCGAGGTCCTGAACGAGGTAGCGCTCGGTACGAGCCAGCTTGTTGATCGTCTCGATCATGTGCACCGGGATACGAATCGTACGGGCCTGGTCGGCGATTGCTCGCGTGATGGCCTGACGAATCCACCAGGTTGCGTAGGTCGAGAACTTGTAACCACGCTGGTACTCGAACTTGTCGACGGCCTTCATGAGGCCGATGTTCCCTTCCTGAATGAGGTCGAGGAACTGAAGACCGCGGTTCGTGTACTTCTTGGCGATCGAGACCACGAGTCGAAGGTTAGCTTCGACGAGCTCCGATTTGGCGCGCTCGGCCATCTTCTCGCCGGCGAGGACGGCCTGATACGTGATGCGGAGGGCGTCGACCGATTGGCCGGCTTCCATCTCGACACCGCGGATCTTACGACGAGTGGCGCGCATTTCGTGCCAGATGTCGCTGAGTCGGTCGCTGCTGACGCCGAGCTTCTTGAGCCACGCGGAGTCTTCGCCATTGGCGCGGACGTCGCGGGTGGCCAGACGTGCCTTCTCGTAGGTCACCTTGTGGAATCGCTCCACCTTGGCGAGCTCGGCTTCGGCCTTGTCGATTCGCGTGATGAGGTTCTTGAACTTTGCGACGATCTTGTCGGTGTGCTTCTTGGTGAAGCGCACACCCTTCATGACGTCGAACATCTTCTTTCGGTTGGTCTTGATCTCTTCGCAGACCTTTTTGTGCTGCTTGCGCGAGCGGCCGGCGGTCGTGATGAGATCTTCGCCGAGCGAGCGATTCTTCTGGTGAAGGTCGCGGACGTGCTTGACCTGGTCGAGGAACCACGCCTTTCGTTCTTCGTGCGAGAGCTCGATCGGGTTGCCGTTTTCGTCTTTGGGCAGGTCTTCCGGAGCCGGCGCCTGGAGGACGTCAGACAGCTTGACCTTGCCCTTGCGGACGCGTTCTCCGAGGAGAATCATCTCGCGCACACCGACATTGGTGGAGAGCACGACCGTGAGGATCGTCTTCTCGCCCGATTCGATGCGCTTTGCGATGGCGACCTCGCCCTCACGGGTGAGGAGAGGCACCTGACCCATCTTGCGCAGGTACATGCGCACGGGGTCGTTGCCTTTGACGAAGTCGTCGCCGCCTTCGGCTTTTTTCTTGGTTTCGGCGCGGAGCTTGGGGCCGTCCTCGGGGGGAGGGGGCGGCGGCTCGTAGTCGCTCTTCTTGTCGACGATCTGGATGCCCAGTTCGACGAAGAGCATCATCATGTCGTCGATCTGTTCGCTCGACAGTACGCCGGGAGGGAGGGAATTGTTCACCTCTTCGTAGGTGAGAAATCCCTTCTCTTTACCCATATCGATGAGCTTGCGTACTTCTAGACTTGTTCTGCGAGCGTTGGCCATCAAGTCATCTCCTTTTCGCGCGCCGGTTTATCCGGTGCATTCAGCGTGGCGCGACATACGTGTTGAAGACGTAGGTCGTCCCCTCGAATAGCGAGGGCGGTCTGCCACGACCGTTCATTCATGAGTTCAAACAACCCGAAACTACACTCCACGAACGGCCACGCGGCTAACCGGGAGTTTCGGGGCGATATTCCTAGAGTCAAGGTTGAGTTCTGACGCTGGAGTCTTGCAGTCTCCTGCGAAAGGCCTGGATCTCTTTCTGTTGCTCCACGAGTTCTTGCCACCTTTCACGTTCGGTGGCGAAGTCGACGTGTTCGAGATCTTGCTCGATCTCGCGTAGGGCTCGTTCGGCCCACTGTCGCTGCATGGAGCGGATGCAATCTTCGTAATAATGGCGTGCTTTGTCGGGCTGGTAGAGTTCGTCTGCGCCGAGCATGGCTTCTTCGACGGTGGCGCGGAAAGCGGGTGGCTCGAGCCGGTCGAGCATGGCCGCAGGCTCCCAACGTCCCTCGCTGTGGGCCTGGGCGGCGCCACGGAGAAACTCGGAGAGCTCAGCGCTCGCGAGAAGATGATCGTACGATTCCGACAAAAATCCATCCAGCCATTCGGGGTGATCGAGTAGCGCGACGAGAACGCCGTATTCAGCGACCGGAAGTTCCATAGGTCTCTGAGCGGCAGCAACTGCGCGTTCGACACGTTCACCGGTCGATTTGGGGCGCTTTATATACTCACTCACGAGTCGAGGTTCAATGGCGAGTCTGCGTGCAATTTCGCGAGCATACTGCTCGCGGGCTACGTCGTTTTCGACGGCTCGTAGAAGCTCTCCGGCTTCTTCGAGTGCCTTGACGTTGGATTGCACGTCGCCTCGTTCGGCTCGTGGCAGCACCTGGTCGAGCGCCCAAACGACCAGATCCTGCGATTCATCCATCTTTTTGAGGAGCGCTTCCGCGCCGCGTCGTCTGACGAACGCGTCGGGGTCGTCGGTTTCTTCGAACCGAACGACACGCGCCTCGATGCCGGCTTCTTCCAAAGCCGGCAAGCATCTCACCGTCGCCTCTTTTCCCGCGGAGTCGCCGTCGAAAGCGACGATTACGCGGCGGGAGTAGCGTCCGAGCAGTCGGGCTTGTTTCGGCGTCAGCGCGGTTCCGAGAGGAGCCACGGCGACATCGATCCCGGCGGCGTGAAGCGCCACGACGTCGAAGTTTCCTTCTACCAGAAGAGCGCGTTCGGCCTTCTGGATCGCCTGCTTGGCGACGTCGATCCCGTAGAGTTGGTCCCCTTTTGTGTAGAACCGAGTCTCGGGTGAGTTGATGTACTTCGGGCCGTCGTCATCCCCAGCAAAGACGCGCCCGCTAAATGCGAGCGTGTGGCCCCATATGTCTACGACCGGAAACATGATGCGATGGCGGAATCGGTCGTAAAATCCGCCACCAGTTCGCCTCGGCAGGGCGAGTCCAGCGCGTTCGAGCCAGCGCGGGTCAATCCCTTTGCGCCCGAGGTGGTCGAGTAAGTTCGACCAGCCTTGCGGCGCGTAGCCAAGGCCGAAGGCACGAGCGGTTTCTTCGGTGATTCCGCGCTCCTTCAGGTAGTGTCGCGCGGCTCGTCCGCCGTCGCTCCACAGGTTCTTCACGAAGTATTGCTGGGCATCGTCCATGATGCTCAAGTAGCTCTTCTTCGCTTCTCGACGCTGACGCGATTTCTCGGCGTCTTCGTCAGATTCTTCCGGAATCTCCACCCCGTAGCGCTCAGCGAGCTGGCGCACGGCCTCGGGAAAGTTCCATCCTTCGAGCTCCATCACGAACCCGACCACGTTGCCGCCCTTGCCGCACCCGAAGCATTTGTAGATGCCTTTACCCGGGTGGACGTTGAAGCTCGGGGTATTCTCGTCGTGGAATGGGCACAATCCCTTCCAGTTCGAGCCCGCTCGCTTGAGCGTCACGTACTGCTGAACAACCTCGATGATGTCGGCCCTCGATATGACTTCGTCGATGACCGCTTCGGGGATCAATCCCATGAGTTCGGTCGGTTACAAAGTCTTCGAAAGTTTCGACATCCTTACGCCGCGATCATTCAGTGTTTCCGCCACGTTGCGCGCTTTTGACGCGGCGCGCTAGGCGGAACAAGGGCGGCAGCATAGCGGCTGAGATTTGCATGTCAAATCTGGGTGGTGCGCCGAGGCCAAAAGCCGCGTAATTCCGCGCCAGTGCGGATCCTCACGAAGTTTTGGAAAACCCCGACCTCAGGGGTCTCGATGGGGGTTCAGGGAGAGGCAACGCAGACGGGCTTGCCCGGAAACTCGCTCCGAACCGTGCAATCTTCGCCGTTCTCGGAGCAATCCGAACATGGACAATTCACGCACCCTCGAGCGGGCCGGTAGGTGCGGCATCGGCGGGGTTCGATCAGGTCGTCGCGGAAGCAGATCTCGGTTCCGTCGCACACCTCACCGCATTCGTTGAGGATGCTAGCATCGCAGTTGAGCGGCGAGCTGGGGTCGCTCACGCATTGGACTCCGCCATCGATCGGGCACTCGAACACGAACGCGCCGCAGCCGCCGCCCTGTCGGCAGGCCGAGTCGCGGCAGGCATTGCCTTCGCACGGAGTATTGCAACCTCCGCAGTGGCGCGGGTCGCGCGTCGTGTCGACGCATTCGTTGCCGCACAGGGTGAGGCCAGGGAGGCACGCGCAAGTCCCTTGATTACAGAACTGACCGACGGTGCATGCGAACCCGCAAACGCCGCAGTTCGATGGGTCGATGAGCTTGTCGGTACAGCGGTTGTCGTCGCCACACGCGCCATACGGGTCGATGCACGCACACTCGCCGCGCCGGCACTGACCGTAGTCTGCATCGCACGCGTTGCCGCAGGCTCCACAGTGTTGGTTCGACGTCTGCAGATCGACGACGCGGCCGTTACACATGGTGGGCCCCATATCAGGCGCCCCCATGTCTTCGAGCATCTCCGCGTCGCGCCCCGCATCGCCAGGATCGACGTTGGCATTGCCCCCGTCGGGCGATGCGTTGTTCGAGGTCGCGTTGTTGGGTGTCGAACCGTTCGGCGTGGAGCTATTGGCGCTCAGATTGTTTGCGTCGAACGAAGCTGCGTCGAGCGAGCCAGCGTCGTCGAACGCAGAGAAACCCTGCGGATCGAACGAGCATGCGCCGAGCAAGAGAGAGGCAAGTATTGCGACGATTCGGAGGGTCATTGACGCCATTGTACGGCGGTTCGTCGCGTACCGCCAAGGAAGTCGAGGGCTATCCTTCGATGCGCTTCGCCCACTCGACCACGATGCGTGAACCACGAGTACGCATGAACTCGGCCCAGTCGCCGCCGACGAACTCTTTCGAGAGCGCGACGACCAGCTGGCCCAGCTGCCGATAGGAAGGCACCAATGCGGACGTGAGCATCGTCGCGTGGCCGAGATCGACTGCACGAGCGACGACGAGGTCGCCGCGATCGAGCCCGTCCGCGGAGCTGACGACCACGCGGGTGCCATCGAAGCGCGATTCGAGCAAGCAACCGGCGTCGCGATGCTCCACCACTTCGTAGAGGTCCCAATACGACCCATTCAGGGGCAGTACGACGTCGCGGAGCTCTTCGGGGACGAATCGCAGATTTCGCGCCGCCATCCCGGCGACGGTCACGCCGTC
Source organism: uncultured Bradymonadales bacterium (assembly GCA_964384605.1). GTDB lineage: Bacteria > Myxococcota_A > Bradymonadia > Bradymonadales > Bradymonadaceae > CAYLMO01. Next base: position 24,814 of record CAYLMO010000055.1, on the reverse strand, counting down.
TTTGCGCGCGTGGAGCGCGAGGAACTCGCGTTCGACCTGACCGCGCCAGTCTTCGCGTTCATACGCGTCGACCACGCCGTGTAGACTCGGCGAGAGGCGTTCGCGACCATATTTGGCGAACTTTCGAATCGCGCGCTCGACCGCCGAGAGAGCGACGAACTCGACGCGGGGGCAGCGGACAGTGGCCGCGCCCTGCGCGTCGCGTCGGAGCATCTGCCCAAGCTCTGCTGCGTCGACGATCACAGTCTTTGGCTCGACATGGTAGCGCGCCACTTTACGGGTTGGGTGGTCGAACATGGCCTTTCTCCTTCACGTCGGTGCTTTGAAATCGAGTGTTGGTTTGCGATAAACCGTCACCTAGGTTTTCGGCCGCTCATCCGAATCGTTGCGAAAAAAGTGAAATTTCCTCGTCACCCCTGAGAACTCGATGTTTACGAGAACGACCCTGAATGCCTTCCGAGGCGCATGTCTTCTGACCGCGATGATGTTCGTTGGGTGTGCCGAGCAGGCTGATCCCGATCCGACGGTGCCGACCCCCGGTGGTCCGGTCGAGACGGTGGAACAGCCGATGGTCGACCCGAACGGCCCCAACTGGGTCGCGGTAGGTGGTGGCGGAAGAGTCGAGCTGCTCGGAGGCCAAGATGGAGAACCGGACGTGACCTCGGGACGATTCGTGCTCGATGCGACGCCGATCTTCGATGCGTCGTCCGGGAACGGTCGCTGGATCGTCGTTGGCGAGGGGAAACTGCAGGCGCTCGATCAGAACGCCAATCGCTTGCGTCAGGTGCGCGACATTCTGGCTGGCGAGGATGCGAACTTCATCGAACGCGGCGGCGACGAGTGGCTGGCCGGAGGCAACGCGGGTCAGCTGCACCGAATCGACAATGAAGGCGAGCCGACGCTCGATGTGGCGCTGATTCTGTCGGGCGCGACCGACGTTACGGCCGCGGGCTGGAATGGAACGTCCTGGCTGGTCGGAACGGCCGACGGGCGGTCGCTCAAGGTGGAGCGCGACCTGGCGACGACGAGCGGAGAGAACACGCCGTTCGTGGGCGCAGCCATCACGGGAATCGTCCAGAACGGCTCGGGCTGGCGAATCTTCTCGCCCGACTCGTGGGCGGATGTAACGGCCGTAGGTAACCCGGGCGCTGCCACCGAGATCGAGGCTGGGCTGCAGATTAGCGAGGTCATCTCGGCGGCTGGGTCGATCTTCATCGGGACCGCAGACGGCCGCGTTGGCGCGTTCAACCCCACCAACATGACGAACGCTGGTTGGCAGGACCTCTTTGGTGGCACGGCGGTCTCGAAGCTCACGTTCAATGGCACCGACAAGCTGATCGCGCTCTCGACCGACGGTCGCGCGGCGCAGCTGAACACCGACGGAACGGTCGATACTCCGGCGACATCGGTCGTGGCAGGGCTGCCGCTCGAAGGTGCATGGTTCGTCGACGGCCGATGGCTGGTCGCCGCGGGACCGATCGGATTCGTTCGATTCGTCGGCGCTAACCTCGGTGAAGTGCGAACGATCACGCCCGTTTTGGGTGGCGCAGACATCGATGATGTCGCGGTCTCGAGCGACGGCATGCTCGTGGTGGGAACCGGTGGAGCCACACAGTTCCTCGACTCGATGGGCAACTCCGTTGGCGGCGTCGAGAGCCTCTCGAGCTCGGCTGATGCGCTCACGACGGACTGGAATGGTGAAGATTTCGTGGTGGGCTCGGCCGACGGATCGGTCGAGGTGGTGAGCGGCACCGGAACTCCCCAGGGCGGCGCGATCAGCGCACTCGGTGGCGGCGCAGTTCGCTTTGCCGCATGGAGCGGAGAGTTCTGGCTCGTAGGAGGCGACGGCGGACAGGTTCAGCGCGTGCGACGCGACGGAACGCTCGCCGACTCGATGCCGACAGACATCCCCGACATGGCCGAGGCGCGCGCGGGCAAGTTCAACGGCACGGTGTGGCTCGTCGGCGGAACTTCGAGCGACAACGTGGGTGTCGTGGCGACCGTGTCGCCAGCCGGCGACCTTCTCGACACCATTCGAATCGACAGTTTCCCTGGGGCGATCGAAGCGATCGAGTACAACGGCCTCGAGTGGATCGTCGCTGGGACCGGCGGCTTGTTCCAACGAATCAACGCGGAAGGCACGCTCGTCGGAACACCGACAGACTTGCTCAATGGGTACGATGTCGTGTCGTTGGCGTTCAACGGCTCGACGCTGTTGGCCGGCGGTGAGTTCGGTTCAGCGCGCCAGTTCACTCAGTCGCTCCAGCCGTTGCGTCCGGCATTGGGCGTGCTCGACAGTCAGCTCGTGAGCGGCATCGAGTGGACCTCCCCTCGCGGCTTCCCAGACGGCCCGTGCATCACCGACTCGAACTGCTTCGAGGGGCCTTGCGTCGGCGGCTTGAACGGCGGCGTTTGCTGCGACTCGGCCTGCACCGGTGCGTGCGAGAGCTGCTTCCAAGACCAGACGGGAGAGCCCGACGGAACATGCGCTCCCGTGGTCGCGGGCAAGCGCCCTCCAGTGAAGATCCACGTCGAGTCGCCGGGCTGCATGGCTCAAGCGCCTTCGACGTGCGGCACCACCGGATTCTGTGACGGTGCGGGCGCGTGCCAGTTCCACCCCGAAGGCACGCTCTGCGGCGGTGAAGCTCAGTGCTCGGCCGTGACCTTCACGCCAGCAGCAATGTGCGTTGGCGACGGCTCGGAATGCCCCGAACCGACCCCAGTGAGCTGCGAGCCTTACACGGTCTGCACGGTCGACGGCGGTTGCGCGGACACCTGCACCGACAACAGCGAGTGCTTCGAGGGCTTCATCTGCGAGAACGCACAGTGTGTGGTCGAGCCGGAAGAGCCCGAGATGCCGACCGAAACCGGCGAAGAAGATAGCGGCTGCTGCGCCGTTGTCCGCGCCGAACCGGACAACAACTCGCTTCCACTTCTGTTGGCATTGACCTTCTTTGGAATCTTCTGGGCACGACGTAGACGATGAGCCGTATTGGTTGGCAGGAAGACGTAGAGAAGCTGTTCGAAGGGGGCTTGAGCGAGGCGACGATCGTGGGCTTGCTGCACCTGTTGGTGCCGGGGACCGTGCACGATACGTGGCCGAGCTTGGAGCTCGTGCTGTACGTGGCCGAGCACGAAGTGCTGGCGCCGCAGCTGCGAAAAGAGGCCGTCGACATCCGGCTGGTGGAGGCGCTCGACAAAGCCTTCACCGCGGTTTCGCCTCGGCTCGGCATCCGGCTTCTCGGCCCGACGTGGAAACGGGCTGAGGTGGCTCGCATTCGCCTCGATTCCGAGAAGCGGAAGTACAACCTGATCGCGGAGCGAGTGGCCGAGATGGAGCCGGCCGACGCACAGCGAACGGCCACGGCGTACTTCCGGACGGGCCCAGCACCGATCTTCGAAGAAGCGTTCGCGACTCGTTTTCCGGAGCTGTCGGCGAATGCGCGCGAGACGATCATGGACGGCAGCGACCTCGAGCCGCTCGTGGAGAATCGTGCGCTGATCGAGGCGCTACGTGAAGTCGGTGACGATGCCGTCGGCGTGATGGTCGAAGGGCTGACGAAGCTCGCCAACCGCCCGGATTTCGAGCAGTTGATGGCCTTCGGGTCGCGCAGTGACGACGACGAGAAGGTCCTCGTCGCGGCTGCGATCGCGACGTGGCTTGGTCGCACCGAGTACGTCGCGCCCTTTCTCCATCGCGTCGCGATGGGCGAAGCGATCGCCCCTTTTGTGGCCGTAATGGCCGGAATTCTTTCGCCTCACGTAACTCTCCATACACTAGGGCAGATACTCGTCGACGCTGCATTGGCGAATCCGGAGGAACCGGGTCAGCAAATGACGCCCGAACGAGCAGCCGCGTTGGTTTCGGCGCGGTGCGTGTTGCCGTTGGTGGGGAGTCCGCTCAAGTCGATGGATGACGGTGACTTTCCGGAAGACATCCGCGTGATCACGGACCTCGTCGAGAGGTCGTGGGCCGCGTGGAAGGCCGCGCTTGCGCAGGCCAAGACGTGAGGTAAGTGATGCATATCGGGGCGAAGTGGATTGTCACCGCGGCGGGAGTGCTCGAAGGCGCGACCATCGAGGTGCAGGACGGCCTCATTGTGGGATTTGGTGCGGGCGAGGCGGATGTCGACGCGGGCAACGTCGCGCTGATGCCGGGCCTCGTGAACTGCCACAGCCACGCTTTTCAACGTGCCATTCGAGGTCGAACGGAGCATCGGAACGACGCTCGGGCCTGGGACAATTTTTGGACCTGGCGAGAGCAGATGTACGCGGCAGCGCTGGGGTTCTCGCGGGATGACGTCTATTCGGTCTCGCGCGCGGCTTTCCTGGAGATGGCGCTTTCTGGCATCACTACCGTCGGGGAGTTTCACTACATTCACCACAAGCCCGACGGCCACCCGTACGACGATCCAAACGAACTCTCGAACACGGTGATCGCGGCGGCGCGCTCGGTGGGGATTCGGATCGCGCTCTTGCGCGTCGCCTACACGCAGGGCGGCCCAAACAAGGCCTCGACTCTGGAACAACGGCGCTTCGTGGAAGCGACCATCACCGACTACATCAACCGGCTCGATGACCTCGCCGACAAGTGGGAGGCGAATGATTTCGTGACGGTCGGGACGGCGCCCCACAGTGTTCGTGCGGTGCCTCCGGAGTGGTTGTCGGCGTGCTCGGACTGGGCGTCTGGGCGGAATGCCGTGCTGCACGTGCACGCGTGCGAGCAGCGCGCGGAGATCGAGGAGTGCCGCGAGGCGTACGGAGTAACGCCGATCGAGCTGTTGCGCGGTGCGGGCGCGATTTCGGAACGAACGACCGTGGTGCATGCGACGCACCTGACCGAGCACGACCTGCAGATTTTGGAGGAGTATCGGCCGACGGTGTGTGCTTGCCCCACGACCGAACGAAATCTGGGCGACGGCTTCTTGCCGGCGCGAGAGCTCACGGCGCGTAACGTGCCAATTTCGGTCGGCAGCGATTCCCAGTCGGTCATCGACCTCTGGGAGGAGGTGCGGTGCGTCGAATACCACGCGCGCCTTCAGGCCGAGGCTCGGAATGTGCTCGCCGAGGCGAGTGGTCAGCTCGAAACGTCCAAGGCGCTGTGGCCGATCGGATTCTCCAATGGTGGGCGTTCGCTGGGGCTCGACGTGGGCTCGCTCGCGCCTGGAATGGCAGCGGATTTCATCGCCGTCGATTTGAACCACCCCACCCTGTGGGGTTCGACCCGGTCGACGATCTCGACCGACGCGCTGCTTTCGATGTCCGCCGACGCGGTCCGCGACGTGTGGGTTGGCGGCGAGAAGATCATCGAGAACCGGAAACACAGCGAGCAGCGCGAGATCGTCGGTGAGTTCGCGCGACTTCAGTTTCGGCGCTAGTGCACCTGGTCGACGGTCTGCACCAGCAGCGGTTGAGCCTCGGGGTCGAGCCACCGAATGAGCTCAATCAGATCGGCGCGCTTCATCGCGGTACAGCCCAAAGTGGGGGCGGGAGCGCCCTGCCAAGTGTGCAAGAAGATGGCGCTCCCCGCGCCGTGCCGAACGTCGGTTGTGTTGTGCTCCACGACAATGGCGAGGTCGTACATCGAGAGCTTCTCGTGTGAGCCGGTGGGGGGCTCGTCGACCCAGGTGTTGTAGGTCGAGAGATTGGGATCATCGACCCACGCGTCGCTAGATTTGACGGGGCGAAATGGCCAGTTGCCGCCCGGCGCTTCGCGGCCGAACGCGGTGCCGAGCCGGAAGACTCCGGCAGGGGCGCGACGGTCACCTTCAACTTTGTGGTGCGGGGCATCGAACCGTTCGTGCTCACCGAAGCCGAGGCCAAGGCCAGCTGAACCGAGCGTAACTTCGATGGGTTCCCCGACCTGTTTCCACTCGGTGGATCGGCTCCATCGCGTGAGCATCGCGGTGTCAGCGTTCCAGTTCGGGGCAGAAACCACAAGAAGTTGGCGGGTATCGGAGGCGGACACTCCGTGCCGGTCGAGGAGCGCCTTCGGTCCTTGGGCGACGGAATCGACTTGGAAGGTGCTCTTCAACCGAAAGCGGTGCGTGATGGGGACGAGCCTGGCGATGTCCATCTCGGACGTCGCGTAGCCAGTGGTCCAGTTGTTGATGATGAGAGGCGCACCCGATTCGCCGAGTCGGTCGGAGACGACGCCCACGTGGTCGGGTCGTGAATCTCCCATCGTCTGCATGAAGACGATGTCTCCGGGGAGCCAATCGCCGACTTGGTCGGGGGATGAGGGTCTCGATTCCCACCGCCGTTGGAAGTACGGAAGTAGCGTCTTCACGCGGCGGTGATCGATGTTGGTGTCGCGGCGCTTGACCATTGGAAACGCACGAGGAGCGCGGCCGATCTCGTCGTGGAGCTCCTTCTGCAGGTCGAGGCCGGCGTTCCGAATTGCCCGCACGATGACGTCGGTGCAGACGCCTTCGGTGCGGGGGACGTCGCCACCGGGAAAGTCGAGTTTCTGATAGCCGCCTTGATAGGGAGCGTTGTTCGCAGCGGCTTTCTTGGCGCCGATGAGGATGTCGAGCTGGTCCGGAAGTCCGTCAGCGTCGAGATCTCCGAACGCAGCTTCTACGGCGGGTGTGTTCGGCGGAGCGAGCCCGACGGAAACTCCATCGACGAACAGAAGCGCGTCTTCGCCCGATTTCACGATGGTTCGCGTACCGTCGACCCATTCTGGACTGTGGAGCACGACCTTGCTCTGCATGTCCGCGAACACGCCGGTGTCACTGGTCGCGGGCGCCGTGGGTATCTCCGCTGTTTCGGGAGGTTGCCACCGATCGATTGCGCGATCGCCCTCCTCCGTGGTCTCCGTTGCCTCGACTTCGGGCGAAGCGGCAACGGGAGCTTCTTCGCGGGTCTCCCCGCGGCAGCCCACCAAGAGGACGAGCAAGATGATCGTTGTACGTCGCATGTAGGTCTCCGTTGGTAGGTTACCAACGAAAGGCATCGAGAAAAGACCTACTTCGAGAAGACGTACTCGGCGATGACCTCCTGACAAAGCTCGTCGAGAAACGGCCGGTCGGGTGTCTTCGGGAGTGGTGAATCGGCTTCGGCTGCCGCGATCTTTCGCTCCATCTCTTCGGCGTACTCGACGACCTCGTCGTAGCTCCATGCCCCACGGCGAATCGCGAGCAGTTCCTCGTGATCAGGGCGCCAAACGTGGACTTCGCCGTCGGCGACGATCTCCAATCCCATTCGCATGAGGCGCACGAGATGCGATGCGTGTTTGGTGTCGAAACCAAACTTTTGCTCGAGCTCGAAGCGCTTGTCGTTCCGGGACGTTTGCCAGTTTTGATACGACTTCCACTCTTGCCTCGCCGTCGCGTACTTCTTCTCGAGCAGGACGGTTTCGATGAAGTTGTCGCTCACTGCCACAGCTTCTTTGAGGACAGGCGTGACATCGTCGGGGATACCGCCCTGCACGGCGCCGATGTAGTTCACGCCGAGAAGTTCCTGGCGAGTATCTTCCGAAAGTTGGAACCAGGTGACGGACTCCTCGAGGAATCGCGCGACCATCCACTGGAATGCCCCGAGCTGGTCGGACTTCACGAGTTTGTTTTCGGGAAGTCCAAATTCCTCGCGGGTGGGAGCGTGGTCGGGAGGATCGACGAGCCACTTGCGGTGGCGTTGAATTCGCTTGAGCTGCGAGTACGCGTAGCCGGCGTAGGTATGGCGCATTTTTCGCGAGAGGAACTTCTCGCGGTGTTCGCGGATGCGGTCCCACCAGGGCGTCGTCTTGACGATCGACTCTTCGCGAACGAACAGGAAGTCGATCATGTTGGGATTGCCGTCGGCCATCAGGCGCATGGCCTTGCGAAGGTCGTAGACGACTTTGTCTTCGGCGTCGGGCCAGCCGGAGTCCTTCTGTTCGAAGGCCTTCAGGAAGCCCACGTAGTAGGCCGGATCGCTAGGGATGCAGACACCGCGCAAGTCTTCGTCGCTGGTCGCGGTAGCCATCCCGTAGGCGTGGGAGCCGGCGAGCATCATGAAGATGGTGTCGTTGTCGACTTGGTCGCTGCGCATGCGCTTCGCTCCGACTAGTCCGGACGGACGAAGATTTGCTCGCGGTAGTACTTGAGCTCGTTGATCGACTCTTTGATGTCGTCGAGGGCGCGGTGCGAGGCGCGCTTGATCGAGGCCTGCATCTCTACCGGATACCAGCGGCGGACGAGCTCCTTGATCGAGGAGACGTCGACAATGCGGTAGTGCAGGTAGCTTTCGAGCTTGGGCATGTGTTTGGCGAGGAAGCGGCGGTCCTGCCAGATGGAGTTTCCGCAGAGAGGCGCTTTGCCTTCGAGGACATGCTCGCGCAGGAATGCGAGGGTTTCTTTCTCGGCCTGGTCGTTGGAGATGGAGGACTCCCGGACACGTTTGGTGAGTCCGGATTCGCCGTGGTGTTTGACGCACCAGGCGTCCATCTTGTCGAGTTCGTCTTCGGGTTGGTGAATGACGAGTGATGGGCCGGTGGCGATGATATTGAGATCGCCGTCGGTGATGATGGTGGCGATTTCGAGGATGACGTGGTCGTCGGCGTCGAGACCGGTCATTTCGAGGTCCATCCAGACGAGGCGGTCATGCTTTGACATCGGTATGCTCCAAACAAAATGAGGCGACCGAATGGGTCGCCTCGAAACTCGTGTGCTCGACGAAAGTCTACTTCGTCTTTTTGAGCTCCATGAGGATCATCTTGACGACCGACTTGAGGGTTTCGAAGACGCCGGGTCCGTCGGGAGCGACGGCGCATGCTTCGAAGTCGGGGTATTTGGCATCGGCGTTCAGGTCAGCGCGGAGTTCTTCGAGGGGCATAGCCGTCGGAAGGTCGCGCTTGTTGTACTGAATGACGAAGGGGATCTTGTCGATATCGTAGCCGTAGGCCTGCAGGTTCTCTTTGAGGTCTTCCATCGAGATGATGTTTGCCTCTTTACGAGCGCGCTGGGAGTCGGCGACGAAGATGACTCCGTCGGCGCCCTTCATGATCAGCTTTCGAGAAGCGGAGTAGAAGAGCTGTCCGGGAACGGAGTAGAGGTGGAGTCGTGTTTTGAAGCCGCGGATGGCAGGGAGGCTGAGCGGGAGGAAGTCGAAGAACAGGGTACGTTCTTGTTTGGTCTCCAGCGAGATGAGCTTGCCGCGAGCGTCGGGGTTGGTCCCGGAGTAGATGAACTTGATGTTGGTCGTCTTACCGCACAGACCGGGGCCGTAGTAGACGATCTTGAGGATGATCTCCCGTTGTGCGTAGTTGATGAACGACATCGAATAATCCCGTTACCAGGTGGCCAGCCGTGTGCGAGCTCGAAAGCTCGGTGCATTGAGGCTCGTTATAGCACGCTACAAGTCGGTGTCACGCAATTTTCTAGCGACGGTCCGGCCTTTCGCCCGCTTGGGTTGGAAAGGTATGCAGCGAAAAAAGAGCTTCGTCAAAAAGGGGTTTACCTAACCCGCATCGTACAACAGAACTTCTTGGCCCGACAACGTTAATCGCCCGACGTAGCGGGCGAAGATCGTGTGCGTGGGCACCTTTGACCTTCTAAAATGCGTCGTTAAACAGGCTATCGATGTCGTCGTCGGTGATTTCACCGAAGATGTCCATCTCGCTGCCCGAATCCTTGGATTTCGTGAGCACGGCTTCGACGATCTTGTCCATGTCGGAGTGCGCACGTTTCACACGCAGGCGAACCAGACCCAGACTCGAGCGTTCGTCGAAGATCACGAGGAGAATCATCGTTTCGCCGATGAGCGAAACATGGAGGTGATTCTTTCGACCCTCGTGAAAGTGAACGGGAAACTCCTCTTCGCCGAGCATCTGGGCCAGTCCGCCCGTCGCGGCAGTCGAACCTGCCACCAGTGATGCGAGACCGGTCGTGTCGATCCCCGTAGTCTCTCCGGTCGCCGAAATGAGCTGACCGTCTTTGTCGACGATGAAGATGGCCTTCGCCAGGGCGTCACGGACGAGGCGTTCGCACACGTCGCCGAACGCTCGCTGCTCCTCCTCGAAGATAACCATCTGGCCCATAGGGTTTCTCCTCTTGCGCGCGGCGTCACGCCGCCCAACGGTATTCACTTTCCACCGTAGACCCGAGAGTAACACAGCTAGAAAGTTGGGTGCAATCAAGTAAGCCGCATCGCGGCGAGGTTGGGCGGTGGCCGATTTGGGCTCTTCGCTAGAGTTCGCGGCGTTGCGTGAGTGCGCGGGACAAGGTCACGCGATCCACGTATTCGAGCTCGCCGCCGATCGGAACACCCGACGCGATCCGGGAGACCTTCACATCCATCGGCTTGAGCAACTTCGACAGATAAAGGGCGGTCGCCTCGCCATCCACGGAGGGCGAAGTTGCCACGATCACCTCGTCGATCGGTTCGTCGTCGTCGCTACCTTGGAGCCGGATCAACAATTCTTTGACGTGCACGTCGTCGGGTCCGATCCCCTCGAGCGGTGAGATCAGTCCGTGCAGTACGTGGTAGAGGCCGCGAAACTCGCCGGTGTTCTCGATGGCGCGCAGATCTGGGGTCGATTCGACCACACATACGACGGTCCGATCGCGCTTGGGCGATCGGCAGATCGAGCACAGATCGCCCTCGGTGAGATTGCAGCAGGACGTGCACAACCCGACCTTCTCTTTGATCTCCAGCAGGGCTCGGGCGAGCTCTTGGGCGAGATCAGGAGGTTGATTCATCACGAAGAAGGCCAATCGACTGGCCGTTCTCTCGCCGATCCCGGGCAGGCGGGCAAAGGCGTTGATGAGGTTGGTTATTGGGTCGGTGGTCTGCATCAGTGTTTCTCGTTGCTCGTTACTCGTTTGTCTGTTGCCGGTCGTAGCTCGAAGCCCCAACGACGCGCCGAGGTGTGAGCCAGAGTGAGAAACGAGAGACGAAAGACGAGAAACGAATCACATGAGGCCAGGGATGTTGAGGCCGCCGGTGACCTTCTCGATCTCGGTGTTCATCATCTCGGAGGCGGTCTCCATGGCCTGGCGTACCGCGCCGGCGACCATCTCTTCGAGGATTTCGACGTCTTCCGGATTGACGACTTCGGGGTTGATCTTGATCGAGACGAGCTCGGAGTTGCCGTTCACGACTGCCGTGACCATGCCACCACCGGTCGAGGCTTCGACCTTCTTCTTGCCGATGTCTTCTTGGATCTTGGTGATCTGCGACTGCATTTTCTGCGCTTGTCGCACGATGCTGTTCATTCCGCCTTTCATACGTATCTCCTACCGGAAAAGTTGAACGGCGAATTGTGTCGCACGACTGGTGCCGGAACTCAAGCGCTTTGCCGCGTGAACCGCTGACCGCTGACCGCTGACCGCTTTCCGCTTTCCGCTTTCCGCTAACCGCTTTCCGCTGACCGCTTTCCGCTTTGGCGGTAGGCGGTCGGTCTACAGTACGTGGCCCGACTTCTTCTTCTTCGTGTCGAGGTAGTGCACGTTGTACGGATTGGGGAGTACGCGCAGCGGGACGCGCTCGAGCACTTCGATGTCGTTCTCGCGCAGGCCAGCGACCTTCTTCGGGTTGTTGGTCATGAGCTCGACGGACTGAATGTCGAGCAGCTGCAGCATTGCCGCGGCGATGTCGTACTCGCGCATGTCGTCGTCGAATCCGAGGTGAAGATTGGCCTCGACGGTGTCGAAGCCTTCGTCCTGCAGCGAGTACGCCTTCACTTTGTTGGCGAGGCCGATTCCGCGGCCTTCCTGGCGCATGTAGAGCAGGATTCCGCCGTTCTCGGCGATCTCGTGCATCGCGAGCTCGAGCTGCTCGCCGCAATCACACTTCAACGATCCGAAGACGTCGCCGGTGACGCACTCCGAGTGGATGCGCGCCAGAATCGGCGCGTCGTGGTCGAGGTCACGGAAGACCGCGACATGGTCTTTGCCGTCGCGGTTGTTCTTGAACGAAGCGATGCGGAACTGGCCGAACTTAGTCGGCAGATTCGCGATCGCGAAGCGCTCCACGATGAGCCCGTCTTCGCGCTCGATGCGTGGGTTTTCCTGTCCGTCGTCGATGAGGCCTTTAGGCAAAACAATCGATGAGTTCATGTGTAGACTCCTACCGGTTCTGAGCTCGCGATAAAGGTGCGAGCTGAGCGTGACGGCGCCGTCGCGCGGAAGAACGCGGCGAACGCGTCTACCACACGCAAGTGGCGCGGTGAAGAACCGGAGTCACAACGGGTGCCTTCACCTTCGTACTGTGACGGTCGGGTAATATGCTCGAGGAGACGAGCGACCCGGAAGGTCATGGGGCTGTTGCGGGGCGTGCCATCACGGCAGACCCCTGTTGTGCTCCACACTTAATATGCGTCGAGATGGGGATCCGATTCAATGTTTTCGACGAGGGGACGAAAAAGAGCCGAACAGTCCGCCATGAAGCGGTCTGTTCGGCTCTTCTCGTGAAAGCCTAGGTACGGGGGCCTGGCGAGCTTAGTAGGCGACCTGTCGCTGTTCGGCTGCGGCGTAACGAGCGCCGAAGTCGGTCGCGCACTCGATCGTTGCGCGGATCGCCTCGACGATCACGGGGATCATCTCTTCTCGTCGGCCGTTGAGGGCGTCGAAGTAGGTCTGGCGGTCCATCTGGTGGATGATCGCGGGCGGATATCCGCCACGGATGAGGATCGCGTTCATCAGGAGGCGACCGACGACGCCGGTTTTCTCATCGAACGGGAAAGCTCGCATGAACTCCCAGTGCATGATCGCGGCGGCGCGGATGGGGTGGATGAACTGCAGTTCTTCCTCCCACATCTCCATCATGCGGCGGAAGTAGTAGCTGATCGAGCCCTGAGGCACGACGTCGAGGTGGTAGACACCGGGCGACGTGTCGCGCTTTCGGTAGCGTCCAGCGTGCTCGCAGTCGTCATCGCAGAGGCGCTCGTGCATCTCTTTGATGAAATCCATCGTCAGCTCGGTATCGCCGTGAGCCCACTCGAACAAATCGAGCGCAGCTTCGCGAAGGCGAAGGAGCGATTTCTGAGTCTGGTTTTCGACGTAGTTGCGGACCGGCTGGCCCGACAGAGCACGACGGAGATCCTCGTGCGTCAAAACGACGCCTTCGAGGGCATGATCGTGGAACATCCAACCGAGCATCAGTTGGTCGATGAATGCGCGTTTCGCATCGCCGACCAGCGCGTCGTAGCTGGACCGATTGTGGTCAATCTCAAGGTACGTCAGGTTCATCTGTAGCCTCCCGTTTAGCTTGCCCCGGAGCGACGACCGATTCCCCAACCAGTCCATTGCGCTCCCCGGGACAGACTCTGCGGTCTGCACGGATGCTTCTGACATTTGTAAGCGTAACGACGCTCGGATTGTGAATCAAGAGAATGATCGCGGGGATTTTCGAGGCGTGGCGGGTGGATCGCCAAAAACCTCAGCCCTCGTCGAGGACGAGCTCGTTGGCGGCGGCTTTGTCGTCGGGCTTTGCGAGACGTCGGAATTCGGCCTGCAGACGCGCGACGACGTCGGACCGGTAGTGGTCCTGATAGCTCGGGTCGAACGCATATCCCCGAACGTGCACGACGAACGACTCGTCGTGCTTGCCAATGGTGTTGAGGAACACGTCCGGAGTGTGCCGCGGCGAGGCGAGCGGGGTGAGGACAGCGATGGTTCGAGCGGCCGACAGCGCCGCATCGGGCTCGATCGAACGCGGCACACGCAGCGTAATCTCGCAGGCTGAATCGCCTCCATCACCCGACAGATTGGCGACCGACTCGGTCACGAACTTGTCGTTCGGAATCTCGTGAATCGTGCCGTCGACCGAGCGCACACGCACACTCCGCATTCCGAACCCGATGATCTCTCCCTCGACGTCGTTGATGCGGATCGAATCGCCCACGTCGAGCCTTTGCTCGAGCGTCATCGCGATGCCAGACATCACGCTGCGAAGGCCGCCGACACTGATGAAGAAGAGGAAGATGAACGCGAGCCAGAGGAGCAACAACCAGGTGGTCGGCAGGCCTTTGGCGTACACGAACGTGACCGAGATCACGGTGGTCCCCCAGATCGCTCCATAGGTGACCGGGAGCCAGCGACGGAAGGTCGTCGCCGAAGCCGCGCGGCCCAATCGACGCGCCACGAACGTCATGATCAACGCGATGGCGAAGATGCCGAGGACGAGGTTCAAGTCCGCCTCGAACGTCTGCACCACGTCGGCCATGGTTGGATCGCCTTGGGTCGGTTCGACCGTCGCGGTCGTCTGGGAGGCTTCAGGGTTCACGCGATCATGTTCCTGTCACGAAGGTTAGGGGTGACGAGGGCTTCAGCCAGCGGGCGCATCTGATAGCAGGAGGTCGACGCGCCTGCGGTCATCTCGACAAACCCGAGGCGTTCGAGGTGGTCGAGCTCGGTCTGCACCGTGACGAGGTCGAGCCGCAGAATGGTCCGGAGCTGCGAAGGAGTGAGCGTGCCGTGCTGCACGAGCGTCGAGAGGATCAGCCGCTTGGTGAGCGTGAGCGGATCGATCAGGTCGATGTCGTCGTCCGGAAGTGTCCCGAGTCGAATCACCGAGTCGTCGGACCCATCGACCTGCGCCGTTTCGAGCCAGTAGAGCAAGGCGAGCAACGGATTGCCGCGCGACAGCCAGCCGAGGTCGCGGAAGAACTCGGCGCGTGGATTCCGAAGCGATTCGGAAGTCCGGAAGGGGCGCTGGATCCACTCCGAAAGCCTTGGCCTTGGGCGGTCGAAATCAGCCTCGAACCCGCTCACGCGGTGCCGCTGCGTGATGACCAATTCGAGCTCGTCGGAGCCCAGTGGCTCGAGCTCGATGGTGTGTGTGAAGTAGTCCTCGAATCCGATGGCCGTGTCGAGCCAGCCGACCGCGGGAGTGTTCATGAGGAGAATCCACAGGGCGTTCTCGGCCGTCTCGGTCATCATGCGCAGGAACGACTCGCACAGGGCGATGCCGCTCGGGGCGCGATGGTAGAGCTTTTCGGCGTTCTCGATGACGACGATATGGCGTGCTTCGAGCGCCTGAACGAGTCGAATTACGCCGTCGATATCGTTGACCGGGTCTTTCGCGAAAGGCTTCGAGACTTCCCGCGCAAGCGTCTGGACGTCGGCGAGGTCTTCGCTCAGCCGGATGGAGTGGGTGCCCACATCCTGGAATTCTTCGTCGTCGGAGAACCGAGTCTGGAGCACGTGGTGCGCGAGTGAGCGCTTGCCCATGCCCCGGTCGGCGTGCACGAGGATCGCGCCGGTGCGACCGGTTTTCCAGTCGATGACCGCCTCGACGAGCTCCGCTTCAGCCTGCGAACGGTCGACGTAAAAGTCGGGGATATCGAGCGGCACCGGCGTGAAGAGGCGGCGGTAGATCGTCGGAATCGTGAGGTGTCCGGGTCGCTCGTAGGGGCGCAAACGGGCGCGAATGTCACTGTTTGCGACTTCCGGATGTTCGTCGACGAGCAGCGTCGAAAGGTCGGCAACAGCTTCTTCGAGGATCGGTTGGTAGCGCTCCCAGACGTTGACGGTGGCATCGATCGCTCGACCCACCGCACGCGACGCAACGTTGCCTCCGCGCTCGGCGAGTGATGCCGAACCGCGACGTTCGAGCTGACGCTGAACCTCGTCGACCCGGTGATCGAGGAACGGTTCGGCGGACCGCTCCATGCCACCATGAATCTCGTTGAGAACCCAGCGCTTGAGCTCCTGGACGAGCCGTTGCTGCTCTTCGGCGAGGTCGTTGACCATCCGAGAGGCGCGCTTCAGGCCGCCGACGGCCGTGCGGTTTGCCTGAAGCTGGTCGCCGGCCTGCCCTTCAGCCTGCGCGGTCAAGAGATTGAACTCGACGACCTGCTCGATCTCCTCGAGCGAGTCGAGGGCGACGCGCATGAGCGATTCGACGCGTTCATTGAGCTCTACGAAGCGAAGCGCCGTCTCGCGCGAGAGCTCCGACGCGAACCAATCGCGCGGCGAAACGCTGACCGTGACCGACGCCTCGGCGTCGGCGAGATCGGGGTTCTCGTTGAGCAGCGTGAGCGTCTTGGAGAAGCGCGCAATGCGTGACTCGAGCGCGTCCAGCAGGCGACGCGCAGCAGTGCCCTGGCCAAACGCGAACAGCGTGTGTTCGAACGTACGCTTCGTGCGACGAAGCGTAGGTCGCAAGCGTTTCTGCAACCACTCGCTCCAATCGACGAACACAGACGTCTGCAGTTGAACCTCGCCCGTCTGCGAGGTGTCGACGGACTCGTCGGGAGCGTTAAGGATTTCGTCCGGAAGAAGTAGGCAGCGCTCCTCGAGGAGTGCGAGCTGACGCCGAACGGGGCTGGCGAGCACGGAGTCCATCGCGTCGGAAACGCGCTTCTCGTAGTCCTCGAACCAGTAGAGGAAGCTCAGGAGTTGGTGGTCGAGGATGACCCATCCGCGGTGGCCATTGACGATCGAACGCTCTCGTTCGAGGCGGTCGCGGAGTTTTTGCTCGGCGCGGCGCGACTCGTCGAAGCGAGCCGACGGTCGGTAACGGAATGCCGGCAGCTCCAATGTTCCTGCGTGTGAGGCGGCATCGAGGAACGTCCCGAAAGTCTCGGTGAGGCTGACGGTGTACGATTCGAGGGAGGTGGAGATCCACGACTTGAGCGACTCGGCGTTCCGTCGGCGTCGGCCTGCGAGGTCTTCGGTGCGCGCGGCGAAGAGTTCGACAGCGAACTCTTCGGGGGTCTGAGCGTCGTCGTCGGGCTCTTCGTCATCGTGTTGGCTGCCGTGTTCTTCGGCGTGCCCGTGGTCGTTTGGCGATTCATCGACGCCCGGATGGAGCTCTACTTCTTCGCCGAGAATCGCAGCGCGAACGTCAGTAAAGACGTCGTCGGTGCGGCGAATGTGGACTCCGAGACCAGACCAGAATTCTTCGTTGTGCGAGCCACTGACCGACGCGGCGCGCGCGAGGTATCGCGGCACGGAGAGCTCGACGAAGTAGCGCCAGAGGCGGCCGAGCGGGATCGACCGGTAGCCCGGCCCCACGAGGGCGCGGCGAACGGTGCGACCGACCTTGAGGAGGCGGACCAAGGTCGAATCGCCCTGGTCGATCGAGAACAAGTGTTCGCCGCGGCGGACCCGGTAGACAGTCGCGAATGCTTCGCGACCGCGAATCTCTTGGAGCACCTCGTCGACTCGGGCTGGCGTGATGGCCACAGGGTCGAGGTCTTCGAACTCTTCGACGACGGGCCCGACGCTTCGTCGATACGCGACGTGAGCGTTTCGAATGGCGGCGGCTCGGAACGCGCGACCGTCTTCGTCGGCGGCGTACTCGTCGCTCTGCAGGATGGCCTCGAGGTCTTCGAATCCGTTGTCGACCGCGGTGGAGAGCGTCTGAAGGGCGTGGCGCATCCGTTCGGTGCGGTCTTGAAAAGCCTCTGCAACGAAACGGTGGTGGAGGTCGATGAGGAAGTCGCGCAGCTCGTGGAGACGTGCGGCGAGGGCGTCGTCGCCGACGCGTGGCTCGGGGAACGAGTCTTCGAGGTGTTCGAGGGCGTCGTCGTCGAGTTCTCCGAACGCGCCGATCTCCTCGGCTTCGGCCTTGTTCGCGTTTCGCGCACCCTCGGTTTCGCCCGCCCAGTCGAGACCGACCTTGAGGAGCGGCGGACCAGCGACGATGTGGACCACCACGCAGGCCATGATGACGGTCTGGAATTCAGCGCCCCACAAGTCGATCTGGGACGCGACCATCGCGGCGAGGACGAGGTCCACGCCACCGCGCGAGAAGAAGCAGAGCCAGAGGTATCGCTTGGCGTTTTCGGAAGCGCCCGACCATTGCGTTCCCAGCTTCGCGCCGGCGTAGAACGCGAGCGCGCGGATCAGGCTCAGGATCACCGTTACGCCGATGAAGCCAGCGACCGCCTTCAGGTCGAGCAGCGCAGCCTGCGTCATGAAGTAGATGACGAACACCGGCAGGCTGATCTTCTCCAGCGAATGGATCATGTCGTGCCCATGCCGCGAGAAGTTCTGGACGATAAAGCCCGCGGTGAGGAACGCCATGAGGGTCTCGGCGTGAAGCAGCTGCGAGACGTACGATGCGGCGAAGATGAGAGCGACGGTGAAGAGCAGTTTCTCGCGCGCGACGAACTGCAGATAGAGGATGAAGATGATGCCGGTGACGATGCCGATGATCAGCGCATAGCCAAATTCGGCGCCGATTTGCGGCAGTGCGGCCATGAGGGCGCCGGTGTCGAATCCGGCGGGCGCGAGCAGCAGTTTGTCGAGCGCGAAGGTGAGAAGAAAGAACAGCACCAGCGCGATATCGGCGACGACGACAATACCGAGCACCAGCGAGGTGAACTTACCTTTCGCCCTGCTCTCCTGCAGGATTGCGAGTGTTGCCGCGGGGCTCATCGCGAGCGCAAAAACGCCGAGGAGCAGAGCCGCGGCGATCTTCGACTCGACGGTGGCACCGTCCAAAAACGGCACCAGGCTCGGAAAGTAGTCGGCGAGCAGCAACACGGCGCCAGTCGTACTCGGGACGACGAGGATGAAGATGAGGCTGATGACCAAGAGGATGGTCTTCACGTTGCCGCGAATGTCTTGGATGCGTAGCTCGCCACCACCCATGGTGCCGATGACGCCGACCGTGAGCACGTTGATGAGGGCGAGGTCGCCGATGACCTGCTTGCCAAAGAGCGCCTCAGGCGAGCCGGGGAGCATCGGCGCGAGGTTCGGGCCGAAGAGAATGCCGGCTGCGATGTAGCCGAGCAGCGCCGGAATCTTCAACTGCTTGAAGAACTCGCCCATCGTGAACGCGGCGAGGACGATGAAGCCTGTCGCGGCGAGGGACTTCGGGTTGAAAACCGATTGGTCCGAGGCGAACTCGAAGCTCTGCAGCCCGATCATCAGGACGAGCAGAACGACGATCGTGAAAAAGAGCCCGACCGTGGTGACGACGCGATTCTTCATGTCGTGCCGTCCTCCGCGCGGTCCTGGTCTTTGACGAGCGCGACGTCGGTGGCGTCGATGAGCCAGCGCCGGGCGAACCGGTAGGCCATCACCTCGGAGACGAGGATCGACATGAGCAAGATGACGTAGACTTCAGGAGCGAACTCGCGGCTGCCGTAGACGTCGTTGAAGTTGAGCAACATCGCGATGGAGAGGCCGCCCGGAGCCCAGAGCGCGGCGCCCATCGGCGGGTATTTTCGCGCGCGGCTGGAGAGGCGTCCGGCGATGATTCCGCCGAGGTTTCGGCCGAGCCATCGGAGGATGATGTACGCGATGAAGAGCGCGTACGCCCACCAGGCGATGTCGAAGATGAGGGTAGCGCCACCGAAGAAGAAGAGCGTGATGTAGAGCGGTCGTTCGACCGACAACAGCATCTGCTCGACGTGCTCGGACTGGCGCGAGATCGAAGCGAGCACCACGCCGAGCACGAAGTTCACGAAGATGGGCGAGAGCTTGAGGTAGTAGGCGAGGCCCGAGGTGAAGATCACCATGCCGATGACGACGGTGAGGATCTTCTCGTCTTCGAAATCACGCAGCAGGAAGAGTGTGAAAATGAGGCCGAGCACGGCGCCGAGCACGAGGTGGATGCCGAACCAGAGTCCGAATGCCTGAACCGCAGGTAGGTCGCGGCCGACAAGCTCGCTCGCCGGCTCGTGATAGAAGCAGAAGATGGCGCCGAAGACGATGATGGCGATGGCGGAGCAGGCGCGTGCGACGCGCAGCGCGAGGTCGGTGCCGTCGCCGCGGGCTTCGAGGAACTGGATGAGCGACCGGAGTGGCGCGAGGTCGGCGACCAGTGCGACCGCAGAAGCGCATAGAATCAGGGGCGCGAACTCGACGGCTTTTTCGATCGACCAGATGTAGTAGACGGCTCCGAACGGCACGAGTCCGACGAAGAGGACGGTCGAGATCGAGATGGCGGAGGCGACTCCGAGGGTGCGGGAGACGTCGCGCTTTTTGCCGCGGACATTGAGATTGAGCTGCAGGCCGGTGAGCAGACCGAGTGAGCCAGTGCCGAGGACTAGCGCAGGGGAGACCTGCGCGAGGATACCGTCGTTGAGGAGACCAAAACCCGGGCCGACGAGTGCGCCGATGATGATGTACTCGACGCCGGTGACGATGCCGAACTTGTTGGAGATCCACTCGGTTGCGACGTGTGTGACGACGTAGGCGACCGAGACGACGCCGAGCAAGATAAGAATGGTCTCGAGAAGTGAGGATCCGCCGGCAGGCTCAGGACCAGATGCGGCAAGGACCCTCGGCCAGAGCACTGCCACGGCCGCGCAAATCGCGGCAGATAGCGCTACAGGATGGTTGAGGCTTTCCTTTCGCAAACTACCCTTGAGTGGACTTCTTCCAGCGACGATTGTTCGGCTACGCGGCCTATTTTGGCAAGATTTTGAAGTTTTGGGGCCAGTGAGGAGCGTTGGCGGTAGTGATACCACATCTCGTTGGAATCATCAGGTTGGCGCTGGCCGCTGTCCGCTTTCCGCTGTCCGCTTTCCGCTGTCCGCTTTGCGCTGGCCGCTTTCCGCTTTCCGCTTTCCGGTGTCCGCTTTCCGGTGTCCGCTATCAGTCGGAAATCGACTAGTGCTGGAGATTGGGCCGCGAGGGACGTTCGATCTGCCGGTACTCCGACTCGACGGAGAGACCCAGGAACTCCGACATGTAGTCGACGAACGACTGAACATGCAGGTCCAAGACGAGAATGAGCACCAGCACCGCCATGAGGGCCAGGGCAATCAGGGCCAATGCGAGGACGGTCTGGGCTCCGGAGCTACGCGAGGGCTCTTCGACTCGTAAAGGCCGCTGTTGAAACGACACAGAAGACGATGATTTTGGCACCTGATTCGCGCGTTCGAAATCGAGCTCGAGCGCGAGTTCAGGCTCGCTCGAATAGTCCGACTCGGGGACGTTTGCGCGAGAGAACTCCATGCTCAGATGGCCGGGAGATGTGTCGAACACCTCCATCGGGCGGTCGGGATCGTCCGACGGCTCGAATAGATAGATCTGGGTCGCGAGCTCATCGAGGCTGCGGGCCTCGAAAGGCGCGGCGCCCATCGAAGGGATGGTCTTGGCCGCAAAACCCTGTCGATTCCAACTCTCCAAATCGGTGAGGACCTCTTCGGCGGACGGGTAGCGACAGCTCACGCGCTTGTCGAGCATTCGGTCGACGATGGTGCGCAGACCTTCTGGGACGGCCAGATTCTCAGGCAACGCAAATGACTCGCGATCGAGCTGCTCCCGAATCGCGTCGAGCGTCGTGGCCCCATTGACCGCGCGCTTCCCCGTGAGCATCTCGAAGGCGATGAGACCGACGGAGTAAAGGTCACTCGACGCATCGAGGTCGCTCGCGAGGATTTGTTCAGGCGACATGTAGCGAGGGGTGCCGACGATGCTGTTGACCGCAGTGACCGTGACTGTCGCGGGCACCATGGTGCTGAAAACGGTCGGATCGATGACCTTCTTCGCGATGCCGAAGTCGAGAACTTTCACGAGGTTCGGATTGCCGAGATACTCGTGAACCATCACGTTCGCAGGCTTGATGTCGCGATGGAGTACTCCGAGAGCATGAGCCTCGCGGAGCGACTCGAGCATACCTCGCATGAGTTCGACGGCGCGGGCGGGCGGGAGCGGGCCCTCGCGTTCGACGAGCTCGGTGATGGTGCAGCCATCGATGAACTCCAAAACCATGTAGAGCATGTCGTCTTCGGTCTTGCCGAAGTCGTGCATGGTGACGGTGTTGGGGCTTTGGAGGCGGGCCATGACGGCGGCTTCGCGTTCGAAGCGCTTCCACGCCCGGTCGCCGCGGCCGGTGATGTCGCGGGCGAGCACCTTGAGGGCGACGCGGCGGTTGATACCCGTCTGTCGCGCCAGGTAAACCGATGCAAAACCGCCTCTGCCGATGAGTTGTTCGACGTCGTATCGGTCGGCGAATCGTTCGCCTGACTGCGGAAGCGGCAATGTGGGGGCTCGACTTGTAGGCTAGCTCGCCAGAGCTCGGAGTGTCTCCTTGAGACCGGAAGCGATCGCGCGACGAACGTCTTCGTCGTCGCACGTGGCTGTCGCAACACCGTCTTGAAAGATGGAGACGCGCCAGAGTTCCTCGCGGAGGACGCACTCGATTTGTAGTTGAGAGCCACGGGCGCGGACGATTCCGTGGAATTCGTCGCCGCCGCCATCCCAGTGGCCCTTGAAGATCTTCGAAAGGTCAGAACGCTCGATATCCATGTCTCCAGTCTACGCGACTGATCTGGGGATTCAACTCGGTGGCGTGAATGCCAACCTGTGCGACGTCGCTGCACCACAATTGGAGTAACATCCCACCAAAACATGACTCACGAGTCACATTTGGAGTGAACTACGCGCGATGGCACAGGATTCGCTTTGGAGTCTGCCCGTAACCAACGGGTGAGACCAATGACGATCCGACGAATACTGCTGACCTTTCCACATATGCTCCGCGTGCTCTGGTGCTTCGTGCGCCAGCTGATGCTGCTCGTATTCGAAGCACCCGCGGTCTTCTTGTTCATGTGGCTGCTCCGCGACAAGCGGATGCCCGAAGGACATCCCTGGCAGACCGGGGAGTTCGAGGGAGAGTCCGTTTGGGGGAAGAACATCCTGTATCGGAGCCCGAGCCGCCTCGGCGCGACTCTGGAAGACGATGAGGCCGCAGTGTCGAGCATCGGCCGATTCCTGGCGTCGATGGTGGGCCGGAGCTGCGTAGAGCCTGAGATTCCGCAGGGTCCGAAGCGACGAATGCCGCACGCGGTGAACTTCCTGCACGGGGCGATTCACCACAACGGAGTGTTCGTGGTGCTCGACGACTTCGAGGACCTGCGAAACCACCTGACCGACCGGCGGTTTCGGCGCGAGATCCTCGCGTTTGGTCGTCGTGAGAAGCGTGAGGTGACCATCGTGTTCCGCAACCGGAAGTACGACCCGGTCGACTTCGCGTTCGCGGTCGGGTCGGTGCGCGCGCACCTGCCCTGGTTCTCGAACGGCAACGGCCCGACGAAGCGGCCGGTGCTGTGGGGCAACATGTCGCCCTACCCCGCCGTCGCGACCATCAATGGCGCGTGGATGGGTGACCTGTGGAAGATGGTCGTTGGCGACTTCGACGGCATGGTTCGCGCGCCGATCGCGCCGGAACAGCGGCTCGTCGGACCCTTCGTCGGCCGACGCACTCACCCCGCCTGGATCGACCGATTCCTCGCCTGGTTCCAGTATCAGGACGTGCGCAGTCGCGGATTTCGCGGGCAGATCTTCTTCTCGGACCGACGCAAGATCGAGCCCCATCGTGTGGGCGAGTATCGAGAGGCCGGCGGATACTGGAAGTGGACCGCGTGTCACGAGGTTCCGGCGCCCGATTTTCGCAGCCGACAAGACCGTCGCGAGGGGTTGGTGCCGCAGGTCAGCGTGGTGATTCCCACGCTGAACGAGGCGGGCGAGATTGGCGGGGCGATTCGGGCGGCGAGGCACTTCCTGGGGGCGGATGAGGTTGTCGTCGCCGACGGTGGCTCGAGCGACGAAACGGTGGTGCTCGCGCGCGAAGCTGGGGCTCTCGTCGTGGAGTGTGGGGCCGGTCGCGGCACGCAATGTGCCGCCGGGGCCGACCTCGCGACGGGAAACGTACT
Organism: uncultured Bradymonadales bacterium; assembly: GCA_964384605.1. Classification (GTDB taxonomy): domain Bacteria; phylum Myxococcota_A; class Bradymonadia; order Bradymonadales; family Bradymonadaceae; genus CAYLMO01. Next base: position 1,269 of record CAYLMO010000055.1, on the reverse strand, counting down.
CGTATTCTTGCACGCCGACGCCCGCGTTCTTCCGGGTGCACGCCGCTCGCTGGATGAGGCGTTCGGCGCCGGAACTGCGGTCGCGACCTTCACGCAGCAGGCCGCGGTCCCGCGAAAGCGCTACCGACTGCTCGACCTGTCGACTCGGCTCGACACGGTGTTCACGCGGTTCGGCGACCAGGGAATCGCGGTGCGCCGCGACTTCTACGACGAGCTTGGCGAAATGCCGCGCGTAAAGCTGTTCGAAGACGTGCACTTTCTGCGGATGGCGCGCCGACGCGGGCCGATCGAACGGCTGGATGGCCGAATCGAGGTGTCGTCACGCGCGTTCGAGCGCATCGGCGTGGTTCGCTACATGGGGCGTTGCATGCGGCTGTTCGCCATGTACTTCGCGGGCGTGCCTCACGAACAGCTCTGGGACGCGTACTACGGAGGCTCGAAATGATTCTCTATCTACTGATGGCGCTGGGACCCTTTGGCGTCGCGTTGTTTTCGATCGCGGCCGGAGTGCCGGTCGACCTTGCGGGCGCCCTCGGGCTGGGGACCGCGCTGCTGTCGTTTCTGGCGCTCGAAGTTGCGTCCGGCGGCCGTGTATCGGGCCGAACGCTGCGGCACGATGTCGTGCACGCCGTGCTCTCGGCAGGCACCGCACAGCTTTGCCTGCTCGCCGCGGTCGGAGTGCTCGCGATGATCGACGCCCCTGGCGCACTCGACGGTTGGAGCTGGTGGTGGCAGGTGCCGCTCATCGTGATCGGCACCGATTTTCTGGGGTACTGGGGCCACCGACTGCAGCACCGAGTCGGCGCGTTGTGGCGAGCGCATCGCGTGCACCACACACCGGATGAGCTCTACGCACTGAACGGGCTGCGGGCGCACCCGTTCGACACGGCGTTCGCGTTCCTGGTCGCGACTTTGTGGGCGCTTGCGCTCGGAGTGTCGCACGAGGCGTTCGTGGCGGCGGGGGTGCTCCAGACGAGCTTTTTGCTGCTCCAGCACGCGCGTGGCGCGTTCCCGCGGTGGCTCGAGGTCGCGTTCGTAACCCCTCAGTGGCACGCGATGCACCACGACATCGAGGCGGTGGAACCCACGAACCTGGCGCACATCACGACGGTTTGGGACCGCGCCTTTGGGACGTTTCGGGCGTCGCGCACCGTCGAAGTCGGCGTGGATGGCGAGCGGTCTGGGCGGCTAGTGGACACACTGATGCTCCGAGGTCGATGAAGCTTCTGTGACAATCAGCTGTGCCCCTTGCCCTTCGCTGCTCAGCCC
>CAYLMO010000054.1:0-36189 GCA_964384605.1 uncultured Bradymonadales bacterium | reverse complement strand
CCATGTCCGAATCTTCACTACAGCGACGCGGAGTCTTCGAGGCCGTCCTCAACGACAGCCGCCGGATCCAAGAGATCGGTCGCGTGCTCAGTAAGCACGGGCTTCAGGCGTCGCTCGGCCTGATCGGCATCGAGGGGTTCGGGTCGGCCGAAGCCGGCCGCGAAGAGCTCGAACGCTTGCGCGAAGACAGCCGTACGTTCGCCGTACGCGCCCGGAACGTGCTCGAAGAGCTCGGTCCCACGTTCATCAAGCTCGGGCAGATCCTCTCGACGCGCCCCGACATCTTGCCGCCGGTCTTCATCCAGGAGTTCCAGAAGCTGCAGGACAATGCGCCCGAGATTCCCTACGAAGCGGTCCGTGTCACCTGCGAGGAATCGTTCGGAACCTCGCTCGACGAGGTGTTCGAGTCAGTCGAAGTGAATCCGCTCGCGACGGCGAGTATGGCGCAGGTTCATCGCGCCACGATGAAAGATGGTCGCCAGGTGGTCATCAAGGTCCAGCGCCCCGGCATCGAGCCGCAGATTCGCTCGGACCTCGCCCTCCTCTACTACCTGGCGCGTTTCGCGGAGGCGACGATCGAAGAGGCCGGCCTCTACAGCCCGGTCGCCATCATCAAGGAGTTCGAGAAGGCCATCACCGAGGAGCTGAACTTCCTCACCGAAGCCGAGAACACCAAGCGGGGCCGCCGTATCTCGATGGACGACCCAAACGTCGTCATCCCCGAAATCATCGAAGAGTACACGGCGCCGCGCGTCATCACGCAGACCTACGTCGAGGGGAAGAAACTCTCGTCCATCGAGGTCGGCAGCGACCGCGCCAAGCGACTCGCGACCTACGCGATGGAAGCGGCGTTCCGGCAGATCTTCGACGACGGCTTCTTCCACGGCGACCCCCACCCCGGCAACATGCTCGTCACCGACGACGACAAGGTGGCGTTCCTCGACTGGGGCCTGGTCGGCCGCCTTTCGGGCGCACAGCAAGACCAGATCATCGACCTCTTGGTGAGCATCATCGCCAACGACGTCGATGGCATCACGCGCATCATGCTGCGAATGGGCTACCCCGAGGGCCGCGTGAATCTGCGCCGCCTTCGCCGCGACGTAAGCCGCATTCGCGACCGCTATCTCACCGGCGAGCTCCACAAGGTCGACGTGTCGGCGATGATGGAAGAGATCATGGAGTCGGCGCACGACCACCGTATCCGCGTGAATCCGGAGTACGCCCTCCTCACAAAATCACTCGGCACGGTCGAGGGCATCCTCCGCGCCGTCTACCCCGAGCTCGACATCATCGACACCCTGCGGCCATGGGGCGAAAGGCTCATCAAGGAGCGGTACAGCGGCGACGCCCTCACACGTGGCGCCGTCAGCTCGCTGATGAGCCTGAACCACCTCATCAAAGACGTGCCGATGCAGCTCGACCAGGTCTTGATGGACATCGAGGCCGGACGCCTCCAGGTGCACGTCGAGCACCCCGCGCTCGAAGCGCATCAGAACGCGATGACCATCCTCGGCTCGCGCGTCTTCATGGGATTCCTGAGTGGCGGCCTAATCGTCGGCGGGGCCATTCTGCTCGCCACCTGGGCGCCCGTGTACGAGGGCGTTCCCATCCTGCCGATTGTGGCCGCCCTGCTCTTCACGCTGGCCGCGTTCACCGCGTTTGCGGCGCTGTCGTGGCACTTCGTGATTGGCGGCATCAAGAAGCTACGGCTCACGCCGTGGCTGCGGCTGTTCCGCCGAAAGTAGGACGGAACGAAGCGAGTTGTGGCGCTCGCTGGCTCAAGGCTCAGCCATGTGCCAGGGCACCCGGGAATTCGTTGAAGTTCAGACCGGTCCGGGTCGCCGTGGAAGAACACCACATATTGGCGCTCGGCGCCGCCACCAGAACAGGACATTCCTCTCTCGCCCGGTTGCTCGGTGCACCCCATTGGCTACAACGAGGCGAGCATTCGGCTCCACAGTTGAGCGACATCGGGAAACGACGGCAGTGTCGCGCGGTACCAAGCCTGTCGGTCGCCGGAAGCACGCATTTCTGCGTACATTTGCTCATCGAGCGGCACGACCATACGCAGCGCAAGCGGGCGTTCTCGAGTACCCAGGGGAATGTCAGACATCGGAACGAAGAGAAAGCCGAAGCCATCCTGGGGCGGAATCGACTCCCAATCCTGCATGCCACCTTCGGCCGGCGTTCCAAACGCGGCGGAGCCGAGATTCAACACTACCGAGCCAACGCGGCTGTCGTGCGGGCCGAATCCACAAAACTCGGCGTGGGCGGTGCCAGCCTGATGCGTTCCTCGAGGCGATGCCACACGTCCGAACCCGGCCGTCGCGACGAACTGAAAGTGCGGGTCATCGTAGACCATCAGCCTGACTGGTGGCTCGATGTCGTACCGAATGGCGTCGACCTCGGACATGCGCCACGCCGACGCGCGTTCGAGGTGAAGGTCGGCAACGGCGCGTGAGTACTGGTCGAAATCGAGTGTCTCGCCATTTGCGAACCGATTTGCCGGGAGACCCGTCTCGAGCTCGCGGGACCGGATGTCGAGCATCAGTCCGTCGTCGGCCCGTCGCCCGTGCCACTCGAGCGCGGTTCCGCTTCCCGCGGGGATTTCCCGGCCGGCCACATACCAATACGGAACCGAGAAAGAGGCGAGCTGACGCGACGATTCGTTGGCGGCCGCCATTCGGCCGCACGCCCATCGCACAGCCTGCATCGCTCGCTCGACCGCATACCGGTCTTCAGACGGCAAACGCACCCGCACGTTCGCTTCGCCAAAGTAGTGCGGCATGCCATAGGACCGCACCTCCGGCGGCTGACCTTCGCCGCCGCGAGACGCCATGAGGTCGAGCCACGCGAGGTACGGCCGCTCGCCTTGGTCCGGCGTCAGGTTTCCGGCCTGATAGTCGAACATCCCCGCGGGCTTGACGACGGCCGCGGCCTTGTGAAGCACGACGGCGTGGCCGCCACGCGACAGCAAGGCTCTCACCAACGAGGTGGCCTGGAACATTCGGCCATCCGGACCCCACTGGTCGGCGTGGTGATTGACCCCAGTCTCCGGGTCCGTGCGCATGTGGCGAAGCGAAAACGCGTCGGTCACGCCGAGCTTCATTCCGATGTACGCCGCCCCGAGCGGAAAGTCCTCACCGACGAGCCTCAGGTCGAGCCCCTCGCGCGACATTTGCTTGTCGCCCAAGCTGGCGAGCCCGATGAGGTTGCCGGCGGAAATGTTCTGAGCAAGTTCATCGGTCTGAAACACCGAACGCCACGTCTGCCTGGCCTGATCGGCGGAATCAAAAAGAACCGAAACGTCGAAGAGGTCGTGCATCGAGGGCTCCTGGAAAGTGAGCTCAGTTCGAGTCCAGCAAAAGGCCGCTCGCCGTCACGATCTGCCGATTGAGCGGTTTCGACATGTAGAGCTTTCGGGCAGCTTCGTCGGCGATGAGGTCGCGCCGGTGCATCACCACCTCGCGCGCCCGCCGAAGCGCCTGCTTCCGCTCCGTCTCGTGCTCCTCGTCGTCGGGCAAGAGCTCGGCGTGGTGATACAAAATCTCTTCGATGGCGTAGAGCTCGCCGTTATCCACCGAGCGCATCGCGCGCTCGGAGAACTCCAGCGCCCGGTCGCGCTTGCCAAGGATTCGATACGCTCGCGCCATCAGCATCGAGCCAAACGCCTCGGCCCACACCATCTCGGCGCGCTCCGCGCGTTCGAGCGCATCTTCGGCCTGCATCAGCGCCACGCGCGCGCCATCCGCCGAACCGGTCGTCAGGTTGACCTTCGCCATCAGCAACGTGGCGTGAATGCTCAGGTAGACGTTTGGGATCGAGTCAGCGATGCGCAGACCCTCCTGCAGCGTGTCCTCGGCCTTCTTGAAGTCCTCGCGCTCCACGTAGCAGGCGCCGAGCGAGATGAGTCCGTCGGCCAGAATCTGCTGCGCGTTGACCTTGCGGGCGAGGTAGTTGCCGCGGCGAAGGCATGAGAACGCTTCGTCCAGATCGCCACGCAAAACGTGGGCATGGCCGATATTGATGAGTAGATTCGCTTCTTCCTTTCGGTGGCCGAGTTCGCGCGCCTCTTCGAGCGCTTCTTCGTAGCGAGCGAGCGCCTGCTGGAACTTGCCGAGGTACGCGAGCGCGAGGCCAGTGTTGGTCAGCAGATAGCGGCGCCACTTGCGCAGCTCGTGCTTGGTCGCGGTCTCGAGCGCCTCCTCGTAGTCCACGAGCGCGCGGTCGTGCAGCCCGGTCTGGCGAAGGATGACGCCCCGCAGGTTCTTCGCGCGAACGAAACTCTCGGGCGATGCGCCCTCCTTCGAGAAGACCTCGATCGCGCGTTCGGTGAGCTCGTTGGCCTCTTCGCGCCGCCCCTCGGTCAGCCGCACGATCGCATCCTGCAGCCACGTGTCGCCCAGCTTCTGCTCGGCGCCCTCCCGCTCCGCAATCTCGCGCGCCTCCTTGATGTACTCCTTCGCCTTGCGAAGCTCGGACTGCTCAAACCAGAAGTGCGCCTGCTGCAGAATGACATCGACCAGCTCGCGCGGGTCCTCTTGGGCACGCGCCATCTCTTCGAGCAACGTGAGCGCGTCGCGCGCTCCGTCGCGCTGGCCCATCTCCTGAAGGGCCTTCGCCTTCAGTTTCAGGGCGCGATACCGGTACTCCGAATCGTCGTCGACGCGCTGCAGGACTTTCTCGGCGAGCCGTTGCGCCTCCGAAGCCCCGTACTGTTCGAGCGCGCGGTCGGCCGCATCGGAGTAGAACTTCACCGAGCGTTCCTGCTCCCCTGCCCCGTCGAAGTGGTGGGCGATGAGCGCGCTCGTCATCGTGCGATGCTCGCCCTCGTGCTCCATCAGGTAGTCCGCGAGCAGCCGGTGCGTTTCGCGCGCCTCCTCGGGCACCAGGCCGCGGGCGGCGACCTCTTGCGTGAGCGCGTTGCAGAACTGGTACTTCCGCTCTTCGGGCGGGCGTTGGTAGGGGTCGAACGTGTCGTGCTGCGCGCCTTGCGCGACGTCGGCGCGTTCGAGCAGGCCTTCGTCGACCAGCGCCTCGAGTTCTTCGAGCGGAGAGTCGGGAAGTACGAGCGCGATGTCGGCCCCGGAGAACGGCGTCCAGAGGAACGACACCTTTTGAAGCACCGACTTTTGGGCAAGCGGTAGGCGGTCGATGCGGGCCCCAATGAGGCCTTCGACGCTCGACGGCAGGTAGTTGTGCGACGCCTGGTCCACCGACAGCGAGCGCCGCTCGCCGCTGTCTTTGAGCATGCCGCGATCGCGGAGCACCTCAATCACCTCGCGCACGTAGAGGGGGTTCCCGCCCGACTGATGCAGAATGTCGGCTACGAGACCCTCGTCGTCGATGCGATGCAGGCGGAGCAGTTCGCGAACGAGCGACTCGGCTTCGCGCTCACCCAGGTCGTCGAGCCGGAGGACCTCGACGTGCGTGGCGTCGAGCAACTTCGACCACTCGGGGGTGTCGATGTGCGGTCCCGCGGCCTCCGCCGTCATGATGAGGAACGCCGGGGCCGGTCGCAGGGCGCCCAGGAACTCCTTCGCGAATTCGAGGGTGAGCGAGTCGATGTAGTGCGCGTCGTCGATGGCGAGCACCATCGGCTTCTTCTCGGCGAAACGCGTGACGAGTTTGGTGAGCGAAAGGAACGTGCGGTCCCGGCGCTCATCACCCGTGAGTTCGTCGAAGCGGCTTTGCGGGAAGCGAATCGAGAAGACCGCGCCGATCGACTGCATCAGGAGGTCGCGCTCTTCGCGAGTTTCGTCGGGGAAGAGCGCGGTGATGCGCATCGCCAGCGTATCTCGCACCTGGCGCAGGTCTTCCTGCTCGCCGAGCCGCAGGACGTTCGCGATGAGCGTCGCCATGGAGCCGAGCGGCACGTCGCGGTCGTAGGGCCGCGCGATCCCGCGGACGATGCGAACGTTCCGGGGGTCGAGCCCGCGCATGAACTCCTCGACGAGCGCGGACTTTCCGATGCCCTGAGCGCCCATGATGACCACGCCGGCGGCGTGCGGCTCGAGCAGCGCGTCGCGGTAACCCGAACGCATCGCTTTGAGTTCGAGTTCGCGACCGTAGAAGTTGTGATACCCGCGCCGAACCTCACTGATCCGCTCTTTCACGGACTTCGGCCCGGTCAGGCGCCAGGCCTGAAGGTCGGCGCCCTCCTCTTCGGCGTCGGGCACCGCGATTCGTTCCACTTTGTCGCAGTGGAACACCCGCTTGATACGTCGATAGACCTGGCCACCGAGCAAGATTTCCCGCGCCATCGCCGATCGCGCGAGTCGTTCGGCGAGCTCGTGCGCATGCCCGTGGAAGCTCCAGTTGAATCGGCGTCCGGTCGAGTCGAGCTCCTGCTCGAGGATGGCGTTTCCGACCGCCACACCTGCCGATAGCTGGATCGTCGCGTCAAACGAGGCGCTCATGCCCGCGACCGCCTCGTGCAGGTCGAGCGTGACGCGCAGCGCGAGCTCGGCGTCGTTCTCGCTCGAGACGGGGATGCCGAACAGCATGACGAAGCCGTCCTCGTTCACGCGATGGACGACCGCGTCGTTCTTGAACGCGATGGCGTCGACGATGCGCGTGTACTCCTGCAACACCTGCAGCCAACGGTCTTGGCCCAGCGTCGCGCGCAGCTCGAACAGGCCCACGAGGTCGCCGGCGACGATGACCACCTCTTTGCGCTCGCGCGTCTGGATGTCGGGCACGCCCGGTTCTCCGCCGGCTTCGACCACTCGGGTCGCCGCGGGCGATGTCGTCTGCTGAGGCGTGTTCGCGACCGTGCGGAGCGCCGAGGTTCGGATCGCGCCCGTGTTCGCGGTCGTATGCGTGTGCGAACCGGCGATGGTCGAGGTTTGGTGAGCATCTCCGAGATAGTCGTCGATCGAGCTGAGGTGGCGCGACAGCGACAAGTTGTCGGAGATCTCGCCCAGCTCCAGGAAGATCTTGGTGAGGTCACCCGCGAGCTCGCGACCGTCGGCGTGCCGCTCGTCGGGGTCTTTCGAGAGGAGACGATAGAGCAGCTCCGCCAGGCTCTCGGGGATTTCGTCGTTCAAGGATGCGATGTCGGGAACGACCGCCGACTTCACGAGCGACAGTGTCTCCTCCTGCGTCGTGTGCTTGAACAGCGGCCGGTCGCAGGCCAGCTCGAACAGCACGACCCCGAGGCTGAACAGGTCACTGCGCGAATCGACCCGACGCCCCGACGCCTGTTCGGGGCTCATGTAGCTGAACTTGCCCTTCACGATGTGGGGGGACTCGTCGGCCACGCTCGTCGCTTTGGCGATGCCGAAGTCGACGATCTTCACGCCTCCGTCGCGCGACACGAGGATGTTCTGTGGCGAGATGTCGCGGTGCACGATGTCGAGCGGGGTGCCGAACTGATCCTCGCGGCGATGCGCGTAGAACAAGCCCTTCGCGACCTCCGAAGCGATGTAGATCGCGTTGCCGATCGACAGCTCTTTCTTGCCGCGACGACTTGCGGTCAACAATTGAGCGAGGTCGCAGCCGTCCACGTACTCCATGGCAAGGAAATACTGCTCTTCAGCCTTACCGAAGTCGTAGATCTGCACGACGTTGGGGTGGTTGAGGCCGACGGCGATCGACGCTTCGGAGATGAACATATCTACGAAACGACGATTCTCGGTGTACTCGGGGAGCACACGCTTGATGACCAGGATCTTCTCGAGCCCCTCGGCTCCGACCGACTTGGCGAGGAAAACCTCGGCCATGCCGCCGGCCCCGATCTTCTCGAGCAGCTCGTACTTTCCGAACTCGCGATTCACTTGTTCGGTTGCCTCCGCCTTGGGGGGCTGAAATCTACCACTTGGCGCTCAGAGGCGTCCACGCGTTTTGACGCATCGCTTCATAGAGCGCGATCGCGCAAGCGTTGGAAAGATTGAGCGAACGCACCTTGTCGGTGGTGGGAATTCGGCGGCAACGGTCGGCCCACGCCTCGACGACGTCCTCGTCGAGCCCGCGCGTTTCGCGACCAAAGACCATCACGGAACCGGGCACGTAGTCGACCGCGTCGTAGGCGTGTTCGGCCTTCTTCGTGAACATGTGCACCCGCTCGCGGGGGAACGGCGCGAGCGCGGTGTCGAGGTCGGGATAGGTGCTCAGCCGCACGTGCGGCCAGTAGTCGAGCCCCGCACGCCTCAGATACTTGTTGTCGAGCTCGAAGCCGAACGGCTCCACCAGGTGGAGCCAGACGTTCGCGCCCGCGCACAGCCGCCCCACGTTTCCGGTGTTTCCCGGAATCTCCGGGTTCACGAGCATCAAATGAAGCGCCTGATCGTCGTCGGTGCCAAACCATTCCGCGGCCGGCCGAATCACGAACCCCTGCTGTTCTGCATCACTCATTTCGAATCATTTGCATTGGGCCAAGAACAAGAAAAACCCCGCCGAAGCGAGGCTACCTATCCCCCAAGTCCCAGTCATGCTCAAGTTCCAATACTATATCGACTGATCAGTTGAATCGCAAGGAATTCGCGCCTCCAAACCACAACCGCGCATCCTATTAGCGACAATTCTCCACGCACCGTGCGATGTATGACTACCGGCCGACTTCAAACCCTTCTCTTTGTTATCTTTTTTTGCGCCATAGGTAGTTTCAGTGCCCCTGCGGTCGCGTCGCCATGGGTCTTGCCCGACGACGCGGTCATCATCGGTCAGCGACTCGACTATGGATTTGCCGACCGCGAGTTCCTGGACAATTCGAGCGCTCGGGCGTTTCCGCTCCAAGGCCGATTGCAGACCGCGACCATCGATACCAGCGCCCGGGTGGGCATCCTCGGCGGCGTCGAGCTCGAACTCTCGGTTCCGCTCAAGCTGGTCTCGTACCAGTCCGACCCCGTTCTGTTGCTCGACCAGGGTCCGGAAGGCACGCTCGACGACTATCAAGAGAACGTCATCAATCTCTCGCAAACGACAGCAGGCGTAGGCGACATCGAGCTCAGCGGGCGCTGGCAGGCGTTCCGCGGGCGAATCTTCGTTGGCGCGACCGAGCTTCGACTGAAGACCCCTACCGGCTACGACGCACCCGCCGGAACCTTTGGCAGCCAACCCCGGAACGCCGCGGACTTCCTGGAGAACGTCGGCACCTACGTGCAGCCAGGAAACGTCCAAGACGACGTCACGCTGGGCGACGGACAGGTCGACCTCAGCGCTGCATTCCTCTTTGGGATGGCCTTGCCCACCGGACTCTTCACTCGCGTCGATGCCGGCTATCGGCTGCGGCTCGGAGGAGCAGGCGACGAAATCTTCGGCGGCTTCAAGCTCGGTCAGGCATTCAGCGACCGGGTCATCTTGTTCGCGGGGACCAACATGGCGTTCAACGTTCAGGACGGCGAACGGATCGGGGTGAGCGTCATCGCCGTCGACCCCGAGTTGCCCGCGACGGAGTACGCCGGGCTCAACAACCTCGACCTCCGCGAAGTCACGCTCGACCGCGAGTTCATTCGCGTCGAAGGCGGCGCAATCATACGCGTGCGGCCGGGTGTCGAGGCAGTCGCGAGCTATGGTCGGCTCATCTTCGGCCGCAACATCGCCGAAGTGCAGTCCGTGTCGTTTGGAGTGAATGCGCGCTTCGGCGCGCTCTAGCCCACCAGCGCCGAACGATCGGCTCGAGCCGACGCGAGGTCGACGATGGGCGCGAGCTGCGGCTCAAACGCAGCGGCGGCGAGGGCCTCGGGAGTCTCTTCGATCGGCAGGTGCCCTGCCCCGGTCAGTTCGCTGACTCGGGCTTGAGGCATCACCTGCTTCCACAGCCCAACCGACTTTCGAATCGCGCCGAACGTCTTCTCACCATGCACGATATCGATGGGCATCTCGAAGCCCGAGAAGCGCGTGTAGGCCCCAATGCCGCGCAGCATCCGCAGGTATTTGTAAACCACCGCGTGGTCGATCTGTTCGAACGAACCGGTGAGGTCGGAGTCGTCTGTCCGGTGATTCGCCAGACCTGAGTTCGTGATCCAGCGGCCGATCGGGTTGGCAAAAGAGGACCAGTAGAAGACCGGCCCGAGATACGGCATCACGAGCAGTCGGAAGTACCAAGGGAAGTAAGCGAACGGGTCGATGAGCACGAGTCGTTCGAACCGCTCCGGCGCTCTTTCTACCGCGACCAAGCCGAACGCGGCTCCGCTGCAGTTTCCGAGCAGTGTCACCTGGTCCAGGCCGTGATGATCGAGGGTGGCAAGGATTCGGTCTGCGATCACCGCCGGTGACCATTCGGTCAGCACAGGCGACTCGCCGTATCCGGGGAGGTCGATCGAGAGAATCCGCACCGAGTCGGGCAGGAACTCGAGGAGCGGCTCGAACGTAGTCGTGTCGCCGCCCCATCCATGTATGCCGAGATAGACGAACTCCGCGTCTTCTCTCCCGTACCAAACACTGTGCAAACGCTCGTTCATCGGCTCCTCACCCGAAGGCCAAACCAAAGCCTTCATCTACAAGATGAGCATGCCGCCGATTTCGATTCAACCGGGATGCCTACGCGTCCTGGTCGACCGCGATCCCGATGTCCTCGCGCACCCGAGCGGCCGCGCCGCTGAGGAGGAAGAGCCAAGGCGGCTCGTCGAGGAGCGTCTTCGTGTCGCCAAACCGCGCGTTCCGCATCGCCTCGCCCGGATCATCGAGCACGACGCAAGACAGGCGCTCGGTCGCGACCCGCAGGGCCTGGAACTGCTGATGAATCGCCGCGGAACTGAATCGACCTGAGATTTCGAGCGCATAGGCCGCGACTCTGTCGCCTTTCCGCTGCAGCCACCTTTGGATTCGCGGGTAGTTGATGACCTGCGGCAAATGCTTACGCGGCGCGGAGTTCCAACCCGGAACGTAGTTCGAGACGATCGCGATGAAGAGCGATGTCTGGGCGTCGTGGTCGAGCAGTGACCACGCGCCGACGCCCATTGACCATGCCGCGAGCTGTCGACCGAGGGCGATGAGCTGTCCGCTCGGTTCGCCGCTATCTCGCCAGCTGCGGTCGAGCACCAGTCGCACGCCGCCGTCGACCAGCACGGCCGAACCGCCGGGAATGCGGGCCGATGACCAGTATGCGTCGCGCACTTCGAGGCCGTACAAAAGTGGCCAGCGGTGTGCGAGTTTCAGCACCTTCGAATCGGCCTCCTTGATGCGGTTCGGGCGGCGCACCGAGGTCTCCCCTGGCAGCTGCTCGATACCCTCGATCAGCCCTTCGTTCGTCAGCCGCAGCAGCTCGAGGAACGGCGCAACGAGCTGCCCCGGAAGCAATCCGGTCGTGCGCTCGCGGTCGATCGGTCGGCTCGGCCAGCGCCGAGGCAGCCGGTGCTTGTCGTAGTAGGCCTGCATCTCTTCGGAGATGACTCCTCGCGACCGTGCGATGGCTGCCAGGATAAATGCGCGGTCGCCGTGACCGAGATGCCGCGCGATCACGAAATGCTCCTCGATCCCGCTCTGCGGGCGCACTCGCAGCCCCTGATACGCGATGTCGCGGAAAATCTCGCTCAGCTCGGTGTGATGCCCGTCGCGCACGAGGCGCTCGCTCAGATGCTGCACGGACGGCAGGTGCTCCGGATGATGCAGGACGACGTCGCGTAGTGCGTCGATCGCGTCCTGGTTCGAGCCGCGTTTTCCAGTGATTCGAGCGATGCCCACCCGCGACATCCGGACGAGCCCTTCGTCTCGACCGCGCGCGCGAATACGGCTGTAGAGCTCGACCGCTTCGTCGAATTTCCCGACCCCTTCGGACGTACGCGCAAGCGCGGCCGTGAGTGGCTCGGAGTTGGGGTCGTGCGACAGCGCCGTTGCAAAAGCTGCTCGTGCCGCGGGCATCTTCTCGAGCCGTTTCTCGTACAGGTTGCCGATGTGGCGCCACATCTTCGCGAGCAGTTCGGAGTCGTCGACGAGGTCTGCCGCGGCGCGATGACACGCCACCGCGCGCTGCCACATCTCCTCGGCTTCATAGAGCTCGGCGAGCACGCGCAGGCGACGGAGTTGATTCGGCTTTCGCTCGAGCGACCGGCTCAACAAGCTGATGCCTGCTTTCCGATCGCGCATGTGGTTGAGCGCGATGTCGGCCATCTCGTTGAGCAACGCACAGCCTTCGTCGACGCCGTTGGTGACCTTCAGCCGGTCCTCGTACGCGCCCAAGAGCTCCGGGAAACGCCGCCGAGTCATCAAGATGTCCCGTAACTTCCCGAAAGCGTCGTCGTGGGACGGATTCTTCGCGAGCACGGCTCGAATCTGTTCGAGCGCGGCGTCGTAGTCGCCGAGGTACTTCCGCTGGACCTCCGACGCGTGCAGTCGGTCAGCGTGCGCGATGGCCTCGACCCGGGTCAGCTGCGCCTCGCGCTCGTGCCACATCACGACGTCTTCCCACGCGCTCTCTGCGTTCGCGAGTACCTTCGCCAGCTTCAAGAGTGGGAGGAAGTCACCATGGGCTTCGGCCAGGGTCCGGCACATCTCGAGCGCCTGCGGATAGTCGCCACGGTAGGCTTTGGCGGCCGTCATCCACGTGAGCTCAGCCGCCCTCAGAATGTCGCCCTGTGCGCGTCTGGCGCGCGTTCCCGCGAGCCTGCCCTGCAGGTCGAGGTCGCGTCGCTGAAGCGCCCAGTACATCGCTCGAACGACCGTCCCCTCCGACTGCGGACCGGTCCCAACCGTCGCCGCTTCGCCGAGCTCCTCGGCGCTCGGGTCCATACGCGAAGCGACTCGCGACAGGTCGCGCATCACTCGCTTGGTCTCGGCGTCGCCGTAACTTCGCTCCAGCACTCGGGCCGCTGGACCGTCGAAGTCGAAGTGCGACGCGGCCCGCACGAGTCGCGCGAGTAGACGCGGATAGTGCTGCGGGAACCGCTCGTCGAGCGCGCTGGCAGCCGCCTCGGAGGTCGCGCTCAGCGCGAACAGCTGGTCGGCCAAGTCTCGGCCCTCGATCTCGGTGACGCCGGAATCGAGGCGTTCTTCGATCGCCTGAGAGATGTGCGTGCCTTCCGCGTCGCTTCGAATCAGGCCGTGGAAGGCTTCGGCATTCTGCAGGTCGAGCGCGTGGGCTCGCCGGAAATGCTCCAGCGCTCGCGGGGTGTCCTCGAGACGGTGTTCGCGCAAATGCCCGAGCTCGACGAGGTAGCTGACCTTGAGACGGCGGCTCGGACTCAGCTCGATCATATGTTCGAGGTACCGCGCCGCGGCGTCGTAGTTCTTCTGCCGGTACGCGATGTCGAGCAGAGCATACAACGTCGGCAGGTGGTTCGGCCGCACACGCAACACGCGCAGATAGGCCTCCTCGGCCCGAACCTCGGCTTCGGGATGACGCGTCAATCGCCGCTCGAAAAGGAATCCCAGGCGGAACGCGACGCTCGCCAGGACCTGGTCGTCGTCGGTGTTCTGCATCTCGGCTTCCCAGACCTCGGCGAGGCCGAGCCAGTCGCGCGCCTGGATCAAGATGCGCCCCGCGGCGACCTGCGCCGGGAGGAAATTCGGATGGTCCGACAGCGCCGCGCGGTAGGCGTGGAGCGCCTCCTCGGGGTCGCCACTTACCTCGAGATATCGGCCGACTTCGTAGTGAAGCTCCGCGCCGATTCGGCGGCCAGCTTCGTTTCGGCGACGCTCCCAGAGGGCCAACGACCATCGCCGACTCTTCGCGTCGCGCCCGTGCGGGTCGACCGCGATGTTGAAGAGCGACCACGCCACGCCGACCAGTTCCGAACCCATCTCGTGGGGCATGAGAGCGTGTGCTTCCTCTCGCGCACCGTGGCGCAGCAGCTGCCGCGCGATGGCGAGGCGCGCTTCGGAACCCGTTCCGTCGGTCGCGAAGCCCGAAACGCGCTCCGAAAGTTGGTCGAGCGAAAGTCGGTCGAGACCGAGCCTGGCGAGGTCCGACACTTCTCGCAGCGGACACCACGGCGAACCCCAAAAAGCCTCGTCGATCGACAGTGCGTAGCCGACGAACGCGCTTCGCGCTTCTTCCTGCGTTCCTTTCGACAGCTGATGCTGGAGGGCCTCGAACCGGAGGTGAATATCGTTGTCTGGGTCGAGCGGTTTCGCGAGGTCTCCGGACCGCACGACGCTCAGGAATGCCGCCGGGTCGCCTTGGTCCGCGAGCCGCGGAATCTCCGACTCGTCGCCGAGCAGCGACGCGATCTCGAACTCGAGCGCGAGCGCGCCAGGAGAGTTCTTCGCTCGCTCGCGCAGCCTCGGGACGACCTTGGTGCGACGAAGCGCCCGACCGAACAGTTCCGCGGCAATCGGAGCCCACGAGTAGACCTCGAACCGCTCGCCTTCCTCGAGTTCGTTGAGCGCTTCATCGGGCCGATCTTGTGCAACGGCATTGTGAAAGAGCGTGCGTATCGCCGACCACTCGCGAACCGGACGCGGTCGCCCCGGTTGGCCAAGCAGCGCGAGCTGTCGCTCACAGGAGGCGTGCATTCGCGCGTCTCGAAATCCAAGCGCCACGAGGAATCCGCCTACGCCGTGCGTCGGGTCGTGCTGCGCATCGGCGTCCGCCATCAGCTGCACGGCTCGACGGTCGCGTTCGATGAAGAGCCACCGCAGGGTCGCAATCATCCACTGATAGTAAGGACGCATCGGCTGCGGCACGGTCGACAGGCGCGACTGGTACCACTGGACCACCGCCTCGATGCCGCCATCGTCAATGCGCATGCGGCCTTCCGCCACCAGCGCTTCGGCGACGGTCGGCGTGAATTCGCCGCGGATGCGTGCGACCCACTCCTCGAAAGCGGCGTGCTGGCCCAAACGAAGCTGGGTTCGCAGCATCGCGGCGATCGCAAAGATCGGTGCCCCACCTCGCGCCTGTTCGAGCGTCCACAGGTCTTCCACGTAGGTCAGCGTGACCTCGGGCGAGCCTTCGCCCCACTCGCTCAGCAATACGGCCTGTTCCAACAGGAACGCACGGAAGTCGATCGACGAAGCTTCGGCGGTCGCCAGAGCCCGATTCAGGACGCTTCGAGCGCGTTCCCAGGCGTTCGCGCGAATCGAAAGCTCCAGCTCGCTCAAGAGCACGCGCGCATCCGGCGGCGTGTCGATGCCCGAAGCGTCGAGTGCGTCGAGTCCACGCACTGCGTCTTCGTCGCTCGCCGCCAGATGTCGCGAGATTTCGCCGAGCGTTCGCTTGTCGGTGTCGTGGAACGCTTGCGGCAGGAACGGCACGACTCGAGCCCACGCTCGTCCGCGCGTGGCGTGATGAATCGCGCGTTCGGAAATCTCGACGCGCTCCTCGTCATCAGCGTCGTTCATCGCTGCCGAGAAGATTTCGAGCGCGCGTTCGGTCTGTTCGCCGAGCGCCAGCAGTTCTGCCGCCACGCGCCAACGATAGGTATCGGTCCGACGCCCTTCGGGCACCGGCCAACCGACGTCATCGCTGCCCTCGATGAGCGCATCGGCCAGCCAGGCGAAATCTCCCGCCCGCAAGAGCCCCTCGATGGCATAGCGGCGGAGCATCGTCGAACCGCCAAAGTTGCTCAGCTCTCGATACGAAGCGAGCGCTCGTTCGGGCTGGTCCAAACGCGCATCCAGCAACCAGGTGCGCCAGATGAGTGCCCGAGCACGTCGCACGTCGAGCTCGCGCTCACCCAGCTGCACCGCGATCTCGGCGCGGGTCAGCGCCTGCCGGTCTTGCCCGCGGTCGCATTCGAGCGCCGTGACACGCCAGAGAATGTTCTCATCGACCCCGAACTGTGCGGTGGCGTCGGAATCGTCGAGCGGCGGCCGCTCCAGCAGGTCGACCAACGTCTCGTAGTCTGGCTGCAGATTGTCGGCGAGGAAGATCGAGGTCGCGAGCCTCGGCACGGACGATTGAAAGCCCGTCCGATGAAGCGTCTCGCCCAGTGACGTCGCCAGCGTCGAGGCTCCGCCGTACAAGGCGGCCAGATTCTTCCACTCGCCAACCCGCGCGAGGGCGCGTTCGACGCAGAAAAACAGGTGAACGCTGTCGGGCGTTCCCTCTCGCGCCTGCTGGTACAGGTCGAGAATCTCACGCGGATTGCCGCCTGCTCGCTCGAGCAATTCGGCGCGTCGCCAAGCGGCGTGGAGCGTGTCGTTTCGGTCTTTGGGCGCACCACGCAGCGCGAGCATTTCGTCGTAGCGGCCCTCGAGGATCATCGACTGGCCGAGCGAGATCAGCGCCGGCAAGCAATCTGGGCGTGCTCGAAGCGATTCGCCCAGATAGCCCCGCACAACCTCCGGGTCGTCGCCGCGCGACTCGGCGAGATGCGCGAGTCGCTCCCACATCACCGCTCGAACCTGGTCGTCGTCGGCGTGATTCGCGATCGATGCGAACGCCCTGCCGAGCGTGTCGAGATCGCCCCGTTCTTCGGCCCAGCGGGCCAGTCGACGCAGGTAGACCAGATCGGTCGCGTGGAGAGCCATCGCGTCGCGTAGCACCTGGTAGCTCTCGAGGCCCTCGAGTTCGGTACCGTCGCCGATCGACACGCCGTCGAGCCCTCGCAGCAACGTCGAGAGTCGGTAGAGGCGAGCGGCCGTCGCGTGTTTGTGCTGTTCACGTCCAGCCTCAGACGCTTCCCGACCACGACGTACATCCTGTGCAATCAAACGCTTGAGCGCGCGCGCTTCCTGCCAGCGATCGCCCTGCGTGATCGCCTCGCGCTGCGCCGTCAGGTAGATCGTGCGCGTGACCTTGGTTTCGCGCTGGAGCTCGTCGACCAGGCCGAAGAACGCCGGAGTTCCCTGCGCCAGGTGAGTCGCAACCGCGATTGCTCCCTTTCGGAGCACGCCGCGAGCGCTGCGCGCGATACCACGCCAGGCGTCGATGGCGGCCGAGACGTCGCGAGCTCGTGTAGCGTCGGCCATCCGGCCCGAATACGCGGCGAGCGACTCGGGGGGAATCGTCATGCGGAAGAGCCGCGCGCGCGCTTCTTCGTCTAGATTGCCGTCGAGCAATCTCTCGGTCGCGATCGACGATCGGCGCAGCTTCGCCTCGGGGCCTTCCTGCTGCTCGTCGAGGCGTTCCAATCGCTGAAGCGTCTCGAAGAACGGTTCGTCCGCCACTCGCCAGGTTCGCGCGAGTTTGTCGAGGATGGCGGAGCGCAGAACTGCCCCACCCGATTCGCTGACCGTGTCGAAAATGTCGTCGGCGCCGAACTCGGCCGCACTCTCACCCGCGACGGCACGCAGTACGTGCCCCAGCACAAAGAGCGCCCCCGCGCGGCTGACCGGGTCTTCATCGGCCCGAATCTCGTGCTGCAGCTCGGTGATGAACTGCACCCATTCCGGCGCGAGTTCGACCCGGTCGGTGAGTCCTTCGAGCTTGAGCGCCACCCGCGGAACGCGCGGCGCCGGCGGGAGTTCCGCGGCAGGTTGCGACCCTGTCGAAGTGTCCGACTTCGGCTTCGGCGGCGGCGTCGGCGGAGCTTTGAGTTCCTCGGGCAGCTCCGACTCCTCGAGCTCGTCGAGCAGATAGAAACCGGACTCAATCACGCCTGAGTCGAACGCTTCCAGATCCTCACCGGTGTCGCTGTCGACCAGCTGCACACCGGTAATGTCTGCGTCTTGAACCTCTTCGACGAACTCGACTTCGTGGGTCTCCCAAGCTGGAGGCTTGGGCGGCGGCGCGCTGGGTGGCGTGGGTGGGGTTTCGGTCGTCAGCGCTTCGTGAAGTTCCCCAAGAACTTCGGGGTCGAAAGACGACACGTCGAGTGCCGATACCCCTTCGAGCGAGTCGTCGAAGATGACCGAAACCATGTCGGTCGTCGTCCGATGCACAAACTCGCCGATGTCGTCCCAGTCGCTCGAGAGCGGGCCCTGCGCCTCGTCGAGATCGAGTTCGCCGATCTCTTCGGGCTCGGTCAGCTCTTCGAGTGAATCGGCCTCCCAACCGGGCACCGTGTCGTGGACCGTAAACGGCTGCCACTGCTGAGGTGCCTCGGCATCGGGATCACGGCCCGGGTCGAACTGGGCCGCGTCGGGCCGCGTATCGTCATCACTCGACCACGAAAAGTCGTCCGAATTGTTCGACATATCGAGCTACTCGCCGACAGCGCACATCAGGCGCAAAAGGGGCAATCATTTGTCACGAAGGACCGCCATTGTCGGCCGAGGGAGCGAGGATGACAAGGTGCGAGGCACGCTTACCAATCGTCGCTTCCCCAGTCGTCGGAGTCGGATTCGCCTGGGTCGTTCTCGGCGTTCTTTGGAGCATCCGATTTCGGGGCGGCCCCGGCGGCCTCGAAGGTCGCGTCGATGTACTCATCACCGCTTCTAATGCGCCTAAGCGCGGCTTCGGCGGCCAGCTTGACCCCTCCATCGGACTCTCGGGCGACGCGCTCGATCATCTCGATCGCGCGCCTCGTACCGATACGCTCAATCACGCGAAGAACCCGTTCCGTTTCCTCCGGATCGCTATCGTACAGGCGCCGACTGAGCGGCTCGAGCAATGGCTCGAATCCCGACGGAGCGGCCCGCTCCAAGATCTCGAACGCACGGTCGCGCACCCGCTGCTGCTCGTGGTCGAGGAACTCCGCGAGCGCGACGGCGCGATTGTTTGGGATGGGTCCGCCGCCGTTCTGCGTCGTAACCTCGAGCAGTTCGAGCCCCGTGATGACGATCGGTCGCGCATCTTCCACGGCCAAGAGGTCGAGCGCGATCCCCTGCGCATCGCCAACTCCGAAGCCGCCCTCCGAAACCACGTTTTTCATAGCCCGCAACAGGAATGCACGCGTCCGCACGGCCTCATCCGAATCGCCGTCTCGCGACTGCAGCGATCGCTTCGCAGCCGTGATGAGCTCCGGGAGAATTCTGCGGTTCCGAGGCCCCGTGCCGCGAGCCAGGGCTTCCGCTGCGGTTGCGGCGACGACCACGTCTGGGTCGGAGGCCGCTGCGAGGGCACGCTCCATCAGCTCCCGCTCGCCGGACGCTCCGGCGACTCCGAGCGCCGCCAACCGCACGAACCTGTCTTCGCTGTAGAGCGCGAGCTTCGTGACCTGTAGCTCCTCCGGCGTGGCATCTCCTCGCAGGAACTGAGCGACGATCCGAAGCGCGATCGAGAGACGATCCGAGTCGGAGGTAGACTGCGCCAACCGCAGCGCGACGCCGCGAGCTCTCGGGTCGTCGAGCTTCTGCAGGAGCTGCAGGCCGAGCAGCGCGCCTCGGCCGCCCTCCTCGACCAGCTCGCGCGCCATGTCGAACGCTGTCGGCCTAGCGAGGAGCTCGTTGAGCCAATACTCCCGCTCACCACCCTTGGCACCGCGCAGCTTGCGCAGGAGCTCATCGTCGTCGACCGAACTCTCGAGCGCGTTCGAATCCGATGACTCGAGCCTCGCGAGCGCTTTGGTCGCGCGCTCCTGCACGAACTCCTCATCGTCTTTCAGCGCGGCCTCTAGAATCGGGACCGCACGACGATCGCCAAATCGTCCCATCGCTGCGTACGCGTAACCGCGGACAAACGGGTCATCGTCGTCGTGAACGTCGAGAAGAAATGCGAACACCCGCTTGGCATCGTCAGGCGAGGCGAGATGCGCGATGGCCTTCATCGCCAGCGCGCGCGCATCGCTCGCCAGCGGAACGCCCGATTGGTCGAAGACGAATCGCATCAACGGCACGAGCGCGCGCTCATCGCCGAGCTCGCCGAGCACCCGCACGATGGACGTCTGCACGCGAGGAGGCACCAATCCGAGCGATGCGATCAACGGGTCGAGGCAGTCGGGCCCCATGTCGACCAAGAGGTCCATGATCTCGCGTTGATGCACCGCATCGGGGTGGTCGAGGGCGTCGACCAGGCGGGCGATCTGACGACGGTCGGAGTCGCTCAAGCCCATCGGAATGCCTCCATCGTTTGCACTTCGTCGTAGTTGTGCTCCCAGCCCGTCGCCTCGAGAAAGGCCGAAGAATCGACGACGACCGGATATTTCACGTGCCCCACCGCCCCACGTGGGAGCCGGGGGAACCCGAACTTGCCGAGCACCCGTGTGAAGATGGGTTCAGGCAGCGGTACGTACGCACGACCCGTCACCTCCGACAGCACGCTCAATGGCACGGGCTGTGGGCCTGCCAGATTGTAGACGCCCGACAATTTCGTCTCGAGAGCCGCCACGATGGCGGTTACGACGTCCTTCTCATGCATGAACTGAAAGAGCGGATCGTAGCCCAGGACGCCCGGCACACGCGGGCCGCGAAGGTACTCGGCGAGCGTTCCATGCCGGCTCGGCCCGAGCGTGTAGACCACGCGCAGCACCGCGGTTCGCATCTCCGGAAACCGCCACAACGCGCTGCCCGCGTAGAGGTCGGCCGCCACCAGGTCGGCCAGCTGCGGGTACGTGCTGACGGCCATCGGGGGCTCACTCTCTTCGTGGTAGAGCGGCGAGTCGGGCGCGGCGCCGTAGTAGGTGTGACGGCCGACGAACAGGACGTGACCCACGCCATGTTTGCTGGCGTACTCGAACACCGAACGCGTGCCGCCGAGGTTGATGCGAAAACGCTCCTCGGTCCGGCGGGTCGTGAGGTGCGTCACCGTGGCCATGTGAATGACCGCGTCTGGCTTGGCGCGTCGGAACACGTCCTCTGCGTTTCGCTTGCGAATGTCGGCCGGCACCATCTCGACGCCATCTGGCGGGTCGGGCCACGGCCTGCGGTCGATCCCGATGACGCGATAGCCACGTGCCGCGACTCCGCGAGCCACCATTCTGCCGAGCTTTCCCGAAACTCCGGTGATGAGAACCGTACTCACGACCCACCTCCGGAGAGCGCGCCAAACGGCAGCGGCGCATCGACCATGCCGGAGCGGCGACGCTCCACGCCCAGCTCGATTAGCCCGGCGAGCCGCTCTCGCACCTCGTCAATCCACGCGAGAATCACGGCATCCTCTTCGCTTCCGTCGCCGTCGAAGTACATCGGCTCACCGTAGTAGATCTCGCAGTCGACTGGCCGCGGCAGCGGAAGAATGTAGGGCGTGAACGGCACGTATGGTGCGCCCACGAGCTTCCCGAGCCACTTCGAGTTGTGAATCGTCGGGATTGCCTCGCCGCCGCCGAGGAAGGCGACCGGGATGATCGGCGAACCGGTCTCGAGCGCCAGACGCATGAACCCGGTGCCGAATCGTACGAGCGAATTGCGGTCCTTGTAGAGCTTGGCAGTTCCGCGGGCACCCTCGGGAAACACCATGAGGAGGCGTTCGTCTTCGAGGAGGCGTGCGGCATGTTCCGGCAGGCCGGTGAACTGGCCGACACGGTTGGTCCACTGCGAAACGACTGGCCACCGGTTGAGAAACTTCTCGGCCATCCCCTGGCCGAGGCGAGGCGGTTCCTTTTCGAGCAGCAACGACGCGAGAATCATCGCACCGTCGACTGCGACGCCGCCGGAGTGATTGCCGACAAGCATCGCCCGACCGCGGTCGGGCACGTTCTCAATCCCGAAGACTCGAACGTTGAAGTAGTTCTCGTAGAAGACCGACAGCGCCGTGAAGAAAACCGACAGGTGTTCCACCGACACTCCGTACCGGTCGAGTCCGTATCGATTGAACGGAATCTCGAGCCGTCGTACGCGGTCACGAATATGCGGTCGAACCAGCAGTTTTTGGTTCATCGGCACCTCAGAAGGCGTCGGAAGAGACTAAAGGCCTGCACCCATCAGGGCTTTGAACGGAACGCGGACCGTCGTCAAAATCGCCGTGTCGGTCGGGTCTACGGTGACGACGATCGGCTCGGCTCCGTTCGACTCGCTCGGCGGTGCCATTGGGCCCATCACGCTCCCCATCACTGCGCCAATGTCGAAGGCGACCGCGATCATTGGCGCGCCTTCTGCCAGTGCCTCGTTCGCGACTTTCTGCGTCTGCGGAAGCAGCGAGTCCGATGTCGTCACACCGATGGCCGTCTCGGTCATCATCATCTTCAAGCTTTCGAATGGGTAACCACCGCCCTCCCCCATCGGAATCTCGACCGGCTCACCGTTGGGCTGCACCTGAAGCGATTGAATCTCAGGGGGAGCGAAGGTTCGGACGGTCGAAAAGAGGCTCTGCGGGTCGGGCGTGCGGAGCACGACCCAAGCGTCGACGAGGCGCGGGGAAATCATCGGTTGGGACGCAGCGTCGTCGCCGCCCTGGTTCTCACGCATGCCGAGGAACGCCGCGCGGGCGCCCGTCAGGTCGCTCACGACCGGCGGAATGAACTGCGTCATGGCGAGCATCTCGCCGGCGGACGTCGGAATCGACTGGAAGTCTTGGCATGCGTACGCCCGGTCGCGGGCTTCGCGCAGCTCCACACGAGCGATGTCCAGAAGCGAACCCACGTGTGCGCCAATTCCGATCGAGATTGGCGTCTTGGTTTTCGCGTCGATCGCTGTGGTGGTCCAGCCTGGGATGGGTCGCTTGGCGGCTTTGAGGCGCTTCGGCAGATCATTGGTGAACTCGGCCGCGAACTTCACGGACACGGTGTCGACGGTGAGCGACTCGAGCCCCATGACCAGCCGCGGCATTGCAGCCGCGTACTCGCCCAGCTCGTCGCGACACGCTTGCGGCACTGGTTCGCCACCATCGTCGACCACCGAAAACGCGGCCGCGTTGAGCGCTGATCCGCCGCCACTGAGCATGGCTGCCGTCTCGACGACGTTCGTGAAGCCCACGCCGTGTCGCTGGAACCCGTACTTCTCAGCCGCTTTCTCGAGCTGATTGTCACTCGCCATCGAGGACTCGGGCTTCTTGATGCCGAGCGCGTACGGCACCACGATCGAGGCGGCATCGATCTCCGTGACGGTCATGACGGCTTCGTTACCAATGACCGCGATGGAGATCTGCGCGTCGTCGGAGATGTAGGAACGGTACTCAACCTCCTGCAAGGTCTGCACAGCGAGCTGGAGGCCGGAGGTTTTCGCGACCTTGTCGATCGTGGCGATCAACTTGCTCCCGTCGGCAATCTCGAGCCGAAACACGGGGAATGGTCCAATGCCGTAGACCACGAACCGTGGCGACGACGACAAACCGAGCTCGGCCAGGCCTGCCTCGGTCGACAGCTTGCCCCGCACCTCACGCGCGAATTCGGTGATAAAGCGCTCTTCGGGGTTCATGTAGCTGAGTTCGGCGTCGTCGGGCAGCCCCTCGATCGACGCCGAGATTGCGCGGTCGAGCGCGGCGAATTGCTCGAGCGCAATCGGCTCGGGCACCGGGTCGAGCGCGCCGAATACATAAGGTGTACTCGCCGGAATCAGCTCGAGATACCGTGGGATCGGCCCGCTCTCCTCGGTCAGGCTCTTGTCGTCCTTGTCAGGAGAACTCGAGCACGCGATCGCGAAAGACAACAAGACGAAGAGTGGCAGTCTCCACAGGGTCTTCATAACAGTCCATCTATGTGGCGGAAGTGCTTTATCTGTACACCGAAAGGTGTACTCGACGATCGTTCGTCGCATCAAGCGTGCAGCGGGCTCCAATCACCGAGAATAGCGTCGATTGCCCTCGCCGCCGCGGCCTGTCGGGCCCCAATGTCGGGATAGAGCGAGTCGTCGTGGAGCGCTCCGAAAGTTCGCGTGATGATTTCGCAGCCTGCGTGAATCGCGGCCGCTGCGTGTTCGTCTTCGTCCCAGACGAAGGCGGCTCGAAAGTACGCTTCGAGAAACGCGCCGCGGGCATTGTGCAGCCGCACGCTGCCGAGCCGGTCTTCGCAGGTATCGGCGATGAGCCAGAGGTGCGCCGCGAAGTGTGCGACGTCCTGTAGCGGCCGTCCGAAGTGCGCAAACTCCCAGTCGATCACGCCCAGTCGGTCACCCATCGCGAGCACCGAATTCGGCCCCAGGTCCCCCATCACGAGGCACTCGCCCGGCTGAATCAGGCTGCGACCGAGCGCGAGCGCACGCCGCCCGGCCTCGCGCAGACGGTCGGGTGGAATCGGCACGTCCGCGTCGCGCAATACGGTCTCGACGGTGGCGTACCGCACCCTCAATCGAGTTCGCTGGACGCCAATATTCTTGAAGCGACGGAGCAAATCCATGCGATGCCGCGTCTGCCGGTGCAGCACGCCGAGCCACGTTCCGAGCCGCGAGACCTGGTGTTCGTCGACATCCCCCTGGACGAGCCCGACTCCGATGTCCGTTTGGTGGTCAAGGTGGGTCATCGCCAACATCCCCGCCCGAAAGTCAGCGTGAACGAAACTCGGCGTGACCACCCAGCGCGTCCCGAGGGCACGCAACTCGTCGTCATGTTCCAGGAGTTGGAGGGCCGCAGCTTCGTACCGAGCGCGCTCCATCGTGAGTTCGAATGCGGGGTTCTCGACCGAACGATCGGTGAACATCTTCAGCACCGTCATCGGCGCCCCGTCGACTCGCCATACTTCGCTGTACGGGCCACCGCCCAGTCGGGCCGCGCCGATCGCCTCAGCGTCGTAATTCTCCCGCACCCAAGCGACGACCTCTTGCGGGGTCATTCGTCGGCCTCGAGGGGATTCCGATTGATTCCGAGCATCTAGTTGGCCGGCAGGATGATGTCGGCGGCCACGGCGCTGTGGTCGGAGCTCGCGAATCCTCCGCCGCTATCGCGGAAGATCTCGATCGGTTCCACCGGCGAGAATCGGTCGTCAGAGACGATCAAGATATGGTCGAGGGCTTCGCGGCTGTCGCCAAACCCATAGGTCCACCAGTCTTCCGTGGGGCCGTCGACGAGGTCGAGAAACCCGCCCGCGACCATCGCTTGAATCGGGTCGGAGTCGGGCGTGTCATTCAAGTCGCCGCCGATGATGACGAGCGAACCCGGATTATCCTGTGCCGTGGTGTACGCGATGTCGCGTGCACCCTCGGCCTCGGCGAATCGTCGCCCCGGGTCGTCGTTTCGCTTCGCCTTGAAGTGCGCCGAAAACAGGTGCACCTGCACGCCGTTGAAGCGGACCCGAACTTCGAGAAAGTCCCGCGCGAACCCGGTCGTCGAGCCGTCTGGCCGGGTCAATTGCGTCGAAATGTGGCTGATGGTTCCGAGGTACTCGCCACGAGCCAGGATGGCCGTGTCCAGGCTCGCCGAACCGCCAATCTCGCCGAGAATCGCGATCGAGTAGATGTCCGAGACCTTCTCGTAGAGTGCCACCAGAGCCTCTTCAGACTCGATCTCCTGCAGCATGACGGCATCGGCGTTCATCTCTCGAATGCCTGCGGCGACCTGCTCGGCCTTGAAGTCCAGCTCGGCCTCCGAAAACACATCTTCGAAATCGCCCGTCTCGCAGCGGCCCGAGTCGCATGACGTGTCGAAGAATCGCCGCGTGTTCAACGTCGCCACGCGAATCTTCGGCGCGGTGACGATATTGGTCGGAGTGGTCTGATTGTTCGAGGTGGTGCCGCCATCAGGCTGCCCCGCGTCGAACGTTTGCGGTTTCGACGGGTCGATTTCTCCGCATGCAAATGCGAAGACGCAAACCGCCATGGCTAGAACGACGAGACGTTGATACACAGAGCCTCCAAGGGAGCAGAGGGAGTTGTATCCAAATTCGATGCACATCTCCAGCACCAAGGTGGGCCGCACGCCCGCAGCGGCCCCGATGTAGGGCAGTGTCTGTGCGGCCGTGACCGTATTCAGCAAGTGCACAAACTTTGATTACCGAACCGCCAACTGGTAGGTTTGAAGTTAGACAATTTCGAGAGTGCAAGGTCTCTATCGAGGCCGCCGGAGTCATCATGAACACATCGTGGAGAGCAATTCTCTTCGCTGCCGCTATCGCCCTCGTGGGCGCTGGTTGCGACGGATGCAGCGAAGACGAGGGTCAGGGCGACAACAGCGCGTCGAACGCGCAGGCCAACGCCGAGGCCAACAACGACACGTGCCTCTTGAGCACAGACTGCCCATCGGGCATCTGTCAGGGCGGCGTTTGCCAACCGGCGGAAGAAGGCTGCGAAGAGCCCGGCCAGTGCGGCAACTGCGACGACCTCTGTCGCCGCCAGGGCACCGGGGGAACCAACGACCCCTTCGACCTCGAAAACGATCCGGATGACGTCGAGA
Organism: uncultured Bradymonadales bacterium; assembly: GCA_964384605.1. GTDB lineage: Bacteria > Myxococcota_A > Bradymonadia > Bradymonadales > Bradymonadaceae > CAYLMO01. The sequence continues at coordinate 10,289 of CAYLMO010000054.1, read as the reverse complement.
CCGGCAACGGTGTCGTCGTCGACGAAGACGGCGCGATCACCCTCGACATCACCAAGGTCGAAGGCCAGTACATCTGGATCGCGAACACCGGCCAGGGCACCGTCTCGAAGGTCGACACTCGCACCTACGAAGAATTGGGCCGCTACTACACGGGCCCCGACGGCGGCAGTAACGACCCTTCGCGAACCTCCGTGAACACCTTCGGAGACGTCTACGTCGGCAACCGCTCCGCCGGAACCGTCAGCAAAATCTCCGCGCTCGGCCCCGAGTGCCCCGACCAGAACGGCGACGGCGTGGTCAACACCTCCACCGGTCCCGACGACATCAAGCCGTGGGGCGAAGACGAGTGCGTCCTCTGGAACACGGACCTGAACGTCGGCCGTATCCGCGCCGTTGCTGCCCAAGACGTGATTCCCGGCACCGAAATGATCGACTCCGCCGTATGGGTCGGCGACTGGAACACCGCCACCGTCTTCAAGCTCGACGGCGAGACTGGCGCGGTCCGATTCTCCACGCCCGCACCGACCGCGACGTACGGATTCGCGCTCGACGGCCTCGGAAACCTCTGGATTTCGGGATGGTCCAGTGGCCAACGCCTCGGCCGCGTCGACACGACCAAATGCGTCGATGAAGCGTCCTGCAACGTCGAAACCTGTGTTGGCGAAGGCGCCATGCAAGATGCCTGTGTGAAACAGGCGATCGTCATGCCCGCGCAGCCCTACGGCATCACCGTCGACTACAAGCAGCGCGTCTGGATGGGCGGAAACGGCGCGACGATGCGCTACAACCCGACCGCCGCTCCCGGCTCGCGAATCACTTCGGTCAACGTACCGTTCAACCACGGAATCGCAGCCGACGACCAAGGCTGGGTTTGGGGCGCTGCCAAAGGTAGCGGCATCTACCGCTACGAAGCAGACAACCCCTCGAACTACATCGAGGTGCCCGGCACCCTCCAGGACCCCAAAGGCATGGCCATCGACCTCGACGGCAAGGTCTGGGCAATTAACCAGAACACCGCCGACGCCACGGTCATCGTCCCCGGCGCCGGAATCAACGACAACATGGTGCAGAGCGGCATCGTGCCCCAGATCATCGCGCCCTACACCTACTCCGACATGACCGGCGCTCAGCTTCGCTTCGTGACCGACGAGCGCGGATTCTACCGGCGCATCTTCGAAGGGTGCGAGAAGCCGCGCTACCTGCAGACGAACTGGCAGGAGCTCCGATGGGACGCTGAAGTCCCCGAAGGCGCTGCAATCAACTTCCGAGTTCGTGGGGCACAGACCAAAGAAGCACTGGCCAACGCTACGTGGCACGACGTCGCCACCGTGCCGCCCGACACCTCGCCATTCGACCTCGCCACCGCGCTCGAAGCGGTGGGGCTCGAGACCGCTCAATGGATCGAAATCGAAGCCGGACTTCGCGCAGTTCGCGACACCGAAGACAACGTGCTCGCGCCGCGATTGCTCGCGATCGACATTACCATGCAGTGCCCGCCGAACGTTCAGTAGGCCGGCTCGCAGCGCAAAACAAAACGGCTGCTCTCGTTCGAGAGCAGCCGTTTTTCGTTGAAGCGCCCCGCCCTACTCGAGGATATCGAGCCCGTTCGCATGGGCTGTAGCGAGCTCGGAGACCGTGATGTCGAGCTTGTCGCCCCAGGTGAGGCGGCCGGTGTCGTTCACGGTGCCGATGACGTGGAACGGAACGCCTTGCGCGGTGGCGCGTCGTTCGAGCTCATCGACATTCTTTGGGGCGACTGTCACGACGATGCGTGATGGCGACTCCGAGAAGAGTGCGAGGTCGTCTCGATTGCCGGACTCGAAGCCGAGAGATGCGCCGAATGGCGTCCCAAGCAGTTTCTCCGCGATGGCCACGCCGAGGCCACCTTCCGAACAGTCGTGCGCGCTCTCGACGAGTCGGTGCGCGATGAGACTGCGGATGAGTCCCTGCACGGCGGCTTCGCGATCGAGGTCCAGTCGCGGCGGCCGGTCACCCAGCGCGCCGTTCTGCAGCCAGAGGTACTCCGAACCACCGATATCGGCTTCGTCGGTCTCCCCGAGCAGGATGAGCACATCGCCAGCATGACGAGCGCTCGACTCCACAAAGCCAATCGGGCCATCGTCATCGCGGTCGAGCTTCTGGTCGAACGCACCGACCATCGCCACTCCCGGCGTGGGATAGATATCGTTGCCGAAAGATGCGTTGTAGAGGCTGACGTTGCCCGAAACGATGGGCGTATCCAGCGCGACGCACGCGTCTCCCATCCCCTCGATCGCTTCGACGATTTGCCACATGATCTCGGGATTTGTGGGGTCACCGAAGTTGAGGCAGTCGGTCGTTCCGAGCGGCTTTGCGCCGGTGGTGCTGATGTTTCGCGATACCTCGGCGACGGCGAGTTGGGCGCCCTGTCGTGGGTCGAGGTAGCAGAAGCGGCTGTTGCAATCGACCGAGATAGCGATGGCTTGCTCGGTGCCGGGGATGCGCAGCACGGCTGCGTCAGCGTCGCCGGGGCGGCTGACGGTGCCGACCTGAACCATGTGGTCGAACTGCTCGAACACGTTGCGGCGCGAGCAGATGTTCGGGCTCGAGAGAAGCTCCAACAGCGCCGCGTCGAGTGACTCGGGGGCCGCCGGAATCGTCGCCGACAGCCGATCGAGATAGGCAGGACGCGCCGTCGGTCGCTCGTACTGAGGCGCCTCCGAAGTCAGGAGAGAGACCGGGAGCCGCACCGAGACTTCACCCTTCTCGATCACCTCGAAGTACGGCTCTTCGATGACCTCGCCCACCTGAGCCCACTCCAGTTCCCACTTGTCGAAGACTTTGCCGACTTCGTCGCCGCGGCCTTCTCGGATGACGATGAGCATGCGCTCTTGCGACTCCGAGAGGAGCACTTCATACGCGTTCATCCCCTCTTCGCGCATCGGGACCTTGTCGGCGTCGAGGCGCAAGCCGACTCCTCCGCGGTCCGCCATCTCGACCGACGACGAGGTCAGGCCCGCGGCGCCCATGTCTTGGATGCCGATGATGGCACCGGTCTCCATGAGCTCCTGGCACGCTTCCAGGAGAAGCTTCTCGCGGAACGGGTCGCCGACCTGGACGGTGGGACGCTGCTCTTCGCTTCCTTCCTCGAAGGTAGCGGACGCCATGGTCGCGCCGTGGATTCCGTCGCGGCCCGTACCCGAACCGACGTAGAAGACCGGGTTCCCGACGCCGGCCGCGATCCCTTTGAAGATGCCGTCCTTCGGGCAGATGCCGACGTTGAAGACATTGACGAGGATGTTCCCGTTGTAGCTCGGGTCGAAGTAGATCTCGCCGCCCACCGTGGGCACACCGACGCAGTTCCCGTAGCCGGCAATACCAGCCACGACGCCGTGAAACAGGTGCGGCGTCTTCTCGTGGTCGAGTTGGCCGAATCGCAAGCTGTTGAGCGATGCGATGGGGCGTGCACCCATGGTGAAGACGTCGCGCAGAATGCCGCCTACGCCAGTAGCGGCGCCTTGATACGGCTCAATGAAGCTTGGATGGTTGTGCGACTCCATCTTGAACACGGCCGCCAGCCCACCGCCGATGTCGACGGCGCCAGCATTTTCACCGGGTCCCTGGACGACCTGTGGGCCCTCCGTGGGGAGCTTGCGCAGGTGCACGCGCGAAGACTTGTAGGAGCAGTGCTCGCTCCACATCACGCTGACGACGCCCAGCTCAGGGAACGTGGGCTCCCGGCCGAGCACCTCGAGGACGTGGTCGTACTCGTCGTCCGTGAGCCCGTGCTCTTTGGCGAGTGCGCGCCAGTCAATTTCGTTTGAGGTTGTCATGGCGTCCTCACGCGGCTTGGCGTTCGAGAATGGCGAGGAAGAGTGCGCGACCGTCGGTGTTTCCGAGGACCGCTTCAGCAGCGCGTTCCGGGTGGGGCATCATGCCCAGCACGTTGCCAGCTTCGTTGCAGATGCCGGCAATGTTGCCGACGGAGCCGTTCACGTTGGTTGAATCGTCGACCGAGCCATCGGCGCCGGCGTAGGTGAAGACCACCTGGTCGTTGTCACGCAGGCGAGCCAATCCTTGTTCGTCGATGAAGTAGTTCCCTTCGGCGTTCGCGATCGGGAGCTTGATGACCTGACCGTTTGCGAGGGTGGACGTGAATGGCGTGCGCGTGGACTCGCAGCGCAGGAACACGTCTTTGCACATGAAGCGAAGCGTGTTGTTTCGCTGCATGGCGCCGGGCAGGAGGCCATTCTCGAGGAGAATCTGGAACCCGTTGCAGATGCCGATGACGGGGCCGCCGCGGCCAGCGAACGCGCGGACCCCTTCCATCACCGGACTCATCTTGGCGACCGCGCCTGCGCGCAGGTAGTCGCCGTACGAAAAGCCGCCGGGAACGATTACAGCGTCGTAGCCCGAGAGGTCGTGCTCCCGGTGCCAGACGAACTCGACGTCCGCGCCCGCAACTTCGCCCACGACATGAAAGCAGTCGCGGTCGCAGTTCGAGCCCGGAAACACGATGACAGCAAACTTCATCTTGAGCCTCCTCAGGCTTCGAACACTTCGACGCTGTAGTCCTCGATGACCGGATTCACGAGGAACTTGGCGCACATGGCGTCCACCTGCTCCCGAATCTCCGCCTCGGTGCCGCCCTCGAACTCGAGGTCGATCACCTTGCCGACGTTGACCTTTCCAACCGCGTCATATCCCAGGCGAGCCAGGCCGCCGTGGATGACTTTGCCTTCGGGGTCGAAGACACCTTTCTTGTTGCGAATGAGGATGCGCGCGCGTGGCATGGCGACTCCTATCAGGCTTCGAGGCCGAGACGGGTGGCGATTTCGGTGTAGGATTCGACGAGGTCTCCGAGGTCCTGACGGAACACGTCCTTGTCGAGCTTCTGCTTGGTTTCGCGGATCCAGAGGCGGGAGGTGTCGGGGCTAATCTCGTCGCCCAGAAGCACGTTTCCGTCGCTGTCGACCCCGAACTCCATCTTGAAGTCGACCAGCATCAATCCGACGCTGTCGAAGAGCTCGCGGAGGAGCTTGTTGACCTCGAGCGCACGGGCTTTCACCTGCACGAGTCGCGTGTCGTCGATGAACCCCAGCAGTCCGACGTGTGCATCGGTCAGGATGGGGTCACCAAGCTCGTCCTTCTTATAGTAGGTCTCGACGATCGACGGCTCGACCGGAGTTCCTTCCGGCAGGCCAGTTCGCTTGTGGAGGCTACCCGCCACGTAGTTTCGAACCACGATCTCGAGGGGGTAGATCTTGAGCCGCTTGACCTTCATGTCGATGGCATTGGAACGCTCGATGAAGTGCGTCGCGACTCCGCGGTCGGCGAGGTACTCGAAGAGGTACGAAGCGATCGCGTTGTTCAACGCGCCCTTCCCTTCGAAGTTCCCCTTTTTGACGCCGTTGAACGCGGTGGCGTCGTCCTTGAAACGCTGGATCACCACCGCCGAATTGTCGGTCGGAATGATGTACTTCGCCTTTCCTTCGTATTCTGCGTTGTGTTCGCTCATGGTTCCCTCAAGCGGACGGCGCGCCGAACACGCGCTCAAAAATGGTTGGGATGCGGCCGAGAACTGCTTCCAAATCGAAACAGGCCTCGAGTTCTTCTTGGGTCATGTGCTCGAGAAATGCATCTGCGCGGAGCGCTTCAGCTTTGAAATCGAGCCCTTCTTCCCAGGACTTCATCGCCACGGACTGGACCCGCTTGTAGGCCGCCGAACGGCTCAGGCCTTTGCGAATCAACGTGAGCAAGATGGTCTGACTGAACGGCAACCCGCGCGTCTGCTCGAGATTTTCGAGCATGCGCTCGGGATAGACGACGAGGTTGTCGATGACGCCGGTCATCCTACGCATCGCGAAGTCGAGGGTGACGGTCGCATCCGGGCCGATCATGCGTTCGACCGATGAATGGCTGATGTCGCGTTCGTGCCAGAGGGCGACGTTCTCCATGGCGGGAACGCATGCCGCGCGGACGTGGCGTGCGAGGCCGGAGACGTTCTCGGAGAGCACCGGATTCCGCTTGTGCGGCATGGCGCTGCTGCCCTTCTGCCCTTTGTGAAACTTCTCTTCGGCTTCGCCCACTTCGGTGCGCTGCATGTGCCGAATCTGCACCGCGAACTTCTCGAGGCTCGACGCGATAAGCGCAAGCGCCGCGAAGAACTCTGCGTGGCGATCGCGCTGAACGATCTGAGAAGACGCGGGCGCTGGCTTCAGCCCGAGCTTGTCGCACACGTACGCTTCGACGCTCGGCGGAATGTTCGAGAACGTGCCCACGGCGCCTGAAACTTTGCCGTACGCAATCGTCTCGCGGGCCGCTTCGAGTCGACGACGATTGCGCTTCATTTCGTCGTACCAGATTGCCAGCACATGGCCGAAAGTCGTCGGCTCGGCGTGAATGCCGTGACTGCGGCCAATCATCGGCGTATCGCGGAACTCGTACGCCCGTCGCTTGATGGCGGCGAGCATCTCGTCGACATCTTCGAGGAGAATGTCGGCGGCGTCGCGAAGTTGAATCGCGAATGCCGTATCGAGCACATCGGAGCTCGTCATGCCGAAGTGAATCCAGCGCCCGTACTCCTCGCCGACGGTCTCCTCGAGCGATTGCACGAAGGCCGCGACGTCGTGCCGGGTTATCTTCTCGATCTCCAGCACACGATCGACGTCGAGGACGGCGTTCTCTCGAATGTGTTCCGCGGCTTCGGGCGGAACGACGCCCTCCTCCGCCCAGCCCTCTACGGCTGCGAGTTCAATTTCAAACCACGCCTGGAGCTTGCGTTCTTCAGTCCAGATCGCTGCGAATTCGGGTCGGGTATATCGGGGGATCATCGCGACTTCACCTGTTCGGTCGTGGGCGACGCATGCCGCTAGAGGCGTTCACACGAACGCCACGGCGGGGGCATACCTAACAGGATGTCACAGATTTTCAAGCGTGATCGGCGGGAGTCATTCCGCGTCGGCGCAGCACCGGAATCCGACGTAGCCCGCTGAGGACGACGGTGACTTCGGCGACGAATAACGGCACGAGCCGACCTCTTCGTCACTCTCGAACCCGCCACCAGCGATGCGCTGGTCGTCGACCCACTCGTGCACGTTGCCGACCATGTCATACGCGCCCGAACCGCGGCTGCGGCACTTTTTGAAGGCACCAGACTTGGCGATCGAACGCTCGAATCCGTCTTCGTCGGCGGTGTTGCACGAGTTGGCGTCGTGGCGGCGGCCATAGGGGTATCGGCTGCCACAAGCGTTCTTCCACTCTTTGAGCGAGCAGAGGCGCTTGCCGCGCGAGGCACAGGTCTTCTTGGCTTCAAACCACGTGATATTCGTGCGGGGAATCGCTCCGCGTCCCGGGAACTCGTAGGCGTCGACGCAGTAGTTTCCGCTCTTCGACTTCACGAGCACCATGCCGCCCTTGCAGTCGGTGCCGGTCGAAGCCGGCTTCTCTTCGCTCGACGACTCGGTCGGAGTCTTCGAACCGGTCGCCGAAGCAACGCTCCCCGTCTGTTCCGATTCCTCGGTGGCGGGGACTTCCTTGGCGGCCTTCAGCGCTGCAGCTGAACTTGCTGCGCGCTTCTGAGAAGCCATGGATACGGCGGCGATGAACTCCGGCGAGGGAGGCGCGGCCGCGTCGGCGCGACCAGCATCGACGGTCGCGACAGCAGTTGCGGTTGCGGCATCCGGCTTCACGACGCCTGCATCTGGCTGCGCGAGGTTCACAACGCGCTTCTCGCTGGTCTCCGAGCCGGAGAGCGTAGCGATCGCGCCCACGCCCAAAAGGACGACCACAATGATGGCGATAATGCCCCAGGGTGGCGAGGTTTCCTCGTCGACAGGCTTCGCCGTGATCGCCGTCTGCGTGTTTGTTCGGCGCGGTTGAAGCGGCGGATCGACCGGAGGCGGCGGCATATTGTCGCGATCGACCTCGTTCGTCGGCAGCAAGTCGCCAAGCTCAACGTGCTCGTCACGGTCGAATTCGACCGTGTGAATGTCTTCTTCCAGGGGCTCCGCGATGTCGTCCGACGTCTCGACATCGAGCGGACTGGTCGCGAGTCCGCCAGGTGCGGGCGGCGGTGACTTCGGCGCAGCTGGCGCACCTGGAGCCGGCGGTGGAGACTTCGCGGCGGGCGCCCCGGGTGCAGGCGGCGGGGCCTTCGTCGTCGGTCCACTTGGACTCGGGGCGAGTGCATCGCCACGCTCGAGCGCTTGCTCAAAGGCCTCGGCGAAGGTCGCCAGGTCTTCGAATCGTTCCGCAGGATCAAATGCCGTCGCCCGACGGCACAGTGCGTCGATGGCCGGCAAATCGTCACGTGAAGGCGAACCAGGTTCATATTCTGGACCGAACACCATCTCGCCGACGATCGCTCCGAGGCTGTACACGTCGGCGCGAGCATCGTCGGCTCCCGACTCGGAGTCGACCTCTGGGGCCACGTAGCTCGACGCGCCCAGACGCTCGGAGAAAACCTCCGGCGCAAGGGAAGGCGCAAGGAACGAGTCCGTCACCTTCACCATCTCGGGCAGGAAGATGATGTTCTCTGGTTTCAGGTCGCCATGCGGCGTCTCGCGCCCTTCGAGGGCCGCGCAGACTTGTTGAACCACCCGTTCGACCTCGTCGAGCTCGAACGATTCGTCCTTGGAGCGACGAAGGTCGACGAGCTTACGAAGGCTGAGGCCCTCGAGGAGCTGCATCGAGATGTAGGGATGCTCTTTGTGAAGGCCGGCGTCATGGATACGAACCAGGTTCGGCCGGTCCGCGGCGCGGGCCGACTTCATCGCCTTTTCGAATCGTTCCTGATCGAGCGGCGTGCGAATCACGTCTGCCGAGAGCACTTTGAGCGCGACATCGGCGTCGATCAGATCATCGTGCGCTCGGTAGACCTCACCAAATGGGCCTTTGCCGAGCATCTCCGCCAGCTCGAATCGCTCGGCGACGATCTCCCCCGGCGGGAAAAGCTGCTCGTCGAGCCGAATCGCTTTCAGCTGCTGCGAGATCCGCAGCCCCCGCGAGTTCGAAAGCTCGAGGCGCCGCGTCGATTGGAGCTCGAGCCCGCAATTGCCACAAGCTTTATCGGAGGCTTCTACGGGGCTTCCGCAACGGGAACAGAGCACAACTTTCTCCAAGATCGCACCGACCACAACTGTCGGGCACATTCATCCATTCTTACATGTCGCTCGCGCGGCCGGCAGAAATATCAAAGTAGGGGCACGCCCGCAACCAATCACACATCTGCCTACACGAGCCTCGCCCGCAAATACAAACGGGATCCGAAGTGAATAACACCGTACTCGACACGTCTGACCATGCTGAGACACACATTCATCGTGAACCTGGCGCTTGCATCGACTCGACGACACGGGGTCTGACCTCGTATACTCCTCGGTAGACCAACGCCCGCACACACAAGAGGTACCCGTGAATCGCGACCACGACTCGATCGACCGCCGTCGTTTCCTTCGTAGCGCTGCTGCCGCAATCGGCGGAGGACTTCTGATCCTCATGTCGCCGCCCGTCTACGCCAAGAGCGCGCTAAAGAAGTTCAAAGGCAAGATCATCATCTCCAAGAAGCGCTTCCCGAGCCGCTTCAAGTCGGATGCGAAGATGATCAAGCACATGAAGAAAGTGAACACCCACGAAATCACGGCGACCGGCGATTCCGACTGGGAGTTCGAATACATGGCGTTTCTGAAGAAGCCCGTGGCCACGCTCCAAGCGGCCGTTACGTACTACGACGTCACCGTTCCCGGGTCGCAACAGTTCATCGACAACTTCGTGTTCTACCCGGCCGACAAGAGCGACCAAATCATCAACGGCCACGCCCGCCTGTCCAAAGACAAGTTCGCCGCCGACCGGAAGTACATGATCGTGTTCGCGCGGGGCTACGGTCAGAACGCGCTCGCGATGACCGAAGTCGTCTTGCGCCGCAAGGGTGGCGAGTCCGACGAAGGTTAGCCTGAGAACTAGGAACCTGCGTCTTCGCCCGAGCCTTCAAGGTTCTTCGGGGGAAGCGCCATCCCGCCGGGGACTTCCTCGGCGGGTTTTTCTTTGGGCGCCTGCTCCTCCTCGAATTGCTCGAGCGTCTTCTCGACGCTGGTCGGAGGTTCGCTCGGAGTCGTCTCTTTCGGCGCGACTTGCTGTGCCGGCGGCTCCTCGGGCGGTGGCGTTGGAACCGCAACTTCCGCACCTGCATCGGGCTCAGGAGCCACCGCGGGCTCTTCCACGACCGCTGGCTTCTCTCCACCCGTCTCGCATCCGACAACCCGGTCCTTGAGCCGGTCGGCCAAACCGGGCGACTCGTCCCGAATCGACTT
>CAYLMO010000053.1:0-36626 GCA_964384605.1 uncultured Bradymonadales bacterium | reverse complement strand
AGAAATCGGAAATCAGAAATCGGAGAGCCTATGAAGACCGGGGCGAAGCCCTACTTTCGTGGCGTCCGCCAGCACACACCGGCTACTTGGACCGTCAGCTCGTGGGTTCGTCGTCTTTCGGAACTTCCGGAATATCACCCCAATCGCGCAACTTCGCCGGCACTTTCAGGTCGAGGTCCGGCAGCTCGCCGCCGTACAGGTACGAGTAGGTCGTGTAGCTCGTGTACACCTTGCGCACATAGCCGCGGGCCTCTTTGTACGTGATCGACTCAACCCATGCGTCGAGCTCGCGATCGCCGTAGCGCTGCAGCCACGACTTCAGAGGCGCAGGCCCGGCGTTGTAGCCGGCGAGTGCCAAGGGAATCGACTCGTTCGTGTGTGCGGTGTGCAGGCGGATGTACATCGTCCCGAGCTTCACGTTGGTCTCGGGCTGCGTGAGCTGGCGACGCGAGTATCGGGTGTCGTCGACGAACTTGTTGGCGGTGTAGCGAGCGGTTCCGGGCATGAGCTGCATCAGGCCGACGGCGCCGGCCCACGACTTCACATGTGGTCGGAAGCCGGATTCCTGGCGGATGATCGCCTGCACGAGGAATGGCGAGACGCCGAACTCGCGGCCGTACTTCAGGCCGTGCTCGAGGTAGTTCATCGGGAACGCCGTGCCCCAGTCACGAAGCGTGACGCGGTTGGGGCCGCCCTCATCGATATGCTTCTTCATCGTCCAGTGCGCCCGTGACGGATCGCCCTGAGCAAGCTGCAGTGCGGCGAGGAAGCGGTGCGCGCCATCGGGAACCGGGTGCGCGCCAAGTAGCTTCTCGACTTCGTTCTCGGCGTCCTTCCAGAGACCGAGCCGCGCGTACTGAGCCGCACGCTCCATCCGCGGGTCGCGGCGAACGAGCAGTCCACCGAGGTTCGTCAGGTCTGCCTCGGTCAACTCCGAATCGGGAAGTGAGACATGGTGCGGGAGCTTTGCTTCTTCGAGACGCGCGACTGCGAGGCGGCCGTACCAGGTCAGTTTGCCGCGATCGACGGTTTCCTGAAGCACCACTCGAGCTTGCGAAGTGCGGCCAGCTTTCAGGTGGGCGACGCCAATCCAGTAAGTTGCCTTCAACCCGAGCGAGAGCTCCGAAGCGTCCGCTTCTTCGCCGTAGTCCTTTCGGAGTCGTTCGAGGTCGGTGATCGCAGCATCCCACTCTTCGCGCAGGATATGACTGAATGCGCTGCGCCAGAGAGCGTCGGCGACCCAGTCACTGTCGTTGTGCTTCTTGAGTACTTTCTCGAATTTGGCGAGCGCGCCTTCGTGGTCTTCCATGAACTGCAGCAGGCGCCCGGCTTCGTAGCTGGCGTCGTCGCAGAGATGGTGCTTCTCGAATTCGCTGCAGAGACGCTCGTAGAGTTCGATCGCTTCCTTGTCGCGGTCGAGTCGACGCAGCGCGCGTGCCCATCCGAAGTACAGGCGCGGGCGAACTTCGTCGTCTTTGACGAGCTTTTCAGCTTTCTCGAACAGGTCGACTGCTTTGACTCGGTCTTTCTTCTTCTCGGCTTCGAGCGCCTGTCGATAGTAGCTCCAGCCGCGGATTTCATTGCCCGAGACGCCGCGAATCTTCGCGTTCTCGATCGACTGGTTCTTGGCGTCACGGTACCGGCCGCGCGCTACCAGGTGCCGCATGCGGTCGATGCGCTCACCGTAGGTCAGGATGTTGGTCTTGGTGCGGCGCTCGAGTCGCTCGATGGCATCTTCGATGCTCGCATTGATCTTCCACCCGCGCGTCTTGCGGTAGAGGGCGAGGTAGACCTGGCCGGCGTCTTCGTATCGCTTTGCCGATTCGAGAATCTCGGCCTGAGTACGACGCACGCGGAACTTGTCCCAGCGGCTCGGGAGCTCTTTGTAAAGCTTGTCGAGATCTGCGAGCGCCTCGTTCACCTCACCTTTTCGGCCGCGCGCAGTGGCGTCGCGAAGGTAGTCCGAGACATACCGAGTCGAGGCGTTGGTCTTGGTGACAGCGCGCCCGAGCTTGATTTTGGCAAGGTCGCCGACCGCATCGTCGAGCTCGGCGAGTTCACCGAGCACCTTGCGGCCGCGGGTCGCTTCGCCGCCGCACAAGTCGATGCGAGCCATGGCGTAGCGAATGGCGGGGTCAGCGTTATCGTCGAGTTTGTCGGTCGGCCCGACGACCTGTTCGGCCTTCTTTCGCGCGTCGACACACTTGTCGGCGACGAGGAGGTCCATCGCCTCGATCCAGCGTGGGTCATCGACATGCGGCGCGAGGACGAAGTAGCTGTCGAGGTCGACTTTCGGGACTTCGAAGACCTGGCGGATGCGGTCCATCTTGCGAAGGGACGCGATGGCCTTGTCTTTCACCGACTGCAGCAGCGCAGCAGTCACTGGCGCCGCGGGAATCGCAATGGATCGTGTCTTTGGCGTGGCTTCCTCAGCCGCAAGGATCGCGGCGGCCACCTGACCGGTCGGCATGCCGACAGTCGTTTCGGCAACGGCCTCGACCGGAGTCGCGAGCGCTGCGATGGCGTTGGAGGCCTCATTGGCCCGGATCGCGAGTTCAGATGCGGCGAGAACCGCATCAAGCTCGGTGTCGGTGAGTTCCGATATCGGATCGTCAGGAACGTCTTCTGCGACGGTGCGCGGAATCGAGACGACTTCCGGCTCCTGCGCTGAAGCCAGCGCGGGAAGGATGCTCAAAACGAGTGCGACGAGAATGGGCGATGCGCCCTTGAGCATGCGGATGTCCCTCATGACGGCGTTCCTGCGTCCATGCGTTTACTTCAGTGGCGACGTCCGTGTCGCTCAACCGCAGTATATGTAGGACAACCACGTAGGCAACAAAACTGCCTAGAATTGCCCAATGGCTCGTTCCTTGGCCGGCAAAATCTCCAGACAAGTCGTCCACCAGCCAGTGAGCACGGTCTCGACGAATTCCTCGGGGAGCTGCTCGGCCCGCATTTCGTGGGCGAGCTGTTCGTGGTCGTAGGCGAGTCGGCGGGGCTCGACCTCGATGCCATCTGGTCCGTGGTGTACGAGCACGTAATCGACGAGCGTGGTGCCGTCATTCGGCGGACGTCCGATAACACCGACGTTCACGACGAGCTTGCCGTCGTGAAGCTCTCGCTGCCACGGAATGCCTGTATGCGTAACGAAGAGGACGTCTGCTCCCGCGTCGTCCATGACTGATGCGAGGAACCGGTCTGGCGACAGACTCTCCCACAGGAACTCGTTTGTACGGCGCGGCGAACCGTGCGCCATGAGCACGCGCCGCCCGCCCCAATCGTGCCGAAACTCGGTGGGCAAATCGCGCAGCCAGTCTTTGTTGGCGTCGGACGTGTTCGCGAGCGTGTAGTCGTAGGAGATCTGCGCGAAGTGGTTATCGCGCGGGTCGCTGTAGCCGCAGGCGCAGTCGTCGAGCCGGTTTCCGATGGAATGGTCGTAGTTGCCCTGCATCGTGAAGAGGTGCTCGTCGTCGCGCAGGCGCGGAAAGACCTTGTCGGGCGATGGCCCGAAACCTCCGACGTCGCCGAGGCAGTAGATGTCTTGAACGCCCTCCCCTCGTACCTCTTCGCAAAGTGCTTCGAGCGCGACGTGGTTGTTGTAGACGCCCCCGAACACCGCGACGGTCTGCTTCACGTCCGACACGAAACCCCCTCGACGTGACAGGTGTAGCAGGCGGGGTGGTCGAGCTTGATCGGTGTGATTCCGTCGGCGAGCGAGTCACCCATGCGGGCTTCTTCGACCTCGATCAGAATCGGGCAAGGGTACACGCCCTTTGCCGTCACCATGCGGCAGCTCGAGCATTGGAGGTCGAACTCTTCGCCCTCGAGGAGGTCGCCTTCAATCAAGCGTTCGTAGGTCTCGTAGCCTTTGTCGCGACGTTCCTCCCGACCGATCTTGAACGGCGACAGGAACTTGAGGCGTGGCTGATGAATGCCGCGCTCTTTGAGCAGCTCGATGAACCGCATACGGCCAGCGTCTGCGCCAAGCTCAGCGTGGCAAGTCGTGACCGTGATGACCGGGTTCACACCGGCGGCCCAAAGCCGGTCGATACCGGTCAGAATCTTGTCGAAGGTTCCGCGGCCTCGAATGACGTCGTTTTCTTCGGGCGTCGTGCCATCGAGCGAGACTCGAATGTCCAAGCTGTAACGCGAGTTCCGGAACGTCTCGCCCAGCCACGCTGCCATCGGCTCGTCGATGAGCAATCCGTTCGTGAGGATCGAAAGAGGCGCCAGCTCGAGGGTGCGCTCGATGATCGGCTGGATGTCATCGTGGAGAAACGGTTCGCCGCCGGTGAAGTAGATCTCTTTGACCCCGTAGTCTTCTGCCTCGTCGAGGGTTCGGTAGACGAGATCCGTCGACATGATGGGGTGGCTGTCGTTCTTGGGCCCGCACGAGATGAAGCAGTGGAGGCAGGCGAGGTTGCAGACCGTGCCTGTGAGCTGAAGCCAGAGCACGTCGAGATGCTGGAACTCGAGCTCGGGCGCCGGCGCGTTGAGCGCTTCGGCGGCGCGTGCCTTCAGGGTTTCGAGATTAATGAGTGCTTCGGTCACGTCTTTACCGTGCGAGGTCGCGGGCTTCCTCAAAGATGAGTCGGGGGGCGGTCTAGTTTCAATTGGCGCGAAATCAGTCGGGGAGAGACATCTTGGTGCGCAGGTCTTCGAGGTTGGCTTCGGCCTGGTTGAGTAGCACGTCGACGAAGTTCGCAAACGTGCGGATGACCTCGTTGAGCTGGGCGACGCGCGGCTTCATGTACTCGATCTCTTTGGCCGAAAGGTCGCTTCCGTCGGTGACCGGTTCGGTGGTCTCGATATCGCCGAGCGCGGTGTCGAGATCCTCGATACTCTGCAAGATGAGGTTGTACTCACGCTCGCGGAGCACACGCGTGATCATCGCCCAGAGATCGGTGTTGGCTGTGTAGTAGTCCTTGCGGTCGCCTTTGACCCAGACCTTGCGCACGACGTCCCAGTGCTGGAGCTCCTTGAGCGACATCGAGACGAGCCCGGCGCTCATGTCGAGGAGGTCTTGGATGTCGGGCGAAGCGAGCGGCTCTTCGCGCAGGTAGAGTAGCGCCCAGATGCGGCCGTGATGTTTGCTGAAGCTCCAGAAGTGGATGAGACCACCGATCGTCTCGATGACCTGCTCTTCGGATTCGGAAAGCTCCGTGCGTGTCGGTTGCATCTCAGTCATAGTCTGCGCACCCAGCGAGGGCGTGAAGGATTACACCCGGAGATACCGTATGTCGAATGATGGAGCGAGCACGTTGTTAATCGTTGGCGCTGGATACACCGGGCGCTCACTTGCCGAGCTTTCTGTCGCCGACGGTTGGGAGGTGTTCGGGACGACTCGAAAGGCTGCCACGAAGGCTGATCTCGAAGCGATTGGAGCGCAGGCGATCTATTGGGACATCGCCGAGGATGGAGCGGAAGCTCTCGACGTTTCGAGCGCGGGGAGACTGGTCGCGGTCTACTCGATCCCGACGATTTTCGAGGAGTGGAAACCTGCTCCGGAGGGCCAGGTGGCGCGCCATGTCGCGCCTGTTCTGTCGGTGCTGGCGCGGCTCGAAGAGTTGGGCGCGGAGCGATTCGTGTACATATCGTCGACGTCGGTGTTCGGCGACGCGGATGGTGCGTGGGTCGATGAAACGGCAGAACGCGCACCTACTTCGCCGTACGGCAAGATGCGGCGAGACATCGAGGACGCGGTGCTGGCATGGCCGGGTGAAGTCGCGACCTTCGTGGTTCGCGCGGTTGGCATCTATGGCCCGGGCCGAACCCTCGACCGATACATCGAGAAGGGACGCTACAAGCTCGTCGATGGCGGAAAGAAGCCGGGCAACCGCATTCACGTCGACGACCTCGCCGGCATCTGTTTGTCAGTCGCTGGGGGTACATTCGACGAGCCGAGAGACTTCATCGCGACCGACGGCGACCCGAGACCGGTTCGAGAGCTCGTCGACTGGCTCGTGGAGCACCAGGGCATCGAGCGACCTGAAGAGGTTAGCCTGGAGGCGTATGCAGAGGAGCGCGGAGCCAACTCGGTTGCGCGCTGGACCAACGTCAGTCGCTTCAAGGCCGACCGCGTGAAAAAGGCGCTGGGATACGAATTCAAGTATCCGAGCGCCTTGGACGGCTATGCCGCGATTTTCGGGGTCGATCAGGCGTAACGTCGACGGAATCCGAAGAGGCCGAGCAGCAAGAGCGCGGGCCACAGCGAGCCGGTCGACGAGGTCGAGCATCCGCCCGGGAGGCCTGGGGATTCGTCGACGAGCGCTGGGAACTCCTGCTGACCGTTTGCACCGCCAGGACCGTTGGTTCCGCCGGTAGAGTTGTTGGTGGAGTTGTTTCCGGTCGTGTTGTTGCCGGTGGTGTTGTTGCCGGTGGTGTTGTTGCCGGTCGTATTATTGCCGGTCGTATTGTTGGTTGGAGCTACGACGCAGGTTCCGTCTTCGCAACCCATGGGGCAGACCTCAGCCATCGCGGCAAACTCGCCTTCGCAAGCTACGACGGTGTCGGCCATGCAGTAGGCACCGTCGGCTTTGAGGCCGCAGAAGCGATCTTCGTCGGTGAGCTGGTAGGGAGCGGGTCCGCCGCATCGGCCATCGGCGTTGGTCAGCACGATGTCGTCGCCGTAGTAGTACTTGAGCATGTCCTGGTACTTCCAGCCGACGGTCGCTAGACACGCTTCGCCATTCTGCGAGGCGCAGCCGCGGTTATGCGGGTTTCGCATGCAGTCGTCAGGAGCCCAGCCGAGTTCGGTCATCATGATGTTACAGACCGACTTACCCCAGTTGTAGGTTACCCATTTCTGAGTGGTCGTCGGGTCGTTGTCGCCGGGCTTCGCGGTGCAGGAGCCGACAGCATCGGCCGGGTTGGGGTCGGAAGGGATCGCTCCGGCGACGTAGAAGCTCGCGACGATGTAGTCGTTCCACTCGACGTACTGCCCTTTCGTCTCGTTGGCCGCTTGGATGTGGATCGCGTCGGGGCCGTTCGGTCGGTAGCTGCAGGAGAAGACCTGGTCCGCGGTGCTATTGCGAATCTCGGTCTGCCCGGCGACGAAGATCTTGTAGTAGAGGAACGAGCGGGCCTGCACAGCCTGCGCCTTGAGCGCCTCGAGTGGGGCTCCGCCGTTTTCACAGGCGACGACACCGGGGATGTACTCTTCCTCGATGTTCACACGACGCAGGAACTCGCCGTCGTTGTTTACGACATCGATCTCACAGGGCGCTTCGAGGGACTGAATCGCCGTGCGGTAGCCCGGAAGGCTCTCCGTCTCCGATCCATCGTTCAGGTCTCCGCAGCCCATCCCCAGCACTGCTGCGGCAATGCCGAACAGCGCAACCCGAATAGTTCCATACGTCGTCATCGAAAAACCTCTCGTCCGGCCGTCATGTAGCACCATGTAGGTGCAAGTATGACAGACCGAACCGAGAGGTTCAATGTGCGGCTTGCGGCTGACGGCTGTTGCCTGTCAGCCATTAGACCGAGCGTTACTTGATCAGTCCGCAGTCGACGCCGGCTTCGGGGCCAGCTTCCTGCCAGCCTTTGACGAGCCAAGGCTCCCACTTCTTGTCGTTGACCGCCTTGGTGCGCTCGAGGAGGAAGCGGTACTGACCGCACTGCTGAGGCTTGCCGTCGAACTGGTTTTCCGACGAACGACGGCCGCAGACGAACCCTTCGAATCGCTCGTACTGCACCGGTCCACGTTCTTCGAGCTGAGCGACGGACGACACTTCGATGTGACGGGTCTTTCGACCGATCGAGGCGACCTGAGACTCGAGTGCCTTCTGGGCCGCGCGGGATTCGGTGCGAGCTTTGATGCCGTTCGGGCAGCGCTTGCCGGCAGAGTTGACGGCAAACTCGAGGTAGCGCTCGGAAGCCTTGAGGGCTTTGAAGTCTTCGCGCTGGTCTTCGATCGAGGCTGCGAGTTCGGCGAAAGCGGGGCCGAATTCCGTCTGCATCGCGGTGGTCAAAGAGCCGTTTCCGGATGCGCTTTGGAGCAGCTTCTGGAACGACTGCTGAGCGGCACGAGCGCTGGCGAGGTCGCGTTCGAGTGCCTTGAGGTCGGCTCGGAACTTCTCGTAGTCGTCGGGCTCCATCTGCGAGTTGAAGTCGAAGGCTTCGGCGGCCTTCTTCTCGAGTCGAGCCGATTCGCTCCCGAGCGCGCTAATCTTGGGCTTGTTGCCCTGCACCGTGAGCTGAGTTCCTTCGAGCCATGGCTCGGCGCGAGCCTTCCAGGCGTTGATGATCTGGAGCTGCTGCGCTTCGTCGTTTTCCAGACAGGAGTTGAGCGCGCGGAGCTCCAGCTCTTCGCGAGGCTCCGTGAAGCACGCGTCGATGTCTTCGAAGCGGACCATCTCCTCTTTCATCTCTTGGACTTTGGCCGGGTGCGCTCCGTAGAACGCGGTGAGGTCCTCGAGCGTGTAATTCGCCACGGCGCTCGTTCGCTCGTCGAACTCAGCACAGTAGGTACGCCAGTCTTCTTCGAGGAAAGTCGCGAAGTTTCCGGTGCGCTTCTGAACGCAGTAGTCGGGTTTTCCAAAGAGTGCGCAGCTCGAGGTGGAGAGCACCGCGAGGACGAGCACGAGAACAATTTTGATACGCATGATGAGTCGACTTGGTCGTTGGGGATCGTTGGATCGAACGCGGGAGTCTAGTGCGGAATCCAGCGAAGTTCAGATTGAGGAATGACGCCAGCTTTCACGAAGCGGACGCCTGTGTCGAGCATGGTGGTCCACAGATTCGAGACCGCCCGGAGCTCGGAGATGGTTGCGCCGCGCTCGAGCGCGGCCCGAAGTTCGTGTTCGACGGGCAGATACTCGGTGACGGCGATGCGTCCGCGCGTTCCGTGCTTGCCGCACGCTTCGCAGCCTTGGCCGCTGAACGACACGAAGTCACCGGGGATGCCCTCGGCGAAGATCGGCTCGAGCAACCCAGAGTCGGGCTCTTCTCGCTCGCGACAATCTGGGCAAACTCGCCGCACGAGGCGCTGCGCGATCACGGCGAGCAATTCACCAGCGAGTGCGGGCCCTTGAACACCGAGGTCTTGGAACATTCGAATGCCGTCGATTGCGCGACGGCCGTTCACAGTGGCGAGCACGAGGTGACCCGACTGCGAGGCCTTGATGGCTCGCTCCGCCGCGCCTTGCTCGTTGATATCGCCTACGAGAATGACGTCGGCATCGTCGCGACTCACCGCTTCGATGGCCGACGCGAGGTCGAAGCCACCGTCGGGGTCGCACTTGATCTGCTGGACGCCAGCGAGGGCGTACGAAATCGGGTGCTCCACCGTGACGGCCTTGCGCGTGTCGTCTTCCGCGGTTGCGTGGAGACACGCGTACAGCGTGGTGGACTTGCCTGAGCCGCTCGGCCCCGTCACGAGGATGATGCCCGACGGGCGCGCCAGCAGGCCGCGCAGGTTGAGCGAGACATCGGTCGTGAAGCCGAGGTCCTCGATCGTCAGAACCTTTGCATCCTGCGGCAGGATGCGGAGGACCACAGTTTCACCGTAGAGACCAGGCTGCGTGCGCGCCCGAATATCGAGGACCGTGTCCCCGATTCGGCGCTGGAAGTGCCCCGACTGCGGCCGGCGTCGGACCGAGGGCTCCATGCGACCGCTGACCTTCACGAGCTGCACCACTCCCGCAAGCTGATTCGGGCTCAAGCGGAAATCTGCGCGCTCCCGGAGTTCACCATCAACGCGGAATCGGATGCGAACGTCACGTTCGTGGCGTTCGAAGTGGATATCGCTCGCACGGGCCTTCACTGCGCCTTTGATGAGCTTCTCGAAGAACGCGATCGTCGTGGCGTCGAAGTGGGCTTCTTTGTCGATGACCGCGACCGAGCGTTCGGCGTCGCCGCGTTTCGTGGCCTCTTGCTCGAGGCTGGTCCAGACGAGCTGGTAGTCCGACGGCGTGATCAGAAGGACGTCGACCGTCTGAATGGCGAGCGCCTGAGCGAGCTCCTCGACATCCATGTGCATGTCGGTCGTCGCGACGTGGAGCATGCCGTCGGCGCGGTTGATCGGGATGATGCGGTTGTGCGTCAGGAAGACTTTCGGGAACGAAGCGACGAGATCGCGATCGATGTCGTCGAGCACTTCCTGCGCCGTGACCAGGCCCCACCCGCGCTGCGCCGCGAGGGCACGGTAGATGTCGTGCTCCTCGACGTATTGTCCTTCGAGGAGTGCTTCGCCGAGCCGAGTGCCTTTGACGTCGGCGTCGATAGCCGCAAGTTCGACGTCTTCGCGGTCGACGACGCCCATCTCGACGAGGATGTCGCCGAGGAGCGGACGCACACGCAGCTGGCCGAGGTCTTCCTGGCGGAAGTCGTCTTCGCCGGTACGCGTGAGGCGGACGAGCCGCTGATTGCGACCGCGTCCGACCGGAGCCACGAGTCGGCCGCCGATCGACAGGCGCTTCGCCAGGCGCTGCGGCAGCTGGAGCATGCCCGCCGAGATGAGGATGCCGTCGTAGGGAGCATTCGCGGCGTACTGCTTGAGGTTCGGCCCGTAGAGCACCTGAACATTCTTGAAGCCGCCGCCGGCGAGCGCTGCCTGAGCCTTCTTGGCGACTTCGATATCGCGCTCGACCGAGAAGACAGCCATCGCGATTCGACTTATGACCGCCGCCACGAATCCGGTTCCTGTCCCCACCTGCAGAACATTGGATTCCGAGTCGAGCTCGAGAGCCTCGATCATCTTGGCCACGACGTCGGGTGGCGTGATCGTGACGCCATCCAGGCGCGACGAGTGCGCACCATCGGCCGGACCGTCGACGTCGCGGTAGAAGTGTTCGCGCTTCACTGCCCGAAGGGCGTTACGAATGGCCGGGTTTTCAACGGTGGCCTGGCTGGTTTCAGCCACGGAAGATTCGCTCACGGCAAGTCCTCTTCAACGCTTTCAATTTGCGGAAAATGGACCTTAGCACGGGCTGCCGTTGCGGTTCTACCGAAGAGCGAACCCATTTCGACGGACGAATTCGCGCAATTCGGGCCACTCGGAGACGACCCACGCGAACTCGCCGGGACGAGGCTGTTCGATGGCATCGAGCAGTCGACGGACGTGCGAAGGATCGGCTCCGTCGAGGTGGTAGGCGTACGCCAGAAGTAGGCGCAGCGCGCGCATCGTGGGTACGCGGAGCAAATCTTCGGCGGCCGTCCAGCGAAGGCTGAGCTGCTGAATCGTGGCAGCGGGACGGCCTGCTCGAAGGCCGATCACCGTCTCGGGGAATGCAAGTCGGGCGACGTCTCGGGCCTGAAGAAATCTTCCTGCCTCTCGCACATAATCCTGTGCTTTCTCGAGATGCCCCATGAGTGCGAGGCAGCTCGCCATCTCGATGTACATGAGCGGGAGGTAACCGCGGCCGGGGCCGACATGAAAGTGGCGCGAGTGCTTCACCGCATTGAACAGGCTGAACGCGCGCTTCAGTCGGCCCTGCAGCATGTAGGCGACTGCCCGATTGAAAACGTACACCGGGTGAGCGCGCGTATGGCGCTCCGTCTCGGTCAGCCGTTCGAACACTTCCGCCGCCTCATCCACCTCGCCAGCGTTGAGCAGAAGCACAGCCGACTGGTTGTCGTCGACGGCCTGCATCTGGCTGTGACGGTGGTAGAGCGACGAGGTGAACAGGATGCCGAAGAAGATGAAGATCGGGATGATCGACGACGAGAAGTAGAGGAGACCTATCGTGATGACGAAAAAGAACGTGAACGAGGACAAGACGTTGAACCCGCCCGATCGCCGCTTCGGTCGATAGTTCGACTCCGGAGGCATCAGATCCGAAATCTGCAGGCGCTCGGATTTGACTAGACTACCCATCGGTCACTGCTCTCAGTTCGGACTTTGCTTCGTCTCGTATTCTAGCATCTCTTGAGCTCGACGGTCGTTCTCTTCTGGAGAATCGACCTCTGGCCATAAATGCTGGACCAGAATGCCGAGCGTGTCGACCAACCGCGGACCGGAGCGGTTCATGAATGCGTTGCCGTCGATCACGAACAGCTGATCGGCCTGCACGGCCTTTAGTTTACCCCATTCGGGGCGAGTAACCACATCGTCGAGCGCGTCGTACGTAGCGAGCATGTCCATGCCGCAAGGAGAGACGACGATGCGGTCGGGGTCGGCCTCGACCAGATCGTTCCACTCGACGTACGCCGATCGATCGCCCGCGTTCAACCACGGGTAGGCGCCGCCGGCCAATTCGATCAACTCGGGCACCCAGTGACCAGCCACCATCAGCGGGTCGAGCCATTCGATGCAGTAGACCGTCGGCGGATTCTCACCGGCACGATCGGGAACGCGTGAAGCCCAGCGCTGCATTTCCGACCGGAAACGATCGGCCTCCTCGGCGCCACGCTCTGGAATGCCCAACGCCTCGCCGATCGTGGTGAATTGCTGGGCGACTTCGTCGAGTGTTTTCGGAGCGACACTGATGAGTCGAGCCTGGGGGAGGAGGTCGGCGAGGGCCGATTCTACCGAGGCGAGGTCGATGGCGCAGACGGCGCACGCGTCTTGCGTGAGGATGACATCGGGTTCGAGCGCGACGAGCGCGTCGAGATCGAGGTCGTAGAGAGTAAGGCCCTGTTCGACGTGAGATTTGACAGCGTCATCGATCTGTTTGCTCGATGCCGAAGGGTCAATGGGCGTGGACGTGAGCCTGGGAAGATCGCGAACCGCCGGGGGTTCGTCGCATTCGTGGGAGACGCCGACGAGCTGGTCGAGGCAGCCGAGCGCGGCGACGATTTCGGTTGTCGATGGGAGGAGCGATACGACTCGCATGGTGCGTCCCGTGGCGTCGGTAGCTGTGCCCGGCCATGTTTGCGCATTCGGTCGCGGTTGCGCCAGTCGCGAGTGACGCAATGGTTCAATCGAATCGGCGGAGGGTGTCGGGCTCGAATGCGTCCCAGCTCGGCGTATCGATTGGTTCGCCCGGAGTTAGCTTCCACCAGACATTATCCCGGACGCGAGTGCCGCTGCCTTCGATGACGTGGAAGTCCTGAGCAGGCATGAATCCCTGGCCGAGCAGCGCGTAAATTTGACCGTCATCGGATCTTGCGACGTCGAGCACGACGACTGCGTGCCCGGGTGAACCGGGCGTGACAAAGAAGTCGCCAGCCTGAACGTCTGCAATCTCGACAGGCGACGAATCCCGCGAGAGAGAGCGCGTTCCTGCGTAGGTGAAGACGATGTCGAGCCAGTCGCGGAAATTGTCGCGCGAGGTAGAGCGCGCGCCGGAACGGCGACGTTCGACCTTTGAACCCGAGATGCGAAAACGCTCGCCGGCAGCCCAGTCGGACCATGCAGTGGGGTCACCGGAAGTGAAGTGATAGCGCAACGATTCGGCCTCACCCTTCGACCAGAGCCATTCGGCGTGAAGGCGAATGGCACTGTCGGCACATTGCTGCAGGTTCTTTTCGCCGACTTCTAGATAGACGACCGCCGCTGAAGGACTGCCAAGTCGTTTGCCCTCGTAGGACTCGACATGCGTGCGGTCGGTTCGGACTGGAAGACCGCGCAGGAACTGGGCGAACGAGCCATCCGGGGCTTCGACTCGCGTGAGACCTTCAGGGGTTGGAAACCGGCGTTCGAGCGGCACGAGTCCGGGGAGTTCTTCGGCTCGATCGATCCACTTGTAGTGGCGCGTGAGCTCTCGAACTTCGACTGGTCCCGCAGCCTGGAGGACCGGACGCTGCGCGAAGCTGTCGCAAGCGAGGAGGCTGATGAGGGCGAAGATCGTGACCGCGGAACGTTTCATGAGGATAGAAACGGGCGTGTTCGAAGATGGATCTAAGTTTTGAGTTGGACTCACGACGTCAGTACACGGCCACGGAGCTAAGGTCGCGATTGGCGTGATGCACTTCGACGATTTCAGCGAGCTTGTCGCGGCCGAGTGCACGATAGGCTTCGGCCATGAGTTCGCCAGCCAGTTCGCGGGTGTCGTCGTGATCGAGCCAGTGCAGCTCTCTGCCTAGCGTCATGAGGTAGGCTGGTTTGCCGTCGGCCAGCTCGGTTCTCGCTTCGGCGATCCATTCGGCGAGCTGGTCGGGTTCGTTTCGGTAGACCTCTTTCCGCTCGGAGGTGGCCTGCCACCCGCCGGCTCTTGGGTCACCGGAGCCTTCCGGGAGCGCGCAACCAATACTGCCCAGCAAGTCGGGGTGTTCCGCGTCGGTCCATGGCGAGATGCCGTCTTCCGCGAGCACTTCGTCGTCGCGCTCGTCGAACCACCGGAGGGCCTGGCAGACCGCACCCATCGCAAATCTGCCGAACTCTTCGTCCCACTGGAGGCGGTCTTCCACCGTGTGGAGGAGGGTCTTGATCGCCGTGAGTTCGTAGCGCGAGGTCTCGGCGCTATCGCGCGCCCAGTTACCGGCGATGAACGACGGGAGCTCGGCGGGGTCGTCGTACCACAGGCCGAGATGAAGGCCGTCGGAGTCGCCCCACATGAGTGTGACGAGCTCGGGAGGATCACAACGAAACCGGCAGTCGAGGCGAGCGTCGAGACCGTCGCGCGTTTCGCGTTCGGGGCCATCTTCCTCGAACCACACCATAATCCCGCCTGGGCTGCGGCCGAGAATGTCGAGACCACGACGCTCGAGGTCGGACAGGCTGCGGCAGAAGGCGTCGTAGACCGCGACATGCTTTGGCAACCGGAACCCGTACACCTCCATCATTTTGGCCGCTGCGGCGTCGAATCGGTCCATCGATTGTTGCAACGCGGCTTCTCGGCGAGTTCGCTCTTCGGTCGTCGCCGCGGCGACGTCGACCGTCTTGCCGTCGCGTCGAATTTTGGTCTTTCCGAGAGGGAAATCGGGGGCATTGGGCAGACCGAAATACGACGCATCTGGCATAGTCGCTGCGGCCAATCGGCTCTCGTGATCGGCGAGTGCACGACACTTCGCTTCGAGCTCGATCAGGCGCTGTTCCGCGAGGTCCCGCTCGGAATCTGCGAGGACGAGCAACTCGGCGCTGGTCCACGTCCAAGGATCGGAGACGTACATACTGAGGCTCGCGACCACTCCGATGTTCGGTACGTGGACAACGTACGACGCGTCGCATGTGAAGCCGTTCTCGCGGTCGGTGGCTTCATCGAAACAGCGTTTTACATCAGCGCAGAAGGTCTCCATCGGTTCTCCGGTGCAGGAAGAGACCCGATTGTACCCTTATTTTCGAGGAAGGAGAGCGTCTTTTGTGGGCCCGTCGGGGGCCTCGGGGACCGGCTCGTACGGCTTCTCGGCCTTCGCGACGAGGGCGTCGAAGGTCGAGAGAACGTCTTCTGGCGCGCCTTTGGGAGCCTGAAGGCTGATGGTCACGATGCGGGGTGTCGAGGACCCGCGGTCGGGGTCAGACACGAACTGCTTGGCGACGATCTTGGACGGTCGGCCTTCGACCTCGCCGGTGAACTCGAACGTCCATCCGGGTCGGCCGGCGTGCTGGGCGCGCTCGGCAGCGACGACCTTCAAGTTGGTGACCGTCTTTTTGAAGCCTTCGGTGACGTAGTCGCTCCAATCGTCGGAATCGTGCGCCGGAGCGAGTGGGTCGGGAAACTCGGTGGAGAACTGAATCAGCGCTCCATCTTTTCGGGCGAACCATCGAATCGAGAGTTCGTTGGCGCGGCGGAGGTCCCAACCTTCAAGTGGTGCGACGTTCACGCTCAACCCGGTGTAGGGGTCGGTCCAAACGTCGTCTTTCAGGGTGGCTTCGGCGATCGCATCGGCGGCGACGTCTGGTGGTGTTGGCACGAACTTGATCATGCCTGCATCACGCGGAAGGAACTTGGGAGTCATGGAGACGACCGACGCGGCGTGGCGATCGAGGTCGGTCTTGTCGTCGTTGCTGCCGAGAAGAGCGACCGTGGTTCCACGTCGCAGAACGCTGAATCGGCCGTCCCGGCCTTGTTTCTCGAGCGCTTTCTGGGCGACGTCGACAAACTCCTCGGCTGCCGTCGGAGTGGCCCAGGTGGTGGCCCACTCGAAGAGCCAGCCGTCACCTTTCCGCCAGGCGCGGTAGGAGTCGGATTGCCACGTGACGTATACGGTTCGGGCCTGGGCCGGAGCGACCACGGTGGACAGAAAGAGCGCGGTGATTGCGGGTCCAACCCGCCCTTCCCTCTCGAGCTCCCAGCCCTCTTTCTGGCGAATCTGAGTGGGGATCTTGGGCCATTCCCAGGTGCCGATGCCATCGCCAGAAAGCCAACGGTCGGGGCGGACAATCCATGCGGTCGAGTCGGGTCGGTCGTGCCACAGCATCTCCACGCCGCTCCAGCCGCTGGCGCGGAACATCGCGGCGGCGAGTCCGTGACCCTGTCGGGGAGCAAACGTAGCGGCGCGCTCTTCGAGCGAAGCTTCGGGCGCGAACATCGCGTCGACGATGGGGAGCTCGGCGACGACGCCGGGGTAGGTGGCTACGGTCTCGAGGGTGATGTCGTCGCGAACCCGCTGGGCCTCGATATGCGTGAGGCCGAAGTAGGCCGGTCCGAGTCGCAGGGATTCGGCGGCGAGCCAGGCGTCCCAAGACGTCGGCGCGGAGGCTTCGGGGCCGTGCTCGTCATCGAGTCCGCGCAAGAGCGCGAGAATCACGGCGCGCTCCCGAACCTCGGGCGCGACTTCGAGGTCGGTGCGCAGTTTGACCAGCTTTTCACCGCCGTCCCACCAGGCGATCTCGAGCTCTGGCGGGGTTGCCGGGTCCCAAGCTTCGTCGACTCCGAACAGTCCATAGAGAATCGCCTTGCGGTCGGCACGAACGGCGTCGGGTGCAACGCGCGTACGCGGCTCGGTGACCGGCGAGATACCCGGCGGCTCCGTGAAGCTGCGGTCGCGAATGGCTTCTGCTTTGTTGACCCATTCGTCGAGCGGTACGCCGGGCATCGCCTTGGGCGCGGGCTTGGCGACGTCCGCGTCTGGACGAGGGTCGGGAGTAGTCTTGGGGCGGTCGCAGCCAGAGACGAACAACGCAGAAGCGATGACGAGAGCTACGAAAGTTTCGAGGCGGCCTTCCATGGCG
Source organism: uncultured Bradymonadales bacterium (assembly GCA_964384605.1). Classification (GTDB taxonomy): domain Bacteria; phylum Myxococcota_A; class Bradymonadia; order Bradymonadales; family Bradymonadaceae; genus CAYLMO01. Next base: position 19,633 of record CAYLMO010000053.1, on the reverse strand, counting down.
CACTCCTTGGTGATGCGGTTCAACTCAATCGCGACGTAACAATCGCATGATGGGCCCGAGACGCAACTTCGAGTCTCCCGAGCCGCCGACGACGTGCCACGACAGCGCCCACCAGAAGAACGTGGTGGCGAGCAGAGCGCACGCGACCCCGATGACCAACATCACCGAGATTCCGGCGATCTTGGTGTCGAAGTCCTTCAGGATGATCGCGGCGCATATGGCGAGGCCCGAGGCGATGATCCCGAGGAATAGTCGGGTGCCGAGGGTGTTCAGGTGTTTCCCGACTTCGTCGAGCGAAGGGTTCTTCACGGCGACGGTCAGGTTGCCGCCCTCGAGGTCCATGACGACCTGCTCGAGCTGCTGCGGAATCTGGGTGAGGAAGCCCGAGAGGCCCATCGCCCCCTGCATGATTCCCTGCGTGACCTTCTTTGCCGAGAAGCGTCGCTTTGCGAGCTCACGGGCGTACGGCATGCCGACAGCCATGATGTCGAGGTCGGGCTTGAGCGCGCGCATGATCCCTTCGATGGTCGCCGCGACCTTCGTGAGGATTGCGTAGTTCGGATTGAGCTGGATGCGGTGGCGCTGTGCCGCCGTCGTGCACTCTTGGACGAACTGCGAGACGTCGATGTCGGAGAGGTTCGAGAGTAGGTATCGGTCGCGAATCTCGACGATGTCAGCCTTGAAGGCGCGCAGATTCACGCGACCGACGGGGCGCCCCATGCGAAGCAGCACGCGCGAGATGCCTTCCACATCGCCGGTGAGCACGCTGATGATGAGCAAGATGAGGTCGTCCTGCTGCGCGCCCGAGAGCCTGCCGATGAGGCCGAAGTCGATGAAGATGAGGTTGTTGTCGCTGTCGACGAGGATGTTTCCAGGGTGTGGGTCGCCGTGGAAAAAACCGTCGTGCATGACCATCTTGACCATGGCGTCGAGCAGGTTGTCGAGCACGCGGTCTGCGCGGACCGAACCGCCGACGATTGCCGAGAGTTTGTCTGCCTCGATGAACTCGAGGGTGAGGATGCGCTCGTTGGTGAGGTCCCGGAATACCTTCGGTACGCTGACTTCGGCGACCTCTTCGAAGTTGCGGCCGAACTCCTCGATGTTGCGCGCCTCGGAGGTGAAGTCGAGCTCCGAGAGGAGCGCCTTTTCGAATTCCCGAACGATCGCGGTTGGCGAGTAGAGCTCGAACTCCTTCACGGTGGCTTCGAGCACGCGCCCCATGCCGTAGAGGATGTCGAGGTCGGCCCGGATCTTGGCTTCGATACCGGTGCGCTGGACCTTCACCACGACGCTGTCGCCCTCGTTGGTCGTCGCTCGATGAACCTGACCGATGGAGGCTGCGGCGAGCGGCTTCTCGTTGAACTCGTCGTAGAGTTCATCGAGCGGTTCGCCGAGCGCGGTTTCGATCTGCTCCTTCACCTCTTCGAACGGCATGGCCGGCACCCGGTCCTGGAGCGATTTGAGCTCCTCCATGAACTCGGGGGGCACGATGTCGGGGCGGGTAGAGAGGATTTGGCCGAGCTTTACGAACGTGGGACCGAGGTCTTCGAGCACGTTGCGGAAGCGTACGGCTGCTTCGCTGCGATCTTCGCCAATGAAGCTGCCAGACTCGAACTCGACGACCGCGTCTTCAGGATCGCCCAAGAACCGACCAAGGCCGGCTCCGCGTGCGACCGCGGAGAATCCGTGCTTGGTGAGCACCGAGGAAATCTCTCGGAGGCGTTTGATGTCTTGTACAACCGGACTGAGCATGGCGGAGAGCCTACATCCCGCGGTGGCGGGCGTGAAGTTATTGCGAGTTCGCGGAGGCAGCGAGGAGTGCGGCGGCGCAGCGGTCAGGGGCGTCGGAGTGTGCGCGCAGGAATAGCTCTGGCTCAATGAGCTCGAGCTCCATGAGCAAGAACTCGTCGTCGTGGACCACGCCGTCGACGCGAGCGTAGGTCAGGGGTGAATCGCGCTGGAGCACCTGCTGCGCCGCGCGTAGCACGACATTGCCCGCTTCGATGAGGCTGGGGCTTGCCGCGTCGAAGTGTACCGTTCCGCCCCAATCATCTTGAATCCGAAACTCGCCCGCCTTCGCGGTTTTACGGACGGAGTGGCTGAACTCGCCGTCGAAGAAGATGAGGCTCCACTCCCCTTCATCGAGGATGTTCGGCACGAACCGCTGAACCATCGCTTCGCCGTCGGCTAGAGTTTCGGTCAGTGCGGCCTCGAACTGGTCCGAAGCGTGCGTGGCGACGCGGTGCGTGTTGCGGCCAGCTGCGTTTACCGTCGGTTTCATCACTACTTCGTGCCAACCAAGTTCGGTCGCAGCCTGGAGCGCGCCCGAGACCTCGGTTGCGTAGAACGTAGGCACGATCGGTACGCCGGCGGATTCGAGTTCGCCGAGGTAGCGCTTGTCGAGGTTGTGGCGGATGACCTCGGTTTCGTTGACGACGGCCGCTCCCACCATGTCGAGCATCTCGAGCCAGGCCTCGAAGGCGGCGCGTTTGCGAAAGTAGTCCCAGATCGACCGGACCACGACGAGGTCGGCAGCGGCCCAATCGACGTGTGGGTCATCCCAAACCACGATTTCGACTGCGCACTGCCGGTCTCTGAGGGCAGGCACCAAGCGCTGGCAGTCACGGCTCAACTCGGGCAAGTCGGCCGCGGTGGCGACGAAAACGGTTTGGGTCTGGGTCACGGTTCACTCCGTCGACGGACGACCGAGGTGTACCCGTTCACATTCAGTGGGGCAATCTAGGCGAGCGTCGGCTCGTCCGAGGTGGGCTCGTCCGGAGCGGCGGCCTGGCGACGCTTCCAAACGCCCAGCCCGACCATGGCGGGGGCGACGAAGAAACACAGCGGACACGTCGCTCCAATCAACGCCATGCTAGCTGCTCCGGCGATCCCTACTCCGACACCGAACTTGATGTGGCCGGTCCCCTCTTCATGCTGCTTGCGACGGTTGTAATCGTCCCAATTGACTTCGATGGACATGGGTCCTCCTTGGCGCATAGCACCAACACGGGTCCATAGGTTGAGATTCCGGTGGAGGCTGCGAGGTTTCGCGCCTGTGACCGATTTGGGGACTGAATTGCAAAATTCTGCATTACCGCCGGGTCGGAAGCGTCGGTAGGATAATAGGGAAATTTGGACGCGCCGAAGGGGGAGCGTTGATCCAGCCGAATCGGCCGGACGTAGCGGATTTAGAGCCTTCGGGCTCGCCCCCACCCGAGATGTCCGGCCGATCTCATTTCTTGGAACGGACGAGAAAGTCGCCGCGGGCCGTTGAAGGATCCACGGCCTTTCCGTTCTGAATCAACTCCACACAATCGAGCGCGGCCAGCCTACGAGCCGCCTGACGAACGCGCTCGCGTCGGTTCCCGCGAGGATCATCGTCCACGCCTTGGGTGGCGTCGACGGGGTCAACGGTTGCGGAGTCTCGCATGGCGTCGCGGATCGCTCGTTCGAACGCCCGGTCGGTCGCGTTTGGCTTGAAGCGCCGGCAGGACTTGCTGCAGTAGCGAACGGACTCCCAATCATCGGCCCACTTCTTTCGCCACTCGATGATGCGTCCGCAGGTCGCGCAAAGTTTGGTATCGTTCGACATCGCATCGATTGGATGCGGACGGGAATCGCCGAGGTGCCAAATGGAGATGTCGCAGCTCAGGACGTTCATCGCGGTGGCGCGTGAGGGAAACATGACTCGCGCGGCGGCCGAGTTGCACCTGACGCAGCCTGCTTTGAGCGCGCAGCTTGCCAAGCTTGAAGACGAGCTTGGGCAGCCGCTGTTCGACCGAACGCCCAAGGGGATGGTGCTCACGGAGTCGGGCGAGGTGTTTCTGGACTTCGTGCAGGATGCGATGACCCGACTGTCTGACGGCCAGGTCGCACTGGAACAGCTGCGCGGGCTCGAGCGGGGATCGCTATCGGTCGGTGGAGGGGCAACTGCCACGACGTATCTACTGCCTCCCCTACTCGGTCGGTATCACGCGCGACATCCGGGCATTCGCTTCTTCGTTCGAGAGCAAGCGAGCGCCGGAATCGTCGAGGCGGTGTTGTCGGGGGAGCTCGACCTGGGCGTCGTCACGTTGCCACTGGACTCCTCGGCGGAGGGCCGGCTCGAGGTGGAGCATTGGGTGGACGACGAGCTGATGCTGATCGTTCCGCCCGGGCACCCGTTGTCGGAGCGCTCGAGCTTCGAGTGGAGCGACCTGCGGGATGTGCCGCTCGTGCTATTCGAGGCCGGCAGTGCCGTGCGGGCGCACATCGACTCGCGCATGGAGGAGTCGGAGGTTCGGCCGGAGATCGTGATGGAGCTGCGGTCGATCGAGTCGATCAAGCAGATGGTGGCGCAGGGGATTGGCGCGGCGTTCGTGAGCCAGTTTGCACTGGCAGACGGAGTTCCGGGGCTGCGATGCACCGATGGTCCCATTCGGCGGACGCTGGCGGTGGTCTACCGAACCGACCGGTCTGTGAGTCCGGCGGCACGGGCGTTCATCGAGCTGATGCGGTCGCGAGATGCGGACTATCGAACGTAGTCGCGGCTCATGAGGGCGGCGCCGAATGCAAGTGTGGCGACGGCGGCCCCGGCGAGCAGGACGGAAAGCACGATGGAGGCAATCACGCCTGCTTCGGTGGCGAGCACCACGACCCCGCCAAGCACGATGCTGGCGAGCGCCAAGACGAAGTTGATGAGCTGGTAAGAAGTTCTCGCGTCGCTCGAAAGCGCCGAGAAATTTACGGCCAGTGCACCCATCACGAGCGTTCCGAGTGGCGCGTTTACCAAGAACGCAAACCACCACGCCGGAGTTCCTGCGAACAGGTAGGCCGAATCCGAGGTGATGCTGAAGCTGCCGGCGATAAGGGAAGCAGCTCCGTTGATGGTGAAGTGGAGCAGGACCGGGATGACCATCGCGCCGAGGACCTTCCCAAGCAGCAGCTCGAACCTCGAGAGCGGTGCGAGCATGAGGAAAGGCAGGGTTCCTTCGTTGCGGTCGTGAAGGACGGAGTAGGCCGAAGACAGCGCGACGACTCCAAACGGTCCCGAGAACATCGCAACGACGATGTTTACGAGCGAGGGTCCGAGGACTGCTCGAACTCCATCCTCGGTACCCAGATGCCCATAGTCTGGATACATGGCCGCTACCTGCTGGCCGATCTGTGGCGAATTCGCGAGAAGGTCGAATGCGACCACCATGGCGATGAGGGCGGCCGGAAAGAACGCCAGCGACGCGATGATCGCGACGATCATCCAGGGCTGCCGACGCTGTTCCAAGAACTCGGTCGCGGCGACTCGTTTGACGTTCGCGATCATGCACCCCCCGTCTGGTGCGCTTCCCAGGCGTCGAAGAGTGGACCGCCGGGGACCTCGAACTCACCGCGCTGAAGTTCGATGACCTGCAGAATCTGCTCGTCGAGTAGCCAGACCCGATCGCAAACGCTCTGCGCGTGTTCGAGCCGGTGGGTCACGAGGACGCCGGCGTGCCCGTCGTCGGCATAAGCGCGCAGCCTCTCGTGAAGCAGGCGCTCGCCGATAGGGTCGAGGTTGGCGGTTGGCTCGTCGAACAGTAAGAGGTCGGGGCGTGGGACGAGCGCTCGGATGAGCGAGAGCCGCTGTTTCATGCCTGTCGACCAGGTCTTTGTGCGCGTGTTCATTGCCGGGCCGAGTTCGAATTCGGCGATGAGCTCTTCGGCACGCGCCTCGATCTCGGCGGTTTCGAGCCCGAAGAGACCGGCGAAGTAGTGGAGGTTTTCGGTGCCAGTGAGCAGGGGATAGACACCTGCTTCGGCCGTCACGAGTCCGATCTTGCCCGCGGACTTTCGGGCGAGTTCGTGCGCCGGAGTGCCGTCGATGGTGACGGTACCGTCGGTGGGGAGCACGAGGCCGGCGAGCGTGTTCAAGAGGGTCGACTTGCCCCCGCCGTTGGGGCCGATGATGCCGACGACTTCGCCATGTTCGACCGAATTGGTGATGTCGGAGAGTACGGAGACGTCGCCGTACTTCTTGGTCAGCTTTTCGATTTCGACGAGAGCCATGGCGGGTCGATTCCTGTTCTTCATCAATGATTTGCGACTATTTTCGCAACGAATTCGCTGAGCTGCCGATAACCTATGTCGACCGTGTCACCTGTCCATGTGCACAGGGATGGCTGACGCACCGACCTCGCTCGCGAGGGTAACTTATACGTACCGCCACACTGAGAATGCAAAGTGGTTGGGCGGGAGAGGTGTGTCTGGTGTGCATTGGCGGGGGGTTCCTCGGGGAACCCGGCGTAGCCGGAAGGGGGTGGGTTTCCCCAAACTCTGCGCAAAACAAGGCCCACAGCGGAGCAAACCACGCCCAGGCCGACCAAGAACGACAGACGCCCGCATTTCGCGGGCGTCTGCGTTTCTATCGAGCTGTCTGACTAGCCCTCATTCACCATGCGACGAAGCACGTAGTGAAGGATTCCGCCGTGTCGGTAGTAGTCGACCTCCACTGGCGTATCGATTCGGCAAAGCGCGTCGAACTCGGTGACCGTGCCATCTTCGGCAGTAGCAGTCACTTTCACGTCCTGAAGCGGCTCGAGCGAGTCGTCGACGTGAACGTCGAACGTTTCGCGACCGGTCAGGCCGAGCGACTCACGCGTATCGCCTTCCTTGAACTGCAGCGGAAGAACGCCCATCCCGATGAGATTCGAGCGGTGAATTCGCTCGTAGCTCTCGGCGATGACCGTCGTCACGCCCAGCAGGTAGGTACCCTTCGCGGCCCAGTCACGGGACGACCCCATGCCGTAGTCCTTACCGCCCAGCACAATCAACGGAATGCCGTGACGCTGGTACTTCACCGAAGCGTGGTAGATGTCGGTGACTTCTCCGTGCTTCGGATCTTGGTCCGAATCGTAGTTGAGCGCGATCGGATTCTCGGGCTGCTCGTCAGGGCCGAGGTAGGTCGTGTAGCCGCCCTCGGTTCCGGGAGCGAGCAGGTTCTTGATGCGGATGTTCGCAAACGTTCCGCGAGTCATGACCTGGTCGTTTCCGCGACGGGAGCCGAACGAGTTGAACATCCGTGGCTCGACACCGCGGGCCTTCAGGTATTGACCAGCTGGTCCCGATGGCTTGATTGCGCCGGCGGGCGAGATGTGGTCGGTCGTGGTCGAGTGACCGAAGACACCCAGCACTCGAGCTCCCTTGGTCGGCTCGATCGCCGGAGTGTCGGGGGTCATTCCGACGAAGAACGGCGGCTCTTGGATGTAGGTCGAATCTTCCTTCCATCCGTAGACGTCGGTCGCGTCGGCATCGAGTGCCTTCCACTCTTCCGGACCTTCGAACACGTTCGCGTAGCGCGTTTCGAACTGCTCGCGCGTCACGGCCCCCTGAATCATTTCACGAATCTCTTCGTTCGAGGGCCAAATGTCCTTCAGGTAGACGTCGTTGCCATCTTTGTCGGTTCCGATGACATCTTTCTGCAGGTCGATATCAACCGTACCTGCAATCGCGTAGGCCACGACGAGCGGCGGCGATGCCAGGTAGTTGATCTTGGTCTGCGGGCTGATTCGGCCTTCGAAGTTTCGGTTGCCCGAGAGCACCGAACCGACGACCAACTTCCCTTCTTCGACCGCGGCGATGATTTCGTCGCCCAACGGTCCAGAGTTACCGATGCAGGTCGTGCAGCCGTATCCAACGGTGTAGAAGCCAACGGCCTCGAGGTCGTCGGTGAGGCCCGCTTTGTCGAGGTAGTCAGTGACGACACGCGAGCCCGGTGCGAGCGAAGTCTTCACCCACGGCTTGGCTTTGAGACCGAGCGCGTGTGCCTTCTTGGCGACCAGTCCGGCACCGATCATCACGGCCGGGTTGCTGGTGTTCGTGCACGACGTGATCGCCGCAATCACGAGGTCGCCATCGGTGAGGTCGAACGTCTCGCCACGGTAAGTGGTTTCGACGCTGGTGATCTCTTTCTTGCCGAAACGCTTTTCACGGTCGAGGTGGTACGTGCCCTTCATCTCCGAGAGGAGAATGCGGTCCTGCGGGCGCGTCGGGCCGGCAAGCGAGGGCTGCACGTCGCCGAGGTTGAGCTCGAGCGTCGAGCTGTACTCGATGTCGTACTTCTCGTCGTCGCGCCAGAGCATGTTCGCTTTGGTGTACTTCTCGACGAGGTCGACCTGAGCATCGTCCCGTCCGGAGAACTCGAGGTAGTCGAGTGTCTTCTGGTCGATCGGGAAGAAGCCCATAGTCGCGCCATATTCGGGCGCCATGTTGGCGATCGTCGCGCGGTCCGCGAGCGTGAGCTGATCCATACCCGGACCGTAGAACTCCACGAACTTGCCGACGACGCCGTGCTTACGAAGCATCTGCGTCACGAGAAGAACGAGGTCGGTCGCCGTCGCGCCTTCTTTCAATTCACCGGTGAAGCGGAAGCCTACGACTTCGGGGATCAGCATGTAGACCGGCTGACCGAGCATTCCTGCCTCGGCTTCGATGCCGCCCACGCCCCAGCCCGTCACACCGAGACCGTTGATCATCGTGGTGTGCGAGTCCGTACCCACGAGCGAGTCGGGGTATGCGACCTTCTTTCCGTCCTTTTCCTCTTCCAAGACTGCGCCGGCGAGGTACTCCAGGTTGACCTGGTGGACGATGCCGGTCTCGGGTGGCACCACCGAGAAGTTCGAGAACGACTTCTGGCCCCACTTGAGGAACTCGTAGCGCTCTTTGTTTCGCTCGAATTCGCGCTTCTTGTTGATGGCCATCGCCTCGGCGTTGCCGAAAGCATCGATCTGAATCGAGTGGTCGATCACGAGGTCGGCACGAGCGGCCGGGTTCACACGCGACGTGTCACCACCCATGCGCTTCATCGCCGAACGGAGTGCGGCGAGGTCGACGACGGCGGGAACGCCGGTGAAGTCCTGAAGGACGACACGGCCGACCTTGAACGCGATCTCTTGCTCGCCAACGTTCTTCGCGTCGTACTCGGCAAGCGAACGGATGTGCTCCTCGGTGACGACCTTGCCGTCGTAGTTCCGGAGGCACGACTCGAGGAGCACTCGAATCGAGTAGGGGAGCTTGGAGACGTGACCGACTCCGTTCTCTTTGAGGGCTTCAAGGCGGTAAATCGTGTAGTCGCCTTTCGCCGTCGAGATGGTCCCTTCGGGGCTGAATGGGTGCTGAGACATGGATTCTCCGTGTCGAGAGTGAGGGTGTTTCGCTGTTGACGAACGGAGAGTAGGCACGGCCGGGGGATAATTGAAATTGATTATAACGATTCGGTCGATAAAAAATCGCTATCGACACTTTACCCAGAGCCGCGCATCGTCGAGCGATGGCGCGGGATTGCAGGGCGAAATGTGGTCGGGGTTTAGTTGCTTGGCGGGATGCAGGCTTTGCCGTCTTTGGTGCCGTCGGCGAACGTCACGCTGCTGGAGCAGTTCGCTTCGTCGTCGACGCTGCGGTTTGCGTTGCAGTCGGCCTTGTCGACGCAGATGCGGAAGCAATAGTTCACGCCGTCGCTGTGGCTGACGCAGGCGGATCCTTCGGGGCAGTCGGCGTCGGCCGCACAGCCTTCGAGGCCGCAATAACCGCCCTTGAACTGCGTGAGGCACTGTTGGTCGCCGTCATCCTGGTTGCAATCGTCCGCAACTGAGCACGCGGCCCCAACGCCAATATCGTCGGCATCGTTTCCACATGCGGTCAAAAGTGCGAAGGAGAGGGTAGCAAGGAGAAGCCAGGTTCTCATGATTAGCTCGTCTCTTTGGGTAGAACCGAAGCGTACGAGCAACAGGACTCGTCTCGCAACCAATTCGCTCGACGAGCCTTGAACCGGCGCGATTGACGCATACTCTTTGCCGAGTGACGAAAATAAAAAGGTGCAAGATGAGGACGATTGAACTCGAAAAGCAGTTTGCCCAGATCCTGCGTTACGCGGTCGATACCACGGGCGCGAAACCAATTTCGGTGAAGCTGGAAGTTGTCGAAGAGATTGAGGAAGAGCTCGACTGTCGTGTGCCAGACCCAGTGATTGCGTACTTCGCAGCTGGCTTTGGAGACTTCTACGGCTCGGGTTCGGCGAAGCGGATTCGCGCGGTCATGAAACTGACCGCGAGCTTTCGAGACGCCGTGGCCAAGGGTGGCGGCAAGCCACGATACAATCCCGACGGCTGGATCATCTTCGAGAATGACAACGGGAACTATCTCGGATTTCCTGCAGATGCCTCGCGCGACCAGCAGACCATTCACTTCTTCGACCACGAAGGTGCGTTCGCTGATGCCCCCGTGCCGATGGCACTGACCGAGCGGCTTTACGAGTTCATTCGTGGTGCTGGTGGCGACGATCGGCAGGACAGCATCAAGGAGCTCGACCCGTTCGAGGTGAAGCTCATTTCGCCAAAGCCCAAGCCGCCAGAGACCGGACTCGACGAAGATCTCTTCGTCGAACATCCAAAGTTTGGTCGTGGCCAGGTGATGTCGATCGACACGACCAGCAAGCACGAGAAGTGGGAGGTCGATTTCGATTCGGGCGAGAAGAAGCTCTTGCTGGCGCGCTTCCTCGACGTGGTCGAAGAACGATCTGAAAGATAGATCGGAGAGATGATCCGGAGGAGAGTCGAGCCGGCACCGGACCAACTCAGCACTCTTGCAACCAAATCCCGTGCGTAGCATCGTTCCCTCACGACACACGCACGGAGCAATAACTTGAAAAGACTCGCCATTATCGGTGCTGGCCCAATCGGGCTCGAAGCCGCGCTACTCGCCGCCCAGAAAGGATACGACGTCGACGTTTTCGAACGTGGACCGCGCATCGCGACCAACATTCGGAAATGGGGACACGTTCGGTTCTTCTCGCCGTGGAGCTTGAATCGCAGCGAGTGGGGAGCGGCCGCGCTTCGAGATGCTGGAGTCCCGCTCGGCGAGGATGATGCCTTTCCGACCGGTGCTGAGTACGTCGAGAAGTACCTCGAGCCACTCGCGTCGCTCGAGGCGGTCGCGGGCTCGATTCACTTCGAGACGACGGTGCTGCGCGTTTCGCGAGGACAGATTCACAAGGGTGATCGAATCGGCAGCCGCGACCCGGGCGCGGGTCCGTTTCTGCTTCATGTGCGGCGACGCGGGGAAGAGGCGTATGTCGAGGCGGATTTCGTGCTCGATACATCGGGCGTCTACGACGAAGGCAAACCGCTCGGCCCTGGCGGCCTTGCCGCACTGGGCGAGGCGGCAGCAGAGCCGCTCATCGAGCGGTTCATTCCAGATGCGACGGGGCGCGACCGCGATGATTACGCGGGCAAACGAGTTCTCGTCGTCGGCTCGGGATACTCGGCCGTCACGTCGCTGAAGGCGCTTCACGTGCTCAAGCAAGAAGCCCCAGGCACCCAGATTTCATGGGTGTTTCAAGGCGAAGAGCCCTACGAGCGCATCCCCAACGACACCCTGCCCCAGCGCGACGCGCTCGCGGTGTTCGGCAACGACGCCGCGGCCGGAAAGGTCGAGGGAATCACGCCACTACAAGGCGCCAATATCGTATCGACGCACCCGACCGAGGACGGCGCGGTCGAAGTCACGGTGGAACGCGGCGATGGAACGCAGATTTTCACCGTCGACCGTATCGTGTCGAACACAGGCTATCGACCGAACCTCGAGCTCGCCCGCGAGCTTCAGATTCATCTCTGCTACGCATCGGAAGGTCCCATGAAGCTTGCCGCAAGCCTGCTATCGGCCAGCGGTGGTGCGGATTGCCTGACGCAGGAGAGCGCGGGCGTCGACACGCTCCGGAACCCCGAGGGGAACTACTTCCTCGCCGGGATGAAGAGCTACGGGCGCAACTCGATGTTCTTGTTGAAGGTGGGCTACGACCAGATCACCGAGATTCTGGGCGAGGGGTTCGTGCGCGCAGCGGCGGCGGAGTAGCGCGTCACGGGACCGGGCATGCGCCGCCGTGGTCCTCGGACGATTTTCCGTCTGGGCACGTGGTTTTGTACCAGAGCGCGCCTTCGACCTTCGCGCCGGACAGATTGGCGCCGGACAGATCCGCGTACGAAAGGGTGGAATCGCGAAGGTCCGCACCGGAGAGGTCGGCATTTCGTAACGATGTGTTCGTCAGCGTCATGTGCCGCATGTATGCGCCGCTGAGGTTCTGACCGTCCAAATTCTCGTCGTCAAAACTCCTGAGCCCAGCGATCGTCGTCAGCTCGGCCGCGCGAAGACTGTCGTTCGTGGACACCGTCTTGCGGTGGACCCAGTCCAAATGAGGTCTACCGAAGTGGTGTGCGAGACGGTTTTGCGTGGTGGCGTAGTCTTGCGCCCCCACCGTTTTCGCCACGACGCGACCGTCTCGGATGAACACCAAGCTGGGAAAGACCACCTCCCCGGCCAATTCCTCGGCGAGCTCCATCTCTGGCGTTTCGTAGCGCGCCTCGAGATCGATGATCTTGCCGCTGTAACTTTCAGGCTCCGGGAGTGCTCCAAGCATTGCGAGCATTCTGGGCACGGCACCGCAGCCGTTTGCGGTGATCACGACAGTAAACGACTCGCCCGCACTCATCTTCGTTCGAATCTCGTCCGCCTCGAGCTTCGTGAGCAGTTTCTTGCCGCTTTCCTGAGCGACTTCGTAGTCGATCTCGGGGCGGTCCGGCGCTTCGGGGTTTGGGTACGACCAGAGAGACTTTCGGCCGATGATTGAGGTGAAGCCCTTGGGAAGCCGTTCGCGTATGGCTTCGTCGATTCCGGTCTCGGGCGTGAAGACGTAGACGACCGCGGCGGGCGCCCGTACATGCGGTTCAAACTCGAGCACTAGTATCTGCGCGTCGGGATGGTGCACGACAGGGTAGAAACCGGGGAACATCAGTGCATCGCCGTGCTTCTGCTCCAGCTCGAACAACTCCTGCCCATTGATCATCCGAGCGTCTATCTCGCCGTCGTAATCGTACTCCTCGCGCAGAAATCGAGAGTGGCCGTCGGTGAATCGCTCTTTCTGCTCTTGGAAGTCACCGTACTCGAGTTCGGGGAGGCAGTGGCCCCCGCGGTCCTCGGCTTTTCGTCCGTCGGGGCAGATCGCGTCGGCCCAATTGACCCCCGGCGTACGGGCCTGGGAGATGTCCGCTCCGGTGAGATCGGCGCCGGTCAGATCGGCGCGTTCCAGATCAGCGTTTTGAAACGTCGCACCTTTCAGATTAGAGCCGGCGAACGACATCCCCGAGAAATCGCCCGCGGAGAAATCGAATTTCTCCAGGTTTTTTCCCGCGAGCGTGGGCGCCAAAACGAGCGCTCGAAGCCTGCGATTGGAGCGTTCTTGGTCATTTTTCGCATTGGGAGTCTGGAGCGCTTCGTCGAGAGGCATGACCCCCAGGTAGAATGTGGCCTTATCCGAATTCGCGGCAGCCAGCACTTCATCGGGACCATCGGTTGGCGGGACGGTGATGACCACGGCAGGTGGCATATAGGGATGAGCAGCAGGCGCTTCGATCACCACGAATCTGGCATCTGGTTTGCCGACGAGCGGCGCGAGTTCCGGGGCGAACTCGCTTCGGCCACGCTCCTCGACGAGTTGTGCGAGTTCGGCGCCGTCGACGTCTGAAACTCTGAAGTCGCTGTCGTACTCGAACCGTTCGAAGTACTCCTGCTTTACTCGATCGACCGCAGTTCCACGCTCCCAAGTATCGTCGTAGCGGAGCGCTCCTGACGACCCATCGTCAGGTCCATGACTCTTGGCGGCATCAGGGGCAGTCGCGCACGCAGCGGCCAAAGTCACGACTAGAATGAGAGCTGTCGAACGCTTCATGAAGTTCCCCAAACCTGTGGTTGACGGTCGTCTAAGACTAGTTGCGTGGAGGCAGGTTTTAAAGTGGCCTCGGCCTTGCCGGTCTGAATGTCCGACAACTTGCGACCACTCCAACCCTCCGATAGATTTGTGGCGGAGGCAGTTTCTATGCGCATCATTGCAATTCTTTCGACAATCCTCGCCGTAGCGGTCGGCTGGTGGCTCATGCCCCAGGACGATTGTGCGACGAAGTGCGCGAAGGAGTTGGCTGCGGCTGAAGCAGCTGCCGAGACGCACGTCGAAGACGACTGCGACGACGGCGATTGCCCGGCCGAAGACGATGGATGCGAAGACTGCGCGACATGCATGTGTTGCGCGTCGACTGCCCCCGCCGCTGACGTTCCCATCGCACATGTGAGCGACGAGGAGACCCTCCCGGTGCTCCAGGGCGAAGACTCGGCAACCCCAGAAAAACTGCGTGCGAGCGCCGGGTTCCTTCCCGGTGTGTTCAAGCCCCCGCGGGCATGATGCGAGGCGCGAACAGCGCCACCCGTTATCAACCAGCCAGTAGATTAATCGCCGCCCCGCGGCGAAACACTTGTCCTGCGGAGGACTTATGAGAACGCTTGTATTCGTACTCGCGCTGCTGATGACTGCAGCGTGGGGATGTGACTCGAAGAAACCAGAATCTGGCGCGGCCGGAACGACTGAGACGGCCGAAACTGCCGAAGCGCCCGACGAAGAAGCGGCGCGCGACCATGGGCCTGAGGAAGGCGTCTGGTGCCATGGCCACGGCATTCCGGAATCGATGTGCACCAAGTGCCACCCGGAGCTCGTCGCGAAGTTCAAAGAGAAGGGGGACTGGTGTGAGGAGCACAAGTTTCCCGAGTCTGGCTGTCCGGTATGCAATCCGATGACACCACCCGGCGAAGGTGGAGCCGACGAGCATGAGGGGCACGACCACGCGGAACACAAGGCGGACGGCCCCGATTGGTGCGCCGGGCACGCAATTCCGGAGTCGATGTGTACGCGCTGCAATCCAGAGCTCGTGCAGAAGTTCAAAGACAAAGGCGACTGGTGTGCCGAGCACGGATTCCCCGAGTCGGCCTGCCCGAAGTGCAATCCGATGGAGCCGCCAGCGGACCTGCCGGAGCAAGGCGCGGTGCCACAAATGGAGAAGCCGTTTGAGCTCGGGACGATCATCAAGCTCAAGAAGGAGGACCACGAGAAGATCGCTGGAATCAAGACGGAGATGGCGGCAAACGACTCGACCGGTCTCTCGATCAGCGCGCCGGCGCGAATCGAGTTCGACCCCAATCTTGTCGCGGAGGTGCGCGCCCCTTTTGCCGGAATCGTTCGTGAGGTTCTCGTCGACCTCGGCGAACCGGTAGAGAAAGGCGATGCTCTGTTCGTGTTGGAATCTGCCGAGATCGGCAATCTTCAGGCGCGCATTCGGTCGGCGAAGCAGCGGGTCGAGACGGCTCGATTGAACTTCGAACGTCAGCAGCGCCTCAAGGCGCAAGGTGTCGCTCCAACTCGCCAGGTCGAAGAGGCACGTCAGTCGTTCGAAGAGGCTCAGGCGAGCTACTCGGCGCTTCAGGGGTCGCTTCGGCTGGCCGGCGCAGGTGCCGGGAACGGCCGCTTCAGCGTGGAGGCTCCGTTGACGGGCGTCGTCGTTCGTCGACCCGCCGTGGTCGGAAGCTCCGCGGAGCCGAGCACGCCGCTCGCGCGCATCGCTGACTCGTCCAAGTTGTGGGCCGTCATCGACGTGAGTGAGGAAGAAGCCGCGGTGGTCCAGCCCGGGCAAGCGGTCGAACTCGTGGTCGAAGCCATGCGCGCCGGAACACCACGCGGCAGCGTTTCGTGGGTCTCGCCCGAGATCGACGAGCGCACACGCACGGTGCGCGTGCGAGCGGAGATCGACAATGCAGATGGGAAGTTGCGCGCAAACCAGTTCGCGCAGGCGAACATCCAGGTGTCGCTCGACGACGAGAGCGTGGTCGTGCCACGCGACGCGTTGCAACGCGTCGACGACAAGCACGTGCTGTTCGTCCGAAACGGCCCCGGCGTGTATGAACCTCGCGAGGCTGACGTCGTTCGCCGAATCGGTGATCGAGTCCAGATTGCGAAAGGGGTCTGGCCAGGCGAACAGGTGGTTACGACGGGTGCGTACTTGCTGCGAACCGAGCTGATGCGCGACGCGATCGGAGCGGGCTGCTGCGAAGTGCCTGAGTAGCCATGCTCACAAGACTCATTGATTTATGTCTGCAGAACCGCCCGGCGGTACTGCTCATCACGCTCGTGGTGTGCCTTGCTGGCATCGCTTCGCTGCGCGAATTGCCGTTCGATGCGTTCCCTGACACCACCCCTGTGCAGGTGACGGTGAACGCAACCGCGCCGGCGCTCTCGCCCATCGAGGTCGAGCGACAGCTGACGTTTCCGATCGAGCAGTCCCTGAGCGGACTTCCGGGATTGGCCGAGGTGCGTTCGGTCTCGAAGTTCGGCTTCTCGCAAGTGACCGTCGTCTTCGAGGACGACATGGACATCTACACGAGCCGCCAGCTCGTGCTCGAGAAGATTCAAGGGGTCGAACTGCCCAGTGGTGCGACCGCACCTGCCCTCGGCCCTATCTCGACCGGTTTGGGCGAGGTGTTCCAGTACATCGTGAAGAGCGACGAGCGCAGCGCGACTGAGCTACGGACGCTCCATGAGTGGGTGGTGCGCCCGCAGATGCTGACCGTGCCGGGCGTCGCGGAGGTGAACACCTGGGGCGGGTTCGAGCGGCAGTTCCACGTCGTCGTCGAGCCAAAACGTCTGATCGAATTCGGGCTCACGATCGAAGACCTCGACGATGCACTACGACGCAACAACGAGAACGTCGGTGGCGGCGTCGTGAGCGAAGGCGGCGAGAGCCAACTCGTGCAGGGCATTGGCCTCGCCCGGAATGTCGACGAGATCGGCGACATCGTGATCGCCGCGGCGGATGGCGTGCCGATTCACGTGCGCGACGTCGCGAGTGTCCAAGAGGACCACGAGATTCGCCGCGGCGCGGCGACCGCAAACGGCGACGGCGAGGCGGTACTCGGCCTCGGCTTCATGCTGATGGGCGAGAACAGTCGCGACGTCACGAGAGACCTCGAGGCAAAGCTTGCCGAGGCCCAGAAGTCGCTCCCGGACGACGTCGAATTGGTGCCGGTCTACGAGCGGACCGACCTCGTCGACCAGGTGCTCGAGACCGTACGAGACAACCTTCTGGAAGGCGCGCTGCTGGTCATCGCAATCTTGTTCATGTTGATGGGCAATCTGCGCGCGGGCCTCATCGTGGCGCTAGCGATTCCGCTGTCGATGCTGTTTGCGTTCAACGTGATGCTACAAGTTGGCATCGCAGGCAGCTTGATGAGCCTTGGCGCGATCGACTTTGGACTGGTGGTCGATTCGTCGGTCATCATGGTCGAGAACGCCGAGCGAAGGCTGAGCGAGGACGACTCGCGCAGCATCTTGGAGATCGTGCGCGACGCGGCGGTCGAGGTGCGCAAACCGACGCTCTACGGCGAGTTGATCATCGCCGTGGTGTATCTGCCGATTCTGGCGCTGGAGGGCGTCGAGGGGAAGCTCTTCCGCCCGATGGCGCTGACGGTCATCTTCGCGCTGCTCGGCTCGATGATCATCTCGATGACGCTCATGCCAGTGCTCGCGAGTTACGTGCTCGAGAAAGGGCACGACCGCAAGAAGCCGTGGTTGGTCGACAAGCTGGAGCGACTCTACGAACCAGTCTTGAACTGGTCGCTTGCCAACAAAGTGGCGGTGCTGGCGGTGACGGCGCTGCTGCTCGCGAACTCGGTGTTCCTCGCCACCCAACTGGGCGCGCAGTTCGTGCCGCGCCTGCGCGAACAGGCCGTGGTCATCAACACCGTTCGGCTGGCAGGTGTGTCACTCGACGAGTCGGTGCGCTACGGCACGCAGATCGAGAAAGTGTTGATGGAGCGGTTCCCGGACGAGATCGAACACGTCTGGACCCGCACAGGCACGGCTGAAGTAGCGACCGACCCGATGGGCCTCGAGCTGTCGGATGTCTTCATCACGTTGACGCCACGAGACGAGTGGAAGCGTGGCGAGACTCAGGACGAGATCGTGGCGGCGATGCAGGCCGAGCTCGAAGGGCTGCCGGGGATGCGCCAGATCTACACGCAGCCAATCGAGATGCGTGTGAACGAGATGCTGGCGGGCATTCGTGCCGACGTCGGCATCATGATCTACGGGGACGACTTCGACATTTTGAAGGCCACGGCGACGATGGTGCAGCAGAAGGTCGAGGAGCTACCGACCGCACAGGACGTGACGATGGAGCAGGTCACGGGCCAACCGGTGCTGCAGATCGAGGTCGACCGCGAGGCGATTGGACGGTACGGCGTCGCCGCGGGTGACGTGCTGCGTGTGATCGAGTCGATCGGCACGCGGAAGGTCGGCGAGATTCGCGAGGGTCAGCGCAGCTTCGACCTCGTCTTGAGGCTCGACGACCGGTACCGCGACAACGCCGACGCCATCGAGGACCTGCTCGTGGTGACGGCCGACGGCAAGCGGATTCCGCTTGGCCAGGTCGCCAAGATTCGCACGCTGGAGGGGCCGTCGACGATCCGGCGCGATTGGGGCAAGCGACGCGTCGTGGTGCAGGCGAACGTTGCCGACGACGACGTTGCCGGGTTTGTCGAAGCCGTTCAGGCGAAGATGTCGGAGGTCGACTTTCCCAACGGCTACTACGTGACCTACGGCGGCCAGTTCGAGAATCTGGAGCGGGCGCAGAACCGGCTGCTGGTGGTCGTTCCGCTCGCACTCTTGCTGGTCTTCACGCTGCTGCTGTTGACCTACGGTCGAGCGATCGATGCGGCGAGGGTGTTTACGGGCGTACCGTTTGCGGCGGTCGGCGGGGTGCTGGCGCTCTGGATTCGAGGGATTCCGTTCAGCATTTCGGCGGGCGTCGGATTCGTGGCGCTCTCGGGAATCGCGGTGCTCGGCGACATGGTGCTCGCGTCGACGATTCGTCGGCTACAAGACGAGGGGACGCCGCTTGTAGAAGCTGTCCGGGAAGGCGCGCTGATGCGTATGCGACCGGTGCTGATGACCGGGCTGGTCGCTGCGATCGGATTCCTGCCGATGGCCCTGAACACCGGCGTGGGCGCGGAAGTGCAGCGTCCGCTGGCGACGGTTGTGATTGGCGGAGTCTTGACTTCCACTCTGGCGACTTTGGTCGTGATGCCGGTCTTGTTCATACTGACGGAGCGATTTTCGCGGAGTGAGGATTGATGCCGAGGTGGGCGAAGACAATCCTCGCGCTGGTGGGAGTGCAGCTGGTCTTCCTCGCTGTCGTGCTTGTGCCAAAGATGCGTGAACCGGATGGCCCGGCTGCTCGATCGGCCGGGATGGTCGAGATTCGGTCGGAAGTCGAAGTCGACTTGCCGCTCCCTACCGGCAGATATCGGACAACTCAGGGCGAAGTCGGCGAGCTGGCGGCGCACGTGGGCGAACCGTTCGTCGTGCACTTCTGGGGAACGTGGTGTCCGCCGTGTCGGGACGAGCTGCCGCTTTTGTTGGCGCGCGAAGATGTCGAGATCTTGGCGGTGGCCGTGGACGACGATTCGGGTTCGCTCGGCGAGTACTTCGACGGCGAAGTTCCGGGCTCGGTCGTTGTTTCGATGGGGCTCGAGTCGGCGTTCGACGTCGAGCGGCTGCCCGTGACGTTTTGGGTGTCGGCGGAGAGCCGCATCGTTCGGCGATGGGACGGTGCGCGGGAGTGGACCGACGCGGATTGGCGGGCGTTCACCGCCGATTGATCCAGTTCAGAAGAGCCGCCTGATACAGCCGTCGCATCGTCGTTGTCCGATGCGTCGTCCGTGCCGATGTCCGCGGCCTAGGCGTCGGACGCTCCCA
>CAYLMO010000052.1:0-37239 GCA_964384605.1 uncultured Bradymonadales bacterium | reverse complement strand
TTCTGCCGGGTCGGCCGAATCAGCATGTCGTTGTACTCGGTATTGTCCGGAGCGCTCAGGATGAACCGGACTGCTCTCGCAATCTCCCCCGGTTCGATGGCATCGACCTCGTCGTAGACCTCCTGAGCGCGCGCCGCATCGCCCGCGTAGTTCTCGGCGAACTCCGTGCGCACGAATCCAGGGCTCACCGACGAGATGCGCACGAGGCTCCCTCGGTCGCGCAGCTCTTGCCTGAGGCCTTCTGTGAGCGAACGTACGGCGAACTTCGACGCGGAGTAGATGCCACTGCCAGTTGGAACACGGTGGGCGCTCATGGAGCTCACGTGCACGACATGGCCGGCAAAACTACGCTCTTCCATCCGAGTAACCGCAAAGCTCGTGCACAGCATCAAGGCGTGAACGTTGACCTCCCATGTCATGCGCCACACTTCGGGGTCGCCATCGATGAGCGAGGTGTTTCGTCCGAGCCCGGCGTTGTTCACGAGCACGTCCAAGCCATCGAACTCTTCGTCGATGGCGGCGAACATTCGCTCAATCGCGTCGGGGTCCCGAAGGTCGCAAACGATCGGGAGTGCTTCGCCACCAGCCTCGCGAATCTCTTCGGCGAGGGCCTCCAGTCGTTCTTCTCGACGAGCGCAGAACGCTACTCGGACCCCCGCGGCTGCCAGGTCCAAAGCGATCGCGCGTCCGATTCCAGCAGAAGCACCGGTGACGAGGGCTGTTCGATATCGAAGTTCCATGAGATCCGTTGGCAGCAAGAGGATTTTTCTGTGACCTGTTTTTGTCGCATCTCAGCTCTTAGAATGTAAGCGCACACCACCCAGCAGCCTCCAGGAAGGTGCAATGAGCCACGTACGCTCTCTCCTCTACTTGTTCGTCACGTTTCTCCTGATGTTTCCGGCGGTCGCCGCAGCGGCGGATGACGAACCCAAGACGACGATCGTGATCATCGACTCGGACCCGGGCGACAAGGGGCGGGCATTCAAGCCGCTCGATAAGGCGCTATCGGGCCGAAAAGACGTCAAGGTAACCAGCGAAGCAGAGTTTCTCGAGTCCGCGAAAGAGCGGGGTGTGACTCTGGAGACGCTGCGCAAAGGGAGCGCTCGCGAGAAGAATGAAGAACCGATCGCGAACGCCATGGCCGACGCGGGAATCGAGGTCCTCATCGTCGTCGATGCCATCAAGAAGCGACGTTACGCGCAGGCGGTCGTCTTGGGGCCCAAAGGCAAAGAACTGGCAGACATCCGCGAGCGAATCAGTCGAATCAGAAAGACATCGGGCGCGAACAAGCATGTGTTGAACAAGGCGATCAAGGCGGCGCAACCCGAAGTGGCGGCCCATCGCGAGATGCTTCGGAAGAAGGCAGAGGCCGAGCGCCTGGCCGCTGCGAAGGCCGATGAGAAAACGGCCAAGGCCGCGTCGGCGGAAGATGCAGAAGTCGCCGCGTCGATGGAGGTAGCACAGGAACAGCCAGAATCTACGGGTGAGCCGTTCATGATGTTGTCCGTGGCCGGTCTTCTTGGGCAGCGTTCGTTCTCGGCCGAAGCGGCCGAGTCGTCATACGCCATCGACCACTCGGTACCGCTCGCCGGGGCCACTATGGAGCTGGGACTTACGCTGGCGAGGTTCGGAAACGGTTTGATCGGGTTCGAAGCGCAAGGTGACTACGCGCCCATGTCGGTAGAGTTCGTCGCGGACGGCGGGGAGCCGTTCACCGTTTCGGGTCACCACGTGGCAGGGCGAGGCGAGCTCGTCTATCGGCATCGATTTGGTGCGGCTTTCACCCGAATCGGATTCGGCGCCGACGCGGTCAGTTCGACGCTCGATCCGAACTCGTACTTCACGGGAACGCGCTACATCGCCGGACGTGGAACCATCGGGGCTGGCTTTGGCGATGTGAACGGTTTCATGGTCGAGCTAAACGGCGGCGTTCTCCCGGTGTTCTCGAACAACACGTCAGGCCAAGCGTACGGCGAGGCACCGCTTGCGCTCGCATACACGGGGCAAGGGCGCATTCGCCTCGCGTTCACGAGCGCAATTGGGATGCAGCTCGGCTACGACCTGCGACTCTACTCAAACACGTACGAGGAGCCACCGCTCGCGTCGAGCGCCGTGGAAGCCTCAGATCTCATCCACGGCGGAAACATCGGACTGACCATCCGGCTCTAAGGGCTTACTTGGTGCAGACCGTTGCGCCCAAGATGAAGTGCTCGTTGTCGACCCGGTTGCAGGACAATCCCTCGGGACACGGCTTCGTCTCCATTTGGTCGTCGATGCGACAAGACCGAGTGCAATAGCCCTCAGAAGCCTCGGCACTTGGGAAGTAGCAGGCCGCCGACTCCGCGCCACATTGTGAATCCGACGAGCAAGCTCCGCCGGGCGGAACGTCTGTCTTGCAGCCAAGCGCAAGGGTGCATAGAGCCGCGGCGATTACGACGTATAACTTCTTCTTCATGGCAGTCTCCCCGAGCACGTTCCCCCGTGCTCTTTGTGCGACCATTTGGTCGCAGTCTCTCAAGTGTACGAAAAGACTACCGAAAATTAGGAGCAATGTCGCATGCTAGCGGTGCGAAACCTCCATCTGGATTTTCGTGAGAGGTCGCAACGTCACCGACGGCTGCGTCACCATTTCGCCTTCGGTTCGGTTTGTGATGGATACTCGCTGGAGCATTGTGGCCAGGACGAGAACGATCTCCATGATCGCAAAGTGATTGCCGATGCAGATGCGTGTCCCGCCGCCGAATGGGAAGTACCCGAATCGTCCGAGGCGGTCTTCGAGGGTTCCGTCGAGCCATCGCTCCGGCTTGATTTGGTCAGGGTCCTCGTACCAGCGAGGGTCCATGTGGACGACGCTCTGCGGGAAGAGAATCTGCGCGCCAGTGGGGATGGTCCACCCGGCGACCTCCACCGGTTCGGTGGTTTCGCGGCCGAAGATCCAGGCTGGGGGGTAGACGCGCATGACCTCTTTGACCACTGCGTTTGTGTACGGAAGAGCCCGTACGTCTGACGCCGTGGCGTCGCGGCCTTCGAGCACCGTGTCGATCTCCTCGGTGATCCGCTTCAGAATTTCCGGGTGCTTCGTGAGGACCCACCAGGTGTAGCTCAGCGCGAGCGCCGTAGTTTCGTGGCCGGCGAGGAAGATGGTGATGCACTCGTCGCGCAACTGCTGGTCCGTCATTGACGAACCCTCGTCGTCCACCGCAGACAAGAGCGCCCACAGCAGGTCGTCTCCTGGCTCTCCGTCAGCCTTCCGCTGCTCGATGAGTCGGTACACCACCTCGTCCAACTGCCGTACTGCGTCTTGGAACTTGAACTTCGAGGGCGTCGGCACGAACTCCGGCAGGAAGCGCCAGAGCGTGTGCGCCATCACGTGGAAGAAGTGCATGGCGTCTTCAAGCGCCTCCTCGACCTCGACGATGTCGTCGCCGACCTCGATGTTGAAGAGGGTCTTCACAACGATGCGCAACGTCAGCTGCATCATCGAGTGATGAAAATCGACCACCTCGCCGTCTTCCCATCCATCCATCGTCTGATGCGTCAGGCGAACCATCGAATCGGCGTACGACTCAATCTGGCGACGACGCAGCGCGGGCGAAGCCAACTTGCGCTGACGCTTCCAGAAGTCGCCCTCGCTCGTGAGTAGACCCTGCCCAAGCAGCTCCTCCAGATCGTGAGTCAGCTCGTCTTTCACGAGCTTGTCGTGATGTCGCAGCAGCAACTCTTCGATCAGCTCGGGATCGCACACGAGCCAAATGTCGAAGGAACCCAGCGTGAACGACGAGACATCACCGAACCGGTGGTGCACGTCGCGTAGAAACCCGATCTGATCCTTGGAAAACTCGACCTGCGCCCACAGCGCTTCGAGTCCTCGCGGGCCGGGAGCACGCGATTTGGAGGGGGGAGGGAAGAGCCACTTTTCCGCCAGTGCCGATGCCATGATAGACTTCCGTTGCATTCGTATTGGAACCTGAGTAAATGCTCAGGTTATAAAATATGAGCAACTGCTCATGTTTTCAACTCGCATTCTCTGGAAGTCCGGATGAGCAAGACGTCGCCTAGGAAAAAGCCGCAACAAGATCGCGCGAAAGCGACGGTCGACTCACTTTTGGAAGCCGCCGAGCAGTTGCTCATCGAAGTTGGGTTTCACAAGGCGAGCACGAACAAGATTGCCGAGCGCGCGGGGGTGAGCGTCGGGTCGCTCTACCAGTACTTTCCGAACAAGGAAGCGCTGGTCGCAGCGGTCGTGAAGAACTTCGGAGACCGGCAGTTCGAGCTGCTCGCGGAGAAGCTACAGGAAGTCGGCGATGCGCCTTTGGAAGAGGCCGTGTCGATGCTGATCCACGCGATGCTCGAGGCCAAGTTGCTCGAGCCCGAGCTCAGTCGCGTGCTCTTCGAACAGCTGCCCCCCATCGGGCAGGTCGACGTGCTGGTAGATTGGATCGAGCGCGCTTCGGCGGTCGTGCAGATGGCACTCGAAATGCGGCGGGACGAGCTACGCGTGGACGATCTCGAGATGGCCTCGTTCGTGCTGGTCAACGCCTGTCACGGAGTGGTCCACACCGCAGCCCTGCAGCGCCCGGAACTGCTCGAAGAGGGCCGGGGGCTGGCCGACGAAACGGTCCAGCTCGTGTTGGGGTACCTGCGACCGAAGAGCTAGGGCTCGAGCGTCGCACGCCAGAGCTGGCCAGCACGCAGCGGGAACGTCTTGCAGTTGCCGTACGTCACAAAATAGACGTGACCGTCGGGCCCCACATCCACTCCCGTGACCCCGGTGAGGTGCCCGAGGCTCTGGTCGAACGTGACGCGTCGTGACTCGTCCACTCGCATTCCGCGAACCCAACCCGCGCAAAAATCGCCAAACAACCCGACGCCGTCGAGCCGGTCCTCGTATGGATCCTCGGTGCCGGCTGGGTATTCGAGGCCGGCCCAGACGACGCGACGGTCGGTGGCTTCGGTCTGGTCGTCTTCGAGCGCGTAGTCAGACTCCGAGGAACGGTTCCATGCCGAGATGGGCTCGGTGAGGCCCTCCTCGGGCTGCTCGCAGCGGCCCTCGCACGTCGGCCAGCCGAGATTCTGTCCGGCCGCGGAGATGATGTTGAGTTCCTCCCAGGTCGCAGCGCCGACGTCGCCGACCCAGTATCGCCCCTGACTGTCGCGAAACCCTTTCCACGGCGAGCGCAGCCCGCTCGCCCAGATGTCGGGGGAGCCGCCGCCGTCGACGTACGGATTGTCTGCGGCGGGTGTGTAGCCCTCGCCGTCAGGCTCGCGATTCGGCACGATTCGCAGGAGATTCCCGAGATTCGAGTCGAGGTTCTGTGCTTCGGCGTCGACGTATTTCTCGCCAAACAACGCCCACATGGTGCCGTCAGGGTCGAAGCCGATGGAGCCGACGTTGTGCCAGGCGCGAGGCGCGTTATCGATGC
This sequence comes from uncultured Bradymonadales bacterium, assembly GCA_964384605.1. Lineage (GTDB taxonomy): Bacteria > Myxococcota_A > Bradymonadia > Bradymonadales > Bradymonadaceae > CAYLMO01. The sequence continues at coordinate 31,816 of CAYLMO010000052.1, read as the reverse complement.
CTACCCGGATGGTCTCGGCCTTGGTCGAGTTCAGGTCGGACATGTCGAATTCGTGCCGCGAGATCGTGTTGTACGAGTCGCTGTCGCAGTATCCGAAGTAGACGAAATTGTTGGTCTCGAAGTCGGGGTCGAACGCGGCCGAGATGAGCCCGCAGTCGGAGTTTGCGTACACACCGGCCAGGGTAGTGGCGGCGATGAGTGAGACGTTGTCGCCTTCGAGCGAGTAGTGGAGCACGCGGCCGTTCTTCTCGAGGACGACGAACTCGGATTTGCCGGGAACGAAGTGGAGGTTGGTCACGCCCTGTGTGTCGCCGGGGAGGTCGAGTTCGGTGAACGAGAGCGAGATGGGTTCGGGAGTTTCTGCGTCGGGGGCGACGAAGACGTCGGGCTTGGTCGACCCGCCGGCGTCCGGCTCGGATTCGTCCTTCTTGCATCCCACGGCCGCCAGAAGCGCCACCGCCAGAATGATCCCAACCCCCCGGGCCCCCTTGGAACCCCCCGCCCACGCCGGTCCAGATGGTGCTCCGCCCTGCCAACCCGTCGAGCGACGCGCGGCCACACCATCGTTGTCCCGCGAGTCGGCCAAACCCGCCGGACGCCTGCGAAGATCCGAACCGGATCCCCAGCATCGGTCACCAGAGTTATCGACCGTTCCTCGATTTCGTTGCAAAATTACCTCGAAGTTGCTGATTTCAAAGCGCTTTCAATTTTCCGGGGGCAGCCCGTCGATCCACGTCCGAACGCTCTCGACGAAAGCTTCATCCCTCAGTTCCAAACCCACTGGCGGCATCTCTTTGATCTCGGGGTCGTCGCCCGTGCCCGAAATCGCCAGATAGAGCATCGACTCCGACGACGCGCCGGGAACGACGCGTATTCCTGCTGCAGCCGCACTGCTCGCCGTCGGCTGCTCGATTAGATTCTCGAATGCCACTTCTGGCGCGAGGTCGAAGCTCGCTTGATCGTGCTCCGATCCATTGTGACAGTTGGCGCAGTTGCCCATGAACCCGGCCAACACCTGCGTTTCGAGGGGCGAGGCGGTCGGCAAGACCCGTGGGTCGTCGCCCAGAGGGAACTCGAGCACGCCGTCCGCATGAAGCTCGTCGACCTGCTCTCCGAGTTGTAGCTCGCTGAAGCCCAGCACCATCCCATCTGTAGGTTCGTGGCACTTCCGACAATCGATCTCGTTCGGCACTCGATGCTCGAACGACTCGCCTTCGTAGGAAACCTGCACGGGCGTCGAACGCCGCATCTCGAGCCGTTGTGCGTCGATCCCATCCTCGTCCCAGAGGTAGGCCGAGAACTCCCAGTCCGCGTCGAGTTTGCGCATCACACGGGTTTCGACCGGTGCGTCTTCCCAATAGAAGGTCTTGAAGAATACCGAGCCGACAGGGACATCCCACGTGCCGTCCGCGTTCGTGATCGACTCGCCGTCTGGCACGACCACCGCCCGCGATTTCTCGGCCCCTGCGCTCCAAAGTGGGTAGGCCGGTTCGTAGGCGAAAACGACGTCGGAACGCTCGATTTCACTCGACTCAAACGTTCCGAACTCCGAGAACCGGTCCGGCAGTTCGGCCATAGGCTCGTCGAACCAAGTCGGCCCGAGTTCGGAACCTTGATCGTCGTCGCCGCATCCGAACATTACGAGGGCTGCTGCTAAAACTGCATATTTTCGGTACATCTCGAGCACTCGTAGGTGACCACCGGAGACTACTTACACCTCGAATGCAGGTCCAGAGTATCCGCGTCGTCCTCACTCCCAGGAATCACTGATGGCATTGCGAATTGGCGGTGTACCCGAGCACTTCAATCTCCCTTGGCGCGACGCGATCGACGCGCTCGCCGCCGAGGGGCACGATATTGTGTGGAGGGACTTTCCGGGCGGTACTGGAGCGATGGCACAGGCCGTTCGCGACGGTGAGCTAGACATCGCCATCATGCTCACCGAGGGCGCAGTCGCGGCGATCGGTGCTGGCCTGGAGGCTCGAATCGTCTCGACCTACGTCGTCTCGCCGCTCCTGTGGGGGATCCACACGTCGGCTTCGTCTTCGATCCAGAATCCCGAGGACTTCCGCGGCGGTGTCTACGCGATCAGCCGCTTCGGTTCAGGCTCCGAGCTGATGGCGCTCGTCGACGCCCGGATTCGGCGCTGGCCGACCGACGAGCTGCAGTTCGAGGTCATCCAGAACTTCACCGGCGCCCGGGAGTCCTTGGCCGCAGGCGAGTCTGACGTCTTCTTTTGGGAGCGTTTCATGACCAAGCCGACGGTGGATTCGGGCGAGTTTCGGCTGGTCGACATTCGTCCGACGCCGTGGCCGTCGTTTGTGGCGGTGGCTACCGATTCCGTGCGTGAGTCGCCGCCGTTGCCCCTGACGACGCTCTTCTCCCGGGTACGAGAGGCTGCCGACGCGCTGGCTGCCGATCCTGAAGCCACTTCGAAACGCATCTCCGAGACGTTCGGCATCTTGCTCGAAGACGCTCACGAATGGATGCGCACCATCCAGTGGAGCGCACGCCCGGTGCTCGAAAAGAAGGCCCTCGAGGACGTCGCCTCGCACCTTCGCCACGCGGGTCGCCTGCCGGCCGACTTCGAGGTCGAAGACTCGGTGACCGAGACAATCTCGGCCGCGTGGGGGCCCACCCACTATGATTGGCGTGCCGTCGCCCTGCGAAACGAACTCCAGGCAGCTGGGCTCTCCGAAGGGCCGCTGGACGTTGAAACCTTGGCATCGCTCCCAACGCCGGACCACTACCACTATCTCGGCTCGGTCGCGTGTGATGAAGTCATCGCCGAGCTCGGGCTCGGGCCTGGCGACACTGTGCTGGATGCCGGGTCGGGCCTTGGCGGGCCGGCGCGCTACATCGCCCAGAAGGCCGGTTGCCACGTGACCGCGGTCGAACTTCGTGACGAGTGGGTAGAGCTGGGCACGGAACTCACCGAACGCTGCGGTCTATCCGACCTGGTCACGCACCGGCAGGGTGACATCGTCGAACTCTCGGACCGAGCTGCCTTCGACCACATCATCTCGATGCTGGTGCTGTTGCACCTCGACGAGCGAGCACCCGCAATTCGAACGTTCCACCGCGCGCTCGTGCCCGAGGGACGGCTGCTCGTGGAAGACTTCGTCGCCCTTCGAGAACTCACGGCGACGGAACGCGCGGCGCTCGAGTCGATCATCGGTGCGCCGCGGGTGCTCTCGCGCACCACGTATCTGAGGGAAGTCGAGGCGGCAGGGTTCGAGGTCGAGCACGTTCACGACCTCACCGAGCGTTGGGGCGTTTGGACTCGAAACCGGGCCGATCGCTACCGAAGCCGCTATCGCGAGGAGCACGACCGACACGGCGCCTCGGTCGTCGACGACCGCCTCACGCTGTATGGCGCGGCGGCCGACCTGTTCGCGTCCGGCGCGATCGGCGGACTTCGGGTGACGGCACGGAGAGTCAGTACGACACCGTGATCGTGCGCTCGCCGGTTCCTTCCCCCATGAAGAGCGTGCACGACACCAGGTCGCGTGCGAGCGTCACCTGACGGTTGTCGGTGCAAATCCGCACCTCGTACCGCTCCGTTGCTGGCGAGCCGCAGGTGTCTCCGATTTCGGAGACCGTGATCCTGCGCCCGCTTACCAGCGGATCGCGAGTCGTGAGCGCCACCCAGCCTCCACATCCGGTAGAAACGGGCGCCGCGAAACAAGCGAATTGCGGCTCGTCGAGCGGAAGGTCCTCCGCCGGGGCAGCCTGTCCGCCTTCGGTAACGACGATGTCGGAAACTTCGGCCCACAACACCGAGCGACTGCTGTCGGCCACTGCCGTCAGGTCGATGCCCGGGGGGTCTTCGGGCGTGTTGTCCAGGTCGCACTCTTCGCCTTCGGTCTTGTCGATGATGACCAGCGTGTTGGGCGCGACCCGGCATCGCCCTTCGAGGCAGATTTCATCGCTCCCAAACGCCATCTGGCAGTATCCGGAAGCCTTGTTGGCGCAGTTTCGATTCGTCGGGATGTTGTTCGGCAGCGCCACGTCCGTCCCCGCGTCGGGCTCCGACTCGAAGTCTCCGGGCCGAGGTCCGAATCGGCACTGACCGAAGTTTCCACGGTTTCGGCAAGCCTCCGCTGGCGGGCATTCGTCGTCTGATTCGCACGTCTCGACGCAGCGCGAGCCTTCACACGCGAAGCCATTGGGGCAATCGTCGGTGGTTCCGCAGACTTTGTCGGTGGAGAAGCCGCAGAAGTTGGTTCCTTCGAGGTCGGTCGGTCGGCACGGGAGACCCTCGGGGCAGTCTTCTTCGGTTTCACACGTGCTCAAGCAGACTTCGTCGATGCATGCGAAGCCCGGGTCACAGTCGCCCGAGAAGTTGCAGCGGCTCACGCACGTGCGTTCCACACAGACGAAAGGTGAAGGGCAGGGCAGCACCGTGTCGCAGGATTGGCCCAGTCCCTCAGGGTCTCTCACGCTGCATGCTGCGAGCGTGATCGCGGCCAAGACGAGCCCGAACGCCAGCAACAGCACGAGTTTCTCGCCCCGCGTCATCGATAGTCCCGGCCGATTCGAATCGCGACTTGTCGCCAGAGGGCCTCGAAATCGCGACGCGAGAACTTCGAGCCCGTCGCGATCCAATCGACGTGAGGAGGTTCGTGGCTCCCGTCGTCGAAGTGTCCGCACACGTCCAGATGGTCGGCGACGGCGGTATGAATCACCTCGCCCCAAGGCTGCGAGAGCGTGGGTACGACCCCGTCGCTCGCCTCTCGCGAGGGGAACTCGCCGAAGCCTCGTGTGAGCGCCTGTTCGTGCTCCCCGCTGAGCGTCAGTTCGTCTCCGCCGCGAGCGGTGAGCCAGTGCAAGAATCGGTAGAGTCCGTGGGTCGCCTGGCCGTAGGGGTCGAAGCCCACGTCCTTCAGCGCTCTGAATCCGGGGTCTCGTGCCCGGATGCAGATGCTCGAGTAGTCCACCCCTTCGCGGTCGCTCGCCGTAGCATTGAAGAGGTCGATTCCCCCCGCGGTGAGTTGGCCGACGAGGTCGCGATCTTTGCGAACGTGCTCGAGGAAGTCGCGGATGGCAGCTTCACGTTCTTCGTCGAAGTCGTCGAAGAGCTGGTCGTAGAGCTGATCGAGCACGTTGTTCTCGAGACCGACCAGATCGTCGACGCGGGCCAAGATGCCCGCCAGCTTCACCGCCACCGTCAGTGGAAGCTTTCCGAAGCGGAGCGTGTAGATCGTCCCAAGCGACAGCAAATAGAGCAGCTTTGCGCCCATCAGGCTTGCGAAAAAGCTCGCCATCGGGGTGCCGCGATGCGGAGCCGCGACCGTCACGACCGATTTCACTCGGTCGGCGTAGTCGCTCAAGATGAGCTCGGTTCCTTCGAGCGACGCCGACGGCGAGGCGAACAGCCGTGCGTCGAGTCCACCGGTCGAGTGCCCCACGAGATGAATCGGGCCGGCGTCTCCAGCGGTGCGGGCCACGCACTCCAGCAGCCGCACGGTCCGCTTTCGAATCGATGCTGTCGGCAGCGTCGAAACGGGGATGACCTCAGCATCGAGGCCGTACCGTTCCAATTCCGATTCCAAGAACTGCCGAACGTGGTGGAAGTACGTAATTCCACCAAGGTCGGCGAACCCAAAGAATCCGGGGATGAGATAGATATGATGTCGTTCGGTCACGCTCTACTTGTACGGCGTGGCCGAACGGGCATCAAGCGCGACGGCGTCGGCGCAAGCCAAGCATCGCTGCGAGCAGGAAAAGGGGCAGCGTAGCGCCAGCGTCGCCGGCACTACCGGCAGCGCTGCACGACGAAGACGTCGCGCTGGACGAGCCGGGTTCGGAATCGTCGACCGGCTCGGAGGTTCCGGGGTTCTCACCGCCGGTGCCGCCGGTGCCACCGATTCCGGTGCCGCCGTCGTTGTTGGTGGTTTCGCCACCACCGCCCGAGCCGCCGTTGTTGCCGCCTCCACGCGTTCCGCCACCGTCGACGATGGGGTCGGAGCCTTTCGGCGAGATGCGAACGGCGTCCGCGGTGATGTGCAGGTCGTCGCCCGATTCGCCGGTGTTGTCGTACACCGACACCGATTGGGCGCCTCCCTCGACGAACGAGAACTCACCGAGCGTCACCCACGAATCGTGCGCCGACTGGTCGATTTCGACCGTGGTTTCTTCATCGCCGTGCTTGATGGTGTAGCGGACCTTCTTCGAGGCGTTGTGCGGCGGCACCACGTTGATTTCGACTTTGTAGTCGCCGGCCTCGGCGAAGTAGAGGTTCCATCGGGCCCAGTTGCTAGGCGTGTCGTTCACCCACGCGTTGGTCCAGCGGTATTGCCCCTCGGTCCCGTTGCCATCGACATCGCGCCAGTAGCGTGGGTTTCCGAATGCCGTGAAGCAAGGGCCGCTGTCGTCGACGACCGCACCGTCGGCCGGAATGACCGAGCAAGGCTCCGCCTCTTGGCCGATGAGCGTCTCGTAGCTTCGGATCAACGAGAAGTAGGTCGGTACGTAGACGCTCTTGCCGAGCGAACCCACGAATTGATTGAGATCGTAGTGCAGGTGAATCGTCGTCGGAGTGCCTCCGAACGCGTTCGAGATGCGGCCGAGGCGCTCGCCCTTGGTCACGCGGCTTCCCACGCTCACGCGGATGCTGCTCGGCTCCATGTGGAGGTAGCGGTGCTGCGTACCGCCGTCGGCGACGAGATACACCGAGTAGGTGCCGATCGAAGTGATCCGCCCGGCTTCCGCCGCGACCGCCCAGTGCACGTTCTTGTCGCACGTCGATGCGCGCATGTCCTGCCCCTGGTGCCCTGTGCCCGACGGGCAAAGCGGCATGTCCCAGCGACGTGATTCACAGAAGTTGTCGTACCAGGGGTAGCTGTAGTTGCGCGTATCGCACTGGCCGCCACTCGGGCCTTGCGAGCCACCCACGCCCCAGACCTGAGAGTTCAAGAATGCGGGCGCTTCCTCGATCGGGAATCGCATGTCGGGCACGTAGACTTTGTCGTCCGCACGCCCGGAACCACTGCCCGAGACGAGCTCGCCAGCGGGTTGGTAGGAGAAGTCAGCTGCTGCGAGATCACCGCCCCAGAGGAGTGCGGATGCCATCAAGATGAGTGCGAAGTTCTTCATCGAAGGCCTCCTGCGACTGCGAGCTCGTTGGCAAGATTCAATGCATACTCGTCTTCGGTGCAGCGAACGTCGTCCATCGGTCGCGAACACTCGACGTCGATGGTGTACGCAGCGCCAAACGAGGCGAAGGAGACGCTAACGATCTGGTGCGTCCGAGTGAGCGTGTAGTCATCGCCCATCGCCCGCTCTTCGGGCGTCCAAACGTCGCCGTCGAAATCGTAGGACACGCGTGTTCCACGGATGTGCAGGCTCGCTCCGTTGTCTTTGAGCGACGCGGCGTACCAATTCTCGCCCAGCGTCAAGATGGTCGTCTCGAGCACTTCGGCCTGACGCGGCAACATCACCGGCAGTGCGGCCTGACCGACTTTCTCTTGCTCGGTCGTCGGCAGTTCATCCAGCGCGATGCGCGTGTATCCATTCGCTGCCGCCCAGTCGATCTCTTCGACCTGCGACGTCGGGGCGATGTTCCAATTCGACTTGGCAACTCGTTCCAGCTCGTTTGCTTCCGCCGGATCCGTCGGCTTTTCGAACGTGGGAGGTCCGTGACTGTGACCGTGTGCGAGTTCGGCGCTTTCGAGATCTTGCGCCTGCACATCAACAGGAAACCGGTCTTCTGACGAATCGGGGTTACACCCGATTCCTGCCAGGAGGACCGCCGCGAGGAGTAGACGTTTCAATGTAGTCTCCGACATCTGGATTCATTCAACAGTATACGCCGCATGCAGTCGCAAGACGCATACCAGAGTCGGCCCCGCATTCTGCGGGCCTCGATGAAGGTCGGGTGAGGTTTCGACGCCACGATCCGCGTCGATCTGAGGCGAATGGGCCACGTCAGTAGAGCTTTTGCAGCTCGATACCGGAGTAGTAGTGGCCAAGAATCTCGTCGAAGGCATGCCCTGCTTCGGCCATGCCCGTCGCACCGGTCTGGCACATGCCAACGCCGTGTCCGAAGCCGGCCCCGTCGAACGAAAACTCCGTGATGAACCCGCCGGAGGTCTTGACGTCCATGAGGAACAGGCCCGACCGCAAGCCGCCAAACAAGCGGCGCACGTTGAGTTCTCGTTCGATCGTCGCCGTGCCGCGCTCTCCTTCGAGCTTCAGGCGTACGACTCGTCCGCTCACGCCGCGCTTCTCGACTTCGGCCGACTTGATTCGTCCGACGTCCTGCCCCGTTTCGCGGAGCCACTCGAGCGCCTTCGATGCTGGGACGGTCTTCTTCCATCGGTAGAGCCGGCTGGAGCCGACCGGTGCAATCTTCGACCATGCAGGCATGTCGCTGCTGAGGAAGGCTGCCAGTTCAGTGGTCTTCACCTCTTTGGCGAACTGTTTCGGGACCTTTCCGGTGGGGGCGTCAGGCTTGCCGCGCAGCCACGGTCGAGGCTCCATGTCCCACACATTCTCGTTGCTCTCGGTGAAGCCGCCGGCGTTCGACGAGTAGACGGCCTCGACGATCTTCTTGCCGTAGAACATCACCTGGCCGCGAGTCGCGTCCACCGCCGCGCTGGTCGCGCGCGTCTCGACGCCAATTCCGCCGTAGACCTGGTCCATCACGTCGCCGCGAAGCATGTAGGGGTCGGCGAGATTCCGCACGCCGATCGCGGCGAACATGTTGTTCCGGGCAGCGACGGCCTGCGCCTCGAGGGCGGCCTTCGGAGCGTTGGAATAGGTCTCGGCCGGCACGGTCCCTTTGAGCACTCGCTCGGCCCCTAGACTCACCATGCCTACGACCTCGCCGTTACGATCGGGTGCAAACACGAGCTGGCCGGTATATCGCCGCGTCTCTTCGCCAGCACCATACGACTTCTTGATCCCCGGGATCGTGAAGACCGTGTCGTCGCGCCCAGAAACACTGCCGATGAAGAGCGTGCCGTCATTCTCGACGACCGCGTCGACGCCCCGACCTCGAAGGACGATGCGTCCACTTGGATACCGCGTGATTTCGGAGTGAATCGAGCCTTGGATGCCGTACTTGGCTTCCAACTTCGATTTGATTCGACGGGCGTCTTTGAGCTTCGTGGTGCCGCCGACGCCAATGAGAATCGTGCGCGAATCGAACACCTTTCCGCCCACGGCGAACAGGCCGCCGACCTCGACGACCTCCGGCACGTAGCCGCGCTGAAGCCAGGTCGTTTTGATCGCGTCCGATTTCTCGCGGTCCGCGACGGGCAGTCGGCTCACGATGGCGAGGTGACGATACGCCCCTGGCTTTGCATCTTCGATCGTGACTTCGTACTGCTTCCCTCCCGGCAACCGAATCGAAGGACCTCCCTCGCCGTGGGGGAGCACGCGAATGTCCTTGTCGGGCGTGAAGCGCACCTGGCGCTCGCCTTCGATGATACCGACGCGAATGAGGGGGTCGCCGTCGCGCGTGAAGCTGAGCTGCGGCGCGTAGAGCAGGGCGAGGCGATCGGCCGACGTGAGCTCACGCGATTGGGCGTGCGCGGTCGAACTCCACAACAGCGCTGTGGCGAGAAGGGCGAGAAGCGAAAAGCGTTGCATGCGTTCATCCTTGAACGTGCGGCGCGCGTCTACCAGCGAACGCGGGCCTCGATTCCGTTGGGGCGAATCCCAACGTCGAGCGTGGCTTGGTCGGACTCCATGGCGTTGTCGACCAACAACCATGTAACCCCGCCGATAATCCCGACTAGTCCCACGCCGAGCAGCACGCGGTGGGTGAGCTCGTAGCTCTCACCCTTGTCGACCAGCTCGCGGTAGTCGGCACGTGAGAAGTTGTTCTCGCGCCCGGCCTCGATGTCGGATTCGACGTTGGTCATCAGAAGCGCGAACACTCCCGAACCCACAATCGCGACGGTTCCTACGCCGATCGTGCTCCAAGCTCCCCAGTTCGTTCCCGAGGGCGATTCGTCTGGCGGATCGGCCTGAGCCTTCAATCCACCATCGATCTGGTGAGTTTCGACCTGGCCTTCCGATTTCGTCTCGACGTTCTCTGCCGGCTTTTGCACGACGGTTCCGGCGTTGGCCTTCAGCGGTGCCCAAAGCCGAACATCGGCGCCTTCTGTAAGTTCCAGACGGGTTTCCCAAGACTGATAGTCAGGGTGGTAGACTTCGATGTTGTAGATGCCCGGTGGGAGCCCTTTTCGCTCCAGCGGAACCGTTCCGACGAACGTTCCCTCGAGGCGAATTTTGGCGCCCTCGACGTTCGAGCCGATCTGAATTCGGGTCACCGGGACCGTCCGTTCGTCGGCGAAGAAAGCCTCGATCTCTTTGCGGAACGCCACGACCGGGTCGTCGGTTTGAGCGAGCGTCCGCGTGAGCTGGTTGATCATCTTGCCGGAATCGGCGTCGAAGATGTTCACCGAAGTTCGGAACTTGGAGCCGTCTCGCTTGACCGAACCGAAGATGAGCACACGCGCTTCGACCTGTTCGGCGGCGCGGCGCAGGCAGCTGCGGGTTTCGTTGTCGCAGCCGACCAGCAGCAGGATGTCTTTGAAGTTGAGCGCGTACTTGTTGACGACTTCGTACTTCTCGACCTGTTGGGCTTCGTTCCGGACGATGCTGGTCAGGGTCTCGAGCAGCTGGTCGTCGACGTTCTCGCCCTCGAGGTTGAGGACAGCTGCGGAGATGCGCTTTTCCTGCGCACTGGCATTACCCAACACGCTGAAAGACAGCATGACCGCGACGATTCCGAAGATCGCCAATCGAATTCTGGCAGGGCTAAGATTCATTGCGCCAACTTCGCGAGTGGACATCGGGCGCAGTATAGGAGGGGAAACGGGGCCGTACAACACACAAGGCTGGCCCGTTTTGGCTCAGTCGTCTTCCGCACGAGCGAGCATGATCTCATCGTCTTCGGTCGCGTCGGCACCGAAGATAGCGCGGCTCCATTCCACCACGCCTCCAACCACGCCGATGATGACGTAAAGGAACATGATGGCGACGAACGCGACGCTCGGCTTGAAGACCACTCCGAGCCCGAGGGCACACATCGACAGCACGATGAGGCCGACACCTGCGCGACCACGCAGGTTGATGTCTTTGAAGGTGCGGTAGCGGATGTTGCTCACCATCAATCCGCCGAGGAGGATGCTGAGTGCCGCGACCGAAAAGCTAGCTTGTGTCGTCGCTTGTTCGGTGAGCGCCAATGACGCCATCACGATCGAGACGACTGCGCCCGCCGCGAGGGGCGTTGGCAACCCGAAGAAGTATCGCATCACCCCTTCGTGATTCGACGCCATGACGTTGTATCGAGCGAGCCGAACAATCGCGCAGGCCGCATAGATGAACGCCGGAACCATCCCGATCATCCCAAACTCTTGCAGCCCCCAAAGGTAGAGGAGCATGCCCGGCGCGATGCCGAAGCTCACTGCATCAGCCAGGCTGTCGAGCTGCACGCCCAACTCACTCTCGGCCTTCGTCATCCGCGCCACCCGACCATCAAAAAGATCGAACAGCATCGCCGCGACAATCAGCCAGACCGCGATCGAAAACTCACGAGCCGACGTGGCCGAATGCGCCACGTGAATACTCGCGAAGCCGCAAAAGAGGCTCGAGAGAGTCAGACTGTTGGGGGCGAGGTACTTTGCTTTCGAGAGGTCCATCAGGCGACCTTGTTCTTGTGAGAACGCGCACTCATTCGGTCGAGCAGTGCCAATTCTCTGTCATCCAATTGGCACGACGTTTACGAAAAAAAGGCAATTTTGTCAAACGAATGAATCCCGAATCAGTTTTTTCGAACATTCGCGAGGGCAGCTTTTTCTGCGGTCGATCCACGATCTTGTGCGTGTGCCCCGGACCGCGACACTTCCCGCCCAAGCGATTCGTTGCTATCACAGGTACATGGGTATTCTTCGAGACAAAGTTCGCGGTCTGCGCGAACGTATCGACGACGCGTTCGTCGACCGCATCGATCCCGAACTTTGGGACCGCATCCGCACGATGGACGCGGGCCAGAACGAATATGGGTTCGACCCTTTCGGCTTCGAGCCCGAGTTTCTGAAGTACGTCGGTGCACCGGCGTCGTTCTTCTTCGACCACTACTTTCGCACCGAGACGCACGACATCGAGAACATCCCCGACACCGGGGCGGTCATGCTGATCTCGAACCACTCGGGGCAGGTCGCGATCGACGGTTTTCTCATCGGTTGTGCCTGCTTGTTCCGAAAGGACCCGCCACGGATGGTTCGCTCCATGGTGGAGCACTGGGTGCCGACACTCCCGTTCGTCTCCACCGTCTTTTCGCGGGCCGGACAGGTCGTTGGCACGCGCGAAAATGCACGGATCCTTTTGGGGCGCGGCGGCTGTCTCAGCGTGTTTCCCGAGGGCGTGAAAGGAATCTCGAAGACCTACGACAAAGCCTACGAGCTCCAGCGCTTCGGCAACGGATTCATGCGACTCGCGCTCGAGACCGGAACGCCCATCGTCCCCGTCGGCGTGGTCGGTGGTGAGGAACAGATTCCGGCAGTCTGGAACTTCGAGACGGTCGCAAAGCTCTTCGGTGCCCCAGCATTTCCGGTGACCCCGGCGATGTTGCTCCTCGGGCCCCTGGGCGCCATGCCGCTGCCGGTGAAGTACCGACTCTACTTCGGTGAACCGATGAAGTTCGAAGGCAAGGCCGACGACGAAGACCGCGTAATCGGCGCGAAGGTCGACCAGGTCAAAGCCGAGATCGAGCGCCTCATCGCCCGCGGACTCGAAGAGCGGGAAGGGGTCTTCTTTTGAGCACACGACGTCGACAACGAAGACAGCGCATCGTCATCACCGGCATCGGTGGCCGGCTCGGCCGTGCCCTCGCCCAACGATTGCACCGGCACGCCGAAGTCATCGGAATCGACCGGCGAGACGTGCGCAACATGCCCAAAGATGTCGAAGTCGAGCGCGCCGACATCCGACGCCGACGCTTCGAAGACGTCTTCCGCCGCGAGCGAATCGACGCCGTCGTCCACCTCAACATCATGCACGACCCGCGCTCGTCATCGGTCGAGCACCACGATTTCAACATCGTCGGCACCAAGAAGGTCTTCGAACTGTGCGCCGAACACCGCGTCGGAAAGGTCGTCGTTCTCTCGAGCGCCAACGTCTACGGTCCTGACCCGAAGAACCCGCAGTTCCTCACCGAAGACGCGCCTCTGCTCGGCGGTCAGAAGTTTGGCGCCATGCGAGACCTCATCGGTCTCGACATGTTCTGCAACACCTTCTTCTGGCGGCATCCCGAGATCGAGACGGTCATCCTGCGACCCGTGCACATCGTCGGCGAGGTCGACAACGCTCCGAGCCGCTATCTGCGCCTCGAACGTCCGTATACGCTCCTCGGATTCGACCCGATGCTGCAGCTCATCCATGTCGACGACGTCCTGACCGCGATCGAGCTCGGGCTCACCCCTGGAGTGCGCGGGGTCTACAACATCGCCGGCCCGTCTCCGGTGCCCCTGTCGTACGTACACAAGCAGCTCGGCGTGACTCCGGTTCCGGTGCCCGAGCCCGTGCTCAAGATGGCACTCAAGACCGCGTGGTCACTCAAGCTCAGCGACTGGCCGCTCCCTGAGATCGAACATATCAAGTACATCTGCATGGTCGACGACACGCGCGCCCGCGAAGAACTCGGTTTTTCGCACAAGCACGACATCGACCGCATCGTATACGACATCAAGCACCGGCCGCTGCAGCACTGAGCGCCGCTCCCCAAGTTCCGAGCCAAGCATCATGAACATCAAAGACCTCTCCATCATCGTGACGGGGGCCGCCAGCGGTCTCGGTCGTTGTTTCGCGCTCTCACTCGCTGCCGACGGCGCCAAGGTCATGGCGGCAGACGTCGACGAAGACGGACTCGCCGCCCTTGCCGAAGAGGCGGAAGGCGAGCTCCGAGTCGCCAGATGCAATGTCGCGGATGAGGACGAGGTGATCTCGCTCGTAGACCAGACAGTCGAAGCGTTCGGCTTTGTGAACGGCCTCATCAATAACGCCGGTATCTTCCGCGACTCGCTTCTCATCTCGCCGGACAAAGAGACCGGTGAGGTGCGCAAAATGTCGTTGAAAGCGTGGCAGAGCGTGATCGACGTGGATCTCACGGGCCCATTTCTCTGCACGCGCGAAGTCGCCGCGCGGATGGTGGAAGATGGCACCAAGCCCGGCGTGATCATCAACATTTCGTCGGTGTCGCGGCACGGAAACCGTGGTCAGTCGAACTACTCGGCAGCCAAGGCCGGTCTCGTCGCCGACACCAAGCTCTGGGCCGAGGAACTCTCCCGCTACGGCATCCGCGTCGGAGCCATCGCACCCGGGTTCGTCCAGACCCCCATCCTCGAAGCCATGCGCCCTGAAATGCTCGAGAAACTGGTCTCACAAGTGCCGCTTCGTCGAGCCGGGAAGCCCGAAGAAATGTACAGCGCGGTGAAGTTCATCGTGGATTGCGACTACTTCACCGGTCGCTGCATCGACGTGGATGGCGGCATCAAGATCTAGGCTGGGCGCTCTTGGCGACGAGTGAGCGAATCTTGCTCACGTCGTAGGGCTTGGCGAGCCATCCCTGCGGACGTCGCGCGAGGAACGAAGACGCTTCTTCGGTGAAGACCCCGCCGGTCACAAAAATCACCCGTTCCGCCGCGACAGGGAAGCGCTCCTGCAGGATGTAAAACAGGTCCTCGCCAGACATTCCGGGCATCATCATGTCGCACAGGATGATGTCGAAATGGTCTTCGCCTTCACGCTCGAAAACCTTCAGGGCCTCTTCTCCACTGAGCGCAATCGTGACGTCGTTGTTGGGAAGAATTCGGGCGACCGAGCTCCCGACGATCTCCTCGTCGTCGACGACGAGCACACGCGCTCGTGTGGAGTTTGTGCTCTCGGTATCAGAGACTTCCGAATCGAACTCGAAGCCGCGGCCATCAACCGACGGGAATCGAATTCGGAAGGTCGTTTGCTCTGGCCCAGCCTCCGCCGTGAGTGACCCACCGTCTTCGTGGACGATCGCGTGGCACACCGCGAGCCCGAGACCGGTTCCTGCTCGGGTGTCGTGTTGGGGCTCGAACGACATCAGCGCCTGGTCGAGCGCTTCCTGAGACTCGTCGGGAACGTTGTAAGACAGCTCCAACAGGGCGTTGCCCGACTCGTCGGTATCGACGCGTAGCTCCACTCTCGCTTGTTCGAGAGAAAGCGTGCGCACTCGGTCGGCAGCGTGCATCAGCAAGCCGACGAGCACTTGTTCGAGCCGTGAGCGCACCGCCGAGACCGAAGGAGCCGGATTGTATTCGAGGATCAATTGCGCGCGGTGCCGCAGCTCGTTCTGCGTGATGGCGAGCGCGACCTCCACGACGTTTCGGAAGTCGGTTGGGGCTGCTTGTGAACGCTCCTCGCGCGCGAATGTCTTGAGTCCGCGCACAACTTGCCGAACCTTCTCGGCACCGCCCCTCGCCTGAACGATCGCGTCTCGGAGCATCGCGGGGTCGAAGTCTTCTTCGCCCAGGTACTCGAGTTCCTCGAGGGCTAGCTCGAGGTTGACGAAGAGGGAGGTGAGCGGGTTGTTCACGCCGTGTGCGATTCCAGTGGCCACCGATCCGATCGAAGCGAGATGCTGGGTGCGCATCAGACGACCGTGAATCGATTTGCGTTCGGTGATGTCTTGGAATGCCGCGAAGAGGCCTTGGACCTCACCGTTCTCGTCGACTTCGCACGTTCCGAGGCAAGCGACGTGGCGAATCTCGCCCGATGGTCGCAAGACGCGGACTTCGTATTCGAAATCTTCGCCGGTGCGCCATGCCTCTTCAGCGCATGCGACCACAATCTCCCGGTCGTCCGGGTGATATGCATGCACGGCGGATTTCAGCGTGAGTACGAAGGAGTCTCGATCGACGCCGGCGATCTCATAGAGTTCGTCCGACCAATGGATCTTCTCTTCGCCCAGATCGTAGATCCAGTACCCGATCTTGGTGAGGCGCCTCGCCAGCTCGAGCAAGTGCTGGCGTGCGTCGGGATTCTGATAGGAGCGGACGAGCGTTCGAAGGTCGTCCCACTCCTCTTTCGAATTGTCAGAGTTCGCAGACATCTGACCTCCCAGACCGGCGCGAGCAATGTTCCACAAATGAAAATTCGGCGTAGGTAACATTAGAGAAACACGCGCTTTTCGGCAAAGCACGAACTTTCGACCGGTGTCAGAACGAGCGACCTACGCCGAGATAGACACCGAGGTGCGGCTCCGATGCCCATGCATCGGTCGGTAGTGACCAGCCAAGGCGGCCATCTACCTGCCAAACATCTTGGGGCCGCCAGTCGATCTCTGCCGCGACCCCGTACAGCCCGCCGAACGCCGATTCGCCAGTACGGTCGCGGTCGTTCAGCCATGCAGCGTCGGCACGAACGCCGAGCTCGACGGTACGATGAACAGCGACTCGCTGTTTGGCGCTCGCGCCCACCCATTGGTCGGCCAGGTGTGAAGCCCATGGTGCGCCTGCGACCGGCAGAACGTATGGGTTCATCCCGCCAATACGACGTCGGGTAATGTCATCTGGAGAGGTGTGAATTCCCGACTCCTGGACAAACTCGAATCTCCAGTGCCGGGCAAATGGAACGCCGATACGGAACCACTGTTCTGCGACGCCCGAGTTTCTCGATGGGGTGTTCCGACCGTTGCGTAGGTCGCCCCACCGTCTCGCTACGTCGCGATGGTCAACCCCGAACGCGAGGCCGAAACCGACTCCCGAGTAGCGGCGCAGAGGGCGGTGCCACTCATCGTGCGAGGGGTCGTAGTCGAAATCCCACCAGGTGAGACGCATGCGCGGTGAGTGAATCGTCGTGGTGGGCGGCAGGACTACGTTCGCGCCAGTCGTTTCGAGCTCGTCGAAGAAGTGCCGTCGCGCGGTCCACTCGAATCGGACGAAGAGGTGATCCTCGCGCCGCGTCGTGACATGCGCCGTTCCCCCGAAGTAGCTCGCCGAGATTCCGCGACCTTCGATGAACTCTCCGCGCTGGTGATAGTCGGTCAGTAGTCCCGCGAAGAGATACTCGCCCGACAACCGCGCGCCAGCCCACCAATCGTCGTTGAGGCGAAAGTTCTCGACGCCGACCGAGAGCGTATCGGTGTTGAACTCGAGCTCGAGGCGGGCATCTCGAGGCAATCCGTCGAGTCGTCCACCAAGAAGGATTGCGCCATGCCCGCCGGGGTCATCTCCCCGCGAATACAGCTCGGCCGAGACGAACGAAAAAGCTTCGTAGTCCAGTGCGTATGCGGAAGTCGTAGCGAAAAGTCCGGCGAGGAACGCAGCCGACGCAGCGAGTCTCACAGCTCGAGCTCGCCGAGGATGGGCAGAAGCGCGATGCACGCCTCGGCCAATCGTTCGATCCCGTGTTCTTTGATCTCGAACGTGGTCTCGTCCATGTAGAGGTCTCGATTGACCTCGATCTGGATGGCGTGCTGTTTCTGCGCGGGGCGGCCGAAGTGGCGAGTGATCCAGCCGCCTTTGTACGGCGTGTTTGGGCGCACTTCGTAGCCCTGCACTTTGTAGTGCCGCTCCACGGCATTTGCGATGGCTTTCGCGCACGACGCGCCGTCCGCGGTCCCGGGAACGATATCGGCTCGTCGACTACCGGGGTCGGAGTGGCCCGCGCGGCCCATCGACGGCATCGAATGACCATCGACCAAGATGCAGTATCCGAACTTCTCGCGAACGCGGTCGAGCTCGGCCTGAATCGTCTGGTGATACGGCGTGTGGAAGAGCGCAATTCGTCGCTTGAAGGTCTCTTGCGACATCGGCGACGCCATGACCGGAATACCGTCCGTGGTCGTTCGCCACACCACACCGCGGTCCCCGTAGTAGCCGGGTCGCGCCATGCGATGCCCGCCTCTCACCGTTTCGGGGGAGACGTCGTCGGAGGCCCGGTTCAGGTCCACGACGTAACGCGAAACGTGGGACGCGATGAGCGTGGCGCCGAGCTCTGGCGCGCGCTGCCAAATCTGATCGACATAGAGGTCGAGGTCGCGACGAAGGACGAGATCGCCAACGGTCATCTCGTCACTCACGGCCTCGGGAATCCACTCCCCGGCGTGTGGCACATCCACCACCACGGGGAGCGTCTGCACCGTGGGGCGTTCCACGCGGAAATAGTCGTTCATAGCTCGCTCACTTTGCCTGACTCTTTTTGTCTAACATGGCCGCCGAAGCTGCGACAGGGCCCATCGAATCTCTTCCTGCACGTAGTTCGAACGTTCAATCACGGAACGATTTCGAAGTGCAGATTCGGCACCGTCCCACCCGATACGCGACAGCGCCCATGCGCAGTGGCCGCGGACCAGCTCTTCTGGAGACTCCCAGAGTTGCTCGACAATAGGCTCGGACGCGGCCGGATTCCCAGAGTTTCCGAGCACAACCGCCGCATTTCTCAGAAGGCCGTCGTAACGAGCTCGTTTCATCGCGCTTCCGCGGAACATCTCGGCGTACTCGTCGCGGGTAAGGCGCAGGACGCCTTCGGCATCGAGGTCGTCGAACAACGACCGGCGCGACAGGCCGAGATTCACCTCCGAATCCGACCGCGACACATTCCAAGGGCAGACGTTCTGGCACAGGTCGCAGCCAAACAGGTGAGCTCCCAGCAGCGGCCGTAGATTACGAGGGATGGGTCCCCGGTGCTCGATCGTGAGGTAGGAAATGCAGCGCCGAGCGTCGATGATGCCGGGAGATACAATGGCGTTCGTCGGACAAACGTCGATGCAGCTGCGGCACGTGCCGCAACGGTCGGCATGGGGCTCGACGTCGACCGCGATATCGGCGGCCACGAGGACCGTTCCGATGAGCGTGAACGAGCCAAACTTCTGGTCGATGAGCATGCTGTTCTTGCCGACCCAACCCAGTCCGGCCCGCTCGGCAAGTTCTCGCTCGAGGAGCGGAAGCATGTCGGTCGCGCTGCGCGTCGCAACGTCGCTCCCGAGCTCGGCACGAATGAACGACGCCAGCTCGTCGAGCCCGTCGGCGATGCGGTCGTGGTAGTCGTCGCCTTGAGCGTACCTGGCGACGCGCATATCACCGACGACATCCGAGTGCCCCCCATAGTTCGCCAGGCAGACGACTGCGGTGCGTGCTTCGGTCAACAGGTGGGTCGTTCGGGCGCGGGCGTCGCGCTGGTCGCGCATATACTCCATCGACCCGTGTCGGCCTTCGGCGAGCCATGCGTCATACGGGGCGATGTCGGGCTGCCGGTCGAGACGAGCAAACCCCACACGCAAAAAACCCAGCTCACGTGCCCTTGATTCAATCGAGGCTCGAAGCTGGGTTGGTTGGTGGGTCACGTAGGGCTCAGTTCGCGAACTGAATCTGCACCGCTTCCACGAAGTTCTGAGCCGTCTCGAGCGCTTGCTTGCGATTGAGTACGAAGTGGTACTGCGGTCGGAACTCACCCACGAGGATGAACGGAAGGCAGCAGAAGATTCCGATGACGATGTTCACCGGAACGACCTCGCCCGTGATCTGACCGTTGACGGCCTGATAGCCCTTCTTCTCGACGGTCACGCTACGCTTGGTCCACAGCCAGACGGAGTCTTCGCTGTAGGCCGTCGGCGTTTCGCCCAGCACGACGTTGTCGACGCGAACCGTCGCAGCCGCAGGCTCCGAGGTGATCTGGGTCGTCGACGCGCAGCCAACGGGGCCGAGGGCAAAGACGAGCGAAAGAACAGCGATGATGGGGATGAATCGTTTGTTGGTCATGACCGAAACCGGGCGCACTCAAAAATTGGGAATTGCGCACTTAGTGCCACGGAGTGCGGCCCCGGTCAAGTGTGGTCGCATATTGGCTCACAGCCTACTCTTGCGCCCGGCGGCCTAGTACTCGAACTAGTACTCGAAGTCGATCTGTGGGTCGGCGACGAGCGCGGTTTCGAGCGCCTGCTTTCGATTGAGCACGAAGTGGTACTGCGGCCGGTACTGCCCAATCAGCGCGACCCAGGCCATCGGAATGAAGCAGAAGAACAAGATCGCGCCCGCGATGACATAGCCGGGCACGAACTCCGCCTTGATCCGGCCGAACGCCGGCTCGTATCCATTTCGCTCCACCGTGACGTGCCGATTCGTCCAGAGCCAAACCGATTGGTCGGTATAGGCGACCGGGGTCTTGCCGAGAGGAATGTTGTCGATACGCACCAGCGCTTGCGCGGGCTCCGAGGTGATCTGCGTCGTCGACGCACAACCCACGGGCCCGATCGCGAGCACGCTGATGATGATTGCGAATAGGAGCCGAAACAGCTGGCTCATGGTTCCCCTCTAGTCTCGGGCCATAACGAGCTGAAGGATGTACCAGAAGAGCAGCCCAAGCGCACTGAAGAGGGCGAGCGCTGCCGCCGCGTGCTGCGACGGGTGGTAGTGATGCAACACGTTCGACGTGTAGTAGAGGATGTACCCCGACGCCAGCAGCACCATCGCGCCGCTAAAGAACAGTCCCAGCGAAAATCCGAAGATCAGGCCAGCCACGATGATGCCCATCGCCGCAAACGACGCGATGGTCAGACCCGTGCGCAGGAATGAAAAATCCTTCTTCGTCACGAACACGCTCACGGTCAAAGCCGCGAACACAATCAACGTGATGATGGCCGCCATCGGGATGGTGTCGGGCGATGAAAAGTTCGCCGCGATGTAGAGCATCGGTAGGAAGATTACCGCCTCGGCCACCACGAAGAGGCCAAGTCCGCCATAGGCCATCACCGGATTCTCGGCCCGCATCGCCCACCAGTTTGCGAGCGAACTCACGGCCATGAACAGGCCAAGGACGATCAACCAGCTCCACTGCCCACCGAGCATCAGCGCCACGAGCTGTTCGTGTCCGGGAATCTGGAAAATGGTGAACTCGAGCGCCACGAACGCAAACACCGCTGCGGTCAGCGTGAGGTAAGTCTTTCGAATGAACGCGACGCGAGCGTCGATCGACGCTGCAGATACACTTTCCATATTCATCATCATCTCCTTGGAGGTGAATGCGCATCACGCGCTGACCCGCCCCAACTTAAGTGCAAATCTTTCGTTGCCAAGCGCTATACGACTGAGCGACCGAGCAGGCTCCACGTTTTCTCGGCGGCGGCGTCGAGCTCGAGCGCCAGTACCGGCTCCCGCGCGTTCAACCGCTCGCTGAGTTCGTCGAGCGCCGCGGCGAGCGCTTCTTCCGCTAGTCCGAGCGACTCGACCTCGTTTATCAAACTCGGAACCTCGGCGTCGACCTCAGCAGTCTTCCCCAACTTCTCTTTCTCGAGCACCGCGTACGCTCGCGCCGCAGCTGCGCCCATGCGGTCGCCCCGGCCTTCGAGGTCAGCCGCGACCGAATCGAAGATCGACAGCGCGTGCTCGGCACGACCAGCCAGGTGTTCTGCTCGACCGACGAGGAAGTGACAGCGCGCCACCCCGAGCAAATCCCCCATCGCACGGTACCCTTCGGTCGCCTCACGCAGCAGGGTCTGGGTCTCTTTGGGCTTCCGAATCGCGTAGGCGAGCCGCGCGAGTCGATACTTGCAGTGCGTGAGTCCTCGACGGTCTTCGAACGCCTCGTACAGCCGATGTGCCTCACGAAGATGCTTCGCCGAATCCTTGTAGTTCCCACGGCCGAATGCGAGGTTGCCGAGCTCCAGCAGGCAGTGCGCGATCGAGTGGCGCTTTCCGATCTCTTCGTAGATCCGCATCGCCTCGCGGGCGCTCTCTTCAGCCTTCGAAGGGTGACCCACGCGACGATCCTGCCTCGCATTATGAAGCGCCATGTGCCCCATCGCTTCGAGGTCGTCATTGGCCTCCGCCAAGATCGAAGCACGCCTGCGATAAATCTCGGCCCGGTCGACGTCTCCGCGCGCAAACACCGCGGCGGCCAAGGTTCGCAGGATATCGCCTTCGAGCTGCTTCTCGGAGAGCTGCTGAGCCTGATTGAGCGCTTCAGCCAGAGTCTTCGCGGCGTTGGTCACGTCGCCTCGAAGAAACTGCACCGTTCCGATCCCGAACCGCGCACGAGCCAGGATCTGCTCCGAGGGTTCGGCTTCTTGGCCTCGCACTTCTTTGAGCGCGGCTTCGAACCATCCCTCGGCCTCGTCGAGCTCCCCTTGCTTGAGCGCGAGTTCTCCCAGGCCCCAACGCGCCCACGCGGCGACGCTCCACTGCGGGCTACGTAGCAGTGCGCGGTAGTGCTCGCGGGCAGCGTCGTACTCCGCCAGCCGCAGCTCCAGATTGGCAACTTCGAGCGAGACCTCGTCCGACCGCAGCACGGTCGAAACTTCCTGCATCGCCTCCATCTCCTCGAGTCCATCCTCGAAAGCGTCCTCGAGGTCCGCAAGCTCGCGAGCGTCCCGATACAGGCGCACCGCCGACTTCAAGTCGCTCGTCGACATCGCCGACTGGGCCGCCTTCACCGTGTGGTAGTACACGCCGTGCATGTGTCGCGCACGGCGGTAGTGCTCGGCGATCTCGAGCCCGTGCTGGCGCGAGCGAGACCCGTAGAAACCAACCTTCACTTCCGCCGCTAGCGCGTGGAGGCGTCGATTCGATCGTCTCGAGTCGATCTGCTTCAGCAGCACGTCGCGCATGAGTGCGTGCTGGAACTCGAGCACGTCCTCAGCCGAGTGGCCGACCTCGCGCAGGATGTTCTCGTTCACCAGGTGCTCGAGGGCTTCGTCGAGCTCGCCTGCAAGACCGTCGGCCTCCTCGTCGCCCTCTACGAACCCCTTCAGAAGCCGGTAATCGAAACGCGTGCCCAAAACAGCACATCGGTCGAGCACCTTGGTGATGATCATCGGTTCGGAGAATCGCTGGGCCACACGGTCGATCCGGTAGCGCATCAGCTCGCTGAGCTGGTCCGGCACCTCTTGCGCCAGGTCGACGCCATCGACGACTCGCCACTTCTCCTTCTCGTACCGAATTTTGTCGGTCTCGCGCAGGTATCGAAGGATCTGCACGAGGTGAAGCGGATTGCCGCCGCTGCGTCTCGCCAGCTTGTCGGCCAAGTCTTCCGCGACCGGCAACAGCTTGGTGGCGAGTGTGGCGGCGAGGTCGTGATTGAGCGGTCCGAGCTTCATGCGGTGCACATCGGTGCCGAAACGACCAAGCCTCTGGAGAGACTCCCTCAGCGACGGCACGGAATCGACCTCTTCGGTGCGCAGCGTGCCCACGATCAAGATCGGTCCTGGGTCCAGATGCAGGCCCACCGCCAGGTGTTCCAGGAACGCGAATGTCGTGTCGCTCGCGAGATGGAAGTTCTCGAGCACGACGAGCAGCGGCCGCTCTTGCGCGACGTGCCTGAGGATTCGCTCGATGACCGCGAACACGCGCTCCTGTTGCGAGACGCGTCGGTCGGTCGCGGGACCGGTCTGCTCGAAGAGCGTATCGTCGTTCTCGGGCCGCATCAGCTCGACCGCGGTCTCGATCTCGTCGTCGCTGAATCGCCAGCGCTTGAGCTTGCCGAAGATGACGTCGCCCAGGGAGTCGTACGAGACTTCGGAAGTGCCGAGCAGATGGTCCAGCGTCGACCGGATGCCGTCGAAGCCACCAGCATTACGGGTGAACGTGCCTTCGACCGAGCGCATGACGCCGGCCTCTTCGACACGCACCGACACCCAGTTGGCGAGCCGGCTCTTGCCGATGCCTTCTTCACCTTCGATGAAGATGAGGGCACCTGCGCTCTCGCGCACGGTCTTTCGAATGTAGTTCTCGATCGTGCGGCGCTCGGCGTCGCGTCCCACGAGTGGCGACTGCGCGCCCACGAAGCCGCCGTCGGCATTGTCGCCGGCGTTTGCGTCGACCATCGCGGGCGGGATGGTCTGAGCGCCTAGAGCACTCAAGAAGCCCGGGTTCGAGATGTTCCCGATCCCGGGAAACCCCGAAACGTCGCCGAATGCCCCGGCCGCCCACGGGCCAAACGACAGGTCGGCGATGACACGTTGCATCGCCGAGCGCACCTGGTTGGCGTCGCTGTATCGCTCGTCCGGCTCCTTCGCGAGCAACCGGTAGACGATCTTCTCGAACTCCGGCGGGATGTCGAATCCGTCGCGCGGACGAAGCCGTGGAACCGGCTTCTTGAGGTGCCCGCGCATCACCTTGCGTGGGTCGTCGCCAGGGTAGGGCGGGGTGCCGCAGATGATCTCGTAGAGGATCACTCCGAGCGCGTAGAGGTCGACCCGCTGGTCCACCGGTTGGCGCTTGAAGATCTCGGGAGCCATGTAGCGGGGGGTTCCCATCAACACGCTCTTGCCCGCATCCGTGGCCTCGTCGAGCCCGCCCGGCGCGTTCTCCAGCGAGAGCCCCTGGGCGTCGGAACGCGTCGCCGCGAGGCCGAAGTCGACGAGCTTGGAGATCTCTTGGTTTTCGTCGTCGAGCGTCAGCAGAATGTTCGACGGCTTGAGATCGCGGTGGATGATGCCGCGCGCGTGGGCGGCCGACAGCGAGCTCAGAATCTGGTCGGTGACGTGGAGCAGACGCGCCAGATCGGGCTCGTCGCGCTTCATGTGCGTCATCGACCGACCGTCGACGTACTCCATCGCCAACCACAGCGTCTGGTCGTCGTTGTCGGTCCCGAAGTCGTAAACCGCCGCGATGTAAGGGTGGTTGAGACGAGCAACAGCGCGTGCCTCGCGACCGAAGCGCCGCCGCGCTCGCGGAGTGAACGCCACCTGAGACTGAAGCACCTTCAGCGCCACGACCCGATCGAGCGACTCCTGCAGCGCCTTGTATACAGAGCCCATTCCACCCTCGCCCACCAGGGAGAGGACGGAAAATCGCCCCGCAATGCGGGTACCTTCGCGATAGTCGGTCATGGAGATCCGAAGCTTCGATTGAGGCGGAGAACGCTCGGCGTAAGAGTAGCAAAATCGCCCCGATTCGGTCGAGTCTCAACCGAGCCGAACGGCGGAAGTCACAATCCGAGGCGCTCGCACCAATTCTCGGGCATCGCTTCGAGGTTTGGGGAGGCTGGGAGGTCGGCGAGCGTGCCGAACGCGGCGCCTCCGACAGCGATCTCGAGGTCCACCGGACGATCGGCCTGAATGTCGACAGTCGTCGTTCCGATCGCGACTTCTCCGGTGGTCACGCCACGCATCAGAAGGCGGTCGCCGTCCTGGCACGATTCCGCGTTTCCAGTGCACGCAGGGAGCGCCTCGCCGTCGAACGTCGCGCCGACGAAGCTTACCGGGAGAGCAAGTCCATCAGCCGCGACCAACACGCCGCCGGCCCCGCCTCCCGCGACGCCATCTTCGGTGGGATACAGCGCCACTCGATAGCGGTCTGCGACATCGTCGAGGTCGGTCACACCCTGGGAGGTTGCCCCGAACAGGGAATCGACGGGTTCGGCCAAGAGAATCAGCGCCGTTCCAGGTCGAACGAACACGGGCAGCTCGGTTACGGGGGCTTCGACGGTCGCGGTGAAGCCGCCGGGAATTGCGCTAGCGTTCACAGGACCGTCGCCCAACATCGGCCACCAACCGTCTTCGGGGAATGTGACGTCCCGAGTCGTCGCACCCTCAGTGATGACGGGCGCAACGAGTAACGCATCTCCAACGAACCACTGGTATTGGTCGGTCGACCACATCGCCGAAGCGTTGGGCGCGACGAGGTACGGGTGTCGCGTGATGGGCCAGCCGGTCTCCATCGATTCGTCGAGCATCGTCGACCAGTAGGGCAAGAGGAGCGTGTGGATCGACGCCCAGCGCCGCGTATGGTCGAGCGTTTCGGCGTCCTGATCGAAGGTCCAGTTGTCGCATTTTCCGCCGCCATGGTGCGTACGCATGAGTGGATGAAGCGCGCCAGCAGCGGACCAACGGAAGTAGAGTTCCTTGTTCGTGTTTGGCGCCGAGAGTGACGTGTAGCCGGCGATGTCACTTCCGAAGATCGAGATTCCGGCGAGGCCGAGGTGCGTGCCGATTGGGATGATGGTGGGGAATCCGTCGTCGTAGTCCCAGTCGGTGTCTTGGTCGCCGCCCCACATCGTCGGTGCGATGCCGGAAGAACCGCCATTCACCGACGCCCAGCCGCTGCGCGCGAAGTACGCCCACTCGTCGGCACCCGACGCCTCGAAGGACTCCCGATTCGCTCGTTGCCAGTGCAGTGGGTAGAGGTTGTGGAATCGCCAGGCGTCGCCAGATTCGGTCGAGGGGACGGCGTTGAGCGGCCACCACTCGGCGAAGTCGGCCATCCAGCCTGAAAGCCCGATGTCGTCGATTGCGGTGACCTGAAACTCCTGTAGCCAATCGACAGCCTCGGGTTTGCTCAGGTCGACGAGCGATGCCTCGCGAAATGCGGGGTCCAAGAACATGACGGTATCACCGGCTTCGTCTTCGATGAGGTAGCTAGCATCTCGTCCCTCTTCGTAGTGAGCGACCGTGTTTGGCACGAACGGGTTGAAGTATCCGAGCACCGCGAACCCGCGATCGTTCAGGTCGGCGATGGTCGCCGGGAGGTCGGGGTAGGTTTGCGGGTCCCAGGCCCATTCGTAGGTGAGCCGGAACCCGCCGGTAGCCGGCGTCGAACCTGCCCAGTCCTCGGCCCAGATAGCTGACACGGGGATCGCTTCGTCGCGCATCGTGGAGGCCACGTCTTCGACCCGCGCCGGGCCTTCCACGGCGTTGACCCAGAATCCGAACACCCAGTCGGGCGGGCGTGTGGGCAGTCGACCGGTAAACTCGGTGACCGCGCTAAGTCGGTCGCGCGGGCGCTCGCCCGGAACGAGCACCATCGAAGGCATCTCGGGGTAGCTTCGAAGCCGCACATTGCGGTCGGCGGCGACTGGGTCGGCCTCGTTGCAGAGGTCCCACTCCGAGTAGGCATCGTGGCCTATCAGTGCGGTGTACCCAGCAGACGAGTACAGCACGCCCATCGGGGCATATGACGCTTCGATGATGCTGCTGATTGGGAAGCCAGCTCGCGTCTCGTTCTTGCCGTTGCCTTGTTCCTGCACCCAGAGCGGGTACGTCCTGCCGCGGAGGTCCATCCCGGCGACCTGGGCTCCGAGCCCGAAGAACGCCTCGTCGTCGTCGCACTTCCATCCGAGCTCGCCAGCGGTCGCACCGGGCGAATCTAGGCCGATATGGAGACTGTCGTGCTCAGCGGGAGCGAACGTCAGCGTGTCGCCGCTCTCCCAGACCATGGCGACGGAATCGCCTCGTTCTTCGACCGCGAGAGGTCCGTTCAGGCTGGTCCAGTCGACGGCGGAGATGTCGATGTCGAAGTTTGCGAACGACTCGCGCACTTGCGGCTCGCCGGCCCCCTTCCGAGCTGGAATTCCGCTTCCGCAGCTTGGCAGGCCTTCGACACGAGGTCCGGACGCGTGGCTGACGATCCACGTTCCGTCGATGAGGACCTCTACGGACCATGAACCGACCGTTCCCGAGTAGGGATGGACGGGGCATGACGCCGCTCTCTCGCCGGAGTCGGTCACGTCGTCGGTGCTCAGGTCGGACCCCGCGTCGGTCGTTACCGCCGGATCGGAGTCGCAACTTCCGCAAGCCGAAAGGAGTGCGAACGAGAGTAGAGCGACATATCGTATGTGCATGGGGCTTCCGCGAGGTTCAACTGTCGAGCAGTCGCTCCTCGAGAAGTTGCTGAGCGATCTCGAGGAAATCCTGCTCGCTGACGACTCCGACGAGTTTATCGTCTTTGACGACCGGAACACAGGCCAGGTCGTTTTCGCGCATGAGCTTGATGATCTCGATGGTCGGCGTTTCGGGCGACACGGTGACGACGCCGGTGTCCATGATCTCTTTGACCGGGATCGAAGGCGCGTCGGAGTCGGTGTCCGACAGGTGCTTCAGGATTCGCCGGTAGGTCACCAGGCCGACGAGGCGGTCTTGGTCGTCTTCTACCGGTACGTGTCGGATGTGTTGCCACTCCATCACGCTCGCCACCAGATCGACGAGTTCGTCTTCGTTGACCGTGAACAGGTCCGTCGACATGAACTGGCCAACCTTGGCGAAGTTGTCGTGCCACTGAGCGCCTTCATCGGCTCGCGTGGGCTGCCATGAATGGACCGGTTCGAGCGACTCTTGTCGTGAGATCGCGCCCGCGACGAGCGCGGTCATCTTCTCGGCCTGCTTCTTCTTTCCGTTCAGGCCTGCGATGGACTGCATCATCCACCACGAGCCGGTCTTCTTCGTCTCCACGCGTTCGGCGATGACGTCCATGTACTTCGTCACGTCCACCGGGTCGCAGCCCGCGTCGATGAGCGATTTGCGGGCGGCCGGCACGAGGGTCTTTGCGATGAGCTCCTGAGCCGGAACCGTCTTGCCGTCGATCCACGTGAATGGGGCCTCGAGGCCTTGGCGCGCGGCCGAGATGAAGTTCGTCTTGGCGTCGTCAAAGTCCATCGATGTGCGCACATCGTCGAGCTCGTCGGCGAGCGCGCCCATCATCCCGAACCAGAAGGCTGCGTTAGCCACTTCGTCGATGACCGACGGGCCCGACGGCAAGATTCGGTTCTCGATTCGCAGGTGCGGCTTGTCGTCGCTGATGCCGTAGCAGACGCGGTTCCATCGATAGACCGTGCCGTTGTGCAGGCGGAGCGCCTTGAGCGTCGGCGCCCGGCCGTCGGCCAGCGCGTCGAATGGGTCCTCGTCGACCTCAGTGCCGAGCAGCACGCGGAATCGAGCGATGTCTTCGCGGAAAATCTCGAGCGCGGTCTCGTTGACCCACGAGTTGCCGAAGCTCACGCGGGGCATGCGTTCGCGAAGATGGTGGCCCGAAGCCCGGGTATCGACGGACTGCTGGAAGAGCGCGATGCGCGTCTCGCTCCAAAGCCGCCGCCCAAAAAGTACGGGCGAATTGGTTGCGGCGGCGAGGTTCGGCGCCGCCACGAGCTGCGCGATGTTGTAGAGCTTGGCAAACTCGTCGGCGCCGACCTGAAAGTGGACCTGGAAGCTGGTGTTGCACGCCTCGAGCATCACGTTGTCGTGCTGCACGATGAACTCGTCGGCCCCCTTGATGTTGAACGAATACGAGTCGCCCCGCAGCTTGCACAGAGCATCGTTCAGCGCGAAGTAGCGCGGGTGCGGCGTCATGTTGTCGAGCGAAAGGTCGCCCAGCTCCAACGTCGGCAAAATGCCAAAGAGCGCGATGTCGAGACCGAGGTCTTGGGCGTGCCGCTTAGCCTTGAGATAGCCGTCCCGAAGCTGGTGTTCGAGCTGGCTCAAACACTTGCCACCGTAGTCCACCGGGTTCAGGTTGAACTCGATGTTGAACTGGCCCAGTTCGGTCGTGAACTGCGGATCGTCAATCGATTTCAATACGTCGCCCGACCGCGATGCCGGCCGATAAGCTGCGTCGACCAGAAACATCTCCTGTTCGGCGCCTATTCGTCGTTTGTCGGCCTCAATAAGGCCATCGTCGAGCATCTGCTCGAGCGCGCGCACGTCACGCAAAAGTAGCTTCATGAACTTCCGAAGCTCTTCGGCGTCCGTCTTCTTTACGTCTTGAAGACCCATAATATTGAGAATCTACGCGATTTTCCGAGGGTTTGGCAAGAAAGATGACGCAGCGCGTAATCGCCGACCTCCCCGTCGCTACAAACCTTCGCGGACCAAGAAAGAAATGAAGCGGGCCGGACGGCCCGCTTCATGACGTTCTTCGATGCTTCTCGGATCAGGCGAGGAGGTCCTTCACGACTTCGCGCTCGCTGAGCAGCTCGTCTTCGGTCTCCTTGATCTTCTCCTTCGCGAAGTCGTTGAGCTCGATGCCCTGAACGATTTCGTACTCCCCGTTGTTCGTGGTGCACGGGAACGAGAAGATGAGGCCCTCGGTGATGCCGTACGAGCCGTCGGAAGGCACGGCCATCGAGACCCAGTCGCCCTCGGGCGAGCCTTTCAGCCAGTCACGAATGTGCTCGATGGCGGCGTTGCCTGCCGAAGCTGCCGACGAAGCGCCGCGAGCATCGATGATGGCCTTTCCGCGCTGCTGCACGGTCGCGATGAAGTCGTTCTCGAGCCACGAAGCGTCGACCGTCTCGGTCAGCGGCTTGCCGCCGAAGTTCGTGTTCGTGAAGTCCGGGTACATCGTCTTGGAGTGGTTGCCCCAGATGCCCAGGTTCGCGATGTCGTTCACCGAACCACCGGCCTTCTTCGCGATCTGCGACTTGCCGCGGTTCTGGTCGAGGCGAGTCATGGCGGTGAAGCGCTCTTTCGGCACGTCCGGAGCGTTGTTCATCGCGATGAGGCAGTTCGTGTTGCAAGGGTTTCCGACGACGACGACGCGGATGTCGTCGGCGGCCTGGTCGTTGAGCGCCTTGCCCTGACCCGTGAAGATCGGACCGTTTGCCTGGATGAGGTCGGCGCGAACCATACCCGGTCCACGCGGACGTCCACCGACGAGCATCGCCACGTTGGCGTCTTTGAAGCCGTCGTTGGGGTTGTCGGCCGCTTCGATGCTGTGAAGCAGCGGGAACGCGCAGTCGTCGAGCTCCATGATGACGCCTTCGAGCGCCTTCATCGCCGGCGGAATCTCCACCAGCTGCAGAATCACGGGCTGGTCGGGCCCGAGCATCTCGCCGGCTGCGATACGGAAAAGCATGCTGTAGCAGATGGAACCGGCTGCACCGGTCACGGCAACTCGTACGGGCGTGGTCATGATCGCTCCTTATTCGTTTTGGATCAGGCGGGGTTGAGAATTACTGGATAGCGTCTTCGTGAACGACGATCTCGGAACCGTCACGCAGTTCCGTCACGAGCTCGGCGATGCCGGTCTCGAGCTTGTCGTTCTTCAGTTTCTGCTTGAGCTGTTCGGAGACTTCTTCGAACGGAACCTGGCCTTCATCGGTCTTCTTCTCGACCTTGATGATGTGCCAGCCGAACTGAGTCTTCACCGGCTCGGAGATGGTGCCGGGCTTCATGTTGAAGGCGGCTTCCTCGAACTCGGTGACCATCTGGCCGCGCTGGAACGCCGGCAGTTGGCCGCCGTTCGGGCCCGACGGACCTTCCGATTTGTCGATGGCGAGCTGTGCGAAGTCAGCGTCCTTCTTGCGTGCTGCTTCCGCGATGGCCTCGGCCTCTTTGCGCTTCGCTTCGACGGTGGTCTTGTCGGCCCCTGCGTCCACGCGCACCAAAATGTGGCGGGCGGTGACGGTCTCGGGACGGAAGAAGCTCTCCGAGTTCGAATCGTAGAACTCGCGAACTTCTTTGTCGGTAACTTCGCTCACGCCGCGCTTCTTCAGGAGCGCTTCGACCGCGATGGTCTGGGCGATGGAGTCGCGAAGCTCTTTCTGGCTGATGCCCAGCTGCTTCGCGAGCTGCTCGAGCGAAACTTCGGGGCCGTTCGGATTCTGTGCCTGCACCTTCGCAAACTCGGCGCGCACTTCTTCGAACTTCTTCTCGATCTGGTCGTCGGTGACCTCGATGCCTTCTTTCTCGATGGCCTGCTCGAGGAGGGTGCGCTCGATCAGCTTGTCGACCAGCTGGCCTTTGAGCTGTTGAAGCGCAGCCGGCGGCAAGCCCGCTGCCATCACGCGCTGAACTTCGACATTGAAGCTCTCGGCGGTGACGTCGACACCGTTCACAGTCGCAACAGGTCCAACCGCCTTCACCACGCTTGCTTCAGCGGGCTCCGTGGTCTCGTCGGCCGGCTTTTCTTCAGCCGAACCTTCTTCTGCGGTCGAACGGTAGTCCTTCGCTTCGGCATCGTCGGGGATCTCGGGATCTCCGCCACATGCGGCGAGTAGACTGGTGATGAGGAGGAGGACGAACAGTGCGGAACGGTTCAAAATCACAGGTTCTCTCTTGGTCTTGAAGTTCGGGGCACACCCCGAGCGGGTGCGCTTATAGGTCATCCAGCGGGCGATTGTCCAA
>CAYLMO010000051.1:0-38928 GCA_964384605.1 uncultured Bradymonadales bacterium | reverse complement strand
GAAACTCTTCAATCTCCGAGGCTCCGATGGCAATTCGGGCGTTCGTGACCAATGCCACAGTTTCCATCGGAGGCTCGGAGAGGTTCTAGCTACCAACTCGCAGACGCCTCCGCGCTGGAACCTCTTCAATCTCCGAGGCTCCGATGGCAGTCCCCTACCCGTCGCGATTGCGTTCGGCCGTCGCCTTGGATGCCGCTAGAATTCGAACGAGTTGAGTACCTTCGTCGTAGACGTCCCGGATTCCCTCAACTTGCCAACCGGCTGCTTCAACCACACGTATCCAGTGCAGCGACTCGCGCGTCTCTTTGAGCGCAAGCGACACCCGATAGATGAACTCCTTTCTGCTGTGTGATCCACGCGCCTCTTCGTAGTTGGCTCCCGCTGAGGTCGCGGAACGCATCAGCTGACTCCCGATATGCGTGCCGCTCTTGGTCGAGGGCAGTCTCTCAACAATTGAAACCGTTTTGCCGCCATAGCGCGACAACCGGGCCGCCAAGTCGTCGCCAAAATCTGATTTGCTCACCTTTCCCCCCCTATTTCAGACAGGTCCCGCTGTGGTGAGGGTTATCGGCCGTTGGCAGGATTCGTTGCGAACTTTTTTTCGGAGCGTGTTGAGGGGCCCAAGAAGACTAGCGATCGTCGCTGCCTTCACTTTCGGAGGGGGAACCAGCATCAGCCTTCGCCTCTACCGGTGGTGCCGACTCCAGCTTCTTCTTTACGGTCCGTACAGTGCCCCGAAGGCACTCGTAGCAGTCGCCCCGCTTCAGGAACCCGCAGCCCTTTCGCGGCAGGCGATGAATTCGCTCGACCGCAGGCAAGCCGCGCGGATCGGCAAGCTCTCCGAGCTCTTCGACGCCCTTCTTCAGACGTCCGCAGTCATCCGTGGACCGCAGCTCGACGGTGACCTGGCGCCAGCGCTCGAGTTTGTCCTTCGCCCCCGTCTCCTCGAGCATCTTTCGCGCGTCTCGCCGCACCCGATAATTCGAGCCTTCCGCCGCCTGCGCGGCCAACGCCTCGCGTCCAGCAGCCGAGCCGAGTAGCGACTTCTGGATGAACGCGCGAACTGCGTCGCGCCCCTTCTCGTCCTTGGAGTCGAACTTCGCGAACACGGCCTCGAGCAGCGCTTCGTCTTCGAGGTATCGCGGGTCCAATTCCCCCGCCTTCGCAAACGCGGCGGCACCAGACTTCAAATCGTCTTTCGCGAAGTGGGCAAGCCCCAGGAAGTACTGGGCGTGCGCATTCTCCGGGTCGCGGGTCGCTTCGGCCTGAAGCGTTTCGATCGAGGTCTCGAGATCATTGCCGCTCGCGATACTGGCGATCGCTGGGCCGACCGTCTCGTCGGCCGCAAAGTCGTCGCGTTCCGACGCGAGCGTGCTCGGCTCGCCAAACGTGATCGCAGACTCGCTGGTCTCGTTGTCCGAAGTGGCCGAGACGATCCCCAGCACGATCGCGACCGGCAGCAAAAGCACACCAAGCACGCCGGCGACGGCGCCAATTCGAGCGACCGTCGGCAACCCCGCCCATATCTCTTTCGCCTGTTCGACCGGCAGGGCAGCCAAAGGATCGGCGGCGGGCACTCCCGGCACGCCGGGCGCAGCGATCGTCGTGCTCAACGACGCGTCAGAAAGGTCGGGCCCATCCACTGTGGCGTGTCCGCCGGTCGACATCGCGGCGAACTCCTTCTCGGTCGTCGCGGCCGCCACCACCGCAGGTTTCGCTTCCCCCATCGGGATCGGCTGGAGTGTGTCGCCAGCCTCGTCGATATCTCCGTCTTCGAGCTGCCGCAGAATCTCCTCGAGCTCCTCAGCGGTCTGAATACGGTCCGCCGGCTTCTTCTCGAGCAGACGGCGCACGATGTTCTCGTAGGCCTCCGGAACCACGACGTCAGGCGCCGCTTCACTCATCGGCGGTACCGGCTTGTCCGCATGCGCTGACATCACGACGGCCACGCTTGTCCCGAAGAACGGCACTGCCCCGGTGAGCATCTCGTAGAGAATGATGCCCAGGGCGTAGAGGTCCGACCGCCCATCGACCGTTCGCCCCATCGCCTGCTCGGGCGACATGTAGGCCGGCGTTCCGTAGGCAACGCCTGCCTTTGTAAGCTTCTCCGCGTCGCCCAACTGAACCTTCGCGACGCCGAAATCCATAATCTTCACGAAGTCAGGATCCTCCGGCCGCGGAACGATCATGATGTTGTCGGGCTTCAGGTCGCGGTGCACGATGCCGAGCGCATGCGCACGAACCAGTCCAGCCGCGATCTGCCGCGCGATATGCGCCGCTCGGGTGGGCTCCAGTTCCCCCATCGCGACGATGTCGCTCAGAGGCCTCCCCTCCAGGTACTCCATCACCAGAAAGAAGTTCCCTTCCGGAGTCTCGCCGAAGTCGGTGGCGACGCACACGTTGTGGTGGTCGATGTGCGCGGCCGCCTGCGCTTCGCGCTGAAACCGTTTCACCGCCTCTTCGTTGTCGACGTATTCAGGGTGCAGCACCTTGATGGCCACCTCTTTCTTCATGAGCGTGTGCTCACCAAGATAGACGTCGCCCATCGAGCCACTGCCGAGCCTGCGCTCGACCGCATAGCGGTCAGAAAGCACCGCGCCTTCTAGATTCGTTGTTGGATCACTCATTCCCTGATTGTAAGCGCAGCGAGCGACCGCGTGAAGTTTGACCGCATTGCACCAAACCACCACCCACCCTACACTCCGCGCGACGACCGATTTTCTGTTTCCCAAGGCGTCGTGATGCGTCCGCGCTCCATCTTCCTGTCCCTCATCTTTCTCATCGCCGCGAGTGCGTGCGCGACCAACCCGTACGAGCTTCCGCCGCCGCCGCCGCGCGACGAGTGGATCGACGACGCCGCGGATCCGAAAGCCGAGGAACGCCGAAAAGAGATGCTCTACCTCGAGGCTCGAACCGCCCTGCTCGGCGTGTTCAACCTGCTCTCGAACCAGCGCTACGACGAAGTCTCCGCCATGGTGAGCTCCGAGACTCGCGACTTCCTGACGGCCGGAGGAACCAACGAGTTTGCCGATGTCCTCGCCGCCGGAAAACTCACCCTCGGCAACGGCGAGGTCGTCGACCTCGATCCGGTGTCTACACTCGTTGGCCCCGACCTCGCCGGTCTTGTCGATTCGGTGGATGGAATCGGGGAAAACGAAACGGAAGCCCGCAAAGAACTGTTCGTGCCACTCGAAGGTGGCACCTTCCAGCGGGTGGTGATGATCAAGGAGGGTGGCGCTTGGGTTCTACACCGCACACGCCTGCCACAACCGATTCAGCCTCAGAAGTAGCGCTCCCTACCCGACTCGAGCAGACCGGTGAGCAGCGCTTGCTCTACCGGGTCTCTGCGCAGACCAAGGGTCGGCGTCACATCGAAATTGTGGGGAAATACGACGACGAAGCCGCCGTCGCGTGGGGATTCTACGGTGGAATTCTCACCGCCGTGACCGGCCTCATTGGGCTGACGTACGAGGGCCTCATCGGCTTCTACAACGTCTGGCCGACATTTCTCTTCGCCCTCGCGCTCGTCGTGGGCCTACTCCTCGTCAGATTTGGCCGCCGCTCGACCATGGAAGAACGCGTCGTGGCGACCGTCGACCTCGTCGATCGCAGGCTCGAGCTGCTCGGCGAGGCGGCGAGCCAGGTTGATCTCGACGAGGTTCAGGAGATCGTCTTTGGCCTCTCGCGCTACCCCCTCTCGGGAGATCGAGGCGCCGTGAAGGTCCAGGCCGCATCGGTGCTCGTCCGAATCGGCGACGACCGTCTCGTCACCGTCGTGAACGCATGCACCGACAAAGACGCCACCTATGGTGTGGCGCGCTTCCTGAGCGGCGTAACCGGACTCGCGGTCAAACAAGTCGGCGTCGGGGTCAAGTGAACCTTGACCATCGAGCAGCCGCGGGCCTACATCGGTCGCCTCCAATGTCGCGACCGGAGCACTCGATGCGCGCCCTACTCCTCGCCTTTACCGCAGCAGCACTAGTCCTTCTCACACCCGCGATCAGTTCGGCACAAGACGATGTCGAAGTGACCTACGGCGGTTGGGGAGCGACCGGTGGTGCCATCACCTGGGCGGTGACCGCTCCCGTGATGCAGCTCGCCATCCAATCTGTGATGGCGCCGGCTGACCCCGAGGTTTGCAGCATCACGCCCAAACGATGCGAAACCACCTGGTGGCAGTACACGCTGAGCGGATTGATTGTCGCGGCAACCATCGGCGTCACGATTACGGGCGGTTGGGCGAGCGCGAAGCTCGCCGAGGAGCTCGAGTTGAGCCCGGAGTTGGGCTGGGGCGCGAGCGGCGGCATCGTAGGAATTCCAGTCTTTGGCATGCTCTGGCTTTCGCTCCCCAAGTTTGGGCCCGAATGGCTCAACACGACGCTCGGCACTACCTTCACGCTCGGCGGCGCGTTCGCCACCGGCTACTACTTCTCGGAGATCGCGAGCCTGCGAGGTCACGCATGGCCCGAGTTCGGGTTTGGCTTCGGCGGATTGCTGCTCGGCGCCGGCGTCGGGTCGCTCATCTGCGGCGGCGAATCCTGCGCGGCCACTCCCCTCGGCGGCGCGATTGGTGGCATCCTCGGCATCGGTCTCACCACCCTCCTCTGGGGCACCGATCCCGGCACCGCGGAATCGCCGATGACCCAACCGCTCCAAATGCAGCCCCTGATTCAGTACGAGACCTCGTTCTGACCGCGGCTTGACCCCTCACAATCACCGTGTTCTAACGACCGCGTGGCGCAGTGCGTCACGAACTGGTTATTACGTTGGAGAGTGTTGTGAGCACCTTTCTGGAAGAGAACAAACGTTCGCATATGTGCGGAGAGCTCCGCGCAGAAAATGAAGGGCAGGAAGTAACGGTCGTTGGCTGGGTCGCAAATCATCGTGACCACGGCGGCGTCATCTTCGTCGACCTTCGAGACAAGACCGGACTCGTACAAGTCCGCTTCGAGCCTGAGCTCGGCGAAGACTACAATGCCGCAGACTCCCTCCGCTCGGAGTGGTGCGTGGGCGTTGTTGGTACCGTCGTCAGCCGCGGCGATAATGCGAACGATAATCTCGCGACCGGCGCCATCGAAGTGCGTGCGAATCGCCTCGAGGTCTTCTCGGCCGCCGAGACGCCCCCGTTCCAGATTCGCGACGACTCCGACGCAAACGAGAACCTGCGCCTGCAGCACCGGTACCTCGACCTGCGCCGTGCACCGCTTCAGCACGCACTCATCACGCGCAGCCGCGTGAATCAGATCGTGCGAAACTACCTGGTCGACAACACCTTCGTGGAGCTCGAAACGCCGATCCTCACGAAGTCGACGCCTGAAGGTGCCCGAGACTACCTCGTCCCGAGTCGTGTGAACCCGGGTACGTTCTTCGCGCTTCCGCAATCGCCACAGATCTTCAAGCAGCTCCTCATGATGAGCGGCTTCGACCGGTACTTCCAGATCTGCCGCTGTTTCCGTGACGAAGACCTGCGCGCCGACCGACAGCCCGAGTTCACGCAGATCGACATCGAGATGTCTTTCGTCACGCCCGACGACGTCATGGGCATCTGCGAAGGCCTTGTCGAAAAGGTGTTCGGAGAGATTCTCGGCTACCAAGTCTCGGTGCCTTTCCGTCGCATGTCGTGGGAAGAGTCGATGCGCCGATTCGGAGTCGACCGACCCGACCTTCGCTTCGGCCTCGAGATCTCGGACGTCAGCGACATCGCCGAAAACTGCGGCTTCCGCGTGTTCCAGCAGACCGTCGAAGGCGGCGGTATCGTGCGCGGAATCTGCGTCGAAGGCGGCGCCGATTCGATGAGCCGAAAGAACATCGACGACCTCGAGCCTTTCGTCGGCATCTACGGCGCGAAAGGCCTCGCCTGGGCCAAGGTCAACGAAGACGGCTGGTCCGGCGGAGTCTCGAAGTTCTTCTCGGACGAAGAAAAGGCGGCAATGGCCGAGCGCTTCGGCGCGAAGCCAGGCGACCTCATCATGATGGTCGCAGCCAAGCAGAAAGTCGTCGAAGCCTCGCTTGGCGCGCTGCGCAACAAGCTCGGTGCTGACCTCGGCCTCGCCGACCCGAACCAGTGGGAGTTCGTCTGGATCACTGAGTTCCCGATGTTCGAGTACAGCGAAGACGATGGCCGCTACTACTCGATGCACCACCCCTTCACGGCGCCGAAAGCCGAGCACGTCGAGCTCCTCGAGACCTCGCCGGGCGAAGCTTACGCGCAGGCCTACGACCTCGTGCTGAACGGCAACGAAATTGCTGGCGGCTCGGTTCGTATCCACCGCACCGACGTTCAGAGCACGGTGTTCCGCGCGCTCGACATCGATGAAGAAGAAGCCCGCGCGAAGTTCGGCTTCCTCCTCGACGCGCTGGCCTACGGCGCACCGCCCCACGGCGGGATCGCGTTCGGCATGGACCGACTCATCATGCTGCTCACTGGCCGCACTTCGATTCGCGACGTCATCGCGTTCCCGAAGACGCAAAAGGCCGCCGACATCATGTGTGAAGCGCCGAACGTGGTGGATCAGGCCCAGCTCGACGAGCTCCACCTGCGACTCGTAGGCGTCGAAAAGAGCTGAACTGTTTCAGAGACTTTCAGCTGAAGACGAGCGCGATTATGGTACGTTCCCCTCTCGATGGATTCGATGGAGGCACCCCATGACGCGCTCGTTTTTTGTTTTCTTGTTCGTGATCGCCGCATTCGCGCTGACTGGCTGCGGCGACGCAGCCAATAAGACTGGAAAGTTCGTCGAACCGGCGAACTCGACCACCAACAACGACGAGAACAACATCGACCCCGCTACCTGCGGAGATGGTGCCCTCAACCCTGGCGAACTGTGTGATCCGCTCATCGAGGCCGGTCAGCCCGGAGCGTGTCCGACCGAGTGCTCCGCGAACGCTTGCGCCTCGGCGATGCTCACCGGCTCCGCCGAAGCTTGCACGGCTACGTGCCAGATCACCGAAGTCGCTTGCCAGAACGGCGATGGTTGCTGCCCGAGCGGCTGCACGCCGGCAAACGATTCTGAGTGCACCGACACGGGCCCTGTCTGCGGAAACTCGGTCATCGAAGCAGGGGAACTGTGCGACGGTGATTGTCCGACGAGCTGCGATTCCAACAACGCGTGCTCCATCGGCCAACTCTTTGGGTCGGCGGCTCAATGCGACGCCAGCTGCCAATTCCAGCAGATTCAGGCCTGCCAGTCGGGCGACGGCTGTTGTCCAGCCGGCTGCACGTTCGACCAAGATAGCGACTGCAACTGCCAGCCACGCACCTGCCAGCAAGTCGGCGCACAGTGCGGGATGATCGACAACGGCTGCGGCACGCTCATCGACTGTGGCGCATGTACCAACGGGTCATGCAGTCAGAACACGTGCATTGTGAACGGTGGCGGCAACGGTGGCATTGGTGACGCCTGCACGGTGGACACCGACTGCATGAGTGGCGATCCGAACAACCCACTCGGGATGCCGGTGTGCACCTCGGAGAACAACCAGAACTTCTGCACGTTCCTGTGTGTTCCCGGCTTCCTCCCCTGCCCCACCGGATCCGCATGCGAGGCCATCGCCGGCTCCGTCGGTTGCCTGCCGACATGCAACTCCAACGCGGATTGCCGCTCCGGATTCACCTGCCGCGAGAGCACCCAAGAGCCGGGCCGGTTCGTCTGCGCCCCTTGATCCGCTTCGAACCGCGGCTCATGCGCTCCAAAAGCGCCGATTCGTCACACAGTTGACACCCCAAACCTCGAATAATAGGTTGCTCCGACTATTTGCGGCCCCACTTTTTTCGGCGGTCTCGTGACCAACGCGTGAGTTTCGTGACTGGCACGAACCAAGCGTTGGGCGCAGTTCACTCTCGGAGCACTTGTCCGATGCCACGTACCTTCAAAGCTACTGTTGTTCTCATCGTCACGATCGCGCTTTTGGCGCTCGTCACGATCATCAACGTCTTTCAGACGAATTCCACGGAAGAGACCGTCCGCGACCTGCAGCAAAAGGTCGACGCCCTTCAGGCGACCAACGGCGAGATTCTTCAGAAGCTCGAGAGCGGCGTGGCCGTTTCGGGTCAGGCTGGTGGATCCAACGCGGGAACTTCGAACGACAAGTATGCCGCGGCCCTGAACGACCCGGCGAACATCCTCGTGGCGAAGACCGACCTCATGGTTCCGGCCGACGCGAAGATGGGCGGAACCCTCCGCCGAACGCTCAGCGACACGCCGAAGGGTTACAACTGGCTCACCGAGAACTCGGTCGACGTGGCGAACCTGCAGTTCATCATCCACTCGCAGTACGCACGCCGCGACTTCAACAACCCCGACAACTACGTCGGCGACCTCGCGTACAAGATTGAGGTGAACGACGACTACACCGAGTACATCGTCCACTTGAAAGAAGGCGTCTACTGGCACGTGCCGAACGTCGACTTCAGCGACCCGAAAAACGCATGGATGAAGGAGCCTCGCGAGCTCACCTCCGAAGACGCCGTCTTCTTCTTCGAGATGGTCCAAAACGACCAGGTCGAAGCCGGCTCGCTCAAGTCGTACTACGAAGAGATGGAGAAGGCCGAAGTCATCGACAAGTACACCTTCAAGGTCACGTGGAACAAAAAGGTCTACCACTCGATGGACATGACCATTCAGTACTACCCGCTCCCCAAGTGGCTCTTCACGAAGGACGAAGAAGGCAACGACCTTCCGAAAGAGACCCTCGGCCTCAAGTTCAACAACCACTGGGCATCGAAGCTCGCACTCGGCACTGGCCCGTACCGCATGGTCGAGTCGAAGGCCGGCGAGCGCGTCGTGCTCGAGCGCAACGACCGCTACTTCGGAACGACCTACCCGTTCGACCGCATCGAGTTCCAGATCGTGAAAGATCCCGAAGCCGCCTTCCTCAAGCTCAAGGCTGACGAAGTCGACTTCACTGGTGTTCCACCCACGCGCTACAAGTCCGAAATCAAAGAAGCCGGCCCGAAGTCGCCGTTCAAAACCGGAGACCTCGAGTACAAGATCGTCGACCGATTCGCGTACTACTACATCGGCTGGAACGCAGATAACCCGCTCTTCGCCGACCAAAAGGTCCGCCTCGCGATGACCCACACGCTCAACCGTCCGGGCATCGTACAGCAGGTCTTCAACGGCCTCGGCACCGTCCAGACCGGCCCTTACTACTACAAGCACCCGGCCATGGACCCGAGCGTC
Source organism: uncultured Bradymonadales bacterium (assembly GCA_964384605.1). Lineage (GTDB taxonomy): Bacteria > Myxococcota_A > Bradymonadia > Bradymonadales > Bradymonadaceae > CAYLMO01. The sequence continues at coordinate 29,746 of CAYLMO010000051.1, read as the reverse complement.
GAGCCGTACCCATTCGACCTCGAGAAAGCGAAGCAGCTCCTCGACGAAGCTGGCTGGACCGACACCGACGGCGACGGCATCCGCGACAAAGTCGTGAACGGCGAAAAGAAGAAGTTCGAATTCGCCATCCTCGCGTACGACTCGCCTTCGTGGCGCTCGTCGCTCTCCGTCTTCAAAGAAGACTTGCGCAAGATCGGCATCCAGATGAGCCCGCAGGTCGTGGACTGGCCGACCATGCAGAAGAAGATGGACGAGAAGAAGTTCGACGCCTTCACCGGCGGCTGGGGCCTCTCGTGGCTCATCGACCCCTACCAGATCTGGCACTCCAGCCAGGCTGACACCCCGAAAGGCTCGAACCGCGTTGGCTTCCGCAACAAGCGCGCCGACGAAATCATCGAGACCCTCCGCACGACGTTCGATGACGACAAGCGCATCGAAATGCTCCGCGAATTCCACCGCATCGTGCACCAAGAGCAGCCCTACACCTTCTTCTTCGCGCCTCAGTCGACCGTGGCATGGCAGCCGCGAGTGGAGAACGTGGTCATCAACACGACCCGTCCTCAGTTCACTCCCCTGCCCTGGTACATCGACCCCGACGTGAAGAAGGCGCCGGAAAAGAAGTAATTCGGCGAAGCGCTCACGCGCTTGGTGTTGAACGATGAGCCGGCCCCTCGGGCCGGCCATATGAAAGGGCCTGCCAACGGCGACTTGAAATGACGACATATATCTTAAAACGACTCCTGCTGATGATCCCGACTCTGTTCGTGATCTCGCTGGTCATCTTCGGAGTCTTGAACCTCGCGCCCGGCAAGCCCGGCGGCGGCGCGGTCAGCTCCGAAGGTACGGAGTCGTCCACGTCCTCCGAAGCTCGCGAGAGCTACCGAATCTTCAAAGAGCAGTTCAACTTCGACAAACCGACGTTCTTCAACACTCGGTATGCGCTGACGACCGACGAAGTCCGAGGCCACCTTCTGGTGCTCGCCGACTACGCGCGACCCGCATGCCCTGAAGAAGGCGAAAAGGTCGAAGGCTGCATCCCAGCCGCACAGAAGCCACCGTCGAGCGCCATCATCGAGTCGCAGGACCTCATCGAAGACTGGGGCTCCTACACCGTGCCTCACCTGCTCGATATCGCGCAGAATGACGAACGCGTCGACATTCGGCGCCTGGCGATCAATCGCCTGTCGGTGAACGCGAAACGCCGTCTCATCAACGAGTACGGAAAGAAGCAGTCCGACGAGCAGCGCGCACAGAACAAAGAGATTTCGGCCGAGAACGAACGTGTTGGTTCCTGGAAGCTCGACACTGAAGCAACCGCCGAAGACGTCGACGCCATCCTCGCCGAAAAGTGGGTCCCCTGGGCCGAAGAGAACAAAGACCGCTGGACCTACTCGTTCGGCGACAAGGTCGGCATCTTCTTCGGCGACACGCGCTTTGCGAAGTATTGGGGCAACCTGATGCGCTTCGACTTTGGCGTGAGCCACGTCGACAAGCGACCGGTACTCGACACCATCGCCGAGAAACTGCCGTACACGCTCACGATGAACCTGCTCGCAATTCTCATCGCGTACATGCTTTCGATTCCGCTCGGCGTATGGAGCGCCTACTACCAGAACACGCTGGCTGACCAGGTGCTCACGGTCGTGCTTTTCGCGCTCTATTCGCTCCCGAGCTTCTTCGTCGGTGTACTTCTGTTGAACTTCTTTACGGTCGGCGCGCCATTCGACTGGTTCCCGACCGGTGGATTCGTCGGCGCGTTCCCCGAGTGGTACGAGCCGGCGCGAGAGATTCAATCCTCCGACGACATGACGGTGCTGCAGTACCTCGGCAGCGCGTCGTACCACCTCGTCTTGCCGGTCTTCTGCATGTGCTACGGCGCACTCGCCAGCCTCTCGCGATACGCCCGAACCGGATTGCTCGACGTGATTCGAGCCGACTACATCCGAACGGCACGCGCGAAAGGCCTCGCCGAGCCAATGGTCATCATCAAGCACGCCGTTCGTAACGGTATGATTCCGATTCTGACGCTCCTCGGAACCCTGATGCCTGCCCTCATCGGCGGCTCAGTGGTCATCGAGGTCATCTTCAATATCCCGGGGATGGGGCTCTACATGTTCGAGAGCATCTTCGCGCGTGACTACAACGCCATCATGGGGGTTCTCCTCATCTCGACGTTGCTCACGCTCGTGGGCCTTCTCATCTCCGATATCAGCTACGCCGTGGTCGACCCGCGGATCAGCTTCGACTGAGCCGAGGACGAAAGGAACTGCCATGGCAGAAAACAAAGAAAAGAAGGTCAGGCCGGTCTACAAGTCGTACGGCGATATCATCTGGGAGCAGTTCCAGAAGTATCCGCTCGCCTACTACTCTCTGTACGGCATCTTCGGCCTCTTCTTCATCGCAATCATCGCGCCCGTCATCGCGCTCAACGTGCCGTTCTATGTATCGGTGACCGAAGCGACTTCCGGAGTTGAGCCAGGGACCTACTTCCCGTGGTTCGCTGCGCTCTTTGACGGAAACTTCTTCGAGTCGGGCGTCGACATCTTCTTCAACTTCCTCTTGTTCGGGCTGCCGCTCAATTTCGGCGCGTGGCTCTTGTTCAAGCGGACGCTCGACCCGGAAGACGCCAAACGTTACAAGCGCGTTCGGCGCAACTTCATCCTGCTCTCGGGACTGCTCCTGTTCGTGATCGCGACCGGCATCTACTTCGGCGGATACCGACAGCCCTACGTCGATTGGGTGACGATCGCCGGTGCCGACAGCGCGTCGGCAATCTTCCCGCCGTTCGAGTTCAGCTACCGCGACGTCGACCTCGCATCCGTCGAGCTCGACCCGTCCTGGAAGCATTGGCTGGGAACCGACCGCGAAGGCCGCGACGTCTTCACTCGTCTGCTCTACGGAACCCGCATCTCGCTTACGATCGGCGTTGTGGCAGTCGCAATCTACGTCTCCATCGGTATCGTCCTCGGCAGCCTCGGCGGCTACTTCGGCGGCTGGGTCGACATGCTCATCCTTCGCCTCATCGAGGTGATGATTTGCTTCCCGACCCTCTTCCTCATCCTCACGCTGCGTGGATTCATCGACAACCCGTCGATCTTCCACATCATGATCATCATCGGCGTGACGAGCTGGCCGCGAATCGCCCGACTCGTTCGTGGTGAGTTCCTGAGGCTGAAGAATCAGGAGTTCGTCCAGGCCGCAAAGGCACTGGGCCTGCTCGAATCGAAGGTCATCTTCCGACACGTTCTTCCGAACGCTCTCGGGCCGCTCTTCGTGGCAGCGACCTTCGGCGTTGCTGGCGCCATCCTCATCGAGGCGACCCTCTCGTTCCTCGGCCTGGGTTCGGCGACGACCCCTTCGTGGGGCCAGATCCTCACCACTGGCCGTCAGACGCAGCAGTACGCACTCATCCTGGCTCCTGGCTTCGCCATCTTCCTCACCGTGAGCTTGCTCAACCTGCTCGGTGACGGTGTCCGCGACGCGATCGACCCCAAACTCCGCAAGTAACCGAGACGAAGAATGTCGAAAGAGACCAACAAACGAGGCGGAGACGCCGAACCGATCCTGTCGATCGAAGGGCTCAAGACCCACTTCTTCACGGATGCCGGCCAACTGCCATCGGTCGACGGAGTCAGCTACCAGATCTTCCCCGGCGAGACGCTCGGCGTCGTCGGCGAATCTGGTTCGGGCAAATCCGTGACGGCGATGAGCATTCTTCAGCTCATCCCACAACCTCCCGGCAAGATCGTAGGCGGCAAGATCAACTTCAAAGGCCAAGACCTGACGAAGTTCGACGAGCCGCAGATGCGCAAGATTCGCGGCAACGAAATCTCGGTCATCTTCCAGGAGCCGATGACCTCGCTGAACCCGGTCTACACCGTTGGCGACCAGATCACCGAGGCGATCACGCTTCACCAAGACCTCGAGTATCCGGAAGCCCGTGCGCTCGCGATCGACATGCTCGACAAGGTCGGCATTCCGTCGCCCAACGAGCGTATCGACGAGTATCCGCACCAGATGTCGGGCGGCATGAAGCAGCGTGTCATGATCGCCATGGCGCTCGCCTGTAAGCCGCAGCTCCTCATCGCCGACGAGCCAACGACTGCGCTCGATGTCACCATTCAGGCGCAGATTCTCGACCTGCTCTCAGACCTTCAGGAAGAGATCGGCATGTCGATCCTCTTCATCACGCACGACCTCGCTGTCGTCGCCGAAGTCTGCGACCACGTCGCAGTGATGTACGCAGGAAAGATTGTCGAGTACGCCGACGTGGTGACGCTCTTCGAAAAGCCGGCGCACCCCTACACCATCGGGCTCTTCAGCAGCCTTCCATCGATTGAGTCCAAGCCAGTCGACTCGGGCGACCGTCTCACGGTCATTCCCGGGATGGTGCCGCGCCCTCAAGACTTCCCCACCGGATGTCGATTCCGCACTCGGTGCCCGTACGCGACCGAGAAGTGTACCGAAGAGCCGCCTACCGTCGAACTTGCCCCGGGCCACACCGCTGCGTGCTGGGTCGCCGACAAGATTCACTCCGGCGAGATGGAACTGAAGACCGCCTGAACTACGACTGGATGACTCCATGACTGCAGCTCCTACAGACTCCGCCGGGCGAACTCCACTCCTCGAGGTGAAGAACCTCAAGAAGTACTTCCCCATCAAGAAGGGCATCTTCAGCCGCGTCGTCGGACAGGTGAAAGCCGTCGACGACGTGAGCTTCCACGTCTTCCCCAACGAAACCGTTGGTCTCGTGGGCGAATCGGGGTGTGGCAAGACCACCGCCGGTCGAACGTTGCTGCGGCTCCTCGAGCCCACCGGCGGCGAAGTTCGGTTCAAAGACCAGAACGTCTTCGACCTCGAAGCCGATGAAATGCGCAAGATGCGACGGCATCTGCAGATCATCTTCCAGGACCCGTACTCGAGCTTGAACCCGCGAATGACGGTCGAGTCGATTATCGGCGAGGCCATCGAGTTCCACGGTATCGCCAAGGGCGACGAGCGACGCGAGATGGTCGAGTCGCTCCTCGAGCGCGTCGGCCTTCAGCCTTCGTACATCACGCGTTACCCCCACGAGTTCTCGGGTGGTCAGCGTCAGCGTATCGGCATCGCACGCGCGCTTGCGCTCAACCCGGACTTTATCGTTTGCGACGAGGCAGTCTCGGCGCTCGACGTGTCGGTTCAGGCGCAGGTCATCAACCTGCTCCAGGACCTTCAGGAAGAGTTCAACCTCAGCTACCTCTTCATCGCGCACGACCTTTCGGTCGTGCGTCACATCTCTGACCGGATCGCCGTGATGTATCTCGGCCAGGTCGTCGAGATGTCGGAATGCGATGCACTCTTCGATTCGCCTCGCCATCCGTACACTCAGGCACTTCTCTCGGCGATTCCACAGCCGAACCCGCGCCGGAAGTACAAGCGGGTGATTCTCGAGGGCGATGTGCCCTCCCCCATCAACCCGCCGTCGGGTTGCCGGTTCCACACGCGCTGCCCGGCCAAGTACGGACCGTGCTCCACGCACGAGCCGCGAACGATCGAGGTCGAAGAAGGACACTTCGTCCGATGCCACCTCTACGATCCGAAGTTTGAGCCGAATGATCCGGCGATTTGGGAGCGTTTGCCGAACTTCGTGGCCAAGCTGATGGCGGAACAGGAGGCAGCTGCGGAGGCCGACGGTGATCTCGAAGTCGGAGAGCCCGCAGAGGAAGTCGTCTCGGAAGCCGAAGAGGCAGCAGCCGATGAGGCCAACGAGCAGTCGGCGGACGAATCGAGCGAAGCCGATGAGAAGGTGACCGAAGACTCGGAATCCGCGGAGGAACCTGTCGAGAAAACGGGAGAATCCGACGAATCGCCCGAAGAATCCGACGATTCGAAGGCCGAAACCGACGAAGATGACTCCTCGGAAGTAGCCGATTCCGAAGAGGGATCCGACGACGAGGTCGGCGAAGAGGAATGACCCCTCGATGCCCCGCATTTCAAGCGGCTGAGCGGTTGTTGATGGCCCCAAAAATGGGGCCGGTAGATTCTTGACAGGATCGCCCCCCTCTGTCACGCTCGCTCAGTAGTCAACTGCCCAATTCAAGACGCGAAGTTCTCGACACCGCCTCACGGTGGGCGCGTCCGCCATATGCTTCGGAGGACCCTTTTTCCATGTTTACCGTCACGGTCAGCGAAAAGGGAGGCCAGCAATCTGCGTTCGAGTTCGACAAGCCCGAGATCACGATTGGTCGCATGAAGGGAAATGACATCGTCCTGCCAAAGGGCAATGTCTCGAAGCGACACTCTCGAATCTTCATCCTCGAAGGCGGCTTCGCCATCGCGGATATGGGAAGTACGAACGGCACGTATGTAAACGGTCGCAAGATCACAAACGAACAGCCGATCTCAGATAGCGACAAGATCTACATCGGCGATTTCATCATTCAGGTCGAAGGTGACGGCAGCCCCGTTGCCATGCAGGCCCCCAATGGCGGTCCGCCGCCGGCGCCTGGTGGCCCTGCGGCTCCAGCAGATGGGTCCGCTACCGTCGGTGCGGCGCCTCCGATGCCGCCGCCGGCGCCAGGTCCGGGTCCAGGCCCATCCGCTGCGAACGACCTGACGGGCGAAGACGGCCCGAACCTGAACTTCGACGATATCGACTTCACGCCCGAGCTCGGCGGAGCCGATCCAGTTCAGCCAGCGCCTGAGCGTGACCCGAATCCAACTCCGGCACCCGTGCCGGCCGTTTCGGCAGCGCCGGAGCCAGACCCCATCACACCGCCCCGCCAACAGATTGCGAGCGGATTCCAGATTGGGAACAACGACGAGCCGACCGTCGACCGCATGGTCGATGGGCTCTCGGTCGCTCCGAAGCAGCAATACTCACAGGTCAGCTCGGTGGTCTCTCGCGAGGAACTGGCGAGTGACTTCGACGCGAGCTTCCACGCCGCGCAGCACGATGTGGCAACGGTGCTCTTCGAGTCGATCTCCACCACCGACCTCCCGCTGAATTATCCGGCCACACCGGAGGACCGCGACCGTTTCGCCAAGTCGGTGAGAGACGCGATCGGCACGGTGAGTCCTGGCGTCGATCGCGAACAACTCGAACACATTCTCGTCAACGAATGCATCGGCCTCGGACCGATTGAGGACTACATCGACTCCGACGAAATCGAAGAGATTTACGTCAATCGGTTCGACCAGATCGTGTTGCGACGCGACGGTGGTCTGGTCCAAGCAGCGCACGGCTTCAGTCATCCGCAGTTCCTAATGGCGGCCGCGTACCGCCTTCTCGGACCGCGCGAGATTGAGACCTACGCGGACGACATGCGGTTTGGCGATGGAACACGTGTCCATGTGATCCTGCCTCCGCTCGCGCCCGATGGGCCCGCGATCACGATCCGTAAGCCGAGCCGCTCCGAACAGTCTCTCGAAGACCTCGTTGCAAGTGGCGCACTTTCGCCCAGCATGGCTGAGTTCCTGGACCGGGCCATCGACGCGGGGCGGTCGATGCTCATCGCTGGTCCGAACGGCGCCGGAAAGTCGACCTTCCTCTCGGCACTCACGTCGCGCCTCCCGTCCTCGGTTCGGGTGGTCAGCGTCGAGAGCGGCCAAAACATCGCGCTCCCTGAGAACGCCGTCCGCCTCGAAGCCAACCCGGCCGCGGGCTACGACATGTCGTTCCTGATTCGATCGGCCATGAGCATGGCACCGCATCGAATTGTCGTCGACGAACTGGCGGGCGCCGAGGCGTATCATTGGGTCACCTCCGCTGCATGCGGCACGGAAGGCTCTTTTGCGACCCTCCACGGCACCAGCGCGCACGATGCACTCGGACGCCTCGAGAGTATGTCGCTGCTCGGCTCGGCCGACCTGAACCCTCGCGGACTTCGCGAGCAAGTCGCTCGAGCGGCGCACCTCGTCATCGTGGTGCACCGCACTTCCGAGGGGTTCCGGGTCCAGCAGATTTCGGAGCTCCAAGGCGTCGACATCGACACCTATCGGCTCAACGACATCTTCTACTTCCGCGCCGAAGGAGCTGGTGGACAGTTCCACCCCACCGGCTTCGTTCCACTCTTCTACGAAGACCTGCGTCACGCTGGTATCGACGTCGACCTTGGTATCTTCCGCGAGTAATCGTAGATGTTCACGCTGACCATCGAGGACAGTAACGGCCAGATCGCCGACCGCTTCACCTTCGACCATGGCGCCTATGTCATCGGTCGACAGGAGAATTGCGACATTGTCCTGCCCTCGCCGAGCGTGAGCCGTCAGCACGCCCGTATCTTCATCGACAACGGTCGCTGCTACGTCGAGGACCTCGGCAGCGCGAACGGAGTCGTCGTGGACGGCCAACGGGTCATCCAGCAACGCGACCTCGGCACGGCCTCGCAGATCAAGGTCGGCGACTTCTACCTGTACCTCGAGTACAAGCGACCCGACCGCGCGGCCCAGCACAACAACGTGATGTCGACGCTCTTCATCAGCGACGACGCAGGTCACTTCAAACTCGTTCGGATCAACGATTCGTTCGCCGGCGAAGAGTTCGGGCTCTCCGAGGTCGAAAACACGATCGGCCGCACCGACGAGAACTTCATCCTCCTCTCGGACACCTCCATCAGCCGCCAGCACGCCCGCATTGTGCGCGACGGCGAGATTTACACCCTGATGGACCTCGGCAGCTCCAACGGCTCTCGAGTGAATGGGAAGGACGTCGCGACTCCAACGACGCTCAAACCGGGAGATCGAGTCCAGTTCGGAAACATCGAGTTCGTCTTCGCCGAAGGCAATGCGAACATCAACCCCGCCGACTACGCCAAGGCGAGTGGTGGCAACGCCATCATCTACGCGGGCCTCGCCGCATTCCTGCTGCTCGGGCTGGCTGGCGGGGCGCTCATCGTCTACGGCTATCTCACTCTCCGAGACGACGGGGGCTCCACCAACGGCGAGATCGTCAACAACATCGACGCCCAGGTGGAAAGGCTCGTCGAAGAGGGCAAAGCCCAGATGGAGCGCAAAGAATGGGAGGCCGCAGCCGGCACTTTCGAAGAGATTCTCGCGCTCAAGCCCGATCACGTTCAGGCCAAGGAACTACGAGCAACGGCGCAGATTGAGGCCGAAGCTAAGTCCAAATACGAGCGTGGCGAAATCCTCGTCGAGGGCGGACGCCACCGAGATGCGCGTGACGTGCTGAAAGAGATTTCCGAAGACACCGCCGTCTACGACAAAGCTCAAAAGACGCTCGCACAGATCGACAAGACGCTCGCCCACAACCTTCGCAACGAAGCGGCACGCCTCGCGAAGAGCAAGTCGAAGACCGACCTGCTCGACGCACACGAAAAGCTCAAGGAGAGCTTGAAGCTGGTGCCTGAAGACGAGGAAACAAAGGCCCTGCTCGACGACCTCGAGCAGAAAATGAAGAAGCGGAAGATCAAATTCTGAGCAACGAATTCGACCTTCCGCTCACCTTCGAGAGCCGCTGAGAACTCCCAATCAACCTGCCGCGCGAATCTCCTCGACGCGGTCCTTCATTCGCTTGATGAGCGAAGCCCACCCTTCCTCTTTGATGATCTCGGTGTAGGCCTCGCGATAGGTCTCTTCCAGACTGATATCGTCGATGACGACGTCGTAGATGACCCATTTGCCATCCTTCTGGACCAACCGGTAGTCGACCGGCCGTGACTCTTCTTTGACCACGACCTTCGTCTTCACGATGGCACGGTCCTTACGAGTCTTCTCGTCTTCGTACTCGATCGTGAAATCGGTGCCGAGTTTGCGGCCCTGCAGCTTGGTCTCGTAGTTGGCCTGAAGAAGCGACTGAAGGAGGTCCAAGAACTCCTTCTTTTCTTCGTCGCTGCGGGCCGACCAATGTTCTCCCAGCGATCGGCTCGCGAGCTCTTCGAAGTCGATGGTCGCCTGAAGTACTTGCTCGAGTTCTTTGGCGCGCTTCTTCGATTCCTTCTTCGAGAGAACCTTCGTCACAGCCTCGGTTCGGTCCTTCACGTAGTCGGTCGGTTCGCCGGCCAACGCAGGGCTCGCGACCATCATCGCGAGGAGAAGCGTTCCGAGCCCAGTCTTCCAGTTTCGTACTTTCATTTGGCAACTCCTTTGGGAGGGCTAGCTGCAGTCACGCCTAACCAGACGTGCGCGCCACGCGAAGATTCATTTCGATTTCGATTTCGAAGTGGCGACCATACCGAGGTTAGGCACGCCGACGGCCTTCGCCAGTTCGGCGCGAGCGACCTGGTATTCGAATCGTGCCTGAAGGTTGAGCGCCTTGGCTTCGAAGTAGGCTTTCAGTGGGTCGACCGCATCTTCGATGTTCGCCCCGCCCTGCTGCATGCCGAGTCCGAACTGGTCACGCCAGCGTCGCGCAGCGTCGAGTCGTCGGTCGGTGATTTCGACCTTTTGTCGCGCGTGCGACGCGTCGGTCCAGATCTTCTCCACTTCGAGGGCAATGGCGCCAAGCGCGCGGTCACGCTGCGCAGTGACTTCATTGTTCTGTGCTTCGACCTCTTTGTACTTCCCGTAAGCCTGCGGATAATCGAAGTCCCAGCGCATTCCGAGCGCAACGCCGAAGCTCAGGACATCGAGTGGGTTCGAGTACGGCGGAGCGATGAGATCGCTTGTGTCTACGCACTCCCCGCCAACTTCGGTGCGGCGGCATACGCTCTTGAGCGCGATGGTCTCGGTCGACCCGACGTACTTGAAGGTCCCGGCGACGAAGATGTTCGGGTAGAACTCGCTCTTCTGGAGCTCGAGCTGGAGCCGTCGGGCTTCCACTGCATGTTCCAACAGAAGAACTTCCGGACGCGAGGAACGCGCGGCGCTCTGGTACTCCGCGAGGGTTCCGAGCGGTTCGACTTCGCCCTCTTCCTTCATCGCCTCGACGGCAAAGCCGCCATCGACCTTGGCAAAGTAGCGAACGCCTGCACGAGCAATCGTCGCCAGCTTCTGGTTGTCTAGCCGCCGGGAATCGACTTCCGCGTCGAAGATCTGGAGCTTCCGCAGGTCTTCAATCTCGAAATCTGCATCGCCGAAGTCGCGAGCGTCCTCCATCTCGACCAACTGTTCCTTGATGAGACCGCCGCCTTCCGACAGCAGCTCACTCAGCGAATTCGAGAGCTGCACGGCGTAATACGCCCGTCGAACCTGAAACTCGACGTCCCGTTTGGCCGCCTCGAGCTTCAGCGATTCTGCATCGATACCGACGGCAGCGAGGTCCTGTGCGATGGAGATTCGGTCAAACGTGTAGATGGGAACGAGCACCGAGATCGACTGCGACCAAACTGGTCCGACGTCGAGCGAGGCGAACTCGTCGAAGTTGTTGTTCAGATTGTTCGGGTCCGCTTCGGCAGGAACGATGGTCACGCCAGTTTCGGAACGAACTTTGGGGAACCAGGCCCAATCTGCCCGATACTGCTGCCATTCGGCTTTCTCCATCTTCGCCTGGTGCTCGGCTATGACATCAGCCCGCGTGAGCGCCTGGTTGACGAGGAAAGTCTCCGAGAGCGGCTCGGGCTTTGCGTCAGCCTCTTCCGACTTCGTCTCGTCGCCGGCATCGTCGCCAGCCTTGTCCGAAGTCTCCTCGGCCTTGTCGGCCTTGTCGGCCTTGTCGGCCTTGTCGGCCTCACCTGCCGAACCCTCGACGACCGGCGAACTGCCGCCATCGTCGCTTGCGTCGCCTGAATCTGCGGGGGGCGTCTCGTCGGCGACCGTTTGGTCACCTGAAGCGTCATCAGTCGATTGAGCGAATGCCGGTGACGCCATCAGAAGCGCCGCGACAACCAGTCCGAGGTGCGTTCGCATCACTGAGGTCCGATGTAGCGGTATTCGATGACTGGCGTGGTCTTGGCCTTCGCTTCGCGCACGACCGTATCCATGCTGCCTTTGACCAATTCGGACAGGAATCCGGGGCGTTCTTCAGGCGGATACACCGTCTTCGGGTCCCCCTCTATCCCGGCTTCGTCGGCTACCCATGCGACCGTGTCGTGCAGCGTTCCCAGCTCGTCGACCAGCTTGAGCTTGAGCGCCTGTCGCCCAGTAAATACGCGGCCGTCGGCAACTTTCCGGACTTCTTCCTTTTTCATCTTCCGCCCTTCGGCGACGTCCTCGACGAACTGTTCATGGATATCGTCGATGAGCTGCCCGAAGTAGGCCTCGTCGCGTGCGGTCCACTCGCGGAACGGGCTACCCGCATCTTTGTAGGGGCCGGTGGTGATCGTGTGGACGTCGACGTCGATCTTCTCCATGACGCGGTCCACGGAGAACAGCTGGGTCACGACGCCAATGGAACCGGTGACGGTGCCCGAGTTGGCGAAAATCTTGTCGGAGCCGACGGCGATGTAGTAGCCGCCGCTCGCCGCGGTGCTGCCCATCGACACTGCCAACGGCTTCTTCTCTTTGGCACGTCGAACCGCTTCGTACATCTCCTGGCTCGGCGCAACCGCCCCGCCTGGTGAATCGACTCGAATCACGATTCCTTTCACCGATTCGTCTTCGACGAACCGGTTCAGCTCTTTGACGAACTTTTTGCTCTCCATGATGGGGCCTGAAACCTCCACCACGCCGACTCGGTCTTCGCCGAGCGAAAGTCCCTCATCGTTCATGGCCGAAATGCCGACCGCGGCGAAGAGGAAGAAGCTCAGAAACAGGCCTCCAAACACGAGGAGGACGACGATGATGTTCTTGCGCGACCCCGTGTTGGGAGGAGTCGGCGTCGAAGGCATATCTTCTGGGGAAGGCGTTTCTTCAGTCACTTCTCATCGCTCCTTGAAGAGCTCATCCAATTCTTGATCCCGACGCGTTCGGCGAACGGCGCGAACCACGGTCCGGGAAGCTCCACGCGGCCAAAGTATTTGGCCCCGTCGTGGGCCGGGCCATGATAGTCGGAACTACCCGTCTTCAAAACACCGAGATCGTTTGCGAGTGCCACATACCTCGCCTCGTCTCCGGAGGAGTGAGCGGGGTGTCTTACTTCGATGCCGTCCAAGCCAGCTTCGACCCACAACGGAATGTTTTTGTCGTGTCCATACAAGCCGGGGTGCGCGAGCACGGCGGTTCCGCCTGCCTCATGTATCATCTCGATGGCCTCGGGCACGCCGGGCCAGGTCGTCTCGACATAGGCCGGTCGTCCATTCCCGATGTACCGATCGAACGCAGCCTGTCGAGAGTTCGCGTGGCCCGCGTCAACCAGGGCCTGGGCGAGGTGTGGTCGGGCGACGGCTCCCGAGGCAAGTTCGAAGACGTGGTCTCGGTCGACCGGCGCCCCCAGCTCCGCCAGACGGTCGATCATCACCTCCATCCGCTCACGCCGCGCCTGAAGTCTTCGTGTCGAAAAGGACCGCAGCGTCTCGTTCGTAGGGTCGTACCCATATCCCAAGACGTGAATGGAGCGCCCGGCATAGGCGCTCACTTCGATGCCGGTAAGAAACTCGATGTCGTGTTCGGCGGCTGCCGCGGCGGCCGCTGCGACTCCACCTACCGTGTCGTGGTCCGAGAGCGCCCACACACGAACGCCCGCTGCAGCGCAGCGGGCGGCCAGCTCCGCCGGCTCGAACGCCCCGTCGGAGAAGGTGGAATGGGTGTGAAGTTCAGCCTGAATGCTCGGCGGTTGCGACTTCGACATGTTCAACCGTGCTCTCGAGGGATCCGTCGGTTCCAGGCGGGTCGGCCGTGGAGCCGTCAACCTCATCGGCGAAGGCTGCACTGTCAAGCACCGTGGGGGTCTCGGGCTCTTCGACGGACTCTTCTCGAGTCGGGAACTCGACCTCTTCCACGTCGTCACTCGACTCGGCAGCTCCGTCCATCTCGGCTCGAATCTCGGCGATCAACTCATCCGAGTCCTCCTCGTCGACCTCGACACCCTCCTCCCCTTCGCACAGTTCCTCGACCGAGAGGTTCCTCCAGCGAATCTCGTCGGAGAGTTTTTCGAGACTTGCGATGCTCTCGAGCACCGCCGCGTCATCACCAGGCCCCCCGCTCGCGCTTTGAATCAGCGACACGTGAAGTCGCTCCAGCGCCGTGAAGCAGCGCTGTTGTCTGGCCTCGAGCCTGGCGAGCGCGAGGTCGAAACGTCGACGCACCTTGACCTGTTCGAGGAGCTCGTCGAGCGTCGCCTCGAGCTCACGTCGCACGGTCGCGTCGGTTGTGTTCGCGATGCGCTCGTCCAGCGACAAAACTCGCATCTGCAGCTTCCGCTGCGAGGTTCGCTCCGCGGCTCGCCCAAGCTCGTCGGACCGACGGCACAAGGCGATGAGCGCTTGCGACGTCTCCGTCGCGATCTCTTCGGCGCGGTCGCGGTCCTTCGCCGGCACCCGTTCGACCTCTTGCAAGATCTGCTCGTAGAGCACGCGACCGCCTTCGACGGACCGCTTCAGTTCGCCTTTGAGGTCGGCTTCGGCCTCACGAAAGCTCGCGATCACTTCGTCACGTCGCCATTCCAAGCGGCGAAGTCCACCGGCGAAGGCCAGAAACAAGCCCCAGACTGCTCCGGTGAAGACGTGCCCGACCACGGCCATTTCGAGCGCCACGGCGAATGTGTGGGTCACGAAAACGGCTGCTGCCATCCAAAAGCCGTAGACCGAAATCGCTGCGGCGCGCTCCGGCCCCGAGTGGTCCTCGCCCAGCGCGAATGCGCCTCCCAAGAGCAGTCCAGCAGCCGCACCGGCCAGGATGGGATTGAGCGTCCAAAGCAGTGCGGCTGCGAAACCGCCTGCGATGGAGAGCAGTAGTCGAAGGACGGGAGTGTCGATCTTGTGGTCGGCGAAGTTGGCCACGAGGCCGACAACTGCGCCGAACGAAATCGCCATCAGTTGGGGAGCGCCTGCTCCCGCGATGAGCTCGAGCCCGGCGGCGACGATGCCTGAGACAGCGCCGCCGCCGATGACGATGAGTGCTTCTCGTCCGAAGGCGCGCGACTCAGATAATGAAACGGAGACCGACATGATGACCCTCTGTGGTCGATGAGTCGCTTAGAATGCGAGGCTGTCGAGGACAATGGCGTTCGAGCGGCTCTTCTTCTTCTTGATGAGTCGCTTACCCGAGTCGGATGCGGCCGGCGCTGCGTTCACGGACTCCTTCATCTCATCGAGTTCTCGGTCGGCAGAATCGAACCGTGCGGCGTTCGGGAGCTCGTACTTCGCACGTCGCTCACGCATACGCGTCTGTGCGCTCTGGATTCGGCTGGCGGCTTCGCCGGACCGTCCCTCTTCGTAAAGCTTCATGGCCTCCTGCATCGTCGTCGCAACTTCAATCTGCTGGACCCGCGCGATGACATCGACGTTTGCGGCCTCAGCGACCTTCGACGAGTCGCCCGTAACGACCGAAGCCAGCTGCAGATTGTGATGCTTTGGCGTTTCGTTGATGAGGTCTTCGTAGACCAGCTCGACCTTCATGACATCGGCTTCGCCCATGGGCTGACCGGAGCGCGACTTCAACTTCATCAGGATGTCTTTCGACTGCGACGAGTTGAACTCGGCGAGCTTGATGTAGATCTTTCCGTCGCGCTGCGAGTGCGGGTATCCGTGGAGCTCTGCGAGTTCGACGCCATCGCCGAGGGTGACGACGACCGCTGCGTCGCGAGCGACGACCGATTTCAGACCGTTGAGCTCTTTGTCGAAGGCCGCAACGATCGTGTTCGGCTGATCGATGAAGTAGTAGTTGCCGGCGCCTTCGTTCGCCATCGCGGTCATGAGGTCTTCGTTGTAGTCGAGGCCCATTCCCATGGTGGTCACCGTGACTCCCGTATCGAGCGCATTCTGCGCCAGATTCACGAGCGACTTGTTGTTCGTGATGCCAATGTTCGCATGACCGTCGGACAAGAGAATCAGGCGATTCACTGCCTCCCCATTTTTCCAGCGACCGATCTCGTCGAAACCGCGCTGGAAACCACCGGAGAGGTTCGTTCCACCGCCCTCGATCATCGAGTTGACCGCGCGCAATGCCGCGGTGCGGTTGCCATCATTCATCAAGCGGGAGCTCACATCGACCGTGACGTCCGAGCCGTAGCTCACGAGCGAGAGACGGTCGTTGGGGCCGAGTACATTGACGATGCGACGAGCGGCGGCCTTCGCATTCTCAATCTTCTGGCCCGACATCGAACCGGAACGGTCCAGAATCACTGCCACATTGAGCGGCGGGCGGCTGTCGCCTTCGTGAGCGATCGCGTCCACGTCGATCGCGGCGAAGAGGTCCGACGTGTTCGATACTGGGATATACCCGTTCGAGATGGCCGCACGAAGTTTGAGTGTGTCGCCAGTTTCGCCGTCGGTGGTCGGGCCTGGCGTCGGCTTCGCCACGGGTTCGGGCTCGGCGACGGTCGGCGTTGGTTCGGGCGTCGGGCCCGGCTCGGGCGTTTCTGCCTTGTTCTGTGAACTGTAGTAAATCGCCGCTCCGAGGAGGAGCATGACGACGACGCCGATGGTGCCAAGCTGCTTCATTGTGTTCTCCTTGTGGGGGTTCGCCCCATTCTTCGTGGTTCGTCTCGAGGTTGACGCACCTACCAACGCCGCCGCGGCAAATTGGATCTAAGAAATGTTACCTTTTTTTGACTCGGGATTGTTCCCGCGTCTCGAATCGGTTCATGAACTTGCCGTGCAACCGACCCGTCTGGCATCGTCAAACTGTGAATCCAATTCGCTACATCGCTTCGGTCCTGCTGATCACGTCGCTTGGTGGTCTTGCTTGTGACAACTCCTCGGACCAATCCGTTCCGTCGGAGGCCGCTCCGGAACGGGCAAAAACGATCGAACCTTCGCTCGAAGTTCCCCCGGAGTCCTCCGAGGAGCAGCCCCCGAAGGTCGTCGCATGGATCAATGGAGAGCCCCTCGAGGAGGTCGCGATCGACCGCCAGCTGCGCCAGATGCAGGCTCTCTATGGTGCACAGAAACGCCCCCTGCAGGGGCAAGAACTCGAACTCAAGAAGCGGATGGTGGCCGAACGTCTCATCGACCGACGCCTCATCGACCAATGGCTCAAGGCACAGACCACGCCGCCGATCTCGAACCAAGAGGTCGACCGCGCGCTCACGGAGCGCGTGCGAGAGAGTTTCGGTTCGCAGGAGGTGCTCGAAAGACACCTCGCCCGCCGCGGCGTGACGCTCGCCGAGTATCGTGAAGATCTTCGACGACGCCTGTTGCTCGAGCGAACCCTTCCGAGGAACGAAGAAGCCGGCGACGCCGGAGTCGCAGACGTCTTCGAAGAGGTCGTCGCCCGCCCCGCCAAGACGGTCGAGGTCCGCGCAGCGTCTCTATTCGTTCCCTGGTCGAGGTCGGTGCCAAAAGAACAAGTCATCGAACACCTCGTCACCAAGGCTAGCGCGGCGTCGCGATTCTCCGAGTTCACCTCTGCTGCACGCGAGGTTCCGATGGAGTGGCGTCCGAGCTTCCGCCCCGACACTGGTTGGACGAAACTCGGCGAGACCGCCGGAGATGTGGAGAAGGTGCTCTTCGCCACCCAATCGGGTCGCGCTACCGAGGTCATTACGACGCCCGTCGGCGCACAGCTCTTCTTCGTGCTCGAACGCCGCGAAGACCCGACGCCTCAGTTCCGTGAGCATCAAGTTGCGCTGCAGAAGCACTCGACGGACGCCAAGTTTCTGCAAAAGCGAGCTTTGCTGCTGCGAAAGCTTCGCGACGAAGCCGTAGTGCGCTGGGAGTCCGATTCGAAACCTACCGCACCGACAGCAAAGGAGGCGCCGTGAGGCATGCGGCGACCGTCGCGCTTGCGACCACCCTCTTCGCCCTCCCCGCGGTGGGTTCCGAGCTGAATATGCCTCCGGGCGGCGCCCCCGCCGAAGGGCCGGTCGAGTTCGTGTTCGTCGGGGAGCCGCCGAACGGCCTCGACACGGAAGACGTTCAGGTCGCGCTTCAGGACGGTGCTGCCGAATGGTCGGCCGTCGCGTGTTCACCGCTCCGAGTTTCCGCACTCGAGCCCGTCGCTTCCCTCGCAGAACTACCGGCGGATGCCGTTCCGGTCCTCTTCGTCGATATCGGCACCGACTGCTTTCCGGATCGAGGCGGCGAGAGCCAGGCCATTGGTTTTACGGTCTACTGCGACGCTTACCCAGGCCCGACAATTCTCTTGAATCGGCAGTCCTATACGTGGAGCGTCGATCCCGTACCGTTCCAATCCATCGACCAACCGGAGGTCGGTCCGGTGGTCGATCTACGTTCGGTGATCGTGCACGAGATGGGGCATGCGCTTCGCCTGGGCCATAGTGACGACCCAATCGCGGCGATGTACGCCACGTACAGGCGCGACGGTAGCCAGGCATCCCTCAGCGCTGCTGACGACCTCGCCCTCTGCGAGCTCTACCCCGGGGGACAGTCTGAATGCGCCGACGACGCTGATTGCGGCGGACGCTCTACCTGTGTCGCCAACCAGACCTACGCCGCGTGCGATTCGTTCCGTGGCGAAACCGGCGAATTCTGTAGTTGGGAAGTCTTGCAGTGCGGCGGGGAGTGCTTCTTCTCATCGCCCGCCACCGGGACGGGCTACTGCACCGCGGATTGCGTTTCGAACGCGGATTGCCCCGACCAGATGGAGTGTCGCGCGACGTCGAACGGATCGAGCCTGTGTCAGTTCGAGTTCGGCGAGGCCGAACCGAGCTGTTCGACGCTTGGAGGGCCTGCTGGGATGTTGCCGGGTTTGCTCGTCCTGAGCCTGTTCACTTTGCGAAGACGATGGCGGAGATGAGCTTTCCGAAGTCAGCGTAGAGCGGTTCTCGCTCTTTGGTCTCGAAGAACCCAACGATCATCCAGGCCTTGGACCCATTGTGGATCTGCCAGATGACGAGCCGGAAGCTCTCGCCATCTTTGTTCTTCATTTCGTACTCGGTCTCCTGACCGTCATGCTCGCCGTGCTTCTTGGCCGCGGTCTCGGTGATCTTCTTCAGGCCGGCAGACTGCAGACTGGCGTGAAATGATGTGAAGAACGTCTTCGCCTTGGCTGCGTCGACGTCCGGCGCCGTACGCACCTCGATGTGCGACTTCCCACCGGCTGCATTGAGCCTTGCGACGACGCCTTTCTTTCCGGGTTGGGAGACCCAGCCGTCTGGCTTCTCGAAGGAGATCCCCTTGTCCGACTTTACGACGGGGTTTTCACTCTTCTCCTGAGCGAGTGCGCCTGCGGGCACGACTGCAGCTGCGAGGGCAAAGACGAAAGCGTGGACAAAGTTCCGCATGCGGATTCCTGTGCCTGTGGTGAGTGGCATCACGTTGAACGTGGGGCGACTCCCGTACATTCAAACGAAAAAACCCGAGGCGCAAGCCTCGGGTCTCGTCGCGGAGTGTCGCGGACTTACTTGAACTTCATCGTCTCGATGACGCTCTTGTAGTCGGCGATGTACTTTTCTTTGTCGACGTCCTGCATGTAGCCGACGACGAGCCATGCGGTTTCGGCCTTGAGGAACTCGAAGATGACGACTTCGAGGGTCACGCCGGAGTGCTTGAACGTGTAGGTGGTCTGCTTGCCCTTCTGCTCGCCAATGCTGACTTCTTCGGACTTGGTCTCTTCGAAGTCGGATTCCTTGAGCGTCTTGTGGAACGTCTTGAAGAAGACGTCGGCGACGTCGGCGGTCATGAGCTTGGTTCCGACGACTTCAATCTGGCTCTGCGAGCCGACGTGCTTGAAGTTGGCGACAGCCTTGTCGTTGCCTTGCGTGACTTCCCACTTGGCCGGCGGCGTGATCGTGACGCCGAACTCTTCGTTCTCGATGGGATTCTGGTCCTGCGCGAACGCAGCCGACGAGACGAACAGGCAAAGAAGAAGTGTGGTGAAAATGCGGACGAGCTTCATGCTTGGTCTCCGTTGGAACCGTCGCTGCGGGTCAATTCCACGCGCGTACGAGTATCTGGAACGCTCAGGGTTATAACAACGGGCGTGGATGTTAGCAATATCCTCACCGCGGTCGCGGCGTATATATGCCGCCACTCGATCGAGAAGCCGCTCGATCGCACGATTTCTTCCCGCAATGCCGCGCCGATGGTACATATCGGCGAACGATTCTCGGTCCAACTCGGTAGTTTTTTGAAGGAATCAAAGTTCCATATTGCCGGGATCCTGTCGGCCTTCCTGCTCGCACTCAGCCTGGGTTTGATGGGCTGTGGTGAGTCTGCTTCGCCCTTTGGCGGTGGTTCTGACTCAGTCGCTGAAGAAGCAGCTGAGACCGCGGAAGACCTGCAGGTGCGCACCCTCGCGCCACAGCTCGACGAAGCCAAGAAGTCGCTCGCGAGTCGCTACGACGGTTTCCTCGAACGCGAGCCGCTCGGATTCGGCCCTTCGGTTTGGGACGCGATAAGTGAGGACATCCAGGACCGAGTCGTCGACTTCGACTCGATTCGGTCTGCGTTTCGCGAAGGAAGGTGGCAAGACGGCTTCCAGTACACCCTGCCCCTCTGGATCACGATCTTGTTCATCGTGGTCCTCGCGATCATCGATCGCCCGGCGATGCGCGTGGCGCGCCGCTGGCAGGCCCGTGTCCATATCGGTTCCAACCACCTGCTGACCGAGATGACTCGGGCACTGATTGTGGTCGCCGGCCGCTGTTTCTCGGTCGGCTTGATGGTGCTGATCAGCTACTTCCCGATCCAAGCGGTCTTCGAACAGGCACCCTGGAGCCGCGTCGCCACGCGGATTCTGTGGCTCATCATTGCCTACCGGGCACTCGAGGCGGTCGTTGTCGTGGTGTTCGGGCTCGGGATTGTCATCGTCAAAGACGAGCACGCTCGCCAACTGCGGTCGTTCGCGACGTGGGCATTTCGGCTGATCTTTGCGTGGCTCGGGTTGCTGTACGCGATGGAGCTGCTCGATTGGCACGACGAGGTCCGAGCGTTCGGGCGCGTCGCGTTCCGCTCGATGCTGGTCATCATCCCGCTCTATCTCTACGCATGTCGCGACGCCGTGTCGGATCTCTTCCCCGACCCCAGCGGAACGACCATCTATGCGAGTTTCCGGCGCTTCATCACCCGGAACTACTATCCGATCCTGACGGTCACGCTGTTCCTCCTCGCGCTCCGCGCGGTCGGTTTCAGTCGCGCCTCCAACTTCATCCTCATTCGTGGCTACGCGATCGTCGGGCTCATCCTTTTCGCGCTGGTGAGCGCGGCAAAGGCGCATGCATGGCTGATGCGGCGACGCGAGGGCGTCGATACCCGCGAGCAGCGCGAGCTCTTCCGGTCGCTCACCTACCTCCTGCGCGTCGCTGGCTCGCTCGCCCTGCTCTGGGCGGTGTTGCGGCTCGTGGCGCTCTGGGTCCCGCTCGTCGCCGTGCTGAAGACCCCGCTCGTCTCGATTGGCGGGAATCACCTCTCGGTCTTCAAGGTCATCTCCGCGTTCCTCGTACTTGGCGGCGCCGTCTTACTCGGTCGCCTTCTACGAGCAATCCTGCTCCTCAAGGTCTATCCGACCTTGAAGGTCGACGTCGGGGTTGGATACGCGGTCAACACGCTCATCAATTACGCGCTGATCGTGTTGGGGTTCTTCTTCGCCATCACCGCGCTCGGCGTGGACCTTTCGGCCCTCACGGTGGTCCTCGCTTCGCTTGGTGTGGGGATTGGTTTCGGCCTGCAGACGATCACCGAGAACCTCATCTCGGGATTCATCCTGCTGTTCGGTCGTTCCGTGAAGAAGGGTGACATCATCACGGCGGGCGACCTTTACGGTCGCGTCGAAGAAGTCGGAGCGCGCTCGGTCCTGGTGAAGACTCCCGACAACTACGACCTCCTGATTCCGTCGAAAGAGATTGTGGGTTCACGCATCGTGAACTGGTCGTACCACGACAGTCTCGTACGGCTGCACATTCCGGTCGGAGTCACCTACAAGGCCAACCCGCGTGAAGTAGAGAAGATTCTGCTCGAAGCGGCCGGTGAGCATGACCACGTGCTCGAGGAACCGGGGCCCGAGGTGTGGCTCCTCGAGTTTGGCGACAGTTCCGTGAACTTCACCCTGCTCGTCTATTACGACTGCCGACAAATCACCAAAGAGCGGCTTGTCGGGCAGATGAATTTCATCATCTGGGACAAACTCGCCGAGAACGACATTGAGATTCCATTCCCTCAGCGAGACTTGCATATCCGGTCTGGCGAGGTCGTGGAACCGCTGGCGAAAGCCGTCATGGAGAAGTTGAGCGCGGACGTCCGCACCCTCGAGCAGGCCTCCGAATCGGAGCCGGAGACCCTGGCAGCCGAATCCGACGATGAGGAACCGGATGATGTCGAGGCGGAAGATGTCGAGGCGGAAAGCGGTGCAGAAGCGGAAGCCGACGCTGACGACGCCAGCGAGAACGAGCAAGCGAACGACTAAGCGTCGAGGGCCCGTCGAATGTCCCGAACGTAGGACTCGATCCTCTCTTCGATGTCGGCGCCCCGCCCTTCAATCTGCCAGACCAACGAAGAACCGACGATTACGCCATCGGCGTGCCCGGAGGCTTCTGCCGCCTCTTCAGGGGTCGAGATCTGCATGGCGGCGAGCACCGGAACCTTCGCCTGCGTGCGAACATGCTCCATCGACTCTCGCAGTCGCTCGGCAGTGTCCGTGAAGTCTCCGCCCGCGTGGCCACTCCAAAGGATGAACGCCTGTGCGTCCGCCGCGATGGCAGCACAGCGAGTCTCGGAGGTCGTCGAGGCGATCATCGAGATCACTTCGAGGCCCTCGCCACGAATCGCGATGGTTGCCTCGCCCGCTTCGTCCCAGGGCATGTCCGGAATCGAAATCGCATCGATCTCCGCCGAGCGAAGGTGATCGGCGCTCGCTTCGAAGCCCCGCCGATAGAGAACGCTCGAATAGATGGTCGCGTAGACGAGGGTCTCGTCGTCTTCTGCTCGGAAGTCTCGCATCAGATCGACGAGTTCTTCCCAGCCGACCTCCTCGAACATTGCACGGTGCGTCGCCCGTCGAACGACCTTGCCGTGGAACATCGGATCGCCAAACGGAAAGATGAGCTCGATTGCGTCTGCACCGCCCCGAGAGAGCGCAAGCATGAGCTCGAGCGTCGCCTCGAGGTGCGGGTCCCCCATCACTAGAGCGCACGCGAGTCGCTGCCGGTTGAGGCCCTGAAAATGCGTCAAACGTTCGTTCACGACTCATCCCCAGCGCTTGCCCAACCTTCCAATTCGCTGTCGCCGCGCCCGGTCGACACGACCACCACGACGTCGTCTTCGCGTAGCGTCGGCAGCAGTCGTTCCGCGTATGCCAGCGCGTGACCGGTCTCGAGATTGAGGAGCAACCCCTCGAGTTCGAGCGCGCGAACGACCGATGCGTGGGCTTGCTCGTCGAAGACCTCCGTAAACAAGACGTCTCCTTCACTCGCCCACCGCGCCAGTTGCGGCGCGACGAGCGGCATCGCGAGCCCTGCCGCTGAAGTTTCAGGTTCTAGAATCTGCCCCACGTCGTCGGTCAGCACGAAGGTATGCGTGCCGAGGAAGATTCCTCGACGGCCGTGAACGAGCGGCGAACCAACCGACTCTCTGCTCTGGCCACCGCCGTGTACGCCCACGAGTTGCGTCTCGCTCTCTTCGATGAACGATCCGAATACTCCGGTCGCAACGCTCCCCGACCCCACCGGTACGACGACGTAGGTCGGCGAAACACCAGCACGCCGGGCCTGAACTTTGATCTCTGCTCCGATCGAAGCGAGGAAGTAGGCGAGCATTCTGGGATAGGGGTCCGGCGCGGCCGACGATGACGCGGCGTAGAATGCATCATCGATCCGGGCCGAGTAGTGGCGGAGCGCCTCGATCGCGGCATCTTTGCGACCACGCACGTCCGAATCCACCACGCGCAACTCGACCCCGAGCCGCTCCATCAGCTCGACTGAGCGGCTTTCGGCCTGGTGATCGTCTCGGCCCATAAAGACCGTCGCATCGAGTCCGAGCGCAGCCGCTGCGGCGCCGATGGCTACACCAAAGTCCCCGGTGGCCGTCTCGGAAATGAGCGTTCCCTTTCCCATACGGGCCGCGAGAAGTGCCTGGCCGAACGCGCTCACGGCGCAGAAGTGGCCGTTCTCGCCAACATCTTCGCGCTTCAGCAGGAGCTGTCCGCCGCCATGATGCGCGGAGAGACGTTCGAGGTGAGTGAGCGGTGTTGGTCGTCCAAGGCGGCGGTCCAAGAGCCGTTGGTGCCGCGAGGCGAAGGCTTCGTCACCAATCGCTTCGTCGAACGCGTCCGCAACGTTTTGCAGAGGATCCCACAGGACCTCCGCGACGAAGCGGCCGCCAAACTCTCCAAATCTTCCAGGTTTTCTGCGGAGGGCCATGGTCAGGCCCGCTCCTCGAGGATCTCTTTGGCACGGTCGAGGAACTCGCCGATGCCGCCAGAGACTTCGCGCGAAACGATGGGCTTGAAGACTTTTGCCATCAGTTTCGGAATGGGAAGGTCGACGCGGAGGACCTCAGCGTAGTGCACTTCGGTCTGCCCTCGCCCCAGATCGGTGAACGACGTGGTGCCTTTCGAGTTGGTGTTCCCTTCGAGGGTCTCCCACGCAACGGTGTCACCATCGCGCTCGTACTTCACGGTGTACTTGCCCTGAAACGTGATGCCCTTTTCGGACTTCTCGCGAAGCGTCCACGACCACGTGCCGGGTTCGACCTCTTCGGCCGTCTCCATCTGCGAGAAAGCGTCCTTGAACTGTGCGGGTTCGCAGAAGAACTCCACCACGTCTTCGTGGGGAGCTTCGACGACGAACGAACGTTCAAGTTCTCCTTCAACCCATGCCATGGTGGCCTCGCTTCTAGCGGCAGCGCTTGTCTTTGGGACCGCAGTAAAAGCGGATGTGGAAATGGTCGTCGTGGCCGCGAGCGTGGCGAATGATGCCGGTGCGGGCGCGAGCGCCATTGGGGTACTGCAGGATTGGTGCGAGTTCCTGTTCGGTGTAGCCGATGGACTTCGCGTACAGGAAGAGCTCTTTCTGAAGCCGGTAGTCGACGAAGATGTACTCGACCTGTTCGGTGTCGATGAGCGTCTTGAAGAGGTGCCAATTCTTGACCGCATCGAAGGTCTCAGGCGTCATCTCGACGAAGTCGCGCGTGAGCACTCCACCCTTGTGGTAGTAGCTCAAGTCAGCATCGCGCCCCGACTGGTGGCTCTTGTGCGGGCGCATGCGGCCGCCGCGCTTGTACGAGATGTCACCGACGACAATGGTCGGCGAATCCGGCCAGCGCGCCTGCACATCGGCCGTGGCGGCTTCGAGCATCTTGATCGTGCGCTCGGTTCCGTAGGCGCGCGACACGTGTCGCACTCGAATCACGTCCGAGGTCTCGAGCGCGACACCGTTGTAGAGTCGACCACGATTGGCCGAGCCCCAAGACACCGAGTGACCTTCGCGGCCCGGAATGTAGAGACGAACACGCTGCCCAATCTGGAGCGTGCGCGGATTCAACCGTCGATTCCAGCGTTTGATCTGTTTGGTCGACACCCGATACGACTTCGCAATCTTCTCGAAGGTGTCACCGCGCTTGATGACGTGAATCACGGGGAGCGGTTCCTTCTTCTTCTCGACCTTCTTCTCGGACTTCACGATGAGCTGCTTACCGGGTTCGATATGCAGATCTTCGAGATTGTTCCACGCTTTGACCTCGCCGATACCGACGTTGAATCGAAGCGCGATGCTTCCGAGCGTATCGCCCGAATTCACCGTGTAGCGAACAACCTGTTTCGTGGAGTCGTCAGACTCGTCAGCCATCACGACCGACGGTACCAACATAGCGAGCGTGAAGACCGCGAGGAGCCTCGTGCAGGCGGCAAGATTCATCGTGAACCTCGGGCAAAGACCTTGTTCATCCAAAAAGTGCGCTGCAAGCCGGTCTTTGATGGGGCAAGCGAGCGCGCATCTGGTGTACAGAGCGGCCCTTACCGCGTCAAGCCGCGGCCTTCCCAAAACCGAGGCCTTCGGGCACCATCGCCGCATGAATCGTTCGCTCGCCGCCATCGCCGCAATCTGGCTGACGACCTGTTTCCTCGTCGCATTCGTCGATCTCGGCGAGGTCCACGCACAGCCGCGCTTCGGCCTCGAGGCGGCCGTGGGCCAAGGTGGCGGCGCCACACCGTACATCGACAACGCCGCCTATCTCGACTTCGACACCCCTACCCTCGCCGACGAGATTCCCGGGACCGGCGCTAGTTTTTCATTCCATCTGGTGTTCGACGAGCTCGAAGCGAATCTCGGCCTGCAGCTGTTCGATCGCGAGCAGGTAGAGATCACCCACGTGAGCGACGAATCGCTCCCGGAGAACCGCGTTCGACCCGACGGTACCATCGACGACGCCGGGATCGAGTATCGAAAGCTCGCGGATTCACGCCGGCTCACCGTTCCCGACCGCTCCCGAGGAGCACTGGTACTGGGCACGCTCGGCGCGGCATACCGGTGGTACTTTTTCAGCAGCGAGAGGTTCGATTTCTACGCCCCATTCGGAGGCGGACTCGGCTTCATCCACATCGATGAAGAGGCCCGCCCCTGGGTCTTTGGCCTCTTCGGGTTTTCCGGCGTGGCGGCATCTTTCGACGTCGCGCCACCGGTCGGAATCTTCGTTAGCGCACGCGTCAATGGACTCGTCACGCCAAGCTACCTCGACTTCGACGATGCCTCCCGAGCCGCCGTGATCGTCGGGGACTCGACGGAAGCCGCAGCGTTCGACACGATGATCTACGGCAGCGTCCAGTTCGGCCTACAATTCACGGTGCGATGAAGCTCCCCGACCTCGACGAATTCTCCGACCGAGTCTACTGGCTCGTCGACCAAATCCCCGAGGGCGCGGTGGCCACATACGGACAAATTGCGTTCTATGCGGGCAGCTACGGCGCTGCACGAGCAGTCGGAACGCTGATGCGCAACAGCCTGGGGAACGGCGTCGAGGTCCCGTGGCAGCGCGTGATCAACGCGTCTGGAGGCATCTCGTTCAAAGGCGATGTGAACCGAGCGGAGCGGCAGCGAGACCTACTTCGGCGAGAAGGCATCGAATTTCGAGGCGAATGGACCTTCGACCTCGACGCTTTCCAGTGGGAGCCAGAGACTGGCTTCTGGGGCGAATCGCTCCACGTCTAGCGCTCGCCAAACGCGCCGGCCGCCGCGAGCTCAGCGAAATCGCCGCCAAACTCCTCCACGACTTCTCTGGTATCGGCCCCCTGCTCTGGCGCCCGTGTGTGTGCTCGGTCGCGGGGCGTGAGAGGAGTGCGCGCGTGCTTCACCCCCTGGAGGTCGAAGAACACCTTCCTCGCGCGGTGAAGCTCATGTTCGAGCACTTCGGGCAGCGTCAGCACCGGCTCCACGCACGCGTCCACGCTACTGAAAATCTCGGTCCATTCATCTAGCGACTTCTCGGCGATTCGAGCCGCAATCTTCTTCCGTGGTTCTCCACCGTCGGGCGCGACGTCGTGACCGTCCGTCACGAGCTCCTCGAGCCCGGTAGCACTCACGAAGGTCATCCAGAACTTTGGCTCCAGCGAGCCGACGGCGAGGTGTCGTCCGTCGGATGTTTCGTAGATGTTGTAGGCGCCGATTCCGCCGCCGAGCATCGACGTGCCCCGCTGCGGAGGCTCGCCGGCGCTGGTTGCGGCAAACATTGGAAGACCGAACGAAAGTGCCCCCTCGGTCATGCTGATATCCAGGAAGGAGCCGTCACCCGACTTCTCACGACGGTACAATGCTGACGTGATGCCGAGCGCGGCATACAGGGCGCCGCCGCCGATATCGGCCAACTGAAAACCAGGAATCACGGGGCCTTCTGCGGCCGACCCGTTCAGCCCGAGAAGTCCGGCCAGCGCGAGATAGCCATTGTCGTGACCAGCCGCCTCGACGAGCGGTCCGTCCTGCCCATAGCCGGTAATCGCGCAGTAGATGAGGCCTGGGTTCGCTTCTCGGAGGGTTTCGTATCCAACTCCGAGCCGGTCCATGACGCCGGGGCGAAACGACTCCAAGACGACATCGGCTTGCGACGCCATCTTGCGAAAGAACGACGCGCCTTCCTCGGTTTTCAGGTCGAGCGTCATGGACCGCTTGTTGCGGTTGATCGACGCAAAAAAGGTCCCCATCCCTTCGTCGTCCACCGGCGGATAGATTCGGGCGTAGTCCCCTCCCCGGGTGTCTTCGATCTTGATGACCTCCGCCCCCATGTCTGCGAGCAGCAAGGAGCAGAAAGGCCCCGGCAGAAGCCGGGACAGGTCGAGCACTCGAACGCCTTCCAAGAACAGTTCGGCCACGTCGATCTCCTTCACACAAAAAAGGCGCGCGTCTCATATCGAGAGGACGCGCGCCCAGGTTTCGCGAGTCGCGAACGAGTTACCCGATGAAGTTCTGAAGCTTCATCGCGAGGCCCGTGTTTCCTTTGATCTTCAGCTTGCCCATCATGAACGCCTGCGGGCCCTTGAGCTTGCCGGTCCAGAGGTTCACGAAGTCCGATTCCTTCATCGTGATGGTGCAGTCGGCGTCATCATTCTCGCCTTCCGTCACGAAGTCGGTGTCTTTCGTGAGGTCGACCGTCCAGCTTCCGCCGCCGTCGCCATCGATGTTGAACTGGTAGACCGCGTTTGCGGAGGTGGCCTTTTCGTTGCCCTCGAGCTTCTCAGGGAGGATCGTACCGAAGATTTCCTGAACGGTGATGTCCGACATCTCGAACTCCTTTGGAGGTATTTTGGGACCAGATACGCGGTGTCGTTACCGCGCTTAGTTAGTAGACACTTACCAACGGCGAAAGGCGTACCACGCGCCTTCGAACGCACGCAAGAGGCTTGCGAGGTTGCCGAACCAAAGAGCGTCGGCTAACGATCGTGGACGGAGCCAACGGAGCCCGCCATGTCATCGCCTCGCATCCTCGTCGCGCACAAACGAAGCCGATACGAACAGTACCTCGCGCTCGGCGACGACGACCTCACCGCGCTCGTCGAGCAGAACCACCTGAGCGTGAAGAATCTCGTCGAGTCTCACGACCGTCACAACGCGTCGCTCGACGAGGTTGTGTCTGTGTTTGCCGAGGCCGGGTGCGACGTCGACGTCGTGTTCCGAGGCGACCTCGACCAGGTCGACGACGTCGATCTCGTCGTGTCTGTGGGCGGAGACGGCACAGTTTTGGATGTCTCGCACAAGCTCGGGACCCAACGTCTCATCGGCATCAACTCGGACCCCGGCAAGAGTGTCGGTTATTTCTGCGCCGGGACGTCCGACCAAACCGCCGAGTTTCTCGACCGCATCTTCGACGATGAATGGGCGCCAATGTCGCTCATGCGCTTCGTCATCCGTCTGAATGGTGAGCGCGTGGGTTACCCCATATTGAACGACGTGCTCATTTCTCACGCGAACCCAGCCGCGGTGACGAGCTACCTCTTGGAGGTCGGCGACCAGCCCCCCGAGCCACAAAAGTCCTCCGGCATCTGGATCAGCACTCCGGCCGGCTCGACGGCCGCAATTCGGTCGGCCGGCGGCTACGTGCTTCCGCTCGACTCACGCGACATTCAGTACCTCGTTCGCGAGCCCTGCCCTCCGCCGTCGAAGTCGTTTCGCCATACGAAGGGCATCCGAGACGTCGACGCACAACTCCGCGTCATCTCGCGCATGCGTGAAGGCCGGGTCTACCTGGACGGTCCCCATCTCAGCATCCCATTCGATGTTGGTGACGAAGTCACGCTCGACGGAGAGGCGCCGCCGCTCTGCATCTTCGGACTCGAAGGAAAGTCGCGGGATTAAGTTCGCTGCGCGAGGGTACTTCGCTGCGCGAGGTCACTTCGCTTCGCGAGGGTACTTCGCTGCGCGAGGATACTTCGCTTCGCGAGGTCACTTCGCTTT
>CAYLMO010000050.1:0-40077 GCA_964384605.1 uncultured Bradymonadales bacterium | reverse complement strand
ACACCTTGCCTCGCGCGAACGCGTCGGCCACGTAGTCCAGCTCGGTGCCGACGAGCATCGGCCGGTTGAACGGGATCGAGTAGGTCGGGCGGTCGCTCATTCACTACTCCAGCGGTGAAACCACGATTCCACGCGACTGATGAGGTAACCATGACGCGCATACAGGCGTTGTGCGCCGAGGTTTCCGCCGTGCGTGACGACCTCCGCGCTGCTCGCGCCGTTTGCGCCATAATACTCGTGCGCCGCCGCGATGAGAGCCGTCCCGACTCCCATTCCCCGAGCATCCTCCGCCACGCCTATGAGGCCGATTTGGCCAACGCCTTCGTTCGAGACATCGAGCGTTACAAAACCGACGGGACGACCTTCGCGAACCGCGCAGAGCGACTCGTCGTGATACCCATGCTCCACGCTGTTGCGCAGCCATGTTTCGTACAACATCTGTGCGCGTTCCTCGGAAAAGTTCCGGTCCCAAAAGAACCGTGAATCCCGAAAAGCCTCACGAGCCACAGGCACGAGCGCTGCCAGGTCGGGCGACTCGATTCGCCTGATTTGCCCTTCGAAAGTCGACTCAGCCGCCTCGAAGGTGACCGACCGATACGTCACGCGATGACCGACGAACTCAAAACCACTCGCAAGCGCGATGTCGCGCGCTTCGAAGTCATCGCTCTCGACAAGAAGATACACGCAATCGATGTCGGTCTCGGCGCTCGCCACAATCCCCTCAGGACTCGTGTCAGTCACGCGACCGATGCGTACACCGAAGAAGGCCGAGTCCCACTGAAGCCTCGTCACGCCTTCACTCATCGTCGACCTCCAGCCCATCGCGCACGATGTACGTAGGCTTGCGCATGATTCGGAAGTGCATGCGCGCGAGGTATTCGCCAATCACACCGAGCGCGAACAGCATCGCGCCCGAATAGATCGAGATAATCGACGCGAGGAACGGGAAGCCCGGGACTGGCGTGCCTTCCAGGAGATATCGACCAACCACGAATGCTAGAACGGCGAGTCCGAACAAAGCGAAGCCGATGCCTCCAAGGCTCGCGACCTGTAGCGGCAACACGGTGAATCCAGTCATCATGTTGAGGGCGTGACTCACCAGCTTGCGGAACGTGTAGTTCGACTCGCCCGCAAAGCGTGGGTCGTGGCGCACCGGCACAGCATCGAACCTTCGAGTGGCCCAGGTCAGGAGCACATCGATGTTCACGAAGGGGCCAGAATAGTGTTTGAGAGCTTGAATGCACTCACGCCGAAAGGCTCGAAACGCGCTGACATTCCGGGCGTTCTCCGCGCCCATCACGTTCTGCAGCACCCGCTTCGTCAGCGCACTCGCCAGGTCTCGCCAGAGCCCATGTTGCTGCTTTTCGGGCGGTCCGTAGACGACGTCCGCCCCGGCATCGAGCGCCGCCAAGAGCTTTGGAATCTCCGACGGAGGGTGCTGGAGGTCATCGTCCATCGTGACGACATATGCAAAACGCGTCGCACGGATTCCGGCGAGCAACGCATTGTGCTGCCCGTAGTTGCGCATCAATCCGATGCCCCGGAGCCAGTCGTACTCGCGCTGCAGCTGCTCGATGACCTCCCAGCTGTTGTCCGGCGAACCATCGTTGACGAGGATCACTTCGAAGGTCTCGGCGACCTCGGGCAAGACGCGGTCGAGCTCCGCGGCGAGCTCCGGGAGGATCTCGGCGCTTCGATAAACAGGTATGACGATCGAAAGTTCGGTCATGGCGATGGCGCTAGCTTCGGTCCGTCGACCTTAGTCTCGAATTTCTGTCGCGTCGATTAATCCCAGCCGCAGATTTCTCGGGTGAACGAACCAGTTCGAACGCCCGGACGCGGTCAGGATCCTCCCCGATCGCAAACGAGAGACCCTCGTGCGGGGTCTCATCGGTGTTCAAGCTGGTTGGTACGTCATTTGCGAACCATTTGGACACAACGAGCGATCGAACGCACACCGGAGATGGATCATGAAATCGTGGTTGATGACTTGTTTGGCAATTTTGGCGCTCACCGGCTTGGCTGGTTGTGGTGAGCTATTCGAGAAGGAGTGCGAGGGACCGGCGCCCGACGACGGTTGCAACTCGTGTTTTTGCGATGATGGCGAGTGGGCGTGCACGCTGATGGCCTGCGAAACGCCCTGCACCGAAGGCGAAACGAAAGACGCCGACGACGGCTGCAACTCGTGCGTTTGTCAGGCGGATGGCTCATGGGCGTGTACCGAAATCGCGTGCGAAACGTGTGTCGAAGGCGAAACGAAAGACGCCGAAGACGGCTGCAATACGTGTAGCTGCGAAAGCGGCGAGTGGTTGTGCACCACCGCAGCCTGCCCGGCTCCGAACTGCCCGACCCCGGTCGAGTACGAGGGCGCCTGCATTGCCCAGGTCGTGTACGTGCCCGGGCTCGATGGCACCTGCTGCGAAATGCCCGACCCCTGCTCGGTTCCGGAAGGACATCAGACGTACAACACCAAGAAGGAGTGCGAGTCGCCGGCGCCCGCCTGCCCTGCGCCCGTCGTCTCGGACCAGAACTGCGCGCAAGTGATCGTCTATGGACGATCGGCCGACGGACTGTGCTGCGAGTATCCGACGCCCTGCTCGGTCCCCGATGGGGTCACCGCCTACAACACCCTCGCGGAATGCGAAGTCGGCCCGGAAACCTGCGTGGACGGCGAGACCAAGCCGGCGGGCGACGGGTGCAACACGTGCGTTTGTGACGCTGCGGGCAACTGGGCGTGTACGGAGATCGCGTGCAACCCTGGCGCTTGTCAGACGGACGATGATTGCGTCGTCACAGGCTGTTCGGGACAGTTGTGCGCGCCATCGCCACAGGCCTCAACCTGTGAGTTTCTGCCAGAATACGCGTGTTATCGGGATGAGATTACGAGCTGCGGCTGCAACGACGGAACGTGCGGTTGGGCGCAAACCGACGCCCTCGCAGCATGCCTCGGCGAGTAATTGTTGGCGACCAAAGCCAATCTATACTTGCAACCTTCCGGGTCGTCCGTTAATTAGTCACGTCTCACGGGCGGCCCGAAATTTTTCGGTCGCCTAATTAGGACGAGAGCTAAAGGGCTCATAGCTCAGTTGGTTAGAGCTGCCGGCTCATAACCGGTTGGTCCCAGGTTCGAGTCCTGGTGGGCCCACTTGGCGGCTGGCTACCTCGAATTGGAGAGGACGTGACGTCTCGAAAACGCAACATTGCGACGCAACCCTGCAGCACGCGAGGGGTGCGAGTCGAGCCCGCCGAACGTACGAAGACTGACCCAACTGAAGCGCCCGGACCCCGGTCCCGGCGCTTTTCCTTTTTCGGGCCGAAAACGACAGAGGTATTGCTTTGAAGGACCAGCTTGCCCGCTTGCGCGAACTTCAGGAAATTGACCTGCAGCTCGACACTCTCGAACACGCGAAGAAAGAGATCCTCGATCGACTCGAGGTCAACAAAGGATTCCTCGACAAGCTCGTCGAGGATCTCGATGCGCAGAAGAACGAACTCGAGGAGATTCGTGATCTGCAGAAGTCGAAAAAAGAAGATCTCCGAGACATTCGTGATCAGCACGACAAGCGCAAAAAGCGCCTGACGAACATCGGATCGACCAAGGAGTTCAACGCGGTCGAGAAGGAGCTCGAAGTGCTGAAGAAGTCGGTCGAACAGACCGAGGAAGAGATTCTCCACCTCGAAGAAGTCATCGGCACCACCGAGTCGTCGATTTCGGAGAAGGAAGAGAAGATCGTCCAGCTTCGGGAGTCGATCGCTCAGGACCACGCCGACGCTGAAGGCGAGATCAAGGCGTACGACGACAAGATCAATGCGCTGAAGGCTCGTCAGGACGAAGCTCGCACGGAAGTGTCGAAGCGCGTCATGTACAAGTACGACTTCATCCGCAGCCGCCGGCCGGGCAACGCGATCGTCGCCGCAAAAGATGGACACTGCGAGGGATGCTTCATGGCACTCCCACCGCAAGACTTCATCGAGATTCAGCGCGGTGAGTCGCTCATCACGTGCCCGAGCTGCCAGCGCATCCTCTACCACTGGGTGGATGCTGTGGACGAAAACGAGGAAGCTGCCGCGAGCTAATCAACTCGGGCACCTTTCGCAACACCTTTGGAAAACGACGACGCCCTGCGGAGCCTCCGCAGGGCGTCGTCTGTTTCAACGCTGTCCTCGTCATAAGCCGGGTTTTGTCCCCGCAAGCGGGTGACGATCATTCGTCTAGGCGACCTGTTGCCAGGCCGCTCTAGCGGCTACCTGAAGCATGCGAGGCGGGTACCCCGGGCCGAAGCCATCTTCGCTTTGCCTTGCATCGAGTGGGGTTTACCAGGCGGGCTGTGTCACCACGGCCCCCGGTGAGCTCTTACCTCACCTTTTCACCCTTACCGGCGCGCAAGCGGGCCGGCGGACTATTTTCTGTGGCACTTTCCCTGAGGTTGCCCTCGGTCGACGTTATCGACCACCCTTCCCTGTGATGCCCGGACTTTCCTCCCGTGCGGCCAAGGCCACACCGGCGATCGTCTCGGAGGACAGCGGCCGCGGACTCTACTCGACCGTCACGCTCTTGGCTAGATTGCGCGGCTGATCGATGTCCGTGCCTTTGAAGTCGGCCACGTAGTACGCGAGTAGCTGGGCCGCCACGGCAGTGACCATCGGCTGTACGAACGGGTCGACATCGGGCACTTCGATGATGACGTCGGCGTGTTCCGAAAGTCGCGTCTCTCCGGCGGTTACGATGGCGATGACTCGGCCGTCGCGCGCCTTCACTTCTTCCACATTGCTGAGGGTCTTTTCGTAGACCTCGTCGCGGGGCGCGACGACCACGACCGGCATCTGTTCGTCGATGAGCGCGATCGGACCGTGCTTCATTTCGCCGGCCGCGTAGCCCTCGGCGTGAATGTAGCTGATCTCTTTGAGCTTCAGCGCCCCTTCGAGCGCGATGGGGTACTGCGACCCTCGGCCGAGGAAGAGGAACGAATGTGCGGTCGAGTATTCGCGCGCGATCTCGTCGTAGACGTCCAGGTCATTGAGGATCGCTTCGATAGCGGTCGGTGCGCTGCGGAGCGCCTCGAGGAGCTTCCGCGCGTCCGCGGCGTCAATCGTGCCGCGCCGCCGACCGAGCCACACTGCGATGAGTCCCATCGCGACCAGCTGCGTGGTGAACGCCTTGGTCGAGGCGACCCCGATCTCGGGGCCAGCATGCGTGTAGAGCACGCCGTTCGACTCTCGAGCGATCGTCGATTCGATGACGTTGCAGACTGCGAGCGAGCGCGCGCCGAGCTCGCGAGCCATTCGCATCGCGGCGAGCGTATCGGCCGTCTCGCCAGACTGACTGACGGGGATGGCGAGCGTGTTGTCGTCGACCACCGGGTCGCGGTAGCGGAACTCGCTCGCGAGGTCGACTTCGACCGGCACCCGAGCGACTCGTTCGATGAGGTACTTGCCGACCATCGCGGCATAGTAGCTCGTGCCGCACGCCAGGAAGGTGATCTTCGAGATGCCGCCCAGCCACTCGGCGTCGAGGTCGACTTCGGAGAGGTCGACATCGCCTTCTTCGAGCATCACGCGACCGCGAAGCGTGTCGATGATGCGCGCCGGCTGCTCGAAGATCTCCTTGAGCATGAAGTGCTTGTAGCCCTGCTTCTCGGCGCTGACCGGGTCCCACTGAATATGCTTGGTCGGCCGGTCGATCTGGGCACCGGAGGCGTCGAAGATCGTCGTGGAATCGCGACGCATCACAGCGGTGTCGCCGTCTTCCAGAAAGATGAAGTCACGCGTGTGCGACAGAACGGCCGGGATGTCGCTCGCCGCATATGCCGAGCCGTTTGCCCTACCGAGGACCATGGGCGAGGCGAAGCGCGCGACCACGAGCTGGTCGGGGTCATCGACATCCATCACGACGAGCGCGTAGCTGCCTTCCATGCGGGCCAGCGCCTTACGGACGGCGTCGTGCAGGTCGTCGGCTCCGTTCTGGAGTTCACGATCGATGAGGTGGGCTGCGACTTCGGTGTCAGTCGCCGATTCGAACTTTCGACCTTCGGCAACGAGTCCCTGCTTCAAGTCGGCATAGTTCTCGATGATGCCGTTGTGGGCGATGACGACACGGCCCGCACGATGTGGGTGCGCGTTGGTTTCGGTTGGCGAGCCGTGAGTGGCCCAGCGGGTGTGGCCGAGACCGATGGGGCCGTCGAAGGGCTCGGCGCGATAGGCGGCTTCGAGGTTTGCGAGCTTACCTTCCGCGCGGGCGATCTGGAGCCCGTTCTCGGTCTGGATCGCGATGCCTGCCGAGTCATACCCGCGATACTCGAGGCGTCTGAGGCCTTCGAGAAGAACGGAGGAGCAAGGGTCGCTCCCAATGAAACCTACGATTCCGCACATATCGATTCGTCCGTGATTGGTTCGGCGTGGATGATTCGCCGTTGCAAAGGTGGAAACTACCGCGAGGGGTCAATCGATTCCAGCGCAGGCTTCGCGGCGGCTGGCCGCTAGTCGGTTTCGTCGAACATGGCGAAGCCGAGCACCCCGGGCTGGATGGGTGCGGCCATGCCGAGGCCGGCCGCATACGCGTCGCGAAGTCCACGAGTCATCACGTCGGACGGAAGATGCACCCAGCCCTCTTCGACGGCGTAGAAGACCGTGAGCGCGGCCCAGGCGTCCCATACATCCCAGCGCACATCGGCGTTCGCGCCGGGGTCTGCGGCGACGTCCTCATCATCCCAGAAGTCTTGCGAGTACCACGCGGTCCAGGCGGTTCTGAGGGCTTTTTCGTAGATCTCGTCTTCTGCTGCTTCCTTCTGCCATTGTTCGAAGCTCGCCTGAGCGTGCACGGCGCCCCAGGTGTAGAACGCCGCGGGATCGATCTCGTCGCGCAATGCTTCGACGCTGGGGAACTGTCGAACTCCCCACAGCTTCAGTCCTCGCGCGGCGAGGGTGACGTCGAGGGCGGCGCGGACGAAATCGACGTCGCGCCCGTCGCGGCGGAGCGCCTTTCGCCACGCAGCTTGTTCGGCGGCCATCTCAGCCGACAGTTCGTCAAACACCGCGCTCAATGTCTCGAGCGGCTCGGCCGGGTTGACGAGGCCGACCACGTCGAGCTTGGTCGCGTACGCCCGTGGCCCACGTAGCTCGAGCTCCCCGTGACTGCGCAAGGAGACGAGACGGGACGGGCGCCCATCGGGCCAGAGTCCGCCCCAGCGGAGTGCGGCGTGAGGTTCGGCAAACCCGAAGGCGTCGTCGCCCTCCAGAACTTCGGGGAGAGGTCCTGACGTCGAGATTGCGCGGTAGAGTGGTGCGTCGTCGAGCATTCGTATGTCCGGTCGTGTTTCCGGGCCAAGAAACGACGAAAGCGGGCCGAGAGCCCGCTCAACGTCCAGTAGAGCGCGTGCGTCTTAGGTCAGCGCGCCGATGCCGAGAACGACTGCCGCAAAAGTGAAGCACACTGCGAGAGTCATCCACATCACCCAACCAGCCTGGTGAATCGGTCCGTCTTCGTGTCCGTGGTCGCCCATGTCGTTCTCCGTGGTTCTACGTTCGTCATCGAGACATTCGAGGCGGGAGGGTTATTCCATATCACGTAGAGATGGTCAATATGGCGCCCGGCTGCCGTCGTTAGGGCTTGGGAATCTTGATCGTCGAGATCATGAGACTGCCCGAAATGAAGAACATCAGGGACAGGGGGTGGAACATGCCGCCGGCAAATCTCGTCATGCCGCCCCACATGAGCTCGATTCCGACGTTGCCTTGCTGAGTGAGCGCCGCAAGTACGGCGACCAGCACCACCGATGTCGGTATGGGGGTCCCCTCGAAGTACTTCACTTTGCCCGTCGATTCGTCGGCGAGGTCTTCGGCGGTCACGTTGAATCGGGCGAGGCGCGAGATGCCGCAGACCACGAAGTAGACGAGGAACAGCATGTCCCAGATACCGCGAAGGCCCAGCGTGAAGCCGATGACCGCGGGTGCAACGCCGAAACTCACGACGTCGGCGAGGGAGTCGAGGTCGGCCCCGAGGATGCTCCACGACTGGCGCTTGCGCGCCACCCAACCGTCGAGCGCGTCGAACACGAGCGCGATCGGGATCAGGAGGAACGCGATCCAGATGAAATGTGGATTCCCCAGGTCGAGATAGTTCAAGCAGAGGAAGATCGAGACCGTGCCGCACGCAGCGTTCGACAGCGTGAAGAAATCGGCCATCGTATACGACCGCAGCATCGAGAAGCGGCGACGCTTCTCTTCCTCGGTTAATTCAGCAGGTTCTTCGAGCTGCGCTGTCTCTTCCACTCATTGCCTCTAATCAGCTTCCAACGCCCACCGGCGCTCCAACTTCGAATTCGATGTGACTCCCCTCTAGCTCGCGTGCGAGCCGCTTGTCGAAGTCGTCGAGCTCGGCCTGAGCGAGCGAAACCTCTTCTTCGTCAGACGAGAACACGGTCTTCCCGAACACGACCTGCGACTGTGCGGCGTCGCGAGCGTGCTGTGCGGCGCGGCGTTCGGCCGACACCGTGGGGAACAGATACACCATCTGACCGTCGTCGAGCACCTGAACATCTCCGTCATACCCTTTGACTATCTCATCGGCCAGTTTCGGGTCGAGGCCCGCGGGTGAGACCTGGTCGGGATGCGACGCCTGCCACACCTTCTTGAGTTCCTGTCGCCGAGCGTTCTCATGTTCGGCTTTGGATTTGCGGCCCGCACCAACGAGCGCGCGGATTCCGGGAACCGCGAAGAAGAGGAGACTGAAGACGAATGGGATCCAGCCGAGACCGAACGCGATCGCAGGATCGACGTTGGGTTGGCCCATCAGCGTGAACGCGAAGATGCTCGACATCACGAGGTTGAAGGTGTTGAACACCGTGATCCACGTGTTCGTGCTGCCTGGGTTGCCGGTCAGCGGCGGAACCGTGGCGCGTTTTGTCCAGATCGGCGGCAGGTCGGCGCCACCGCGGCCTGCGGCTGCGGTCACGCGCAGGTCGTCGAAGCGGTAGATCAACACGCCGTCCTCCGACACGTCCACATCGCCGTTGAACCGAACCAAGCTGGCGGTGAGCGCGTTCTCGGCCTCTTGCAGCGTCTGACCGGTGCGGGAGGCCCATTCGGCCGCGGTCACGCGGCCATTTCGAGCA
This sequence comes from uncultured Bradymonadales bacterium, assembly GCA_964384605.1. Taxonomy (GTDB): domain Bacteria; phylum Myxococcota_A; class Bradymonadia; order Bradymonadales; family Bradymonadaceae; genus CAYLMO01. The sequence continues at coordinate 30,967 of CAYLMO010000050.1, read as the reverse complement.
CGTACGAAGTCTGCAAACGCCTGCTGCACACGCAGCGGGTCGGCCTTTCGTTCCGGGCCGAAAACGTAGTCGAAAATCTTCTGGTAGAACGGTTTCTCAACCTTCTGCTTCTTGCGCTTGAACTTGGAACGACGCCGGCGCGAGCTGCCATCGTCGAAGATGGAGATCCAGAAGAAGAACTCGAGCACTCGCGCGAGCAGATAGAAGGGCAGCCCGATGAGGTCGTCGGCGTCGCTGTCGGTCTGGGTCGCCAGCGCGATCGAGGCGATGGCGAGCGCGACCAAGATCAGGATGAAGAGCGCCGTGTAACCGACGAGCGTCACCATGATCCAGATCTTGAAGAGGAAGACGAAGGTCCGCCAAGACCAGCGCTTGATGTCGGCCCACAAGCGCCCGGGGTCCTCGCCACGGCGTACCATCGGCTCTTCGAATCGGTATCGAAGGTTCCCGTCGTCGTCGACGTCGAGATGACTCTTGTAGACCGAGAGCATGTGACGAAGCGCGAACTCCGTCTCGGCGAGCGGAAGCCCGGTATCGGCCGCCACATCACCGACGGTGACCACGCCTCCGCGCTTTCGCACGGCCGCGACGACCCTGTCTTCGAATTCGTATCTTGTAAGTGAAGTTGCCACGCGCGGATTCTATGCACGAGGGGGCACGAAGGCTAGGAGCGCGGCTAGATGAAGAGGAAGACCATGTAGGCCAGATAGCCGACGAGGAGCACCCCGCCCTCCCAGCGCTTGATGCTCAGGCCCGTCCACATGATCGGCCAGATGATGAGGGTGACGCCCAACATCACCCAGAAGTCGACCTTGATCGCCGCTTCGCCCACGGCGATCGGCGCGATGAGAGCGACGGCGCCCAGGACCAACAGGATGTTGAAGACGTTCGAGCCGATGACGTTGCCGACGGAGATGTCGGATTCGTTCTTGAGCGAGGCCATCGCGCTGGTGGCGAGCTCGGGCAGCGACGTGCCGATCGCGACCACCGTGATGCCGATGACCAGGTCTGGAATCTTGAGGACCGTCGCGATCGAAACCGCCGAATTCACCATCAGCTGCGCGCCGATAACGAGCCCGGCGATGCCAGCGACGATCTTCATGGCGTCCTTTCCGTTGGACGACTTCTGAATCTCTTCTTCGTCGATCTCTTCGACCGAGAGTTCGACGTCCTCGCCGGACATCGCTTTGCGAGCGAGGTAGATCATGTAGCCCATGTAGACGGCCATGCACGACAGCAAGATGCCGCCATCAATGCGCGAGAGTTCGCCGTCAAACCCGAGGCCGACGAGCAAAACCGACGCCGCGAACATGAACGGGTACTCGCGGCGAACGACCGAAGAGCTGACCTCGATGGGCCTGATGATGGCCGCCACCCCCGTGATGAGCGCGAGGTTGGCGATGTTCGAGCCGATGATGTTGCCGACGGAGATGTCGTCTTTGGGTGGGTCCTGAAGCACGGCGGCCAAGCTCACCACGAGCTCCGGTGCCGAGGTACCGAACGCGACGACCGTGCAGCCGACGATGAGCGGCGTGATTCCAAATCGGAATGCGATTCCGCTCGACCCACCGACGAGCCACTCAGCGCCGTAGTAGAGCACGCCGAGGCCGACCACAAAGAGAACAATGTCGAGAATCATCAATACTTCACATCAACAGAACGTCGGGACATAGAGGTGCCCGACGGTGGGTTGTAATGCCGATTCCAAACAATGTGTAGCGGGAAAAATTCGACCATTTCGTTCGATTGAGTCGAATGATCGCTTCGGCGCAGACCCACAAGAAACCATGAAGCCTCGCAAGAGCGAGGCTTCATGGCCGAAAGGAGGAGTCATGCTGAAAGGTGTCTTTTGTCAACGACGCCGGTCAACATGCTGCCCGTGAGGGCATTGGGAAAACCGCACGTAATTGCGATGCATTCCCCTGAAACGATCTTTTTGTGTGAACAGTGGCCGGTTAGCTCAGGGCAATTCGTTGTAGACTGCGAGCCAAGGGCGGAGTTCTGCGGTGATCGCCTCGTCGGGGAGCGCGCGCAGAATTCCGATTCGGTTTTTTGCGAAACGGAGCTCTGCGATCTCTTCGACTTCGAGGTCGAGCAGTTCGCGCGAGGCGAGCTCGCGAAGGCGTGCGAGCTTGTTGCTGCAGGCCTCGAACCAGGTGGCGACGACTGCGGGGTCGAGGATGTCGACACTTTCGGCCTGACCGAATCGTTCGATCATGCGCACGCGCAGCTGCATGCCTTCGACCTGCGTGATGGCGCCGGCGCATCCGAGACCGACGCACGTCAGTTCGCTTTGGAATTCGGGGAGAATCTCCTCGTAGACGCGGCAGGCGAGTTCGCCAAAGGCGAGCGCTTGCTGTCGGTCGTCGGTTTGCTGGGCGACGTGAGCGAGTTGGAACGCCACGCCGCTCCAGCCGTTGAAATCGCAAGGTCGGTTTGCCAGAGACTCATCGCCATCGAGCCATGCGGCGATGGCGCCGGGACCCGATTGAATGAGGCACTCGATCTTTTGGCATCCGACGAAGGAAGGGCCGTTCGATGTTCGAATCGACATGTGCGCCGTTGCTTAAGGGGATGTTGCTTTCCGCGAGCGGGACACCAATGTCCCGGCAGACCGACCAACGTCGGCCTCGCGCAAATATTCCGACTTCCAACAATTCACGTCGGGCAGTCTAACAACCCAATCGTGACTTCGCCACGATTTGTTTAGGGCTCTTCGGCCATTACGGGTGAGCCCCACCCATCGTAGCTGCCTCCGATTTCTCTCGCGCGCAGCCACAAGGGCAGAACCACCGAGTCGACGGTGGCGAGGTCGGTGCCATGGTTCGACCGCACGTGGAGCGCGTAAGGGAGGTCGTTGTCGTCCTCGTCAAATGCGGTGGAGACGACCTCGAACCCAGCCTCGACGAGTTCGTCGGTGTACGCCGACCGCGTCGTTTCATCTGCAAAGTTGATGTGGTGGTCGACGGGGCGAACGATGTGAGCGAGGTCACCGGAGTGCCGCAGTTGGGTCACGACCTTGAAGTTTGCGATGCGGCGAAGCGCGAGCTCGTCGGGGTAGAGAAATCCCGAATAGACTTCCCAAGCGGGGTCAGGCCGCGTGTTCCCCTCGAAATCGTAACGCTCGCCGAACAGCCGCCGAGCCTCGGCCACGAGGTCGTCGCCCATATCGTTCTTGGTGTACGCGAAGAACTCTCGCCGGCCGGCGCAGGTCATGCGGCCGAGGTGGACTCCACCATCGTCCTGCATTCGTTCGGTCCACCAGTCTTCGACTTCGGCGAGCTGTGCGGCTTCGTTCTCGTCGGGCATGCCGTCTTCGCGAGTCGTGGTGAATCCGACCCGCAGCCAGTTCATCTGGCTGACTCCGGGAATCGGCGCGACGTCTGCAGCGCCGAGGTCGACGGCGAAGAGGGCGAATTCGTCTTTGAGTTGGCTGGGGTAGAGCTGCCAGTCTTCTTCGTGCTTCATCGCTTCCTCGTCTTGATGTTCAACAGCTCGCCGACAATCTCTTCGGCGGTGAGCCGCGCTGCTTCACCGGGGCTGATCCCGGTGTAGACCGCTCGCCGCGCGACGTCGGCGTAGTCGACCGTGTGGTCGTACGTCGTTTCGCGGGGCGTCTGGATGTTTCGCACGCCATGTTCGTCGCCGTCGAAATCGAGGCGTGCCACGTCGAACGCGCGCTCGAAAATGGTGCGAATCACCCGACGGTCAATGAAAACACGGATCGTGCCGTTGTCTATGAACTCCCAGAGTTCCGGGCCGAGCCACGTTTCGATGCGGCCCGGCATGGCGACGGGGTCTGGCAGGGTCGGCAGGTCGATCGGCGCGGCGTCGTCGAGCGCGATTCGAACGAGATGTGCGTCGGCCATCTTGGGGTCCATTTCGGGCACCGAGAGTTCCGAATAGACCCACATCCCTTCGCCGAGCGGAGCCCAGGCGGGTTCTTCCTCGTCGCGAACCTCTTCCACGAATTCGCGGATGGCGAGCTTGATGCTGAAGGGGCGCTCCAATGCGTCCTCGACGAGTTCCTCGTCCAAGACCTCGAGTGCGTTTTCAGGAGCTTCGAATCCGGGGAGTTCTTGTGGGTCGAGACGCCTTGCAGGCACCAGCTCCCAGCGGGCATCCGCGCCGGTTCCGTACGCCCGAATCAGGCCCGCATCGTCAGCGAATCCCCACACGAACGTGCTGGCCACGACGTGCTCTGGCCCAACGTCGGTGCCGCAGTTCGCGCACTCGTAGCCGGTCCAGCTCGGTACTTCGTCGACCAGCTCGGCGAGCCCGCCGACGGTCATCGAGTGAAACTCGACCGCGCGATAGAAGCGCTGAATCTCATCGTGCTGACAGAGACCGCACACGCCCTTGACGTCGGCGATCGTCATGAGGTTCGGAAAGCCGCGGTCGTCGCGCTTGAAGTGAAAGACGAAAGGTTCGGCCATACTCAGAAGTCCCAGCCAGCGCCGTGGAGTTCTTCGAGCCCGGGCGTTCCCGGAGGGTTCGGCAAGAAGTCGAGGTCCGGGAAGTTGCCGCGACAGTAGTTCAGCGCCCAATCGTTGCGGAACAGGATGATCGGGTTCTCGTCACGATCGATGAGCACCTTCGTGTAGTCCTGACGCTCGAACTTCGTCTGGTCGTACCCCTCGCCGGTCACCCAGCGGGCGTACTTGAAGCCGAGCGGACGCAGGTTCACTTTGACGTTGTACTCGTTCTCGAGCCGGAACTTCAGGACTTCGAACTGCAGCATACCGACAGCGCCGACGATGGCGCCCATGTCGCCGAGGTGGGGCTGACGGAAGACCTGGATGGCGCCCTCTTCCGAGAGCTGGTCGAGGCCTTTGGTGAGCTGCTTTCGCTTGAGCGCCTCTTTGATCTCCACGACGGCAAAGTGCTCTGGCGAGAATCGCGGGATATCGCGGAACTCGAGACCCTTCTTGGTCGTGATGGTGTCGCCGATGCGGAAATTGCCCGAGTCGTACAGACCGACGATGTCGCCTGGGTATGCCTCGGACATCTTCTCGCGGTCGTCGGCCATGAACTGCTGGGGGTAGGCGAGCTTGATGGTGCGGTCCTCGCGAACGAGATTCGCCTGCATGTCGGCTTCGAATCGGCCCGACATGACGCGCAAGAATGCGAGTCGGTCGCGGTGTGCCGGGTTCATGTTCGCCTGAATCTTGAAGACGAATCCGGAGAATGCTTCGTCGGTCGGGTTGACCTGATCGTTGTTCAGGTCTGCCGGTGAGGGCGCGTACTCGACGAAGCTCTCGAGGAACGGCTCGACCCCGAAGTTCGTCATCGCCGAACCGAAGTACATGGGCGACAGCTCGCCGGCTCGCACGCGCTCGAGGTCGAATGGGTCGCCGGCAATCTCGAGCAGCTCGATCTCCTCCATGAACTGCGAGAATCGCTGCGGTCCGAGCGCCTGCTCGATGCGAGGATCGTCAGGCTTCACCCGCTCGATGTCGACTCGCGCCTCGCCGTGTCGGCCCTCGGAGTCGAACATCAGGACTTCTTCAGACGCGCGGTCGTAGACGCCCTTGAAGGTACGGCCCATCCCGACCGGCCAGTTGATCGGGCAGGTACGGATGCCGAGGAGGTTCTCGATCTCTTCCATGAGCTCGAGCGGGTTGCGGCCCTCGCGGTCGAGCTTGTTGACGAAGGTGAAGATCGGGAGCTTGCGCATGCGGCAGACCTTGAAGAGCTTTTCGGTCTGCGGCTCGACGCCCTTTGCGACGTCGATGAGCATGACGGCCGAGTCTGCGGCCGCGAGCGTGCGGTAGGTGTCTTCCGAGAAGTCGGCGTGGCCCGGCGTATCGAGCAGGTTCACCGCGAAGCGCTTGTACGGAAACTGCAGCACCGAGGACGTGATCGAGATGCCGCGCTGCTGCTCGAGCTCCATCCAGTCCGACACGGCGTGCTTGGCCGCCCGGCGGGACTTCACGCTACCGGCGAGGTGGATGGCGCCCCCGTAGAGGAGGAGTTTTTCGGTGAGCGTCGTTTTGCCGGCGTCCGGGTGCGAAATGATCGCGAAGGTGCGTCGGCGGTCGACCTCTTTCTGCAAATTCTTCATCGTGGATCTTCTACGTGGAGCGAATCCGCCCGGGCGGCATCGAACGTTGGCCAATCGCGGGCAGTCGTTGTAGTTCTTGCCCGCGCGGCTTCATTACCTTCTGTAGCGCGGCTGTGCAAAGGGCTTAGCGTCGAATCGAAAAGGGTTAGTCATGCTCTGGTTGTCTGCATTTCACATCGTCGGTCTGATTCTGTGGTTGGGCGGTCTCGTCACGCTCGCTCGCCTGCTGGGGCATCACGCGGGGCTCGAGTCTGCCGAGGCGAGGAAGGCGCTCGTCTCGTTCGAGAAGAAATCGTATCTGATGGCGGTGTTGCCTGGATTCCTGCTGGTGCTCGGCACCGGTGTAGCGCTGCTACTCGGCAACGGGATGGGCTACTACATGGACCCGAAAGGCGCTTGGGGTGCGACGTTCCACCTCAAACTCACGATCGTGTTCATCCTCATCGGCCTCGACCAGTTCGTGTTCTTCAAGATGCGTAAGTTGCACGCCGAAGACGAGGGCAATCGCGGGCTCTTCATGGCGCTGCACGGAATCATCGGCCTGCTCTTCATCGTTGTCGTCGTGGTCGTGAAAGCTCGCCTCCTCGCCTGAGAGAACTCGTGAAGGTTGCTGTCGTCGAACGCCGTGCAGGTCATTGGCCCTGGGGAGCGATCGTCATGTCGACCCTGTGGTTTCTGCCGCTCGGCGCGTGGGCGGTCGAGACGGGTCGGATCAATTTGGGCACGTGTTCGATGAAGATGGCGTTTGGTCTGCCGTGCTGGAGCTGCGGCGCCACGCGAGGGACGATCCGGCTGCTGCATGGCGACGTGGTCGAGGCGTTTACGTTCCAGCCCATGATGATGAGCCTCTACATGATCCTCTTCACCTGGGGGGCCATTTCGCTCGTCACATTCTGGCGCGGAAAGCGAGTAAAACTGGAGCTAACCCGCGTGGAACGCTGGCTATTTGGGGCGTCGCTGTTGGTCGTTCCCCTGACCAATTGGGCGTACCTCATCAATGCCGGCATCTAGCCAACGTCGCGAAGGAATGGCGACGCGACCGAGATTGTGCGACATTGGCGCCAACTCATGCCCGCGAGAAAATCATGACAGACCAGAGCCCACGGTTTTCGATTCAGAAACACGAGTCGGTCGATCTGCACTACGTCTTCAATCTGGAGATCGAAGGTGAGACGCGCTCGTGGGCAGTGCCAAAGGGCCCGTCGCCCGACCCGCGCGTGAAGCGCCTGGCGATTCCCATCGACAACGAAGTCGCGATGGATTTCGAGGGTGTCGAAGGCGAAGAGAAGAAGCGAGTCATCGTCTGGGATAGCGGCGAGTACTCGACGTATCAGCTCGACGGTGAGCCGATGCCCGCGCAGGAACTGCTCGAAGCCGGCAAGCTCGAATTCTGGATCGAAGGCAAAAAGCTCCAGGGCGGATTTACCCTTCTCCGAGTCGATGAGGGCAAGAACGAGCGCTGGTTGCTCATGAAGATGAGCGACGAAAAGGCGACCTCGCGCCGCAACCCCGTGATGACCGAGCCTCTGAGCGTGGTCAGCGGAAAAGACCTCGAGGACGTCACCGACGATGAGTGAAATCGCGCTCGACCTGCCACGCGGGCCGAGACGCGGCGACGCGTTTCAGGTTGCGATCGAGAAGCTCGACGCCAAAGGACTCGGCGCGAGCTCGGTTCAAGTCTCCGTCGGCCCCCAAAATGACATTCGTACCTACGCGGTCCACGTGCGCACCGCGGTGCCCGGAGATGTGCTCCAGGTGGAGGTCGAGAAGTGCCGCAAAGGCCGCATCGACGCCCGAATTGTGGACGTGCTTACCGCCTCGCCCATGCGCATCGAACCGCGTTGCCGACACTTCGGGCGCCGCGACACGCCCGACCGTGGCTGCGGCGGATGCACCCTTCAGGCGCTCGACCAGCGCCACCAGCTCGCCATCAAAGAGAAGCAGATCAAGCGGCTCTTCGCGACCGCAGGGCTCGACCCAGGGCTCGTCCAGCCGGTGCGAGGCATGGACGACCCGTGGTTCTACCGCAACAAGATGGAGTTCAGCTTCGGCGACAATGGCGCCGGCGAGTTCGGGTTGGGGATGCACCCTTCGGGCTATCGCTACGACGTGATTCGCCAGGAAGAATGTTTCCTGATGTCGCAGTTCGTCGCTGATTTCGTGCCGAAGATGCGGGCGTGGGCCGAAGATGGCGGCATTCCGGTCGAACACCGAGATACCGGCTGGCTGAAGACGCTCACGGTGCGAGAGGGCAAACGTACGGGCGAGCGCCTCGTAGAACTGACCACGAATCACTCCGAGACTGTGGTCATCGACGGCGAGGAACACCCGGCAGACGAGGTCGCGCAAGGGTACGCCGAGGCAGCAGTCGCGGCCGCGGAGGAGCTCGGAGAGCCACTCACCAGCGTCTATTGGACGCAACACCGAGCGGTCCGCGGCGAGCGAACGACGCTCATCGAGCACTACCTGCGAGGCGCGCCAGTGTTGCACGAGGAGCTTCGCCTGCCCGGCGATCATCAGCTGCGGTTCGAGATTCACCCGCGGGCGTTCTTCCAGCCGAACACGGTCGGCGCGGAGATGATCTACTCCGACGTCATCGAGCAGTCTGGAGTGATGGAGGGCGGCGCGACCGTGCTCGACCTCTACTGCGGCACAGGAACGATCGGTCTGGCGATGTCACCGTGGGCCGAGCGGGTCGTGGGTGTGGAGCTGCAGCCAGACGCGGTCGACAACGCGAAGAAGAACGCGGTCGACAACGGTGTCGACAATGTCGAGTTCATCTGTGGCGACGTCGGCGAGATTCTCGAGCGCGACGGTCTGCAAGGTGATGTGGTCGTCGTCGACCCGCCACGTGCGGGCCTACTGCCGTTTGCGCATGAGCAGCTGAAGAAGGTCGAAGCCGGGCGAATGGTCTACGTGAGCTGCAATCCCAAAGCGCTCGCCCGCGACCTCGTGCTGTTGGTCGAGGCTGGCTGGAGCATCGAGCGTGTTCAGCCGATCGACCAGTTTCCGCAGACGTATCATATCGAGACGATCGTCACGCTGACCCGCTGATTTCCTACTCGAACAGGTCGAGAACGCGACGCTGTCGCGAAGCGCGGCGGGCCCGGTTTTCGGCCCACTGTCGCAGCGCTTTGATCTGCTCTTCGTACGTTCGGTAGAGCGGCACCATCTCGCGCGCGGCCCAGTCGAGGTCGGTTGCCTCGAGTTCTCGCCGGTCGGCGAACGCTGCGTACATCCCCGAAATCACGATCTGTTCGAGCTCCGCGCCGGAGTAGTGCTCGGTGTGTTTGGCGAGCTCGGTGAGCTTGTCGATGGGGATGGAGCGGCCACGGCGGGCGAGGTGGATGCCGAGAATATCGCGTCGCTCGTGAGGGTCGGGCAGGTCGACGAAGAAGATCTCGTCGAATCGGCCCTTTCGAAGCAGCTCGGGCGGCAGGCGTGAAACGTCGTTGGCGGTCGCGACGAGGAAGACGGGCGAGTCTTTCTCTTGCTGCCAGGTGAGCATCGAGCCGAGTACGCGCGACGCTCCGCCCTCCCCCAGGTCACCGAAGCCCTTCTCGACCTCGTCGATCCAGAGGACGCATGGCGCGATGGCGTCGCAGGTCTTGAGCGCCTGGCGCAGCGCTTCTTCTGGCGCCTTTCGCCCTTCGAACACCGCGCCCAGATCGAGCCGCAGGAGGGGAAGGCCCCAGGTGCGTCCGATGACTTTGGCGGTGAGCGATTTTCCGCAGCCCTGAACGCCGACCAGGAGCACTCCTTTGGGTGCGGGCAAGCCGTAGTCTCGTGCTTCGTCGGTGAAGGCGGACTGTCGCTCCGAGAGCCAGCGCTTGAGTTCGTCGAGACCGCCGACATCTTCGAGTCCTTCGTCGAGCTCGTGGAATTCGAGCACGTCGGAGCGGCCGACGAGGTGCTTCTTTTCGGCGAGAATTGCGCCTGGAATGTCGAATGGTGCGTTGCGGGAAATGGCTTCGTCGTACTGCGCTCGCACGCGGTGGAATGCTCGATGCGCTTCTTTCACGGTCAGGCCCATCGCGCCGCTGACGAGCGCTTCGCGGTCGACGTGTGGGTAGCCGTCGGCGCTGAAGACGTTGGAGCATTCTCGGCCGATGTCGGCGCGGTCGGGGAGCGGCATCTCGAGGCGTGTGAGGGTGGTGTCGAGGTCGCTGGCGTCGATCGACTGGGGTCCGACGAAGACGACCGTCTTCCCCATGGCGCCGCACGCGGCTTCGGCCTCTTTGAGGCGTCGGCGGGCTCGTTCGTCGGCGAGCTTGGGGAGCGCGTCTTTGAAGATGAAGATGTACGGCCGCTGTGACGACTCGACGACGCCGATCGCCTGGAAGAGGTCGCCGTCGGTGTGACCGCCGTCAAACCCGGTGATGATGCTCCATTCTCGAACTTCGCGTTGGTCGGCTTTGGCGAGTTCGCGAAGCATCTCGATCGCCCGATCTTCCTCGTGCGTATCGAGGTGGAGGAACGGGTACGGGGCTCGAAGCAGGGAGCGTAACTCTCGGACAAACTTGGAGTTCATGGTGGTTCACCAGCGGCGCACCGAACGCGTTGTCGGTGTTTTGAGGATCTTTCAGACGACAAGACTTCCGGGGCACATTAGGCTCCGAAACATTCCAATCGGTTGTACTTTAGCACGTTAGCGAGGCCGCCCCATGTCAGAGAAACTACGCGCCATTGCGGAAGCCGCATGGTTCCAGAACTTCGTCACCGCCGCGATCATCTTCGCGGGCGTTTTGGTCGGTATCGAGACCTACCCCGAAACGGCGGCGAAGTATCACGATATCCTCCACTTCCTCGACACGACGATCCTGATCATCTTCATCATCGAGATCGTGGTGAAGATGGGCGCCGAAGGCAAGAAGCCCTGGTTGTACTTCAAGGATCCGTGGAACTGCTTCGACTTCATCATCGTGGCGGTATGTCTGGTGCCGGGGCTTGGACAGTACGCGGTGGTGCTGCGTTTGGCGCGTCTACTTCGTGTACTGAAGCTGGTGACTGCACTTCCGAAGTTGCAGCTGCTGGTGAGCGCGCTGTTGAAGTCGATTCCGTCGATGTTCTACGTGAGCGTACTGCTCTTCCTGTTGTTCTACCTCTACGCCGTCGCCGCGGTGTTCATGTTCGGTGAGAACGACCCGATCCACTTTGGAAACCTGCAGATTTCGTTGCTGAGCCTGTTCCGTGCGGTGACGCTCGAGGACTGGACGGACCTCATGTACATCCAGATGTATGGCTGCGCGAACTACGGCTACGGAGGCAGCGAGGCCCTGTGCACGGCGTCGAATGCCACGCCAGTCCTTGGAGCCTTCTTCTTCGTGTCGTTCGTACTCGTCGGCACGATGATCGTCTTGAACCTGTTCATCGGTGTCATCATGAACGGCATGGACGAGGCCGCCGAGGAGTTCGAGTCGATGGAAGAGGCTGAGCGCCTCGCCGCGCTCGGCGAAGAAGCGCCGACGCCCGAGCACGAACTGTTCGAGCTCACGCGCGAGCTCGAGGAGCTGCAAACCAAGCTGTCGCACGTCCAAAAGCGACTGTCGCAGCGTGTGCTCGAGCAGTCGCACCAGCCGAAGGGGACGACCGGAAACGTCTGATCAAACTTCGGCACTCCAAACACCCGCCTTGCCGTCTCAAACGGCGGGGCGGTTTCATTTTCGGGCTCGAGGTTTGATTCGGGCGATCTGGTGTCTAGTCTTGTCGGTCGAACTTGGATCCGAAGACGGACATGGAGGAGCAGTGACAGACGTCGAAATTACCGTAGAGACGATGGTGGACCCGATCGAGCGATTCTTCGAGCGGGAGTACCCGAACCCGTATGGTCTCGTTCACGAGCCGCCGTCGGAAGACGCACCGGCCGACCTCGTCTATCTCGAAAAGGGCGACGATGGACTTCACGCGGTGCGCTTCGAAGAGAAGTATGACGACTGCATCTTCGACGTCGCCAGCGGCATTCATGCGCTGGGCAACATGCCAGCGAATTTCCACTGGATCGCCCTGCCGCTCGACGAGTTTCGAGATGGCGAAGATAACTTCAACGGCATCATGGAGTCGCAGTGCCGCGAGCGCGGCCTCGGCATCATCACCGTGCAGCAGAAGGGCCGCGGCGTATCCGCCAAGGTGATCTGCGAGCCTTCGGTCGAGAAAGGAAACTTCCTCGAGTCGTACCCGAAGCTGAAATTGAAGTGGGACGGCCGCGACGTGATTCCTGGTGCCGAAGACGGCCTGACCGTCGTCGACTACTACTGAACTGAACTACTCGAGAGTGAGACTCGGGATGACCTCCCGAATCTTGTTCATGGTCTCATTCTCGGGGAGTTTCACCCTCAAGCCCGGGGGCTTGTCGTCGGCTTCGGCGACCTGTGGTTCGGACTCTGAGTCCTGGGCTCCCGGCCGGGCGCTCCCTTTTGCGTCGATCATGGCGAACTGCAGCTTCAAGCTCGCCTGGTCGACTGCGTCGCCGACAGCTGCCGTACGGACTTCGTCGCGGACTTCTTCTGCGACCTCTTCCGCCTCGTTTTCGCCAATGACGACGCCAACCTGCTCGGCTTCGATTGCGTCGGCCTCGCTGGTGTCGCTACCCCCAAACAACACGAATCCGCCAGCGACGGCGACGAACAGGATGAAGACGGCGAGCGCCACCGTGGCGATGTCGGCCCGGTCTTCACCGGATTTCGCCTGTTGCTCGACAGTGTGCGTGGGCTCGCGTGGTGCGACCACCGTTCCATCGAAAAGCACCTGCCGAAGCGCTCGCGCAGACTGCAGGCGACCGTTCGGGTTCTTTTCGAGGAGCGAGTGCACGACCGACGCCAGCGCTGGGTCCTGTGCGGCGATGTCTTGCCGCATGTGGAACGGCGCCTTGTCGAGGTGGCGCGCAATGATCTGCACGGTGTCTTGACCGCCGACGGCGGCTTCGCCCTCCAGCATCTCGTAGAGGATGAGGCCGAGCGCGAACAGGTCGCTGCGTTCGTCGAAGTGGTCGCCGCGGATGTACTCGGGCGGCAGATATCGGGGTGTCCCGATCATCGAGCCTTCCGATGTGATTCGCGTGAGGGTTTCGCCAGTCGCGCTGCGCAGCACGTGAGCGATGCCGAAGTCGACGAGGACCACGTGGTCGCGCCCCTGCGCCGTGCGGGTGAGCATGACGTTGGCGGGCTTCAGGTCGCGGTGGAGCACGCCATTCGCGTGGGCGACCTCGAGTCCGTCGGCCATCTGGCGAGCAATCTCGCGAACGCGATTTGCGGGTTGGGCGCCCTCTTCGCGGAGTACGGTCGAGAGCGGTTTACCGTTGATGTACGACAGCGCCATGTACGGCGAGCCACCCGATTCGCCGAAGTCGATCAGGCGAACGATGTGGGGCGAGTCGAGGCGGCGGATGGCGTCGGCCTCGCGGCGGAAACGAGCGCGGAATCGCGTCATCCCCTCTTCGTCGAGGATGACTTGAGGGACCAGAAGTTTGAGGGCGACGTCGATCTGAAGCTGTTCGTCCCAGGCAAGCCACACTTCGGCCATGCCGCCACGACCAAGTGGTTGCCGCAGCACGAATCGTTCTCCGATTCTGGCCCCGGGTTGGGACACGTCGTTACCTCGAGTCAGGTCTACCTACGGAGTAGGATAGCACGTTTCTATGTGGATTCGATCACGACGTTCAATCGATCCGAATCGTCTTGCTCTTATTTTTCGACCGTTTCTTCACGTTGTAGTCGATGTCGATCTTCTTCGACTTTCCGGACCGTTTCTTGGCGGCGAACTCGGCCTCGACGCGTGCGAGTTCGACCTGCATCGCCGCCTCATCGACCGGAGTGAGACGCACCGGCAGGTCGAAGTTCGGCGGCGGTTGGGTCTGCCGGCTGTGGCGATCCCAGAACCGATAGAAGGACGAATCCCCGAAGATGACGAATGCGCAGAAGACTGCGCCCGCGAAGAGGATGACGATGCCGAGTCCGGTGAGCGCTTGTTTCATGTCACTCGGAGGCGTCGGTTTCGCCAGCGTCGGCTTCTGCAGTGCCCGCATCGGCTTCTTCGGCGACTTCGGGTTCTTCTTCCGTCTCGCCGAATCCTTCGTCGTCGTCGGCCCCCGCTTCACCTGGCTTTTCGACCGGCCGAACGGTGTCGACTTCCTCAGATACCGGCGGCACGCCCGAAGCGGGCCCAGCGGAGCAAGCGGCGAGGCCGAGCGCGAGCAGGATTGCGGTCAATCGGAGCATGTTCATCATCGTTCACTCGTTTCGTTCTGTTTACAGTCGCACACCGGAGCTCCGCAGTCAGGGCACAAGCTCGCGGCGGTTTCTTCGCCGTTCGTGTTGATCGCCACTCGGTCGTCAAAGACGAATAGCTCGCCTTCCCAATCCTGTTCGGCGTCTTCGATTCTTTCGAAGTAGTTGAGCACGCCGCCGTCCAGCTGCCAAATGTCTTCGATCCCTTGATCCAGCATCCAGCTGGTCGCTTTTTCGCACCGGATGCCACCGGTGCAGAACATCACGACCTTCTGGTTTTGCAGTTCTTCGCGCCGGGCTTCGACCCATTCGGGGAACTCGTGGAACGCTCCGGTCGCCGGGTCTTCGGCGCCTCGGAAGGTGCCGAGCTGGTACTCGTAGTCGTTGCGGGTATCGATCAGTCGGATCGGCTCACCGGCGCGCAACCAGTCGCGGAGCTGCTCGGGCGGTAGGTGTCGAGCGGTGCGTTGGGTGGCTTCGACACCGTCGACACGCATCGTGACGATCTCCGGTTTGACCTTCACGACGAGCTTCCCGAACGGAATCCGGTTGGAGTAGCTGCGCTTGATGTGCAGGTCGGCAAATCGAGCGTCGCTGCGAAGCCAGGAGGCGAACTTCTCGGTGCCTTCGCGGGGGCCGGCGATCATGGCGTTGATCCCTTCCGACGCGAGCAAGACCGTGCCTTTGAGGCCGGCGTCTTGTGCGGCGCGCTCGATCGCCTGGCCGAACTCGGCCGGCGACTCCAGCTCGACGAATCGATAGAAGGCGAGGTTTTCGATGGGCAGTGTGTTCGTCATGCTTGCAGCTTTCCTGTGGCGTTGCGTGCGCTATCATAGGCAACGAGGAGGAAAAAGCGATGTCCCAAGAGACGTTCGAGACTTTTGAAGATTTCTGGCCGTACTACCTGCGTGAGCATGCAGACCCGACCAACCGGGCGCTTCATGCGGCGGGCACGCTCGGGGCGGCCGCGCTGCTCGGGACGGCGGTCGCCACGAAACGCCCCGGAATCGCGCTCCTCGCCCCGATCGTGGGGTACGGTGCCGCGTGGATCGGGCACTATGTAATCGAGAAGAATCGGCCGGCGACGTTTCAGCATCCGCTGTGGTCGCTGCAAGCCGACGCCCGAATGACGAGCCTCATGCTCGCCGGGCGACTCGACGACGAGCTCGAGCGCTTCGGCATCGAGCCCGTCATCGACATCGGTTAGCTATTCGGCGATGACGGCGCTCATCATTCGCGCGATTTCGGCGTGCCCAGTACCATTCGGGTGCGTGCAGGTATCGTCGAACCAGCGCGGCGTGTTCGGGCCAAGGTAGCATCCATTGTTCGAGTCGGCGTTCGGTCCGGTCGCGACGAACCCATGACCACAGAAGTTTTCGAGCATGAAGATCATGTCGACGTCGTACTGCGTGGCGATGCGCATGTACTCTTCGTTGATGTAGAGCACGATCTGCGCGAGGTCGTCGGGATTGTCCCAGGCCTCGAGGTCGGTCAGGTTGGCGGCTGGGCACGATGAAACGTCGCCGGTTCCGTCGGTGAACTCGTAGGGGTTCGCCATGACGACGTAGTTGCCGTCGGGGAAGCGCACCGGGTCTTTGAGCCACGCGATGGCGTCTTCGAGGTCGGCGATCATCTGCTCGGCCTGCATCTGCACCTGCGCGACCGACTCGCCGCCGGTACCTCCTGCTTCGGTGATGTTCGCGATGTCGTTGCCGCCCATGGTCATCACCGTGAGCGTGCGGCGGTCGCTACCGCCGTTGGGGAAGCACTTGCCGATCTGATCGCCACCCTTCAGGAAGTCGTCGGTTCGCGCGCCCCACTTTGCACAGCTCTTGAAGTCGCCCGATTCCATCTGGACGTTGGTGCCGTTGAAGGCGTCGTACAGGCGCCACTGGTAGTTGGCGGGCGCGAGGGCGTATCGGTTGGCGAGCCAGTCAGCCATGATCGACCGGAAGAACTGATTCGTGGTCTGGGGCGGGGTTCCGACCGTGATCGAGTCGCCGAGGAAGACGACCTTCTCGACGCCGAAGATGTTCTGGTGGTTTGTGCCGAGGCAGTGGCTGCCGACGGTCGGCATGTACTGCTCGTAGTTGGGGCCCGCGATGCCAGTACGGTTCGGGAAGCATCGTTCGGCGATGGTCATCGGCCCCATATCGGGCTCGGTCGCCATGTCGGGCTCGGTCGCCATATCGGGTTCGACGGCCATGTCGGGCTGCGACCCCATGTCCTCTGGCGACATATCTTCTTCCGTTGCCATGTCGACCGGCTGAGCCATGTCGGATGGCGCGGTAGCGTCGCTGATACCCGCATCCGGTTCGGGCTCACTCACGTTGTTGGAGGCGGACTGAGCAGCGTCTTCGCCACAGGCGGCGAGCAAAAGAAGGGCAGCGATCGCGAGGCGACGCGCTGCTGACCAGGTCGAATTGGTCATCGCGTTCTCCTTGGGCCTAGACGGCCAAAATCATCCATTGAGGTAGGAGAGTGTAGTGAATGGCAACCGCTTATTCAATCACTTGATGGAAAAAGGGTTGGTGCCTTCACCTTGCCCGTACCCAAACTCGCGCTACATTAGTCTCGCCCCGCACCAATGAGGCTCTTGTGGACTACGAAGAGGATTTCTCCGACTCGTTCTTGAACGAGATTCGAGGCAAGCTCACCGCGCAGAAGCTCGAACTCATGGACAAAGGAAAGGCCGCCCTCGACGGGCTGCGCGATTCCGACGTTCGTGGGGGAGATTCGCTGGATCAGTCGACCGCGGAGCAACGCACGTCGACCATGCTGCGGCTCAAGGACCGCGAGCAGAAGCTCATCTTCAACATCGAAGAGGCGCTCGAGCGGCTCGACCGCGGCGAGTACGGCTACTGTGAGGAATGCGGCGAGCCGATCAACGAAGGGCGGCTGCGCGTGCGTCCGATGGCCCAGATGTGCATCGATTGCCGAGAGGCGAAAGAACGGCTCGAGAAGCAAAACAAGATTCGTCCGGGACTGCTCGATGAGTACTAAGTGGTTCGTGGCCAGCATGTTTGCGCTGGCGATCGGCTGTTCGGATGACACCAACGAAAAAGTGGAGGACGTCGCCGATGCGGGCGCTGAGGTCGACTCTGGAGTGGAGTCCGACGCGACGACCGGCTGCGGCGACGCCTGCGAAGAGCTTGGGCTGGAGCTGACGTTTGCCGACCAACAGGTCGCGTTCGAACGGGCGTATTTCGGTGTCACTTCCCCCCGGAACTCGACACGAGATCGCTGGGAGATCTACGTCGAGGCCTACGCCGGCGGAGCGGACGGATGCCCAAGTGAGCAGTCCCCCACTCCGGCGCAAACCCTAATCATCGCCGGCGTTTCCTTCCCCGACGACGCCACCGTTACGTCGGACGCGACTGGCCTGGCCGTGTCGCTCCTCGACTTCACCGGGGACCTGACGATGGCGCCGATCGAGAGCGCCAAAGGCGAAGAAGCGACGTTCGTCGACGGAGACGTCTGCAAGGACTGCGAAGAAGGCTCGAGCTGGATTACGTTCGAGCTCGACGCCCCATTCACGGTCGAGACCGCGAGCAGCGAAGGAAGTGCAATCGGCCAGGTGTACGCGACGCACTGTCCGTCGCTCGATGCACTGTAAATCACGCAATTTGCGCTTCGAATCGGTCCCGCAGATAATCAGGGCATAACCACCAACGAATCGTACTGCCTCCGGAGCGCCCCGTGGTCCGAAAACTACTCTGTGTATTCTCGATCTTTGTGCTGTGCTCGACCGGCTGCAGTTCGTGCGACGACGACGCTGCCGGCGACAATTCGGCGACGAATGCCGCCACCGGGCCCAACTCGGGCACCAACGCGGCCAACACCGACGGCGGCCTCGCATGCGGTGATGGTGGTCCGATCGACTGCGTCGGCGAAGGCGTGACGGTCACCAACCCCGACGGCTCGCAGTGGACCTGTGTACAGACGACGTGCGCCGGCAAGCTCCTCGAATGTGGCAATTGCACCGACGACGACGGCGACGGATTCATCGACTCGCGCGACAAAGAGTGCCTCGGGCCTTGCGACAACACCGAGGGCCCCGCGCTCACCGCGGGAGTCGGCGGTGAGACCGGCGGACCCTGCAAAGCAGACTGCTACTTCGACTTCGGAAACGGCGCCGGCAACGACGACTGCCGCCACGACAGCCGCTGCGACCCGCTCGCCGTCGCCCCGAACTTCTACCCGGAAGGCGAAGTCTGCCCATACGAAGAGAACCGCGTCGGAAGCCGCGACTGCCCGGACACCCAGTCGGAGCTTTGCCTCGACTTCTGCCGACCACTCACGCCGAACGGCTGCGACTGCTTCGGCTGCTGCACCTTCCCCGAGCTCAATGGCGAGTACGTCTGGATCGGCTCGACCGACGGCGAGACGAACGACGGAACGTGCACGTTCGACGACATCGAAGACCCGGACAAGTGCAAGCCCTGCACGCCAGTCGCCAACTGCAACAACGAGTGCGGCCGCTGTGAGCTGTGCATCGGCAAAGACACCGTTCCCGAAGACTGCTTCGTGACGCCGATGCCGGGCGACGACATGGGCACGCCGGGCGACATGGACGGCGGCGGCGGAACGCCGACCAACCCAGGCCAGTGTGAAGAAGGCGTGCAGGCATGCGGCCTCGAAGGCCAGCCGGATTGCGCATTTGGCTACTACTGCATCTCGGGCTGCTGCCGAGAGGTCATCAATTGACATCACGGCAGCCCACAGTCGAACGCGGGCCCTCGAAGCTCCTGATCGGCGCGGCAGCCGTGGCCCTCATCGTTCTCGCGGTCACGTATCTGCTGACCCGGGATGCGAACAAGCACTGGGACTTCGAGAGCATCTACGACCAGCCGCCTGAGGGGGCGATTCACGTCCTCTGGGTGGGCAACAGCCACATGTGGTGGCACGACATGCCGGTCATGCTCCAGAAGATGGTGCCTGAAGGCGCGGCTCCGATGTGGTTCGAGATCTATGCCGAACCGGGCGTGCAGACTGTCTGGTGGGGGCGTTCGAGCGACGCCGGAAAGGCGGCGACGTCGCAGAAGTGGGACGTCGTCATGCTGCAGCCACAATCGGTCGAGGCGGCGGCCCAGCCCGACGTTCTGAATCAAGGCGTGAACGTGTGGAAGGGGATCGCTGACGAGACCGGGAGCAAGCTCCAGGTGTGGGCGACGTGGGGTCGCGACCCCAACAACGACGGCTACGGGATCTATCAGCGACCGTGGTCCGGTGGCAGTCTGGGCGCGCTCACCGAGAAGCTCGAGGCCAACACCGTCGCGGCCGCAGGAAAACAGAACGTCTGCCCGATCGGCGCGGCGTGGGCCCGTGCGCACGAACAGTATCCCAAGGCGCCGCTGTGGAGCCCGCAGATGGGCAACCACGGGAGCGTCGTCGGGACCTACCTCGCGAACGCCATGGTCTTCGCATGCGTCTGGCGTCGAGACCCTCGGGAAATCACGTACGTCCCGGAGGGGCTGAACGAGGCCAACGCCAAGAATCTGCGCGCGGTTGCGTGGGAGACGGCGGTCTCGAAAGGCATTCTCGAGGAGGAGTTGCCCGCGGCCGAAGCGGCCGACGAGGCTCCTGCTGAGGACGAGCCTCCTGCGAACGCAGACGCAGGGACCGACGCGAACTAGGTCATTCGCAGGCTTTGGCCAGGTATGTTTTGATGGGGGCGTCGTCGGTCGTGAAGAGGTCGAGGCTGCCGAGGCCCTTCTCGATTTTTCCGGTCGGTTTGCCTGTTTCGGCCTTCTCGGGGTCGGTGAATCCGCCGTCGAAGTGGACCTTGGTCTCGTCCGCCGCCACGACGTCCATCGAGCCGCCGTCCGCAAACATGTCGACCGAAGTTACCGCGACGGCAGTGAGACTGCCCGGCTCGCCCACGACAAGCGCAGATTGGGGCGCTTCGCCGGCGCTCACGAGTGCGACGAGCTGACCGTCCGCGGTTGTGCGGGCCCAGATTCGGGCGTTCTCGTCGCAAGGGGGCTGCTCCATGGCCGGTCCCGTCGGGACCGAGACGGAGCAGGCCGCAACACCGATTGCGAGTCCTAGGCTCATCAGCGCGGCGGCCTGTCCGGTTGTTTTGCGTGCGTTCACCATGCCTTGGAGGATAGCGAACGCGAACGACCTACGAAACGCGATCGATGTGAAACCTCTGTGAAATGCGGGCCCGGCGTGCCTGCCCTACTCGACGATCACGGTGCCGGACATCGACTCGTGCGTCTGGCATCGATAGGTGTCGACCCGCTGTGCGAAGTCGGAAGTGACCGTGAACGACACGGCCGTAGCCGTTTCGGTCCAGTTGATACCCGCGTCGCTTTCGAGCGTATCGCCGCCTCCGCCCATGGCGAGCGGCCATTCGGGAGTGGTGTCGCCCCCTCCACCAACGCCGAACTCGATCGGGTGGCTCGTCGCCGACGAGCCGAGGTCGAAGGTGTATCGCCAGCCAGTCTTGAGCGTGATCGGCGGGTCGCTGGTCGCGCTGTTGCCGTCGACGATCTGGTCGAAGAACTCGGGCGGATCGACTGAGCGCATCAGATAGGCGATCGAGCCATTCGCGCCGACTTCAATGCGGGCGGCCGGGACATCGTCGCCCACAGAGACCGTGAACGCTTGCGAGAGCGGCTCGCCGAATCCGTCGAGACGGCGGTCGTTGTTGGGATCGAACCCGGCGCCACCAGCCTCTTCGTACAGCCATGCCCGCAACGTCTCGCCGTCGCTGATCGGACGCGAGACGAGCGCAGTCTCGGGCATGGTGCTCGCGCCGACGGTGGTCGGGACGGTTGCGAGGACTTCGCCGAGCACCGTGTCGGAGCCATCGTGAATGACGATATAGCCGGCGCCGCCGTCGATAATCTCGTAGCCGTCGATCGTGATGCGGGTCGAGACGTCGGTCAGCGCTTGGTCGCTCACCGCGATATTGTTGGCGTACGGGAACGATGTGTACGACTCGGCGAGGACCTCGCCGTCGCGCGTTGCGGGCTGGTCACCGGAGTCGTAGGTGCCGTCGCCGTCGTCGATGTAGAGTTCCGCGTACATGTCTTCGCGCTGGTCTGCGTCGCGATTGAGCAGGATGAGGGGCGAGCTGATGCCCGGGTTGACCTGCGCCACGCCGAGCGTGTTGGGGCCTTTGCCGCCGGCACCGTCGGAGTCGCTGATCACGAGCCAGGCAACTTCGCCCACGATGATCTCAGTTGCGTAGTGCTCGCGCGGAGCGCTTGGGAAGACGATCTGATCGCCCATGTCGAGGAAGGGTTTCGACGTCCCGATACTGTCGATGAGCAGCGATTCGAAGATCTCGAGCTCCGGATTCTCGAACGACATGACGGGCGTATCGATGCCCGGATCGAGCGCGTTTGGGTCACCGCCCTGCTCTTGGAAGAGGACTGCATAGTAGCCGCTGACATCGAGCGGTCGGTCCGTCACGATTCGAAGGTTCTCGGTGACGCCCGCATCGTGCGCCACCCAACCGATTGGGTTGGCGAAGTCGACTGCGAACTCGTCATCTTCGCCGACGATGGCGACGTAGCCCGGCTCGTAGGTGTCGATCCTGTCGATGACGACCTCATTGGCTGGGTCTACCACCTGTCGCGAGACGGTGATCGTGGGGTCGGCCGGCAGATTCACGAGGAAGTCGACCGAGATACGTTCGCCCGCGGCGTCGAGCGCCGCTGTATCCACCTGCTGGCCGTCGTATTCGCCGTTTCCGTTGCTGTCGTAGACCAACGTCGCTCGATGTGTTTCGCCGTCCAGGAGCGCTTCCTCGAGCACGACCTCGTAGTTGTCGTAGGAACCGCGCTCGAGCGGAATCACGCCTCCATCGGCGAGGAAGAGGTCGGTGAAGCCCTGGACCTCCTTCCGTTTGAAGATGAGGAGAAACCCGGGCTCCGGTGTGCTCACGTTGTCGATGTTGAGGGTGAAGCGGTCGGGAGCGTCTTGGTCGCTGATCTGAAGGTTGGGGTCGATGCGTTCGACGACGACCGAGAAGGTGACCTCGAGGGGGTCGCCGGCTTCGTCGAGGGCGATGAAGTCGCCCGACGCGCCCTCGGCAGCCTGATAGGACCCATCTTGATTGGCGTCGACGTGCAGCGAGGCGACCAGCGTTTCGGGGCCCGAGATGTCTCGAATCAAGTCCACCTGGAGGTCTTCTTGAACGCCCGCTTCGATCGGCACGATCGCGAGATTCTCCAGCCGCATTCCGTCGTCCCACGTGTCGATGACCAGGAAGCTGTATTGCTCAGCCGCGACACGGTCGATGTTGATCAAGTACGGGAACCGCTCGTCGAGCGCCTGGTCCAAGACATTCAGCTCATTCGCCGAAACGGTCACCTGATTGCCGGCGTCTGGCTGGACGGTCTCAACGTTTTCCTTTTCGATCGGCGGGTCGCCGCAAGAAATCGCGAGCATCGACAGCAGAGCGAGAAAGGTTGTTGTGCGCCTCATGAAGGTCCCCTGACATGTGTGATTTTTCATTGCTGAGATAATAGGCACGAGGGCGCCCAGTATCAAATTAGCGGGGTGCGACAGCGGCGGTCTGGTGCGCTAACGTTGCCGCATGACGGAACCCGAAGAACTCCCATGGACGCGCAAGCTCGCCGCGTTTCTGATGCTGGTCGCGATGGTCGGCGGCATTGGCGCGTTGGCGTACACCGGATGCGTCGAGACCGCCGAGGTGCAGTCTGCTGGCGACGCATACGTCGAGGCGTTACGAGCCGGAGACCTCGACCGGGCCTACTCGATGCTCGCCACCGAGACGAAGCAGGATCTCAGCCGTCAGGCGTTCGAGCGCTCGATTGGAACCCCCGAACTCGCCCGGTCGACGAGCCACGGATGGGGCATCACGTCGGCCGGCTCGGCCGGGGTCGGATGCCTCAGCGGCGGTGTGACGGTCGATGGCGAGAGTGAGTCGCTGACGCTGTATATGTGGCGCGAAGGCGATCGCTGGACGGTTCATACCGTGGCGTACGACCTGTTCGACCACTCCAACATGCCGTGGCGGTGTGACTAGCGGCGTTTGGCGGGCCGACGAACTTTTCTGTATCTGCCGGGAATGGATTTTCCAGGTTCGAAGTTGCTCTGGTCGACGACGTAGTCTATAAGACGCGTCCTCTCGGGGTGTAGCGCAGTCTGGCAGCGCGCTTGTTTTGGGTACAAGAGGTCCTCGGTTCAAATCCGAGCTCCCCGACTAGAGAGGAAAGCCGTCAATCCAATTGGATTGACGGCTTTCTGCGTTTCTGGGCGGTTCTCGCCGGGCCGCTGACGGGGCAAGCTGGCGCGAATTGTCCGAACACTGGCGCTACATGTCCTGTCGAGCGAGGCCGGTCTTCGACACAGTGGGTTCATGCCCAATCACGGGCCCCAACGACAAAGGAGACCCCATGTCCATCCTCTGGATCTGCCAGTACAACGTCACGAACCCCGACCTCTACGCCAAGTACAACCCAGGTAGCCTCGAAACGATCATGAAGACGCTGGGCGACGTCGGCGGCAATGCAATCGCCGCCGGGCCGCCAGCGCAGTCGGCCGGCGACGCCCGACACGTCGGCGTCGTGCTCCAGTTCCCCGACAAGGACGCACTCGACAAATGGCTCGACCATCCCGAGTACGCCGAAGCGAAAGCGATTCGGGAGGCCGCGACTGACAACTATTCGGTCTTCACGCTAGACGCCATGGCATAGCCCGATGATATCGTGGGGGAATGGCAACTCACGGTATCCGCACGTCTATTGTCTCGGGCTTCGCGATGTTTGCGATGTCACGCGGACTCACGATGCTCGAGGTTCTCGGCGCAGCTGGTCTGCAACCGTCCGATTTGGCGGACCCGGAAGGACGCGTCCCGATCGATTCCGTCATCAGGATCTGGCGGCTTCTCGACGAGCGATTTCCGGGCGTGCCCCACGGGCTCGAGGCGGCGAAGCTTTCGCCGCCCTCGGCGTGGGGCGTATTGACGCAGGCCACCCGGTTCGCCCCCAGACTCGCCGACGCAGCCGAAATGTACGTGCGCTACACGGCGCTGGTCTCGTCGGCCAGCGCTGTGCGCCTTGTCGAGCTCGACGACGGTTTCGGCGTACAGCACATGTTGCCACCGGTCGGCCGCGAACTCGGGCACGTCGCCGACTACGCCTGCGCGACCACGCTCCGAAATCTGTTTTCGGGGGTGCCGCGCGAGCATGTCTTGCGCGTCGAATTCGCGCATGAGCCCAAAGGACCGATCGAGGCGTACCAGGAGTCGCTGGTCCCGGACGTTCGGTTCGGGCAACCCGAAACGATGACCGTCTTCAGCCATGAAGGCTGGGTCGCCGCGAGACCGCACGGCGACCCGGCGATGCTCGCGACGCTCCGATCCTACATGAAGGAAATGCTGGCCGAGACGACGGTGGACGAGACCCCTGCGCTCGAGCCGATGTACGCGGCGATCGCAAGGTGCGCGCTTCGGTCCGAGTTTTCGGTCAAGGACGTCGCGAAAGAGATGGGAATGAGCACGCGCTCGCTCCACCGGCACGCGCGCGAGCACGACGTTCAGATCGGTCAGCTCATCGAGCTCACCCGAAAGGCGAACGCGGAGCGTCTGCTCGCCGACGACGAACTGTCCCTCGCCGAGGTTGCGTTTCTGGTGGGGTACTCCGAAGAGCGTGCGTTCAGCCGTGCGTTCAAGCGGTGGACGGACCGGACGCCCGCGCAGTACCGCAGCGCCTGATGTTGTCGGCGCGCTGACCAATCTTGTCTATGCTCCCGGCAACAACCGCTAGCTGCGCGGTTGTGGGCTTCGCGGTGATGGGCTTCGCGGTTGTGGGCTGCGCGGTTGTGGGCTTCGCGGAGTTGATGAGCCGTGCCTCTTGACCGACGTCGGCCTTCGAGACGACGCTGGCTACGGTCCAGGACACGGTGGCGAGCCATGTCGCTCAAAGAAATCGCGATTGGTATGTTTTTGGTCGCGGCCTTTTTCGGGCCGTTCCTCGCGATTTATCTGCGCGACAGGAGGCAGCTGCGACTCTGGGAACGCGCGGCCCGCGAGCTCGGCATCGAGTTGGTTTCCGACAAGACGATGCGGGGTGACATTGACGGGATCGAGGTCCGAATCGCGATTGAGCGACGGGGCTCGGGGTCGTCCAAGCCGGCTTACACCACTTGGATCGCGTACCTTTCGCGCCCGCTCCCGGCGGGCCTTTCGATTCAGCCGTCGGGCATGGCGATGAAGCTTTTGGGCGGAAAAGACGTGCAGCTCGGCCTACCGGACCTCGACGAGCGGCTCATCGTTCGGGCCCAGAATGCGGCCGAGACGCGCGAGTGGGCGAGCCAGGAGCACGTCAAGGCAGCGCTCACCGAACTGGCCGGGCTCGACGCCAAGTTCGTCCTCCGCGACGCCCGCCTGCGTATCGAAGAATCCGGGATCGTCACGAAGCTGGAAACGCTCACGCTTCATGCACTGCAGGCTTCGTCGCTCGGTCGCGAACTCAGCGGCTAGCATCCGGCGCCGCGGGGTGATGAGACCTCACCAGGTTGAGTCCGGCTGTTTTGCTTCTTCGACCGTTCCGTCGTGAAAGGCCCGATAGGCGGCCTCGTCCTCGAGCCAGTTCGACGGCGAGGCGCCCGGTGCCTCGCGAATTGCCTTGGCGTTTCGCCAAATCATGAAGGGCGTGAGCAACATGCCGCGGAAGCTCCACCACCCCATGACGGTGCATGCGACCAAGTCGAGCATCTGCTTTCGACGGGCGCAGTCCCGACACATGAAGTGGTGTTTCTCCTCGCTCGCTACCGCAAAGAAGATCGAGAGGATCACCCAGCTCGGGTAGACGTCGACGGGCAGGTCTTTTTTGCAGTTTGGGCAACCTGCATTTCGGAGTTTGACGGCGAGGCGAGTCACCTCTTCGGCGCCGAGCGTTTCGCGCGCCGTGTCGATCTGGAAACGACGCATGCAGGCGTCGTCGCAGAAGCGTCGGCCAGCCTCATCGCGAGCATTCGCGGAGATCAGGACCGACTGGCAGTTCATGCAACGGGCCTTGTCGATGAGCTTCTTCATGTCCCCGCCCAACCTGTTCGAAAGTACTCGCAGAGATAGTGTAGCATGGGATCAACTTTCGACTGCAACCTGCGGGGAAATGTCGTGCGTGCGTTATTCCGGTTCATCGCAGCTACCGTGATTCTGTGCGGTGTCGGCTGTAATGATGTCCTGCTACCGCGCCCGACAAGCACTACCGTTCCGCTTCGAACCGCGAATGGGGTTTTCGAGTTCACAACCCACATATCTTCGGACGGCGAGCGAGGCTTGATGGTGCTCGACGGACCGAGTGGACGGCATGTGACCATGACCTATCCGATCTGGCGCACACGAGTCGCGGATCTCGACGGCGATGGAATGGACGAGATTCTGATGGGGAAAACCAAGACGAATCGTGGCGTGCGCGCGGTAACCGTTTGGCAGTGGGCGAATGACGAGCTCGACCCGGTCTATTTGACCACGCGATTGCCGCACGAACCCGACGACTTCAAGGTAGAAAGATGTGGCGACCGGGACTGTCTGGTCACGATCGAGAATGGGGAGGAGACATGGTTGACCGAGTACGAATGGACCGGTTTCGGCTTCTTGCTCACCGGACGACGACGAGATTCGAAATGAAGGGTGTGTCTGCAAAAGCAGTATTCTTGTTGAGCCTATTCGTCACAGTAGCCGGCTGCGAGAAGTGCAAGACTAAGCCGGCAAAGTCGGGTTCTATCCAAACCGAAACCACAGAACCACAGTCTGCAGATGCGGGAGAGCCGAATTACTCCTTCGCGCCTCCGACGGCGATGATTCCCGAGAACAAAGTCGTGGTGCAGGCCCCGAATGAGAACTACGCGGAGAACATTGGGTCCGTACCCCCGCATAGTGCGCACCCAGCCTACGCACCAGCCGCAAAACGCATCGTATTTCAGGCTGGGCCAGAAGGAAGCCGGAGCATCTACGAGCAAAGCCTAGAGGATCAAACGAATATTCGGCGACTCACCCGCGGCGCCGACGACATACATCCAACCTACGACAGGGCGGGAAACCGCATCGTTTTCTCGCGAAAGACCAAGACCGGGAAGTACTTCGACCTGCACGTCCTGCATCGCGATTCGGGCAAGATCGAGCAACTCACGTTTGGCGAGGGCGATGACCTCGAGCCTCACGTGAATCGGATGCTGTTTCGAATGATGGCGGGCGATCTGCCGCTGGATGAGTACGAGAAGATTGCCTTCACTCGGCGGACCAAACAGGGCCGCTCCGTTTGGTTTCGGTCGCTCCCGTACGACTCGTACCCCAGAGAGGTGCTTATTCCATGGGGCGATGAGCCCAAGAAGTGGGTTGGGCAGGGGCTTCATTCGGGTCGGATGTCACCGCTCGAGGAAGACTGCTGGTCGCCCCGCTGGGCTGACGACGGTCAACATCTACTGTGGATATGCGGTGATGAATCGACGCCGCAGCTTACCGACATGAAACTTTCGATGGACCTGATCGAGAAGCAAGCAATCAAGTCGATGGAGAACTACTGGGACTGTGAGTTGGAGGACAAGCCGTGGTTCGAACAGGATTGCCTCATGAAGCTCAGTCGCTCCTACTATTCGGCGATTCCGAAGGATTTGCGTGCGATTCCGAAGTCTTCGTCGGGCACCTACTCGACGAACCAGATCAACGTCATTGTCTCAGACGGCGAAGTCGCGAAGATGCGTCGTCGAAACGGTCGAGTGATGGCTCAACTCGCCCTTCCGAAAGGTAGTCGTCCGGAACATCTGGTGTGGTCGCCCGATGGACTTACGGTGGCGTTCACCGAGCAGACTTCGTCTGGCACCCAAGTCCGGGTTTCGGAGGTCGACACGTACCTTCAAGAAGTCCGAAATCTATACCAGTTCCCCGAACTCTGGCGAGAATCGGACTCCTCAAGACTCCACGCCAACCGGTTTGTCGTTCGGCCCACCCAGGAGAAGGAGTTCTACCCAGTGTACGAGAGACTTCGCTACGACCGTCAGCCGATCTACATCACGGCCGACGTGGCACTACAGGTGTTTGCCGACGTGTTCGAAGACCGGATGAAGCACGGTGAGCGAAGCAATGGTGAGAGACTTCTAGAACTTACAAGTGCGCTTCATCGGCACTACTTCGAACACCCCGAGGCCAAACACAGCCAGTACTTTCAGACGCACTTTGCGGTTGCCTATGCGCTCCTTCGCGCCGCCGAGCAACTCTATCCAATTCGCGACACCGACTCCCATGACAACTTTCAGCGGGCCGACTTGTCCGATGGGGAGAATCTGTTCGACGGCGCCCTCAGCGTTGTGAAGTCGCTTTCGGGGAACACAGAAAAAGCGACAGAGATCTTGGCGGGGATGAAGACGGGAAGCTGCGCGCGCCTGATCGTACCTACATATCCGGCCCCAGTTACCATCGACTGCACACAGATGAAGCCTCGGGCGTCGTACGTCGGGAGGATCGCATCGGGGTACTTCGCCGCGGTTCAGTGGCTGGCTCAAGCGCCGCTTCCGTACGGCGACGGGTCAGCGCTCGAACTCATCAACGTGCTCGAATGGGACGGTGGCTGGCATGACTGGTTGGCTTTGGACGCGTTTATCGGCGCATTTGGCAAAGCCGCTGATCCCACGCTCGTGCATCTGAAGTCGCACTACGGCAAGTCACCTGAAGACTGGACTTTTGGAAACTCCGAGTCGATTGAACGGGGCATCGTGGAGCCTCAGATGAAATTGTTAGAGACCACTGACAGTCTCGAGAAAATGCCGTCCACGGTGCGCCCTCGCCTCGTTTTCCTTGCGCAACGAGTTGGCGCCGATGCAGTGGTGATGCAGAAAATGACAGCCCCAAAAGTACCGGACCGTTCCTTCCCATCCGCCGTCGATCCATTTGCCTGGTCGGGTTCTCAGCGTGCCCTAAAACACTCGCTCGCGAGCTCTCAAAAGGTCGAACCGAGCGAGCTGGAGGCCTCGTTCAAGGCCCTCCGCGAGTCAATGCCTCCGAGCGCTGAGAAGGGGGATTTCTACCACCGCTGGTTGGCGCTCCTGTTCGATCTGTCGATGTATCACGAAGCTATGACCGGGCCGCGGCACACCCGTTCCACGGCGTGGAGCGACCGCCTACTGCTCTCCTCGCTCGCTAGCTACACCCACCTGAAACACGCATCGGTTCTCTACACCAAGCAGCCGTATGGATCGGAAAAAGGGGAAGGTGACGGATTCAATAGATTGTCGGAAGCGATCGTCATTCCCAAACCTCGAGGTTACGTTGAACCGGTTCCAAAGTTCTTTCAGGCCCTACAACGGCTCCACAAGGCGTCGATCGAGGAGATGGGATCCAGCCTCGAGTACGACGAGTGGACGACGAAGTTCTTTGAGAGGCTCATCGAATTGGCGGAGAAGTCTGTCGCCAATGAAGAGTATACCGATGAGGAGTACGAGTGGGTGCGGGAAGTCGGCGGCCAGCTCGAGGGATTTCTGTTCGCGAAGTACGGTGAGGACAACATCGATCCTGTTCGTGTCGAGCGAGGGGTCGCTGTCGTTGCTGATGTGTTCACGAACATTTACGAAAACGAGGTCTGGCAGATCGGAAACGGTCGCCTGCAAGACATTTGGGTAGTCGCGGAGACTGGAGTTGGGGAGCGGATCGCCAAAGGAGCGATTCAATCCTTCTACGAATTCAAGCAGCCGACCGCCAATCGACTTACCGACGAAGAATGGAACAGCATGCTCAATGAGGGTTCGGTTTCCGCCCCGCCGAAATGGACGTCGTCATTCGTCGAGTACTAATCGTCCCCGTCCTCTTGTTGGCTATTAGCCTCGGTTGTGAACGGTCCGCTACGATCCTGTTCGTTGGCGATACGCTCACGAGTCGAGTCGAAAGAGACGGTGTGATCGCGGTGGCACCGCCAGTCCAACAACTACTGGAGTTGAGGTCGCATGATCACGTCGTCGCGAATCTGGAAACGGCCATATCGCTCGAAGAAGGTCACGGCGGGAGGCTACCGAAGTTCATCGTGCCGAGAGAGGAAGTGGCCCTGCTCGCTGAATGGGGTATCAACACGGTGAGTGTTGCCAACAATCACTCGACCGACTCGGGTCTCGATTCTTTCCGGGACGGAGTCGACGCCCTACGCGCGAACGGGATTTCCGTAGTCGGGTTTCGACGCAAGCCGTGGGAAAAACTGCAGATCGGGAAGGAATCGGTGATTCTATTTGCCGCGACTTTTCACCATTCTCGCAATCCACCGGTCGGCGCATATGAGGTCGACGCGAACAACGTGCAAGGCTTCATCGATGCCGTCGCAACTGCGGGAGTCCAAAATGGCGGGCCTTTGGTCGTGTATGTGCACTGGGGCGAAGAGGGATCTGCGAAACCTACAATGCAAATGCGACGGGTTGCCAGCGCATTGGTCGAAGCTGGTGCTGACGCGGTCGTAGGCCATGGTTCGCACAAGCCAGCAAAGGTAATCAGGATGGGTGATTCCATCATCGCATGGAATCTCGGTGACTTTGCAATGATTCCAGGTCGTCAGGACGGGTGTGTTCTCTCGCTCGAGATTCGACGTAATCAACTCCGAATCAATCCTGAGCGGACGAACTGCGAAGTCGAAGACTAGGAATGCGAGATACTCAGAGGCGCCACCCAAAACCGCGAAGCCCACAACCGCGAAGCCCACAACCGCGCAGCCCACAACCG
>CAYLMO010000049.1:14911-41562 GCA_964384605.1 uncultured Bradymonadales bacterium | reverse complement strand
GTCCTCGACCAGAACTTCGAGCCGCTTCCGCTCTTTTGCCCGGATGTCTTCGAGCTGCTCGTCGATCGTCGCATTGTCGCCGGCTTGCAGCGTTGCAGGCATGCCAAGCACAGCGAGTAATGCGAACACAATGCGAACTCGTACTAACTTCCCCCACATTCTACTTCCCTCTGGGCGTTCGTCGGTTTTTAGGTCGATTTGCTCTTCTTCTTGCTCTTCGGTTCGAACTTCTTCCACTCCATCGGCTCTTTGTCGCGCAGGCGCATGACGAAGTAGATACCGATCCCGAAGATGATGATCGAGAAGTACTGAGCCGGCGTGAGACCAAAGTAGCGGATGTCGCCGCCTTGCTCTGGGCCGACACGAAGGAAGTCGAGCGTGAAGCGAATCGGAGCGTACATGATCGGCAGCACAGCCAGGTAGAATCCCTTGGGCCGCGGCTTGCGATCGAGCCAGAGCATCGCCGAGCAAATGACGACCCACCAGAGCGCCTCGTAGAATCCGAGGTCGTGGCGAACCACGCCATCTGGGAACTGGATCCCGAGGAAGAAGTCGGTCGGTGCGCCGGGGTGGTCGTGCACCGATGCGCAACCAATACGGCCGAAGAGCCAGCTGAACGTCAGGCCCCAGGCAGCGAGGTCGCACCACATCAGGAAGTCGTGGTGAGGGTTTCGCCACCGCCAGATCCACGCGGCCATGATGCCTCCAAAGAGGCCGCCGTATGACGAGATGGAGCCCCACACCTCGAAGAGGATCAGCGGGTTCTCCATGAGCTTGTCGGGCTCGTAGAAGATGACGTTGAAGACGTGCGCGAAGATCCAGCCGATGACGACCAGGTAGATTCCGAAGTTCTGCACTTCTTCGCCATCGACGCCCAGCTTCTGCTCACCCTTACGGCTGGCGAGCGTGAAGGTGATCATCAGTCCAATCGCGACGAACAGGCCGAACGAATGAATCTTGATCGGACCCCAGATTTCGAATGGGCCGAAGGTGAACAGGTCGTAGGGGATCGAAGCCAGTAGTGACAGCATTCGCTGCTCCAAACAGTGGTTACGCGCGCCGGATAGTTACACCCGCTGAGAACGCGGCGCAAGGTGGTGACTTCGATGGAACATTCCGGGATGGACGTTGTCATTCCCAGCGTCCCCGAAACTTGGATCTCCCTGAGGATCATCCCATGCGTCTGCTACGCGCCGTTCTTATCTTGATGTCGCTCACGTTGGTCGGTTGCGGATATCTCGACACTGAAGTCGAGATGACCGACGAGGAGTACGCAGGTTCGTTCGGAACGGGCGGAATCGGGATCGGAGGGGTGGGGTGGGGCAGCGGTTGCGGCGGAGGCTACGGCTACAGCCGGAGCGGTCGCGGGCCGACGATGCGAAAGGGCACTGCCGAGATGTCGGAAGACCCGTATATGCTCGAGTTCGACGACTTCCACATCTATGGCTCGAACGGAGCGGGCGAATCGACCGAGACGACCGTTCTCAGTCCGGAGCCCGAGCCGGTCGACTGGGTAGGGCACTTCGACGAAGTCTCTGCCGAGCGGCAGAACAAGCTCATCGCGGCCTGGGTCGAAGGACAACTCGCCCAGAATTCGGACTCAGCGGAGAGCAGCGATCTGGTCGACTCGGGAGGCGAGGTAAAGGTCCGCTAAGGTGAGCGCGACCATAGCCTCGATGACGGGAACGGCGCGCGGCACAATGCACGGGTCGTGGCGGCCGGACGTGGCCATTGACCCGACGGTCGAAGCTGGCTTGAAGTAGGCCTGAACCCGAATCCTCTCGCCGTTCGTAATCCCGCCCTGAATGCCATTGGCCGCCGGACTGATCCCGGCATCTTCACCGCTCCCGCTCACGCCCGAGTGGAACTCGGCGCCGGCCATCGTCACGTCGATTGGTGCGTCGCCGAGAGTCACTCCGACGACGGCACCCACGCTCATGATGGCGTTGGCAAGAGTGTTCTTCGCCTTCAGGAAGACCGGTTCGCCGAGGCCCCGAGGGATGCCGTCGACCCACACTTCGACGATTCCACCGCGGGAGTCGCCTTCGGCTTTGCACTTCTCGAGCTCGGCCGAGACAACGTCGCCAATCTCGTGGTCGGGCATGCGCGTCGCATGGGTATCGACTGAAGCCCGCGTGAGGTCGCCAGACGGGTCCGGGACACGATGAGTACCGATCTGGCGCGTAAACCCGACGATCGAGACTTCGGGCGGGAGAATCTTCTCGGCGATACTCCCGCCGATGACGCGCCCAATCGTCTCTCGACCAGATGCGCGGCCGCCGCCACGGTGGTCTCGGTGACCGTACTTGTCTTGCCACACGCGGTCGGCGTGGCCGGCTCGATAGTAATTCGGGTCGTAGTCCTTGGAGCGTGCGTCGTGATTGCGAATCACCACGCAAATCGGGCTCCCGAGGGTCTTGCCGTCGAAGACGCCGCTCAGGATTTCCCCCTGGTCTTTCTCACCACGCGAGGTGGTGATCTTGGACTGGCCGGGGCGACGGCGGTTCAGGTTGGCCTGAATGTCTTCGAGCGAGAGCTCGATGCCGGCGGGGCAACCGTCGATGATTGCTCCGAGCGCGACGCCGTGGCTCTCGCCGAACGTCGTGAGAGTGAGGAAGTTGCCGAAGGTGTTTCCGCGCATGCGAGGCTCCGTGTTGGGCTCACTACAGATAGGACGCCGTCCTCGGCGACTCAAGCTCGCATACAGGATGCGCTACTCGTTCCAGAAGGAGCGCTGCTCTCGGGCCTGGAACTCAAAGAAGGCGTCACCGATGAACTGTTTGAACTCGCCGGGTGCGGGCAGCACTCGAGAATAGTGGAGGTCGAGCCACGCTTCGGCCGGCGGGGGATTTCCGGCGTCGTAGCCGAAGTAACCCGCTGCGTTCACGATGAGTCGAACACTTCCGGCGTCTTCGGGCCAGCCGTCGCGTGCACGCACGTGCATGGCGAGCCGCCATCCGGGAGAGGCCTCGATTCCGCGGATCACTGCGTCGGACACGCCTCCGGAGCCGAGCACCGCGATGGGGCCGGGCTTCACTCCGGAGGCTTCAATCTCGCGAAGCGCGCCGACCATTCCGACCGTATCGGTGTCGGTGGATACCCAACCAAACTCGGTGCGTCGAAGCGTGTTTACCGCTTCGAGCCCGGGCGGCACTTGGACGCCCTCGCACGACAGGACCGCGACTTTGTGGGGAGATGTGACGGACACACCCCGCACGCCGATGCCCTGGAACAGCGAGAGCGCCGAGTCCAGCTCGTCGTAGTCGACGTCCACCTTGAGATAGTCGGTCGGTTCGTCGGCTTCGATTGCGGCTCGCCGATGCCAGAGGTCTCCTTGGGAACTCTCGGTGGAACGGCCAATCAGCACGTCGAATTGCTGCGGCTCGGGGCCGACGAGATGCCCGAGCCAGTCTCCGAGGTCCCACGCTGCGCCCACGTTCTTGTGCGCGTCGGGCAACTTGTCGGCGGAGATGCCGAGCGCGAGGTAATTTCGAGCGTTGAGCAAGTGAAGCAGCACGGGTCGAAGCCAAGCATACTCGCGGCCTTGCGGCAGATACGTGACCGAGAACCCCGACTTGCGAAGCGGGCGCATCATCGCGAGTCCCGCGCCGGCTTCGAATATGGATTGGGGTTGTGGCGCAAACTTGAGCTCGATGTCGTCCCAGTCGGGATACCGTGATTGGAAGAAGCGAGCCGATCGGACCAATCTCACGACGTCCTCTTGGTCCACCGCGTAGGGGTGCGAAGACAGGACGAGTGGACGTGGCTCGAGTTGGTCGAGAACGCCGGAGTCGAGCACTCGAGACAGGTAGGCTACATCGATGTCGATGTGATGGGCGCCAGCACTAGTGAGCCATTCGGGTTGGGCGCCTCGAAGGCTCACCATGAGAGGAACGTCGCTAGACGGTATCTCGTCAAAGAGGTCGCTTCTGACCTCGACCCCGGCGAGCCCGAACTGAGCGCAGTCGGCTACGGCTCGGGCCAAGTCGGCTCGAGTCGGCGGCACGAGCCAGGTTCGACCGGCGCCCCAACCGAGTGGAAGTTCGCGAAGCCACTCGAGCTTGGTCGCGAGGTCTCTTGCGGCACGATCGACGGTTCGAGCGCGTGGGATGTCGAAAACGAGGTGCGCCGTGCGCGCCCAGACCGGCTCGCGCTCGGTTCGCATGCGGGCGAGCTCCTCGGTGAGGGAGAGTTCCGGCCACACGCGATGGCGCTCGGTCGCCGCGACGTCCGCCCAGCCGTCTCGACGAATCCAGACGTAGACAGGGCCGGGGACAAACCCTCGAAACCCGCCTCCGACCGAGATGATCTCGTCGTGGGCTGATGGCCGGTCGACGAGCTCGGCAAACGTCTTTCGCTCGAGCTCTCGAAATTCGGCCTCGGACTGGGCGATGATCTCGGCGGGCGTGCGACCGGTGCGGCGTTCGATCTCCTCGTCCAGGTCGGTGAGGACCCAATCGTGGCGTTCACAGATCGTTCGAGCTAGCGTCGATTTGCCGGCGCCGCGGTGTCCTACGAAGACCACTCGCATGGAGTTCCTCGAGGCGTCTAGAGCTTGAATCTGACGGATTGGAAGAACTTCCCGGGCTTCACGTTGAACGTCTCGAACTTCCGCTTCTTTCCTGCGCGAAGCTCAATCTTGTAGTCACCCGGCTTGAGCTTTGCGGAGAAGGGGGTGGTGCCGACGAGCTCGTCGTCGAGGTAGATGTCGGCGTTGGGGACGGCGTTGATCGTGACCGAAACGCCGCTGGGGTCCTGCATGAGCGAGGGGTTGCCTTTCGGTTCTGCAGGTTTCTCGGCGGTTGTGGCAGCGACGGTAGTTTCCGCGTTGGGTGTGGTGCCGTCCGTGCCGTCGTCACCGCTGACGAGCAGGAAGAATGCGCCGCCGCCGGCGCCAACGATGCCGAGCAGCAGGACCACGAAGACTGCGACGAGCCCGGCCGAGACTCCTTCATCGGGGGCGTCGTACGCCTCGATACCGACCGTGTTGCCATCTGGCAGTTGGGCTCCTTGCACGGAGTTCACTTCCGCCGTCGGCATTGGCTGGCTGGGCGTTGGCGAGCCTTGGTGGCTCTGCGGTGCCGTCATACCGGCGGCTTGTGCCTGTTCGAACGAACTCACGCTCGGAGTCGCCATGGTGGCGGCGTGTACGTTCACGTTGTCCGGAATTGGGGTGCCGGTCTCCATCGGGGTGATTCGCGCCTGTGGCCCCGGCGTGACTGCCGCCGCGAGTTCGCCTTGCGAGCTGTGGCGGGTCGTCGGCAGTCCACGGAGGCTACGGACGAAGGCGGCAAGCTCTCGGTCGCCCACATACTCGGGGCTCGACCGGGCAAATGCCTCGAGGTCTCGGACCATCTCGTGCGCGTCGTGGTACCGCTGCTCCCTGTCTTTAGAGAGGGCTCGGTCCAAGATGGCGACAATCTGCGCCGGAATCTCCGGTCGAATCGTGCGTGGGTCTGGATGCGGCTGGGTCAGAATGTTCGTTACGGCGTTGAGGTCGTCGCCGAAGGGTTTTTGCTCGGTGAGTGTCTCGTAGAGCAAGATTCCCGTCGCGAAGATATCGGCGCGCCGATCGAGCTCTTGCGACTGAATCTGCTCTGGTGCCATGTAGGCGAATTTGCCTTTGACCGCGCCCGCCTGGGTTTTCGATTTGTTCTGGGCGGCTTTGGCGACGCCGAAGTCGACGAGCTTCACGATTCCGTCGACCGAAACCAGCACGTTGTGAGGCGAGATATCCCTGTGGACGAGCCCCACGGGATTTCCTTCTCGGTCGGTGTAGTCGTGGGCGTAGTCGAGCGCCTCGAGCAGGTCCATCACGATTTTGACGGCGACGAAGACCGGAACGTGTTCGCCTTTGCCTCGGCAGCCTTCGATCACGTCCATGAGGTCGAGTCCGTCGACGAACTCCATCGCGATGAAGTACTGCCCGTCGATCTCTCCGAGGTCGTAGATCTGCGCGATTTTCGGGTGCGACAGCTGGGCTACCAGGCGTGCTTCGTCGAGGAACATACGCACGAACGCTTCATCCTGCGCCATGTGGGGCAGGATTCGCTTGATGACGAGTTCCTTATTGAAGCCGCCGGGACCGGCCTGTTCCGCGAGGTAGATCTCGGCCATGCCGCCGGTCGCAAGATGCCGGACCAGCGTGTATTTGCCGAGTTGTTGCGGGGCGTCCATCTGTATTGATCTCGCGCGCGTGGAGCACTTGCGAAACTACGTTCAACCCGACGAGTGCGCAAGCTTTCCGAGATGCAGTCGTGCGTTGGACGTCGGTGGGGCAAACCGATTCTATGGATGGAACCTACTCCCAAGGGGGCAAAATTTCGACCCACGTCTCGGAAGTGGCAGAAGCGTCCGGTCCGAGAAGTCCCGTGTTGTCGTTTCCGACACAGAAAATCCGGCTCGATTCGGTGATGATGCAGGTGTTCTCGCTCGCCGTCGCAATCCAGCGGATATCGGCGTTGGCCGGGGCCTGAACCCGTGGTCCGTCGTAGTCGCTGATTTGGTCCTGCGTGCCGGCAACGCCACGTTCGTTCTCGCCGAATGAATGCCAGTTTCCGTTGTCGGTCTGAACGAAGTTGATGTCGTCCGCCGAGATGATCTGTTGAACGGTGCCCTCGACCGCTGGAAGGTCGACCTTAGCCCCGAGTGAGATGTTGAAGTTGGTGTCGGGGCCCTCATATGCGCGCTGCTCTCCCGCGCACCAGATGTCGGCACCAGCTAGCGCACAGAAGTGTTGGTCTCCGACTCCGATGGCCTTGGCTTCGGTATCGAGCTGGGGCGGGACGGTCATCGCGGTAAACTCGAGCAGATCGTCTCCGGTAGACGGTAGCCATGCCGAACTGCCGGCGCATCGAATCGATTTCGACGTCGCTTCGATGAAGCAAGTCGCGTCATCGCCGACGTCAATCGCGTGCGCGAGTACGTTGTCGACGACGGTGATCGTCCGGTTGTTTCTTCCGCCATCGCCGAGTTGGCCGCGGCTGTTGTTTCCCCAGCAGGCAAACTGGTTGTCCCTGTCGAGGGCGCATCCGTGGCTCTCTTCGAAGTGAACCTCGACCGCATGGAAATTGTTGAGCTCGACGAGCGTTGGCGTCGGGTTCTCGAACGTGTTGGAGGTCCGCCCCAGACGATTGTCCTCGCGCGAGCCCCACGAGTAGATCGAGCCGGCTTCGGTGACCGCAAAGCAGGCGTTCAAGCCGCAGTCGACGTCGACCACGGGCGCATCGAACGGGTGGAGCGCTGGTCCGAGGGTGAACGTCTGATCGGGTGAATTCGAAAACTCACCGCGCCCCAACTCGCCGTTCTCGTTCGTGCCCCAACACCAGACTCGGCCGCGCTTGGTCGAAACGCATGCGACATCCAGGCTCACCGTGACTCGTTGAGGCTCGAACGTCACTTCGAATTTCTCGGTGGCTGTCAGACCGTCGTACTCGACTGAAATCTCTCCCGAGCCCGGCTTTTCGGCGAGGAGGTTGCCCTCGAGGAACTCGGCGCCGGTGACAGCCGCGACCGTGTAGTCCTGAGCGGCCACCGGGGTTTCGGAACCGTCGGTTTCGATGACGACGACCTCGACCGGTTCTTCGACCAGCACCTCGAGCGTCTTCGCGACGCGAAGGACGAGCGTGCGTTCACCGGGAACCACGTTGGCGTTCGCGTTGGCATTCGCGTCGGCGTTCGTCGTGCCCGCATCCGACGTCTCGGCGTTCGACGTGGATGGAGCTGACTCGACGCATCCAGCGGGGGCCAAGAACAGAACTGCCAGGAGAATATTCTGCGCTGTCTTCAATCGCATTTTCGCTTCCCATTCCGTCGGGTCGAATCTCTTCGTTGCCCTAGATTCCCCGCACGAAACCTACTGAACTCGCAACTCACCGACAAGTTTTGTCGACGATTCCGATGACCAAGAAACATGGCGCGAGGCAAAAAACTTGGCCATGTGCGCGTTTATCCTACACTGGGGTACACGGGTCGCCCGAGGCCCGAGACATGGACGTCAAACGAGGTTTGCCGATGAACGCGCGCATCATTTTCTTCGCATGCACCTTGACCCTCAGCGCCTGCGCAAGCACTCCGCAGGCGCCGATGCACGTATACAACAGCGCGTTCCTCGATGGTGATGGGGTTGTCGAAGCGGCCCCGAAGGACCGGTCCTTCGATCCGCTGCGTACCGGTGATTTTCCTGACGACGCAACCATCTACGTGGTTCGAAACGACGGTCGATGGACTGGCAGCCCCAACGTCGTGGAACCCGTCATGCAGCAGGAGCCTGACGTTCAGGTTGCCCAAAGCAAGACCGCGGCACCGCCGGCGGAGTCCGAGAAATCGCGCTTCCGGCCATCCCTCTCGGTCGCAGCTCCCTCCGCGATCGGAGGCACTCAGGGCGTCGAGAGCGAGTCGGCACCTGTCGAAGAGTCGAAGGCCCCCACCAATGGCTACGACCCGGCCAACGCTGCGGAATTTGTCTCCGCTGTCTACGGGATGAACTCGGTGGATCTTCCTTCGGATACCCCGGCCAACATCTACAAGAGTTGCAAGGCGCAGGGGCGAGTCTACTTCGGCACGAAGCCGAAGGTCGGCGACATCGTCTTCTTCCACAACACCTTCGATGCCAACGGCGATAGCCGAAACAACGACTGGTACACCCACGTCGGGATGGTCCAGTCGGTTGGCGACAATGCGACTGCCGAGG
This sequence comes from uncultured Bradymonadales bacterium, assembly GCA_964384605.1. GTDB lineage: Bacteria > Myxococcota_A > Bradymonadia > Bradymonadales > Bradymonadaceae > CAYLMO01. Next base: position 32,870 of record CAYLMO010000049.1, on the reverse strand, counting down.
TCGTGGCCTGGCGCGAAGGAAAGGTGCAAGTGCACCACATCAACCTCGAACGTCCCGAAGTCGCAGAGCAGGGGGGCCAGACGTTGAACTCTCGGCTGCGTGCACCGGGCAACTCAGACGCACCTTTCACGCAATACTACGCAGGGCAGTTGTTCGCCGGGTTCTGTGGACTGCTCGGCGAGAAAGCCGAATTCGTACTCGTCGAGAACTGGCAGCCAGGAATGTCGCTCAGCGAGTAAGTTCAAGCTCACTCGTCGAAGACGAATCCGTCGATGCAGAAGAATCGGTCGCGCATCGAGCCTGCCGAGAGTTTGAACGTCACCGATCGACTCGAATCACTCTTTGGGACCTCTACCGTGTGATAGGTCTGGTCTCGATGCGAGATTCGTTCGTCGAACACGCGCTCCCCATCTACTTCAATCACAGTAGTGATGTCCGTACCCCTTGGGCTGCGCTGACCGCGCAGGGTCTGGCCGGCTTTCAGGACCAACCGCCCCGGCGGCACGTCGGGGAAGGTGACGTGTAGCCAGTCGCCGCCGGCCAATGGATGAGCCCAGATGCACTCGCGCGGCTCGTCTCCGACTTCGCGCAGCGTCCGCCCAACGTAGACCCATCGGTCGCGTCGTCCGCAGTCCCAGCGCTCCTCTCGACGATTCCAGGTCTTACATTCCTCCACCTGCCCGCTCGCGCGGTGGCGTGTCACTTTGGCCGTCGCCAATTGCTCGTGGAACACGAAAGGGAGGGTGCCGACCGGGTTCTCGATCTCGAGCAATGTGACTGAGTCGAACTCGTGCCTTTTGGGGGACGTCTCAAAGGGCAGCTCTGCGAGCGCTTCCGCCTCGCGAGAGGCATCGGTCATGAGCCAGATCGTGGAAACACCGTGAAAGTCTTCGGCGAGTGGTCGTGAGACGACGTCGACTTGTGTGCCGCGGTCTGCCACGTGCACCAGTGGGCCGGTAGCCCAGGTTGGGTGAACACGAATCAGGTCGGTGTCTGCGACCTTCTCCAGCACGTACGCACCAGCGCTCGCCCAGTCGTCGTCGGTGGTGGAGTCGACGAAGACGAAGGCGTACAGAAGGCCTGATACAATACCGGCGGCGATCAGCACGAATGCTGGAATCGCCGCCGAGATGGTGGAATTGGTTGCCACGGGCGGGGCCGGTTTCTACGGGATCTAGCGCTCTCCGCCTTGCACGGCGACGGAGGGGCCACCGAGCTCCATGAGCAGGTCGCGGTCCAGGAATGCTTCGCCACGGTCGATGAATGGGTGGGCGTGAATGCCGGAGTCCATTCGAATGGCATCGCACGGGCAAGCTTCGACGCAAAGACCGCACACGATGCAGCGCAACTCGTCGATCACGAAGACGCGAGGGTACTTCTCGATCTCGGGATCGTCGTGCTCGGCGGCTTCGATGTGGATGCAGCTTGCCGGGCAGATGGTCGAGCAGCACATGCACGCGACGCAGCGGACCTGGCCGTCTTCACGAAGCATCAGGCGGTGAAGCCCGCGGAATCGCTCCGGGTACACCGTCGTCTCTTCCGGGTACATCCGGGTGAAGGTGGTGTGCTTCTTCTTGTCGGGCTGCAGGTTGCGGAAGAAGTGCTTCATCGTGACTGCGAGGCCTCGTGCAATCTCGGGCACGTAGGTTCGCTCGACGAAGTTCTGCCGCTTTCTCGGCACCTGCTTTACGTTCACGGTTCCCATGATTCTAGTCCTACGTCTTGGTGCGAATCAGAAGATGGCGACAATGAGTGCCGTCACGACGAGGTTGGCGAGGCTGAGCGGGAGGAGAATTTTCCACCCGAGGACCATCACCTGGTCGTAGCGGAAGCGCGGGAGTGTCCAGCGCATCATGAATTGGAGCCATACGAGCACGAGGATCTTCGTGACCATGGCGAGGACTCGCAGGCCGATGACGGCCCAGTACGGGATCGACACGATGGTGTCGCCGAAGTGGAACCCGTCGCCGTAGAGCCATGGAACCTGCCAGCCACCGAGGAACAGGAGCGCGATGAGCGCCGCGATGAACACGGTCGCGGCGTATTCGCCGAGCTGCATGATGCCGAACTTCATCGAGGAGTACTCGGTGATGTATCCAGCGACGATCTCTGACTCGCCCTCAGGCAAGTCGAATGGTGCACGCTTCGTCTCCGCCATACCGGCGAGGAAGAAGAGGAAGAACGCGAGCGGCTGCACGACGATACCCCACATTGGGAGCCATCCGCCGAGGAGTTCGCCCTGCGCGCGTACCATCTCGTTCAGGTCGAGCGTTCCGTAGATCATGATGACGCCGGCGAGCGAGAGGCCCATCGACACTTCGTACGAGACCATCTGAGCCGACGAACGAAGTCCACCGAGCAGCGAGAAGTTGCTGTTGGATGACCAACCGGCAATTGCGGCGCCGTAGACCGACACCGACGCGATTGCGAACGCGTAGAGCAGGCCTGCGTTGAAATTCATGATCTGGAAGTAGTTGCGCCATTCGCCGTCGACACAAACTTCGCGGTAGCTCTCGGTCACCTCGATGGTGCCGGTGCAGTACTGGTCCATGAACGGAACGCCGGCCCAGCCGAGCAGGGCGGGCATGAACACCAACCCGGGGGCGATGAGCATGAGCGCTTTGTTGGCGCCGTCGGGCACGGTGTTCTCTTTGAACACCATCTTGATGCCGTCCGCGATGAAGTGCGGAATCCCGAGGAACGTGATCCCGAGGATCGACGCACGGTTCGGGCCGACACGGTTCTGGATCTTCGCGGACTGCTTACGGTCTCCGAGGAGCGTGAGCAGTGACGCGACGGCCATGACGAACCCGAAGACGATGACGACGATCTTCAGGATTATGATCAACCATTCAGGCATGACGTGTTCTCAAATTCGCCGGCGAGCCGGCATGCTTAGGAGTCGTCCTTGAAAATTACTCGGCCGGCGGCGGTGCGTCGGAGCCGTCGTCGCTGGTCTCTTCGCCGTCACCTTCTGGCGCGTCCGGCGCTTCCTCGCCTGCGGCTGCGTCGGCTGCTGGCGCGTCTTCTTGTGCTTCGGCTTCGGCTGGAACTTCTTCGGGCTGAGCGCTCGCCTCGAACATCTCTTCCTGCACTTGCGTGAGGTAGGTGTAGGAGATGGGCTTGCCGGCTGCCTTGGCGATTCGCATGAAGACCTGCCAATCGGGCAGGACCGAACCGGAGCCAGGAAACGCTTGGTAGAACGCTTGTGCAACGCCGTCGCTGTTCACGAACGTGCCGTCTTTCTCGGCATGAGTCGCCGTCGGAAGTGCGACATGCGCCTTTGCCGCGAGCTCGGTGGCGTGCGGCGAAGCGAAGATGAAGAGGTTCAGCTTGTCGACGGCCTGGACGAACTGCTCGCGCCCTTCGGCTCCGGTCGGGGTGTCCGAACCCATCATGTAGACAGCCTTCACGGCTCCCGACTCGATGTCCGCGACGAGGTCCGAGAAGGGCTTGACGCCTTCGAGCCCGCCGAGAACAGCTTCGATTCCGCGGCGGTTCGGGTTCTTGTCGGCTTCGATGAGGAAATCGTCGTGGTCGCCGTCGCCTTTGCCACCCATGTAGAAGCGGCTCGAACCGACCACCTCGCGTGCGAAGCGGGTGGCGAGGTGGATGTCTTCGCAGCTCGCTTGAGGGCTGAGGACGAACGCGAACGAGTCGGCGCCGTCGCTCTCGACGACCTTGTGAATCTTGTCCGCCGTCGCGTCGCTCACCGCGTACCAGTTAGCATCGGCGCCGTTTACCTTCGGCTCGAGCATTCGGTCTTCGTGGAGCTCTTTGTAGGAGAGGCGGCCGTTGTCGCACATCCAGTAGTCGTTGACTTCCGGATTGTAGCGCGGTCGATAGCGCTGCACTTCGGTCCGGAAGTGATCGAGGTGGATGTTGCAGCCTTTCGAGCAGCCGGTGCAGATGCTGTCGGTCGAGGTGAGCAGCCAAACGCGGCATTTGAAACGGAAGTCGCGTGAGGTGAGCGCTCCGACGGGGCAGAGGTCGACGGTGCACATCGAGTAGGCGTTATCGAGTTCACGACCCGGAAACGCGCGAATCTCGGCGCGGTCACCGCGTTCGACGATGCGCAATTCGTTGGTGCCCGTGACTTCGTCGCAGAATCGGATGCAGCGCGTGCACAGGATGCAGCGTTCGCCGTCGTAGACCACTTCGGGTCCGATCGGGAACGCTTTGACCTTGTTGGTCTTCTCGGTGCGGAGGCGCGAGTCCTGCGCATCGTAGTCGACGTAGTAGTCTTGCAGCTTGCACTCGCCGGCCTGGTCGCAAATGGGGCAGTCGACCGGGTGGTTCAGGAGGATGAACTCCAGAACGGCTTTCTGTGCTTTGACGACACGTTCCGACTCGGTCTGTATGACCATGCCGTCGGAAACCTGCGTGTAGCAGCCTGGCTGGAGCTTTCCCCAACCTTCGACTTCTACGAGGCACATGCGGCAGTTGGCCGGGATCGAAAGCGACGGGTGGTAGCAGAAGTGTGGGATGTCGTATCCCGCCATTGCTGCCGCCCGAAGAATCGTCGTCCCCTGTTCGACTTCGATCTCGGTATCGTTGATCGTGACTTTTGGCATCGCTCTATCTACTCCTCGGCTCGTACGCGCATGCGCACGGCGTGGTTCAGCGGTCGCATTCGCCCCCGATCATGTTGATCGTGTCGAAGGTCGGGATGATGTCGGCCAGTAGGCCGCCTTCGAAGAGCTTGTGAATCCCTCCCATCATGATGAAGGAGGGTGCGCGGACGTGGATTTTCCAGGGCTTTCCGGTGCCGTTCGACACGATGTAGTAGCCCAGTTCTCCGTTGCCTGCTTCGGTGTAGCTGTAGATTTCTCCAGCTGGCACCTGGATACCTTCGAATATGATCTTGAAGTGCGCGATCATCGACTCGATGGTGTTGTAGACCTTCTGCTTCTCCGGAAGGATGACGCGAGGGTCGTCGCTCATGACCGGGCCGGGCTCCATCTGCTCCAGGCATTGGTCGATGATGCGGATGCATTGCGTGATCTCCTCCATTCGAAGGAGATAGCGGTCGTAGTTGTCGCCTTCCGAGCCGACTGGGACGTCGAAATCGACCTTGTCGTACGCGAAGTACGGGTGGTCTTTGCGGACGTCGTACGCCACGCCAGTCGAGCGCAGGCAGATTCCGGTGTAGCCGTACTGCAGCGCGACTTCCGGAGTGATGACGCCCGTGCCTTCCATCCGGTCCATGAAGATCCGGTTTCGGGTCAGCAGCGTGTGCGTCATCTCGTGAATTTCGTTGAGACGGCCGCGCACGTACTTCCAGTTCTCGGCGAAGTCTTCGGGCAGGTCGTCTTTGACGCCGCCGATTCGACCGTAGCTCACGGTGAGGCGGGCACCGGTGACCTGTTCGATGAGGTCCCAGACGAGTTCACGGCCTTCGATGGCGTAGAGGAACGCCGACATGGCGCCGAGCTCCAGCGCGCCAGCGCCGACGCAGGTGAGGTGGTCGGACAGTCGCGAAACTTCGCCCATGATGGTGCGGACGTAGTTGCAGCGTTCCGGGACCTCGATCTCGAGGAGCTTCTCGACGGCCAGTGCGTAGCCGAAGTTGTTGAGCACAGGCGAGACGTAATTCAGGCGGTCCGTGTAGGGGAACACCTGAGTCCACGTGGAGTTCTCGGCTTCTTTTTCGAAGCCGCGGTGTAGATAGCCGACTTCGGTATCGCACTTGATCACCGTCTCGCCGTCGAGCGTGAGGGTGAAGCGAACGGTGCCGTGGGTCGCCGGGTGACTCGGCCCCATCTGGAGCATCATCGGTTCGGCGTGGATGTCCTGGTCAATCGGCTCGAAAATGTCTTCAGCCATGACTTCTTACTCCGTAGCTGCGTTTTCGCGTGAGCCGTCGACCGGCTTGTCTTTCACGTACTTCATGAACTCTTCCACCGAGTCACGCTCGGGGGCGAGGAGTTCGGTACGAGGCTGTGATGCCTGAGTCGCGTAGTCTTTTCGGAGCGGGTGACCTTCGAACTCCTCGTACATGAGGACGCGTCGCAGGTCTGGGTGCCCGGTGAAGATCATGCCGTACATGTCGTAGACTTCGCGTTCGAGCCACGAAGCAACGCCCCACACCGATTGGACGGTAGGGAGCTTGACGTCATCTTCCTCGAGCGGCACGCGCAGAATCAGCATGTGCTTGTGCTCGATCGAGTAGAGGACATAGACGACTTCGAAGCGCGGCATCCGGTGGAGGTAGTCCACCGCAGTGATGTCGCGCAGCAGGTTCATCTTGGTCGCTTCGTCGTCGCGCAGGAACTGCGCAACCTCGAGCAACTGGTCACGATTGAGAACAACCGTGTCGTTGCCGAGGCGACTATGCGACGCGATGACTGCGTCAGGAAACTTTTTCTGCACCAGATCGATGAGCTTCTTTGCCATCGTTTGGCTCCGCGCATGAGGGCGTGGTGATTCAGCTCACCGGTTCAAACAAGGGGTTTGGCTCGTCGACGCCTTCGAGCTCGCGCTGTCGGCGCTTCTCTTCGTAGGCGTACTTGCGCCACGGCTCGCTCTCGATCTTCTCCTGAAGCTTCAAGAGCCCGTCGAGGACTTGCTCGGGGCGGGGAGGGCAGCCGGGGATGTAGACGTCGACGGGGATGATCTTGTCGATGCCTTGAACGGTTGCGTAGTTGTCGTAGAAGCCGCCGGTCGACGCGCAAACGCCGAACGAGATGACCCACTTGGGTTCGGCCAGCTGCTCGTAGATTCGCTTCAAAAACGGAGCGAGCTTGTGATTCACGGTGCCGACGACCCAGAGAAGGTCGGCCTGTCGGGGCGAGAATCGTGGGATTTCCGCGCCGAAACGAGCGATGTCGTATCGGGACGCAGCGGTCGCCATGTACTCCATGCCGCAGCATGCAGTGACGAAGGGGTACTGGAACAGCGAGTTCTTACGCGCCCAGTTGACGGCGTCTTCGAGACGCGTCGTTACGACTTCAGGCAATTGATGTTCTAGTCCCATTCGAGACCTCCTTGCTTCCACTCGTAGACGAGACCGATGGTCAGAATCGAGACGAACACGAGCATGACCATCACGGAGTAAAGTCCGTGACCGAGTCCATCACTCATGTTCCACGAGATAGCCCACGGGATGACGAAAATGGTCTCGAGGTCGAAGAGAATGAAGCTAATCGCGACCATGTAGAATTTGACGCTGAAGCGATTCTCTTTGGGCCGGCCGAGTGGGTTGGAGCCCGACTCGTAGGGCATGCGCTTCTGTCGGGTCGGGTTGACCGGACCGATCTGTGAACCGACGAACGTGATGGCGACGACAACGCCGAGCGACATCACGACGAGGATTACCAGGGCCGCGTAATCTGCGATCTCCATGAGCTTCTCGACTTCGAACCGTGTAAGGCGAGATACCGCGGTACAATCCGTGATTTCTCGTGAATCTCGTCCGCCGTTTCTGCCTCGTGAATTCGATGCGAAAACGGTGATTTGAGGTGCACCGTGGCTATCACGGGGCCGAATCGGATGTCAAACCGATAGATCAAGGTTGAGCGCGTGTTTTTGCGTTCGCCCGAGGGTGGGAAATTCGGGGGTTTCGCGGGGCCGTTGAGGCTGACGCCTGATGACTGTCAGAAGACGGCTTTGGGCGGACGACCACCGGGGGGATCAGATTTTTCGGAAGACCGCGACGACTTTTCCGAGGATCGCGGTTTGTCGGGCTTCTTCGGCGCTGACGTAGATCGGCTCCATCGCGCTGTTGGCGGGTTGGAGTCGAACTCTGCCGCCTTCGCGGAACAGTCGCTTCACCGTCGCCTCACCGTCCACCATCGCGGCGACAATCTCGCCGTCGCGTGCGTCGTCCTGTTTTTTCACGAAGATGTAGTCGCCGTCGAAGATGCCGTCCTCGATCATCGAGTCGCCACGAACGCGAAGGCCAAACACGTCCTTTGGTCGGCCGATGAGCGACTCGCCGAGGGTCACTTGGTCCTCGATGTTCTCAATGGCGGCGATGGGCATACCGGCTGCGATCCGTCCGATCACCGGAATCTGGTGCACGTCTTCGATGAGCGCCTGGGGGTCGCCATCGCCGGCCCACTGCTCGAACGGCATTCCGTCGGGCATGAAGAGCGGCTTGATTGCGCGGGATTTCGCATCCTCTCGCGTCAGGTATCCTTTTCGCTCAATCGCCTTGAGGTGGTCGTTCACGCCGTTGGTCGAGCTGATCCCCATGTGGTCGCCGATCTCACGAATCGTCGGAGGAAACCCCGTATCTTGGATATGGTCCGCGATGTAATCGAGGACGGCGGCCTGACGAGCGGTCAGCGATTGTTCCGGACGATTCATGGTCGTTCCTTCCTTGGAGGCTGTGACCCGTCATCCTCCGGCGCGACACGCGCAGAGATATGATCTCAAGATCACAGTGAACACCTGAACCGTACTGAACGAATGTGAGGTTGTCAAAGAGAAAGGCGACTCACGGGGCGTCTTTGGCGCAACGGAATCCAATCTCGGCGGCCGAGGTGAAGAATGCAGGCTGTGCGCGGTTCGAGACGCGGCCGAACTCGATGGTCTGGCTATACGAACCGCCCCGGATGACGTGTCCGAATCCTTGATTGACGGTCTGCTCGGGATTCGTGGCGGGCATGCCTGCGTAGTAGGAGGCGTCGTAGAAGTCCGACACCCATTCCGCCACATTCCCGCTCATATGAAGGAGTCCGTCGTCGGACGCTCCCTGCGGGAACGAGTCGGCCGGCTCGGTGCATGAGACCAGTCCGTTCGGGCAGTTGAATACGGCGTTGGCCGCAGTTTGCGAGTTGCCCCAGGGGTAGAGCACGTCTCGGTCCCAGCCCCCGCGTGCGGCGCGCTCCCACTCGGCTTCGGTAGGCAATCGTTTGCCCACCCACGAGCAGTAGGAAACAGCCTGGTCCCAGGTGACGCATCCGACCGGGTCCGTCTGTTGCGTCAGCTGAAGTGGGCATCCGGTGCGCAACAGGGAGCACCCTCCGAACGTGATGCATCGAGCGTAGTCGGCCCGGGTCACTTCGGTGCGGTCGATGTAGTAGGGCGAAAGAGCGATCGTGCGCTGTGGAACTTCGTCGTTGGCGGCGAGGAGGTCTACCTGGGTGTCGGAGCCCATGATGAAGCGGCCGGCTGGAATGAAGACCATGCCGTCGAGGTCGGTCCCGCAGTTCTGATCGATGGTTCCGTCGCAGTCATTGTCGATTCCGTCGCCGCAAATCTCCGCCGGCGGTGTGCACGTGGTCACGCCTCCACACGAGAGTGTGCCGATGGCGCTACGGTCGCCGCATGCGACGAAACAGGCCGTATCGTTGTCGACCGCGCCGTCGCAATTGGAGTCGGTGCCGTCGCACACTTCGAAGTTGTTGATGTCGCAGCTCGACCAGACGCCGTTCTGGCAGATTCGCGTGCCGGCAGGGCAAGCGCCGCAGTTTTCGGTCAGGAGGAGTCCGTTGGCGTCTTCGTCGGTGTCGCCGTCGCAGTCGTTGTCGTCGCCGTCGCACGTCTCGGGTTGAGGGCCCACGGCGGCGATGCATTTGAGCGCACCCTGGTCACACGAGAACGTGCCTTCGCCGCAAGGGCCAAGCGCTCCGGTGTCGCAGCGTTGGCCGACCTCGGCCACGTCTTCGTCGGTTTCACCATCACAGTCGTTGTCGATACCATCGCACGTTTCGGGGGGCGGAGCAGTGGGGGTGCAGGTCCCCCAGGTGCCGGCCGAACAAATCTCCGTACCCGCGCCACACGCCGAATTGCAGGCTCTCGAGACGTTCTCGTCGACGTTCCCATCGCAGTTGTCGTCACGACCGTTGCAGATCTCGGCGGTTGGTGTCTCGGTCGCCTGGCAGACCACTTGGCCGCCCGAGCAGGCTTCGATGCCTTGCGCGCAGCGCCCCGGGATGCCGGTCGCGCAAGCGCCGCCGAGGTCGGTCACATCTTCGTCGGTGGCGCCGTCGCAGTCGTCGTCGATGCCGTTGCACGTCTCAGGCTGTGGGCCAGTCGCGCCAAGGCAGGCGCCCCAGGCGCCGGCGTCGCACCGCTGCTGGCCCGGCTGGCAGGCGCCCGTGGATTCGCCGCACGCGCGGATGTCTCCGGTGACGCACTGACACCCTTCGTCGGTAGTACCGTCGCAGTTGTCGTCGATGTCGTTGCAGGTCTCTTCGCCGGGTTCGAGCGCGCCGAGGCATGGCCCGAAGGCGCCGTCGGTGCAGGTCTGAGTGCCGGCCTGGCAGGCGCCGACATCGGAGCCGCATGCGCGCGTCTGGCCATCGACGCAATCGCAGCCGTCGTCGGTGACCCCGTTGCAATCATCGTCGATCGCGTTGCAGCTCTCGGTGGCGCCGGGGAAGCGGTCAACGTTCTCGTCGTCGCAATCAGCTTGGGCTTCGGGACAATCGGGGCCGATACCGAATCCGTCGCCGTCGCCGTCGACCGGACAAAGCTCAGACGTGCCACCATCGCCGGCGTCGTCGCCGCCAGCGTCGATGCGACCGCCATCTGTTCGTCCGGTGTCGATGGCCGCGTCGAGCGTGCCCGCATCGGTCAGTTGTTCGGTCTCGTTCGGCGGCGCTCCGGGATCGAAGGAGCATCCCGAAACGGCGAGGAAGACTATCGTGATCAAAAAGCGCAATGGGTCGCCTTTACCCGCTGGGTGAACTGCGGCAGACTCCGCGCGCCGCTCGCGCGCGGCGCCATCGTACCGACTCTCCATTACGAATCAACGCCGCATGTTCTTCCTGATCGCTCAAGCCGGTACCTCCGAAGCCGCCCAAACCCAGTCCCTTATTGGGACGATCGCGGTTGCCGCCATACTACTTTTGGGAATTGCATACCTCGCCGTTTTCGCCTGGTGGACGCTCCGTAAGGAGCGATTGGCTGGCGAGCCAGCGAGGACGATCGGGCAGCGCGCTCGCGATGCGTGGAAGTCGTTTTTCGGCGCGGTTCTCGAGCTCGAGTCCGAGTCGGAGACGCGCAAGACTGGGCTCGACGGTCGTCTCATCGGCGTCGTCGCGCTGTCATGCGTGATGCTCAGTTTTCTGGAGTACTACGGATCGTCGAGTGATTACGGCATCTTCGAGAAGCCACTCGGATGGTTCGTGGAACATCCCAAACGAGTGTTGGCGCAGTGGTTTCGACAGGGGCCCCGAGCGGAGCTCTTTCGCCTGAGCTATTGGTCGTTCTGCACGTTCGTGGGCTACTTTCTGGTGCCTGCGATCTTCATCAAGCTCGTGTTGCGCGAGCGTGTGCGCGACTACGGCCTGCAGCTCGAAGGTCTGTTCTCGCACGTTTGGATCTACGTTCTTCTCTACATCATCGTTCTGCCTGCGGTGTGGGTTGTTTCGCACACCGAAGGATTCCAGAAGATGTACCCGTTTTACGACAATGCGCACTTGAGTCCGGTGGACTTCATGGCGTGGACGCTCGTGTACGCGGTGCAGTTTTTCAGTCTCGAGTTCTTCTTCCGCGGCTTCATGATTCACGGAACGAAGCACCGGTACGGCTACTATGCGATTCTCATATCGGTGATTCCGTACTGCATGATTCACTTCGGCAAGCCGCTGCCCGAGACGATTGGGGCGATCATCGCGGGCCTGGCGCTCGGAACGTTGTCGCTCTTTTCGCGGAGCATCTGGCTCGGCGTGCTCATCCACGTCTCCGTGGCGGTCTCCATGGACCTCTTGAGCATCGCCGCTCAGGGCAAGTTCTAGACTAGAAGAACTCTTCGAAAACGTAGCCTTCGACGTTGATTTGCGGAGTACTGTCGCTCGACGTCGTAAAGCTGTTCGCCTGTTGAACCACGAGGTCTGTCCCCGAACGACGAGCTCGGAGCCGGACCCCTTCCGAATCAATCGCGCCGTACGGGCCGAATCGTGATTCACATGCGTAGGCCGTAAAGTCGTATTCGAGAACGGTGTACGGACGAATCGTCCATCGGTGGTTGGAGTCGTCGAGCGCCTCGAAATAGAGGAGCGCGAATCCATTGCTGAACGGAGCGAGAACCGCTCCCAGCATGGTGTTGCCCTCCGTCACTCGTTCGACCACGCCGTGGAGATCGAATCGAATCTCGGACCCCGACCGATGCAGATGGTAGATCGCGACGACCACGTCGAACCCGTCGACAAAACTCACGACATAACGGTTACCGTCGAGGTGAATGACGTCGAACTCAGTCCGTTCGAGAGTCAGGGGTACGCCGGATTCGTCTCGAATCGGGGTGGCGAGACCGGTGAGGCTATCACCGACGAAGGCTTCGAAATTCCTGTTCACCAAGTGAAACAGCTCTCCAGTCGTGCCTCGGAGTCCGCTCCTGCCGGTGTTCAGGGCCGCGGCTGGAATGTCGCCGATCGTCGTTTCGTCGGTTTCAAGGTCGACGATTTTGAGGGAGCCGGTCGACTCGAATCGTTCGACGAATGCTGCCGAAAAGGGAGCCGACGACGGCCTTTGTAGGAATTCGTTGTAGCCGCCAACGAGGTCGGCGGCGACAGGTTCGATGTCTTGCATGCAGTTGGCGGCGATGATTTCGGGCTCTTCGACCAATGCGCCGTAGTAAGCGTACTCGCCAGGGCAAGTGAACGCCGAGACCACTTGGTAACTTCCAAATGCCTCGGTGACTCCAAGGCCTCCCACTGTCGTGGACGGCACATTTCCCCAGAATGAATTGATCGGTGCGTTCGCGGAGATCTCGTTTTCCGAATCGGTCTGCATTACGGGAATGTCGATCGTTGCGATCCGGGCCTCTCCCGAGTCGACATAGCTCAAGACGAGGCTTTCGGTACTACTGCTCTGGCTCCAGGCGAGGTCGAAGTCGGGCGAGAAGTCGCCTGCGATTCGATTGTTCGAAGGTATGAATGTCCGCCGGAGTGTTGCCCCTTCTGGACAGGACAGTTCTCCGGAGGTGATTGGAGGGTAGCTCGGCATTCCAGCGTCGCCCCCGTCTGCGATTTGTGCGTCGGTTCCGGCGTCTTGCGGGGCGCCGGAGTCTTGATCGTCACCGTCTTCGAGATCGACCTCCGTCAGCGGTCCCGCATCGGTGGATTCGGCTTCCGGCGATGCAAACGTGTTGCACGCACACAGGAGGGCAAAGATTGGCATCAAAAAGCGCGAATTCACGTCGCGGACCTCATCGGCAGTGCAGACACTTCCGCGCGAATGCTAGGCGACCTCGAATTGCGCCACAACCTTCGCAAGACGAGGTTGCACCCCGTTGTTCGGCGAGTTAACAACTACTGTACGTCTGTTCATTGGTAGGGCATGAAAGCGACGAACTATCGAAACTTGGCGCGTGACAGCGCGGCAAACGGGCCGCAGCGGGTCGCCGTTTTGCCCCCGGAGCTCGCGAATCAAATCGCGGCCGGTGAGGTGGTGGAGCGCCCGAGTTCCGTCGTCAAAGAGCTGGTCGAGAACAGTCTCGATGCGGGAGCTCGCCGGCTCGAGGTCACGATCGAGGATGGCGGGCGCGACCGAATTCGTGTCGAGGACGACGGTTGTGGGATGCGTCGCGAAGACGCGCTCCGCGCGCTCGAGCGGCACGCGACGAGCAAGATCGCCGACGTCTCTGACCTTTTCCACATCGCAACACTGGGATTTCGCGGAGAAGCGGTGCCATCGATCGGATCGGTGTCGCGGATGGAGATTTGCACGAAGCCGCACGGCGAGGTCAGCGGCACGCGGCTCTTCATCGAGGGCGGCCACCTCGAGATCGTCGAGGATGTCGGCATGGCGGCCGGGACGACCATCGAGGTCACCGATCTCTTCTTCAACACTCCGGCTCGGCTGAAGTTCCTGAAGACTTCGGGTACGGAATCGCGGCACATCACGGAAGCGCTCACCCGCGTAGGCCTTAGCCGACCGGACGTTCGCATCAAGCTGCGGCGCGACGGGAAAGTGACTCTGGACCTCGCTCAAACCGAGGACCTAAAAGACCGAATCCTGCAGGTCATGGGACGAGAAGTGTACGACGACCTGTACCCGACGTTCGAGTATCCGGCGGTCAACGGAGTCGTCTGCCGGGGGTTCTACAGCCGACCGGGGCACAACCAGCGATCGGCCCGAAACGTCTACACCTTCGTGAACGGCCGCTACGTGAGCGACTCCACGATACGCGCGGCGATCAAGGGGGCGTACGGGACCATGCTCGAGCGTGGGCGCCACCCTAGCGTGGTGCTGTTTTTGGAAGTGCCGTTCGATCTCGTGGACATCAACGTGCATCCGGCCAAGACGGAGGTTCGCTTTCACGACACGAACTCCATCTATCGGGCAGTTTATCACTCGATCGCCGACGCGTTGGCGGAGTCCCCCTGGCTCGAGACCGACCGGATGCGTTCGTACAAGCTGAAACCGAGCGGCGACGGCGGTGGCCCGGGGTCCGCAGGTGGTCACGTGTCGCCAGGGCAGGCGAGTTTCGAGCCGCTGAATGCGAGGCATCGACGCTACTCGGAGCTCAAGCCGGGAGCACCGAGAGCTGCCGGCGAGATGCTGTCGCCGTTCTTCACGCCCGTTGGTGGAGATGCGGATCTACAGAGGGGATTCGCTGCTCGAGGAGCGGCGCCGCTGGCCGACCCACCTCGAGTTCCGCTCGGTGACGTTGGAGCTGGACCAGCCGCAAATGATGCCGCCTACTTCTCGTCGCTCAAGGTGATAGGCCAGTTTCGACGGATGTATATCGTCTGCGAGGACCGTTCGGGCCTCGTGGTCATCGATCAGCACGCGGCACATGAACGAATCACGTTCGAACGACTGAAGGCAGTCTTCCAGAAGGACCACAAGGAAGTGCAGCCGCTGTTGTTCCCTCAGCGCCTCGAGCTGGATGCGATGCGAGCGGATACGCTTTCGGACAGCCTCGATTTCTTCGAGCAGGCCGGTTTCGAGATCGACCCATTTGGCGGGAACTCGTTCGCGCTGAAGGCGGTCCCGGCGGTATTGTCCAAGGGCAAGCATGCCGACATGATCGTCGATGCCATCGACGATTTTGCGGAGATGGGGCGTTCGACTCGGGTCGACGAAGCGATGGAGCTCATCTTGAGTCGAATGGCCTGTCATGGCTCGGTACGTGGGCCAACGGCGCTGACTGACGAAGAGTGTGTTGCGCTGCTCGAGCAGATGGACGAGATCGATTTCGCCGCGAATTGCCCGCATGGACGACCGGTGTACTTCCGAATACCGCTCGAAGAGCTCGAGATGAGTTTCGACCGACGCTGACCTCGCCTTGAGAGCCCCCGAAAATGGAGAAACTGCCCCGCCTGCTGATCGTCTGCGGCCCAACCGCCGTTGGAAAGTCATCGTTCGCGTATGATCTGGCGCGAGAGGTGGGTGGCGAGCTGGTGAGCATCGACAGCGTGCAGCTCTACCGCGGCTTGGACATCGGAACGGCGAAACCGAGTGCGAGCGAGCGAGCCGAGGTGCCGCACCATCTGGTCGATGTGTTGGAGCCGGACACGGACCACAATGTGGCGGAGTTCATGGAACTCGCCCACGAGGCGATCGCGTCGATTCGTGCGCGAGGGAAGGTGCCGATCGCAGTCGGTGGAACGAACCTCTATATTCGGGTGCTCGTTCACGGGATTTTCGACGCGCCAGAACCGGACGAGTCAATACGCGCGCGACACCGGGAGATAGCAGAGAATCTCGGTCGCGAGCACCTCCACGAGCTGCTCGCCGAAGTCGACCCCGACCTTGCCGAGAAGCTACATCCCAACGACCTGGTGCGCGTTTCGCGAGGGCTCGAGATTTTCGAACTCACCGAGAAGCCGCTCAGCGTGCATCAGCGCGAACACGCGTTCCGGACACCGAACTACGACGCGCTGAAGCTGGCATTCCGCCGCGATCGAACGGAGCTCTACGATCGGATCAATGAACGGGTCGATCGGATGATGGAGCGGGGTTTGGTGGAGGAGTACCGGCAGCTCCTGGCTTCCGGAGTGTCGTCCGACGCAAAGCCGATGCAGAGCCTTGGGTATCGCCATATGGGGCTGCTCGAGCGCGGCGAGTTGTCGCCGGATGAAGTGGTCGAGTTGTTGAAGCGCGATACGCGTCGATTTGCGAAGCAGCAGCTTTCGTGGCTGCGAAGTGAAGAGGGCGTCGAGTGGTTCGAATTGCCCGACGAACGGGACGCCGCAAGGGTGCGGGCAATCGGGTTCCTAGAGGGCTGACATCGGCTCGGTGAGTTGGTAGATCAAAGGCCCCGTCTGCTTCGAGGTAGTGATGACTGCGGAACTCGTCGGAAACAACATCAAGGAACTCAAGCCGTACGTGCCCGGAAAGCCGATCGAGGAGCTCGAGCGGGAACTTGGCATCACGGGTTCGATCAAACTCGCGAGCAACGAGAATCCGCTCGGGCCGTCGCCGTTGGCGGTCGAGGTGGTGCGCGAGGCTGCCGGCGGTCTGCACATTTACCCGGATGGGGCGATTCACAACCTGCGGGCGCGAATCGCCGATTTCATGGGCGTCTCGATGGACGAAGTCATCATCGGGAACGGGTCCAACGAGGTGCTGACGATGCTCGTTCGGGCGTTCGTTCAGCCCGGCGAGACGGCGGTGGTCTCGGACTACTCGTTCGTAGCTTACCGAGTGATTCTAAAGGGGGCGGACGTGCCGACGACGGTCGTCCCGATGGCCGACGGCTACGTTCACGATCTCGAGGCGATGGCGGCGGAGATTACCGATTCGACCAAGATCGTGTTCATCGCGAATCCGAACAATCCGACGGGGACGCATGTCGGGCGCGCTGCGCTGGAGAAGTTCCTGCGCGAGGTGCCGGAGCATGTCATCGTCGTGGTCGACGAAGCCTACGTGGAGTACGCGATGGCCGACGACTACGCGTCGGTGATGGAACTGCGCGACTTGCGCGAGCGGCTAGTCGTCACGCGCACGTTCTCGAAGTGCTACGGCCTCGCTGGTCTCCGTTGCGGGTACGGCATCGCGCCGGCCGAGATGGTTGGCTACATGAATCGAATTCGCGAGCCGTTCAATGCCAACTTGCTGGCCCAGGTTGGCGCGGCGCGGGCGCTGGACGATGTCGAGTTCGTCGAACGTTCGGTGTCGGCGAACGAGGCCGGCCGCAAGATTTTGGAAGCCGGACTGGCGGAGCTCGCTTCGTCGGGCGTGTCTTGGATTCCGTCGCAGACCAACTTCCTGCTGGTGAAGATGCCCGTGGAAGGGGTCGAGGTGTACGAGGCCATGTTGCGGGAAGGTGTGATCATTCGGCCGATGGCCGGCTATGGTCTGCACGAGTACGTGCGTATCTCGATCGGAACGCCGGCCGAAACGGAGCGTTGTGTGAGTGCGTTGCACCGCGTGATTTCGTCGCTGACGAGGGAGCAATGATCGTCGCCATCGACGGGCCGGCTGGTGCGGGGAAATCGACGATCGCGACGGCGGTGGCGGAGCGGCTGGGTTTCCAGCTGATCGACACCGGTGCGATCTACCGGACGGTCGCTTGGAAAGCGGGGCAGAAGGAGATCGATCTCGACGATGGGGTCGCGGTGTCGGCGCTCGCTCGGGAACTCGATTTCCGGTTTGAGCTGCACGACGGCGAGAACACTCTGTTTTGCAATGGCGAGCCGGTCGGGCTGGAGATTCGGTCGCCCGAAGTGAGCTACGGCGCGAGCATCGTGTCAGCGCATCCCGAAGTCCGGGCGGCACTGCTCGACATTCAGCGGGATCTGGGAAAGGCGCGCTCGAGCGTGCTGGAAGGTCGCGATATCGGAACGGTCGTCTTTCCGGATGCCGAGGTGAAGATCTTCCTCACCGCGACTCCGCAGGAGCGGGCGCGGCGACGAGTGGAGCAGATGGAGGAATCCGGCGACTCTGCCGAGTACGACGAGGTCCTCGCCGACATCATCTCGCGAGACGAGCGTGACTCGAGCCGGTCGGCGGCACCGCTGAAGCAAGCCGATGACGCGCATCCGATCGATTCGACGAAGTTCACGATCGATGAGGTGGTCGAGCAGATCTTGGCCGCGGTAGAGACTTCAAACTA
>CAYLMO010000049.1:0-14811 GCA_964384605.1 uncultured Bradymonadales bacterium | reverse complement strand
AACGATCGCGCCATGCTCGATTCTGCCGAGCTCGCCGAAGAGCTTTGGCACTCGTTGGAGCCGCAGCTTCCCGAGTTTTGGCGTCGTCCCGACGTGCAATCGAGATACGGCAGCGGGGTGCATGAAGCGGTTGGGCTCAATGAGCGCCTGCGCTTCTACAGATATGAACCCGGCCACAGGTTCAAGATGCACCGCGACGGCACGTTCCGCCGCTCTCCCAAAGAGCTCAGCTTCCTCACGCTGTTGGTGTATTTGAACGAAGGTTTCGACGGGGGTTCGACCTTCGTGATGTCGCAGCAAGGCAACAGCCGCGAATACAACGTGGTCCCGCGGACGGGGCTAGCGCTGCTCTTCTTGCACGACCTGGCGCACGAGGGTCAGGCGGTTCGAGCGGGGAGGAAGTATGTGCTTCGGTCCGACGTCATGTTTCGGGTCGCAGAACCCGTCGAGGACGACGCTTAGGGGATGGCGAGCCGTGTCGGTCGGTGAGTGTCGACAATCTCTCCCCAGCACCAGAGTTCGCCGCTGCTGCGGGCTGCGCAGCTCGAAGAATCGAGTGAAAAGACCCGAACCGCGTCGTCGATCCCTTCGACTTTGATTGCGTCGGGGGAGCATCCGGAAGCGTCGCAGGCGCTGGGGATAGGGTCAGTCTGGGGATCAATCATTTCGGTGCCGCCGTCTACGAGCGCGGACGATGTTCCGAGTTCGCCGTCGATGTTCGTTCCCCAGCACCAGACCGAACCCTGCTCGTCGATTGCGCATCCGTGGCCTCCGGAAAGAGAGACGGATCGAGCCGTCGGAATGGGGTTGCTCGTCTTCCAGGCGGCTGCGAACTCCGTGTCGCCCGTCGCAAGCTGACCGCGCTCATTGCTCGATCCCCAGCAATGAAGCTGTCGGTCGGGTTGGAGGATGCAGATGTTGCCGTTTGCGACCGCCATCTGCTCGATCCGACCGATCTCCGACACCGCACCGTAGTCATCGAGCGATGCCCCGTCGTCGACGCAGAAGAGCTTGCCGTCGCTGCGGACCCCGCATCGACCTCGACCGCCAGCGGTTGCCGTGTGCAGTTCGGAGTTCCCGCCGATGTTCGGACCCCCGCCAAAACAACCGGTCGGACCGTCAGTACGACCAACGCAGGTCGTGCGGTCGCCAATGGCAATCCAGTCGACCGACCCAACTCCAAGCGAGACCGGTCGTCGAGCACAAGGAACATCCACCGCTTCATTGACGTGTGACAAGACCGTCGAGCAAGAGCCTGAAGGGTCTTGTGTGTAGCCGATCGCACCATCGCTGTTGTCGCCCCAGCAGAGCACGTCGCTGGGGGTTTGCGCGCAGAAGTGTTTCGAACCCGCACCGAGGGCAATCGCGTCGCTCGTTCCAGGCACAAGCTCGAACGACTCGACGAAGTTTGTGACGGAACCGGCCCCGGCCTGGCCGCGGTCGTTCATTCCGCGGCAACTGACACCTTGGCCGGGGGTCAGAACGCATGTGGCTCCAGCGGCCGCTGCGATCTGCATGGAAGTCTGGTCCGTATCCGGGCCGTCGGAGCATGCCGCAGCGGTAAGAAGAGCGGCGATGGCGAGGAAAAGTGTTCGATTTGGCATCAGGTAGCCCCCAGGGAATTGGTCAGGTCGAACACTAGAGACTGGGTGTCGGCGACGGGAGTGCACAAATGTGCATCACCCACGTCGCGACCGGGCTCCCGCGAGAACGTCATTGACGCGGGTCGAGACGAGATCGTTCTCGTGACGTGCGTCGAACTGAGAAGCCAGCGCCCGGGCCCGTCGTCGGTGTCGTTCCACGTCGCCGTGGCCTACTCCCGCGAGCGCGGCAGAAGCGAACATGATCCCATGCTCGTCGCGACTTGTTTCGATCCAGCGCGACAGGTCGTCGAACAGGTTCGTCGGTGGAGAGGCCGAATCAACTGTGAAGTCGTGCACGATTGCAGACACCTCGCGGATGAACACCTGATTGCCGGCACACAGCTCGGCCGCTCGGTCACGCCACAGGACTCTTCGTTCGTCGCCGGTATGGCGCGCGGCCTGTAGCAAGACGGCGAAGGTGCGAGCGGGGTACTCCTCTTCGAACTCGAATGCGCCATCGAGCGCCGGCTGCGCGAGCTCGATGGCGTCGGACCAGCGCTCCATATGGAGGAGGGCGAGGACGGCGGCGTGGACTTCGTGACCGCCCATTCGGTTCTCGGAGCGGGCGAATTCGCGGCGCCACCGGACGAACAAACCCTCGACTTCGTCTGCCGATGCGCCGCGGACCATGGCCCATCGCATTCGCGCCTCCCACACCGGGTGTTCCCACCACCAGTGGCGTTCGTAGCGCTCGGCCATGTCGTCGATGAGCGCGTCGACCCGTTCCGCGGAGACGCTCAAGAGGTACGGAACGTCCTCGACAATCCATCGATATGGAAAGAGGAGCTGCTCGACGTCGAAGCGTTCGGGGGCGGCGTCGGCTTTGGCCAGGAGCCAAGCGAACGCGACGAGTGACCGCTCGGGCATGCCAGCGAATGTAGCCGCAGTGAGCAGTTCAATGCGGGCGCCAAAGGCTAGCTCTTCGTCGCCGATGGAATCGGCGAGCCGGACTGCTTCTTCGACTTTCGAGACTTGGGCGGGGCCGATTCCGAGCGATGCGGACTCATCGAGAAGCTCGTTCACTCGGCGGGTCTTGTCCATCTGGCCTAGGAGGTCGCGCCGGGCGCCAGGAATCGGCTGAGCATCTGCAACGTGCTCAGGTCGTGGACGTCCTGGCCGAACATGGGGACGGTTCTGAGTTTCTCGGTCCCGACCTCTTTGCCGAGGGTCTCGATGACCTCCCGAGTGTGCTCCGACAGGCGGGCGAGATGTGCGTAGTGGTTCTCGAGCGCAGTCGTGAGCGCTGCGGCGTCGTCGGCCGAGAGCTCGTCGTCTTCAAATGCGGCTGCGATGTCGTCGGCCGATACGGCGGCGATGTCGCCAACCTGGAAGGATGGCAGCACCCGGTTGAGGACGAACGCTGCCGCCTCTTGGTTCAAGTCGCCGAGCTTCTTGTGGAAGAAGATGGCCTCTTGTACTCGGCGATTGTCGGCGCTCGTGATCACGAGGAATCGCGTGAGTGGATCGCGCAAGATGAAGTCGATCATCTCGCCCCGAGTTCGAAGGGCTTCCTGAAGGAACTGGAGCGTGTCGAAAAACTCGACGAGGTCGTCGACGAACGACTGGCCGAAGACTTTTGCCATCATCGAGAGGACCACGGACCCGGCGTTGAACACGCGCGAGATGAGACCCTTTTTGGCGGTTCGGTCGGGTAGGAACCACTTGAGCACGCGGTCGTCGAAGAATTTCCGGGCGCGATCCGGGGTGTCGAGAAACTCGAGGGCGTTCTTGGTAGGTGGCGTGTCGAGCACGACCAGGTCGTAGTAGCCGCCGGTGTACAGGTCGTGGAGCTTGTCGAGCGCCATGTACTCCTGCATCCCGTGCAGGGCAGACGACAGAAGGCGGTAGATGTTGTTCTCTCGGGAACGCTCGAGTGCCCCGGAGTCGGGCGCGAAGCGGCTGACGAGGTCGTCGAGCGTCTTCTTTTGGTCGAGCATCATCGCCCAGAGCTCTCCGCCTTCGGCGACCTCGAAGTCGTCGGAGG
Source organism: uncultured Bradymonadales bacterium (assembly GCA_964384605.1). GTDB lineage: Bacteria > Myxococcota_A > Bradymonadia > Bradymonadales > Bradymonadaceae > CAYLMO01. The sequence continues at coordinate 11,184 of CAYLMO010000049.1, read as the reverse complement.
CTTCGTCGAGCGAGATCTGTTGCGGTTCGTTGGTCAGCGCGTCGAGCCCGAGCGAGTTGGCGAGGCGCCGAGCCGGGTCGATGGTCAGGACGATGACTTTGCGGCCGCGCAGCGCCGCGGAGAGGCCGAGCGCGGCAGACGTCGTTGTCTTGCCGACGCCACCGGGGCCGGCGCACACGATCAGCCGAGCTTCGTCGATGAAGCTCGAAATGGGGTCGGCGCTAGTATCGAGATTCGACACGTGGGCTCGTTTCAGGAGGCGAGGGCGTCGGACGGATCTTCGGGGTCGCCGGATACCAGATAATCGGCGACGCGGCGAACGATTTTGGCGTGGTCGACTTCGTAAAACATCGGAATTTCGACCAGCGGTGCCTCGAGGCGCTCGTGCAAAATGCCGAGATAGCGGGCGTCGCGGTCGAACCATCGCATGGCGAGGGAGTTTCCGGCGACGAGTCGTTGCGTCGGCGTTGGGCCGTCGAACAGCACGGCGGAGGGGTCTCGGCCACCGTTTACGCGGCTGTGGAGCTCGTTGAGCGCGGTGCGGTGGGCACCATCGACCGGCGCGCGGTGAACCATGTTCACGAGGCAAAGGGTGAGGTTGCGGCCGAGCTCACGCTCGAGATTGGCGGCGAGCTCGATGGTCTCGTTGACCGGCATTTCTTCCGGCAGGCAGACGGCAACGACTGCGGTATTGCGCTTGTTGGCGATCCGCTTGGAGATCGCTTCGGCGCGCTTCGCGACTGGACCGACGTTGCGCATCATGCCGTTGAGTGTCTTGGGCACGGCGAGAAAGGTCACCGCGTGGCCAGATGCCGGCAGGTCGACGATCACGTGGTCGTAGGTCTCCGCCCGTTCCTCGGCGACCGAGACGATCTGGTCGAGGAGCACGAATTCGTTGACGGATGGGGCGGATTCGAAGAACGACGCGGTCACCCGATTCTGGGTGATGGCGCGAACCACGCGTTCGCTCGGCAGGAACCGGGTGAGGGTTTGGACGAGCGATTCGTCGGCTCGCATGTTGATGGCGTCGATGCCATTTCCGAGCGTGACGATGCCCTCGGCGCCTTTGGGTACGCCGAGAAGGTCGCCCATGGCCGAGTAGGTGTCGGTTTCGACCACGAGAATGCGCCGGCCTTTGGCGGCGAGGGCTTTGGCGACCGAGGCAGTTCCGGTCGACTTTCCAACGCCGCCTTTACCCGTCACGAAGATGAGGCGTTTGTCGTCGAGAGGAGAGAGCATCGAGAGGTGGCTTGAGGGAAGCGTCTATGCTTGGACGATGAGATGTCTCATGGGCGCACGACGGTGCGCGAGACAGATAGAGTATGCGCCGGTTTGGGCCGGAGGCAAGCTCTCATCGTGGCGAGTTGACACACAAAGGAGGCACCGTTAGGGTTCGCCGTCGCTCGGCCGGGCTCAATTTTTTGATGAACGGCGGTCGAGAACACGCGACGAGATTCACGGACGAATCGTCGGACACCTCGGGCACGCCCTTGCGCGCCGCGGGATTCGTGTCTTTGGCAGGTCGCGGTGATGCACCAACGAGGAAACGCTTCTTACACGTGCGACCATAGGGGTCGCGCGGGCGAATTCCCGCAGCACTTTTTGAACTAAGGTCTTTTTTCATGGCAACCCAAGAAACTCAGGATTTCCCATCCGTCGACGATTTCGCGGCGATGCTGGAGGAGTTTGCAGTAGACTCCGTCCAGGTCCGCGAGAACGAGATCGCAAAGGGTAAGGTCCTCGAGGTCGGCTCCGACTACGTGCTTGTAGATATTGGCTACAAGTCGGAAGGCCGCATCTCCCTCTCCGAATTCCGCAATGCGCATGGAGAGGTACAGATCAAGGAAGGCGACACCGTCGAAGTTCTCGTGGAGACGCGAGAAGACGATTCGGGTCGCTGCATCCTTTCGAAAGAGAAGGCAGACCGTCGTAAGGTCTGGGAGCAGATCGCAGAGAAAGCTGAAGCTGACGAGCTCGTCCGCGGCGTGATTACGAACCGCGTCAAGGGTGGTCTCCAGGTCGACATCGGCGTCAAAGCGTTCCTCCCTGGCTCGCAGGTCGAACTTCGCCCAACGCGCAACCTCGATCGCTACATTGGCGAAGAGTTCGCGTTCAAGATCATCAAGTTCAACAAGCAGCGCGGGAACATCGTTCTCAGCCGCCGCGCACTTCTGGAGAAGGAGCGCGAGCAGCTCAAGTCGAAGACGCTCGAGAAGCTCAAGGAAGGAGCGGTCATCGAGGGTATCGTCAAGAACATCACCGACTACGGTGCGTTCGTCGACCTCGGCGGAATCGACGGTCTTCTGCACATCACGGACATGAGCTGGGGTCGCGTCTCGCACCCGAGCGAAATGTTCGGTGTGGGCGACGAGATTCAGGTCAAAGTGCTCAAGTTCAACAGCGAAACCGAGCGCGTTAGCCTTGGCTACAAGCAGCTCACTCCCGACCCATGGGAAGGAGCAGGCGACCGCTACCCCGACGGCATCCAGATTCTGGGCCGCGTGGTCTCGCTCATCGACTACGGTGCATTCGTCGAGCTCGAAGAGGGCATCGAAGGCCTCGTTCACATCTCCGAGATGTCTTGGACGAAGCGCATCAAGCACCCGTCGAAGGTTGTCGAAGAAGACCAGATCATCGAAGTCGTCGTGCTTTCGCTCGACACCGATGAGAAGAAGGTCTCGCTCGGTATGAAGCAGATCGAACCGAACCCGTGGACGCTGCTCGAAGAGCGCTACCCGGTCGGTACCCGCATCCTGGGCAAGATCCGCAACATCACCGACTTCGGTATCTTCATCGGCATCGAAGACGGCATCGACGGCCTCGTGCACATCTCCGACATCAGCTGGACGCAGAAGATCAAGCATCCGTCGGAAGTCTTCCAGAAGGGAGACGAGGTCGAAGCAGTCGTCCTCAACATCGACGTCGACAACGAGCGCTTCTCGCTCGGTATCAAGCAGCTCGAGCCGGATCCGTGGGAGTCGATTCCTTCGCGCTACCCGCCGGGCAAGATTGTGGAGACGAAGATCACGAAGCTCACCGACTTCGGCGCTTTCGCCGAGATCGAAGAGGGCATCGAAGGTCTCATTCACATCTCCGAGCTCTCCAACGAGCGCATCGAAGACCCGTCGCAGATTGTGACGGTCGGCGAAGAGCGCAAGGCAGAGGTCATCTCGGTCGATCCGAAAGAGCGCAAGATTGCACTCTCCATCAAGAGCTTCGTGCGTCGTTCCGAGCGCGGAGATCTTCGCGAGTACTCCGACCAGGACGAAGCGACCACGCAGCTCGGCGACCTTCTCAAAGGCAAGCTCGGCGACCTCGCCAGCGAAGCCAGCGAAGTGGTGGCCGACCAGGCTGATGATGTCGACGACGTCGAAGCCGGCGACGAAGAAGAGTGATTCACGTTTGAGCGCGCAGATCGCGCTCGAGCGCTGAGGAAGCTAAGATAGCCCCGGCCAAACGGTCGGGGCTTTTTTGTGTGTCGCGCGAGTCTGCCCTTCGCGCTCGAAAGTTCGGGAGCTTCTTGCATCCACGTTTCCAAATTCTGGGGTGGTTCCTTGCGCTACTGCTTGCCAGTGGCGTTGGCTGCGCATCGGCGCCGGAAGAGGAACCGTTCGAACTGCCGGGTCAGACCGACCTCGAGGTGGATTCGATCGAGCTGCGGGGCGTGGAAGCGTTCAGCGAAGCTGAGATCCTGAAGGGGCTCGAGACCAAGCAAGACCCGGGGTGGCGCGCGGATGCAGAATGGTTGCCGCTGCTCGGGGCAGACCACGCCTACTGGAACCCGGTGCTCTGGGAGCGCGACAAGTTGCGCATCCAGAACTTCTATCGCTCCAAAGGGTACTTTGGCGCGACGATCACCAGCATCAACGTGCAAGAGAACCGCGCCGGGACAGCCGTCCGAGTGCTCGTCACCATCGACGAGGGCGAGCCCACGCCAATCAAGTCCATCACGATCGACGGGCTCGAGCCCACGGGGCTGACCGATTCGGAGATTATCTCGGAGCTTCCGATCAGCCTCGGGGAGCCCTTGGTGGAAGCCGAGTATCTAGAGGCGAAGGACCAGCTGACGGAGGCGCTTCAGCGACGCAGCTTTGCGTACGCGAATCTGCGTGGGCGAGTCGTCGTCAGCCAGGACCTGTCCGGTGCCGACGTGTTCTTCTTCGTCGACCCAGGGCCTCCGTGCAGTTTCGGTTCGATTCAGATCGAAGGTCTGGACGACGTCGAGAGGTCGTACGTAGAGGAGGCCGTTGCCTTCGAGGCCGGCGACCCGTTCGACCCGGACCTCGTGCGAGACACTCAGGCTGCGATTTACGATCTCGGCGTGTTCTCCGTTGTGAAAGTCGCGCCAGAACACACGCTCGGACGCGAAAAAGAGGGCGAGGAAGAAGAGGCTGTCGAGGAAGAGGCCGAAGAGCAGGCGCTCGGCGGGCTCGACTCGATCATGAACGCGGCGCAGGAAAAGGCGGAACAGCGAGTCGAGCTCGACCCTGTGGTTCCGGTCGTGATTCGGGTGAAAGAAGCGCGAGTGCTCAACGTTCGCGTGGGTACGGGCATCGCTCTCGAGACGCAGCGTGCTTCCACGCGCGTTCGGGCTGACTGGTCACACCGGAACTTCCTAGGTGGCCTGCGTAAGTTGGAGCACTTCAACACTGCGGGCTACGCTTGGGCCGACAAGTCGGCTGGGTTCAGCTATCTGCCAAATTTCACCGACCCTTCGAATCAAGGCGTCACGGTGGGGAGCCAGCTGCGCTTCACGCAACCTCAGTTCTTCGAGAGACTGACGAGTTTCAACGCCAACGTCGAGGTCTCGCGCGAGGTAGAGATCGACTGGACCGTCTTCAGTCCGTCGCTGAGCTTTGGTCTGCGACGAACGTGGTTCAGACGCCTGCGGACCGACGTTTCGTACAACGCGAGCCTGTTCCGACTTTCGAATTTGAGTGATGCGCCTTCGCAGGGTCGTCCGCCGAGCGAGTACATCATCGAGTACTTGGAGCAGAGGCTGCTGCTCGATTTCCGAAATGATGTGCTCAATCCGTCGCGCGGTTGGGCCATCGAGTTGGTCTTGCAGGAAGCGGCGGAGCTGGTCGGCAATTTGCCCGGGATCTCGGGCGGTGATTTCGACTACTTCTACGTTTCATTGGGAGCTGAGAACTACCTCTCGTGGAAGCTGCTGGTGCCCCAGGTGCTGGCTACGCGCGTGCGGTTGGGCTCCATCTACAACGTTGGTCGCGACGCGCTCGCGCCGCTGCCGCAGCGGCTCTATGGGGGTGGCGCCGACTCCATCCGAAGCTTCGGAACGAGGCGTTTGTCGCTCTACACCACCGACGGTGGGGAGGCGTTTGCGATCGGTGGGTTCACCCGTGCGGAGGCTTCGGTCGAGCCGCGGTTCAGGATGGTCGACGACCTCCTGGAGGTCGGCGATCTGTGGGGCGCACTCTACGTTGATGCGGCGACGATCTTGCCCGGCCAGTTCATGTTCGACACGTCTTCGAATCAGGCGAGTTGTGGATATCCCGACGGGTGTGTCGAAGACTTCGGTACCATCTTGGATTCGGTGGTGTACGGGGTGGGCGCAGGATTGTGGTGGGTCACTCCCATCGGCCCTGTGCGCGCCGACTTCGCATACACAGTGTCGGATACGTCGACGGATTCTCGTTTCCGACAGTGCCCGGTGCCAACCGATGACCGCGGGTACTGCCCCGCGGAAGAGTTCGTCCCGACGGACAACGACAAAGTCCAAGAGGCCATCTCACGGTGGAACATTTACATCGGCATCGGACATACCTTCTGAGGGCATTACTTGAGTGACGGTGAGAAAACGAACGTGGGGAGCTGGAGACTTCGAGTCTCGGTGCTGCTCTCTGCGCTCGGCCTCGCTGTCGTATCGGTACTGATCGTTCCTCGCATCGGCTTCGTGCGCCAGGAGGTGCGGGATCAAGTCGTCGAGCGGGCGAATGCCGAGCTCGATGGATCGATCCAGCTCGGAGAGGTCACGGCGATGAGCTGGACCACGCTCATTGTCGATGACGTGGAAGTGCGCGATCGGCGTGGGAACGTCGTCGCTCGCGTCGACTCGGTAAAAGCTCAATGGTCCCTCGCGCCCCTCGCTGCGTCCTCCGTGGTGGTGGACAGCGTCGAGCTTGAAGGTGTCCGTGCGGTTGTTCGCCGATATGCCGACGGGGGCTTGAACGTCTCCGAGATCGCGCGTCCGAGCGAAGACGACACGCCGCCCCCGCAATGGGTCGTCGCGATTGGCAAAGCTCGTGTGACTGGCGAGGTCGCCTACTGGGACGACTCGATCGCGGGAGAACCGCCGGAGTCACTTGCCGAGCTCGGTTCCGGCGCTATCTCCGACGTCGCGCGCAAGACCTCGTCGACGCGCGAGTCGTTCGGAGCCGCGGCGATTCGAGACCTGGACGTGAGCGCGGCCGCTTCCATCGATCTGACGGGTCCGCTGGCAGCGAAGGTGCAAGACATTGGCGCGCAAGTGTCGGCAGACCTACTTCGACGGAGCTTGGACGTTCGAGGAAACGATTTCGAGATTCGCAGCCGTGGACGTTTCGTCGAGTTGGATCTCGGAATCCTGGCAATCGACGGCATCGCCTCGCTCGGCGATGTGGTCGTTAGTCTGGAGCAGGGCGATGAAGCTCCGCAGCGGGTTTCGGCAGTTGTCGGGGCGATCTCGGTGGAACCGGCTGCTCTCGAATTGACCCAGGCAACGGTGGACGCACCACCGCTCGTTCAGCCGATTCGAGGATCGATGCGGGCCGCTCTCGTCGGCGCCGATGCGACGGTTCAGTTGGACTTGTTGACCGACGAGGGGGGCACAGTGAAGGCGGCCGCACGCGTCGACGGAATCGAGGAGCTGAGTTCCGCCAAGTGGGAAGTAGCGCTCGATGTGAGCGACTTCGAGGCTTCGAAATGGAGCCCCATACTGGACCCGTTGAAACGCGGAAGCTTCGGTGTGTGGGCGAGTGGCGAGGGCACGCAACCCGACACCGCTCAGGGTGAGGCAACGGTACGTGCGGTTGCAGTGACCGTGGACAAGTATCGCGTCGACGAAGCATTCGTCGGACTTCGTTGGAAAGCTGGCGAAGTCATCGTCGATACGTTGCGGGTGAAGTCGCCCTACGCGCGAGCGGCCGGTCGTGGCGCGGTCGCGATGAACGGTCGAACCGTCGTCTCGCTCGATGTGGAGTCTCGCGATGCGCTCGCTGAGGCGACGTCGGGCGTGTTGCAGCTGGACAAGGACTCCGAGGGGTTCGTCTCGCTCGACGCGAACTTGCAGCTCGACTTCGATGCGAAGTCGGGACTGAGGTTGGTCGAAGATGGCGAAGTGACCGCCAAATGGGACATTCGATCGTTCGGCGCGGAAGACGTCCGCATCGAGAGCAGTGCCGGGGACCTCGCCATTTCACTCGACAAAACACTCGAGTCGGGTGCGAGGCGCTTTAGGGCAAAGATCAATGCGTCGGGGAGTGACTTACGCGGTTTCGGGTATCGGGTGTCCTCGTTTGCGATCGACCTGAATGGTGGTTCCAAGGTTCGGCCGCCCTACGGTGATGCGTTCGATTTTACCGGCGAGTTGAACAGCGACTTGCGACTTCGGGTGGCGGGATTGAGTGGTCCGGGGCTTCGGGTCCGATCGCTGAGGGCGAACACGAAGACCCGCGCGATCACTGGCTCGAAGTTCTCGTATCAAATCGACGCGGGCGGTTCCGAGGTCGTCGCGGGTGATGCCAGTCTGGCGAGCGCGCAGACCAAGCTTCGGGGAACGGTGACGGTCGGTAGCGGCGCGAGACTTCGCGACGTTTTGCGTGCCATCGAGATCAACGGAACTGCGGGTGCAGAAGGGCTCGATGCTGGAAGTGTGAAGGTGCAGTCGGCGGCTGCCGACATTGCGGTCGCGGGACCTACGCAGAGCCTCAAAGGGACTCTGCAACTCGCTGCCCGGGGCGCCGAGAGTGGGGACTACAATTTCGAGTCGTTGACGACCGAACTCGCGCTTACGGGTGATCGCCAGTTCGTGATCGACGCGAAAGGGGTGCAGGCCGAGAAGACGCCGAAGTCTATCGAGGCGGTGATTCTCGGTGAGTACGCGGCGGACCTGAAGAGCTACACCATTCACGAGGTCCGATTCGCGTCTGGAGGGCAGAAATGGGCCCTGTCATCGGGGTTCCGTTTTTCGCCGGACAAGGGCAGGTTCGAGTTCGACGACGTGAAGCTCAAGCAAGGAGAACAGCGGGTTCGGATCGACGGGTATCTCGCGCAGGGCAAGGATCAGGACCTGACCGTCGAAGTCGAAGAACTCTCGATCGAGGAGCTCCGCGAAACCATTGGTATGGAGCCAAAGGAAGGGGAACCGAAGGTCACCGGGACGATCTCGCTGAACGCTCGGTTGAGCGGAACGTCGCGCGAACCTGACGCGACGTTCGATGTGTGGATTCGAGACCTCTATGTCGATGGCCAGGGCCCGTTTGATGCCCACCTCGTCGGCACGTACGGGGATCGCCGTCTGGGTATTTCGGAGCTCGAGGGGCGTGCGTTTGGGAAGACCGTGCTCGCAGGCTCCGCGTCGGTGCCGTTCCGAGGGACGTTGGAAGGGGAGGGCGAAGTGTTGTGGGGCGAGTCCTTCTCGGTCGATGTTCGCATACCGTTGCTTCAGATTTCCGAGTTCGCCACGAATCTGCCGATCTTGAAGCAAGTTGGAGCGAGTGGGGAGGTGGAAGCGTCGGTCCTGTTCGACGGCCGACTTCGGGCTCCGAACGTCCAGGTTTCCTTGAAGGGGCGCCAACTCGTGATGGCGGGCAAGTTCGATGACAAGCGTATCGAGGTCGGACCGTACGGTCTCGACTTTGGGACGACCTACGTGCCGGCACAGCAGTCGGGGCCGGGTAAATTGGACATAACGAGCACCCTGCAAGACGAGGGTGGCGCAGTCGTGCCGGCCGCGTCGCTAAAGGCCGAACTCGAACTCGACGTACCCGGATGGCTCGAGGACGTGCTGAACGGCCGTCAGGTCGACTGGAGCCAACGTGTGCTCGACCTGCCTTACAGCACGAATCTGACGGTAGATGGGTTCGATCTCCGCAAGCTTGGGCTCGCGACGCTGGTCGACGCTGACGCGGAAGGCATCGTCGACCTCACGGTCAACGGCGTTGGAACGGTGGCCTCACCCAACCTGTCGGTCGACGCCAAGCTTCAGGATTTTGGGTGGTACCGGTACCGAGACGTCTACTTCGACTTGGGGGCGGAGATTAAGGCAGATCGGGTCGAGTTGCGGGGCTTGAGGCTCGAGTGGGACGCCGACGAGATCTTCACTGGAAGCGGCAAGATTCCGTTGCCGATCCGGGCGATTGTCGGGGCCGAGGACCTGTCTGATTTGCCGCTCCAGCTGGCGATTCAGTTCGCTCGGATACCTCTCGCGAAGCTGCAGGCGATGGACTACACGTTCGCTTCACTCGCGGGCACGATCGGCGGGTATGTTCGGATTGATGGGCGGCTCAGTGAACCCGAAATCTCGTCGCGATTTTCAATCGTCGACACTCAGTTTGCGGACCGAAGCCGGGGCACGGTGGCGGTCGACTTTGCGGCGGCCGACAATCGGGTGGACCTCATTGCGCAGATTTGTCGAGGGGTCGATCCGGTCATCGACCTCAGGGCGTCGGTGCCTGTGAATCTCGACGTGCCAGCGTTGGCGGCGGGTGGTTCGCCTATTCTCGACGGGCCTGTGAGCGGTCAGTTGATCGCCAATCGCGTGGAGCTCGGTTCGCTCGTCCCGGCCAAAGTGCTGGAGCGGTTCTTCGGCAGTGTCGAAGGGCGAATGAGCGCGGACTTGAAGCTCGCCGGTACCGTGGAGGAGCCTCGCGTGTTGGGCGATCTGGTGGTGGCCGATGCGGCGGTATTCCTGCCCTCGTACGGGCGACGATTCGAGCAGATCGATCTCGACGTGAGCTTCCGACCGGACAGCGTGCGCCTGAAGGAGTTGGAGCTCAAAGACGGGAAGGGTTCACTGGAGGCGACCGGCAAGATTGGAATGGTCTCGTTCAAGCCGGATGACTTGCGATTGCGTGTGCGTGCTGAGGAGCTGAACACCGGTGGGTTCACGCCGTTCCCGATGTTCCTGAACGCCGATGTCGACACGACGGGCGTGTTCGATGCTGGGACGTTCGATGGAGATATCGCGATTTCAGGGCTGGAAGTGAAGATTCCGGAGACGTCGAATCCCGACGCGTTTGCGACGGAGCTTACGCCCGACATCGTGTTGGCTTCAGATCGGGAGCAGGACGGTAGTGGATTCCTGTCGCTAGACGAGCTCTCGGCGCAGACCGAGCAATCGGGCAAGCCGTTCGCGCAGTTTACCGTGGAGATCGCGCGCGACTCTTGGGTTCGGCACCCAATCGGCGACGTGAATCTGCGTGGCTCGCTCGACGTGGAGTTGTCTGGTGCGGGCGCGGCCATCGGTGGGGAAGTCGAGGCGATTCGCGGTGACTTCGAACTTCTCGGCAAGCGATTCGAGGTCCGCCGGGGCGTGGTGTCATTCACCGGCGCCAACCCGCCGGAACCTCGCCTGGATGTCGAAGCCGTCTACCTGTTGGATAGGTCGCTCACCGAGTCGATCGGGCAACCGACGAGCGGTGACCCGAGGGTGATCGTGGCAGTCTCGGGGACGCCGAAGAAACCCGACCTCAAGCTTTCGTCTGATCCGCAGATGCCGGAGGACGACATCATCTACGTGCTGGTCACGAACCGGCCGCCGCAAGAGTCGGGCGTCGGAGAACGAGAGGGCGTCGCCAACACCGCGCTGAGCGCCGCGAGTGGTATCTTCGCGGGCGTGCTGCAGCAGAAGCTGCAGGGTTCGATTCCGGTCGATGTGCTTCGCGTCGAGGGCGGTGACGACGGTTTCAGTGACTACCGAGTCGAGGCCGGAAAGTACCTGACCGAGGACCTCTTCCTGAGCCTGAAATATCAGTTCGGGGCGGAGCCGGACGAGAACGCGACTTCGATCAAGGTGGAGTATCGGTTTGCGCCGCGCTGGACCGTTGAACTGGAAGCTGGCGACAAGGCGAACGGCGAAGCGAACATTTTCTGGGACGTCTATTGAGTCGGTGATGGGGTGGGCTCCCGCCCACCCCATCACCGACTCTTCTCGCCATGCCGAGAGTTCCGGCGTGGTTTCTCCGC
>CAYLMO010000048.1:35736-43507 GCA_964384605.1 uncultured Bradymonadales bacterium | reverse complement strand
TTGTATCTACTCACCGGAGCTCCCCACTGTAGGTCGTTGGTTCCACCCTATCATCTTTCGTCGCCTGATTCAGGTCTGACGCCGCTTCGAGCATCTCGTGCGGCAGAAACACAGTCCCCGGATTCGCCATCACCCACTAGAGCGCCTCGCGCAGATAGACTCGTGGATTCACGGCGATCAGCTGGCAAGTCTCGACGAGCGAGTAGAACACCGCCGCAGCCTTCATCCCGCGCTTTGACTTCGACCCGTAGTGTTTCTTCCGCCTCAGAATCGACGCGCGCAGCGCCCGTTCGGAAACGTTGATGTCGAGCCAGACCTCGGGAGGCCACTCACCCGTTCGGCGAAAACCGGGCAAATGGCTGGGCTGGTGTGTGCCGGCTGACGCCCCCTCACGGGCCGTCTGTCGCACGGTTGTGCTCAGCTGGCGGCAACCGAAAACCGAAAACCGAAAACCGCCACGAATCGGTTCTCGAATCACGAACCAAGCGCCTCGGCGTGGAATCGCATGTGCTCCTCCATGAACGACGCGATGAAGTAGTACGAGTGATCGTACCCTTCCCGCATGCGGGCGTTCACCTGCTGGCCCGCTGACTTGCACGCATCCACGAAGACGCTGGTCTTCAGCTGGTTCTCGAGGAAGCCGTCGGCGAGGCCCTGGTCGATGAGGATGGTGTCGGGGCGGGCGTGGTTGGCGACGAGGAGCGTCGCGTCGTAGGCGGCCCATTCGCTCTCGTCCGCCAGATACGCGCCGAAGGCGTCTTGGCCCCACTGCACCTGGCTCGGCGCGACGATCGGTGAGAAAGCCGAGACCGAGCGGAAGAGCTGAGGCTCGCGCAGGCCCAAGACCAGTGCGCCGTGACCGCCCATCGAGTGTCCGGTCACGGACGCGCGACTTACGTCGAGCTCCGCGAACTCGCCCAAGAGCTTGGGCAGTTCTTCGGTGACGTAGTCGTACATCTGGTAGTTGGCGGCCCACGGTTCGCTCGTGGCGTTCACGTAGAAGCCAGCTCCGGTACCGAGGTCCCACCGGTCTTCGGCATCGGCGATGCCCTCCCCTTTCGGGCTCGTGTCGGGCGTGACGACCGCAATGCCAAGCTCGGCGGCGAGCTTCTGGAAGCCCGCCTTGGTGGTGGCGTTCTCCCAGTTGCACGTGAGCCCGGATAAGTAGAACAACACCGGGTGTGGTCCGTCGCCGGGCGGCAAGAAGAGCCCCAAGTCCATGGGGCAAGCGCAGGCGGTCGACTGGTGTCGAACGACGAGCTGGCGCCCGCCGAACGACTTCCATTCCTTGATGATCTCCATGGTGCGTCCTCGCTACTGGTGCAGGTGGATGACGCTTCGGATCGCTTCGCCTTCGTGCATCTTGTGGAAGGCTTCGTTGATGTCGCCGAGCGGGAAGTCGAAGGTGACCTGGGAGTCGATCTCGATCTTGCCATCCATGTACCAGTCGACGATCTGCGGGACGTCGGTTCGGCCGCGGAATCCGCCGAATGCGGTGCCGCGCCAGGAGCGCCCGGTGACGAGCTGGAATGGGCGCGTCGAGATCTCTTCGCCCGAGCCCGCCACGCCGATGATAATGCTCTCGCCCCACCCTTTGTGGCAGCACTCGAGAGCGTCGCGCATGACCTTGACGTTGCCGATGCACTCGAAGCTGTAGTCAGCGCCGCCGCCGGTAAGGTTGACGATGTACGGCACGAGGTCGTCGACTTCGGTCGGGTTCACGAAGTGGGTCATGCCGAACGAGCGGCCGAGGGCTTCTTTGGCGGGGTTGATATCGACGCCGACAATCATGTTGGCGCCGACCAGCTTTGCCGCCTGAATGACGTTGAGGCCGATTCCACCGAGGCCGAACACGACGACGTTGGAGCCCGGCTCGACCTTCGCGGTGTTGGTGACCGCGCCGATGCCGGTCGAGACGCCACAGCCGATGAGGCAGACCTTGTCGAGCGGCGCGTCTTTGCGGACCTTCGCGACCGCGATCTCGGGGAGCACGATGTACTGCGAGAACGTCGAGGTGCCCATGTAGTGATAGATGGGCTCGCCGTCCAAGGAGAAGCGCGAGGTGCCGTCGGGCATGAGGCCCTTGCCCTGGGTGGCGCGGATCGACTGGCAGAGATTGGTCTTGGGATTCAGGCAGTATTCACAGACGCGGCACTCGGGGATGTAGAGCGGAATCACGTGGTCGTCTTTCGCGATGGTGGTGACGCCTGGTCCGACGTCGACGACGACACCAGCGCCCTCGTGCCCGAGAATCGCGGGGAAGAGGCCTTCGGGGTCGGCTCCGCTGAGGGTGTAGGCGTCGGTGTGACACACACCGGTCGCCTTGATTTCGACGAGAACTTCGCCCTCCTTGGGCCCTTCGAGATCGAGCTCGACCACGTCGAGCGGTTCACCGGCTTTCCATGCGATGGCGGCTTTCGTCTTCATCTGTTTCCCTCTTGGAAGAGTGTTCGGCGTTCAAACTGAATTGCGGAATCTGGTCGGATTTGTACCGCCAATTGGGATGCATTCCGAGTCGAAATCGGAACGCGAGAATGCGCGAGACGTGTCAGTCGGCGAGGCTGACCGCATCGAGGCGCACGTTGACAGCGCCTTCCCAAGCCGGAGGCACAGATGGTGCCTCGACTCGCGTCGAGCCGGTCTCCTGAGCGGGGACCGGTCCTTCCCAGGCGTGGGCGATTCGGTGCAGACGCACGCCATCGCCGTCGATGAGATCGACGGAAAAACGCATCCCAGCGACGGCTTTGTCGTTGCCATTGAACACGCTGACCTCCACGGATGCGCCGTGGCCCACCTTCTTGGCGGCTCCTTCGACTCGCATCTTTTCGCCTAGCGCGATGACCGACTCGGCGGCATCGGAGCCGGCTTTCGCCTCGTTCCAGAGCGTCGCGATGTCGTCAGGTAGCTGAAGCGTTTCGATACCCAGCTTGCGCGCACGAGCGACAAGTGTAGCGCGTTCGGCGGGGTCCTCGGTCTCGTGATGGTCTTTCATGGTCTTGCGCAGTTCGGCGAGCGTACCAGCCGACTCGACGCTTGCTTTCGTGGCGTCGATGGCGGCCTGCATCATCGCGCGCTCCGACCGTGGCAGCGTCTCCGGGTCAATCCCGGCGAGCAGCCGAGTTGCTTCGTCTGCCTTGCCCGCGCGAATAGCCGCACGCGCATCGCTCAAGCTCCGGGCAATCTTGGCCCGTTTGGCGAGCTCGAGGTCGAGTCGGAGTCCGGAATCCGTCTTCACGACAACGTATTCGGTCGATTCTTCTATGCGCTCCGGTGAGCCGGGCGGGAACCATTTGACGTCAGCTTTGACGACGAACGCCTCACCTTCGGGCTCGGCCTTCGTTTCGACGACGAGGGTCTCGAGCATGCGGGTGCGTTCGGCCTTGGAGACCGCGCCGAGGTTGGGAACGACGCCAGCTCCGGCGACATGCTCCCGGTCGTCGGCATCCACCAGCTCGGTGAAGGCAGCGGAATCGCCGGAGACCCGCGCTTTCCACGCGGCCTCAACAAGTGCTTCTGCCTTTTCGGAGTCGCTGGTGCAGCCGGCGAGCAGCCCGACCGCGAAGATGAGGAGGAGAACTACTGGGGACGCGTAATCACTTTGAGGGCGCATCGAGGTCCGTCGCAGTCGTAGAAGCTGATGATCAGAAGGTCATCTTTGTCGATCACGGTCGAAACACCAAACGTGGTGCCGTCGTAGATGTCTTCGAACTGCCACGTACCGTCGATGAAGCGTCGTCCGAGCCGCAATGCCGCACGGTCGGAGTCGTTGAACGCGACGTAGAGTGTGCCGTCGTTGCCTTCGAGCATCGACGAATAGTCGGTGGTTTCTTCAGTCGGGAACGTCTCGAACTCTTGTGCGAGGTCGTTCATGGAGCCGCACGAAAACCCGATGTAGCCGTAGGGCGTGCCGGCGAGGCCAGAGACGTGTCCAGCCATGCAGAGGCGATTGTCGGAAGTCACGACGAGCGAACTCGGGCGCAGCGTGGAGTTATCGAAGTAGGTGGTATCGACCCAGCGGTTCTCGTCGAGCGAGAATTGCGCGATGCCGAATGGGCGCCCGGTGCCGCCTTGATGCACGAGGTACAGGTTACCCTGGCCGTCGGCGCGCAGACCGCGCTCGTAGGCGGCGGAAGCATCGCGTACTTCGAGGGTGTCGAGCACCGACCACGCGCCGTCTTCGAGCACGAAGGTCGAGACAGGGTCCTGATTGTTGGCGAAGGTCACGAAGATTCGGTCGCCGTCGCGGGCGAGGTCGAGACCGTCGGATGGCCCCGTTCGGCGCACGCCGAGGGTTCGGATGTCGAACTCGTCCGTGCCGGTGCGTCGGGCGACTTTGAAGGTGTTGTCCTGGGGGCTCAGATAGGCTGCGACCGGACGGTCGTTCTTCGCGACATCGACGCCGAACGTGCCGCTCTGGATCTGAATGTCCTCGTACTTCCAGTCTTGGCCGCGGCGGCGGTTCGCGAGGGTGAGCGTGGTGCGCTCGCAGCTCGAATCGACGCACTTGTGATAGCCGAGCCAGACGGTTCCGGAGTCGTCTACGGCGAGCGACGTGCGCTCGCGACCTGCAAACGAGCGCGGAACGCCCTCTTCGACAACGTCGTCGGACGCTTCGGGGAAGAACGGTGCCGCATCGGGTTCAATCGCCGTATCTTCTTCGACGCCGACATCCTCGAATTCGATGGGATCGTCGATGCGCTCTTCGAACGTCCACGGATCGGGGTCGTCGACACAGGTACACCCCTGAAACGGAATCAACCCCAAGACTATCGCGAACAGCACTTTGCGCATCTAACCCTCCGACGCGAACGATCCCACAACCCGCGAGGGATCTCAAACGTTTGCGCTGTCGTTTCGCGAACTTCACGAAACGAGCACGCGGGGTTAGGTTAGGCACCAATCGAAGATGAGGAGCCGCCATTGCAGGTGCTCGAGGTCAACAACATCTCCCTGAGTTTCTCGGGGGTGAAGGCGCTATCCGACGTGTCGCTTTCGATCGCCCCAGGCGAGCTGGTGTCGGTGATCGGCCCGAACGGTGCGGGGAAGACATCGCTCTTCAACTGCATCTCGGGTGTCTACAAGCCGCAAGACGGTTCGATTCGGCTCGGCGACACGTCGATCTTGGACCTCGAGCCGCACCAAGTCGCGGCACGTGGCGTAGCGAGGATGTTCCAGAACCTCGCGTTGTTCGACCAGATGACCGTGCTCGAGAATATGATGCTCGGGCGCCACCACCACTACAAAACGTCGTGGTGGCAGGACATGTTCTGGACCCCGAAGACCAAGCGCGAAGAGATTCGGCATCGCGAAGAGGTCGAAGACGTCATCGACTTCCTGAACCTCGAACGCTACCGCGCGATGCCGGTGGGTATTCTGCCGTACGGCATCAAGAAGCGCGTCGAGCTCGGGCGAGCGCTGGCGATGAAGCCTGACCTACTCCTGCTCGACGAGCCCGCAGCCGGACTGAATCAGGAGGAGACCGAGGATATGGCGCGCTACATCCTCGACATCAAAGACGACCTGGGCGTGACGCAAATCCTCATCGAGCACGAGCTCCATATGGTGCTCGACCTCGCCGACCGAATTGCCGTGCTCGACTTCGGTCGAAAGATCGCAGACGACACGCCCGACGCGATTCGAAAGCACCCTGCGGTCATCGAGGCCTATCTCGGTGGCGCGCGAGAAGATGACGAAGATGCCGCCGGCGACGAGGAGGAGGAATGAGCGCTCCGAAGTTCCGACTCGCCGAGACCGAGCAGGAAGACTTGCTCGATGTGACCCTGCCGGGGCGCGTAGCGCTCTTCGCGAGGCGCCGGCCCGAAGCGATTGCCCTGCGCGAAAAGACGATGGGCATCTGGAAGGGGATCACGTGGACGGAGTACGCGTCGAATGTGGCCGCAACCGCGCGCCGCTTGGCCGAGCTCGGCGTCGGCGAAGGCGACCACGTCTCGATTCTGAGCGAGAACTGCCCGGAATGGCTGTATGCCGACCTCGGCACGCAGTCGCTCGGGGCGCGAGCTGTGGGCATCTACCAGACCAACCCGCCGAACGAGGTCGAGTACATTCTGAACGACAGCGGGTCGAAAGTGCTGTTCGTGGAGGACCAGGAACAGGCCGACAAAGCGGTCGAGATCGCCGACGAAACCCCGACCGTGAAGCACGTCATCATCTTCGACCCCCGCGGCACACGCGGGTACGACGACCCTCGCCTGCAGACCTGGGATGAGTTCATCGAGCGTGGTCGCGAGCTGCTGAACGATGACCCGAACTGGTGGACCGACCTCCTCGAGAAGCGCACGCCAGAGGAGGCGTCGATGGTGGTGTACACATCTGGCACCACCGGCGCGCCCAAGGGAGCGCTCATCTCGAGCAAGAATGTTCTGGAGATCAGTCGAGAGGTCGTGCCGCTGCTCGGCGCAAACGAAGACGACCTGATCCTGTCGTACCTACCGCTCTGCCACGTAGCGGAGAAGATTTTCACCGTCTTCATCCCGCTCACGGTGGGGTGCACGGTGCACTTTGGGGAGTCGATCGAGACGGTGCAGTCGGACTTGCGAGAGGTCTCGCCGACCATCTTCCTGGGCGTGCCGCGCATCTGGGAGAAGATGTACGCCTCGGTGCAGCTGAAGATGAAGGACTCGAGCTGGCTGAAGCGAACGTTGTTCGACTACTTCGGGCGCAAAGGTACCGAGATTTCCGAGCGCAGGCGGCGGGGCGAGTCGGGTGCGCTCGATTCGCTGACGTGGTTGGTGGGCGACATGGTGTTGTTTCGGCCGCTTCAGGAGCGGCTTGGATTGCGCCGATGTCGGCTTCCGGTGACCGGCGCCGCCCCGATTTCGGGCGAGCTTCTGTCGTGGTTCAACGGCGTGGGCGTGCCGATTTTGGAGGGCTACGGCCAGACTGAGTGCGCGGGCGTGTGCCACATCAACCCGCCGGGCGAGAATCGGATCGGTACGGTGGGTAAGACGCTGCCTCTGCTCGACTGCAAGATTGCGGACGACGGCGAGATTCTCGTGCGCGGGCCTGCCGTGTTCGTGGGGTACCTGAACCGGCCCGACGCGACGGAAGAGACCGTGCAGGACGGTTGGCTCCACACGGGCGATATCGGGTCGATCGACGAGGATGGCTACCTGTCGATCACCGGGCGAAAGAAAGAGATCATCATCACCGCGGGCGGCAAGAACCTGTCGCCGGAGTACATCGAGAATGCGCTGAAGATCAGCCCGTACATCAAAGAGGCGATCGCGATTGGCGACCGTCGAAAGTTCGTTTCGGCGCTCATCCAGATCGATTTCGATGCGGTGAGCGACTGGGCGACTCGACGAAAACTGACGCACACGAGTTTCGAAGACCTCGCGTCGAAAGACGAGGTGGTAGAGCTGATCGAAGGTGAGATTGAGGCGGCGAACGAGAAGCTTGCGCGCGTCGAAAACGTGCGAGCGTTCCGTCTGCTGCCGAAAGAGCTTCACCAAGACGATGGTGAAGTGACGGCGACGCAGAAGGTGCGGCGGAGCAACGTGGAGGAGAAGTTCTCCTACCTGATTGAGGAGATGTACTGATGAAGATTCAGACTTTGCTATCGGCCTTCTTTTTCGCGCTCGCGGCGTGGAGTCTTGGGGCTGCAGGGTGCGCCTCGCTCGAAGATCCTGGCTGCTCGTCGGACTCCGATTGCCGATTTGGGCGCGTGTGTTCTCAAGGGTTCTGCGTGGGCGAGGCCGACGCGAACGTGACGAACAACTCAACGTCTGGGAACTCAGGGAACTCAGGGAAC
>CAYLMO010000048.1:0-35636 GCA_964384605.1 uncultured Bradymonadales bacterium | reverse complement strand
GGGAACTCAGGGAACTCAGGGAACGCGACGACCAACAGCGGCAATTCGGGCAACGCAACGACGAATAGCGGCAACTCGGGCAACGCGACGACCAACAGCGGCAACGCTGGAAACAACGGGGCCTGCCGCCCTGGCGCGTGCCCCGAAGGGCTGTTTTGCAACGCGTTCTTGGATTGCGTGGATACGTGCGCAAGCGACAACGAATGCAGCGGGAATCGGGTGTGCGTGGGCGACGATTGCGTCGTAGGTACCCGGTGCGAATTCGGCGGGACCGAGGGCGACGGTCAGTTCTGCGCCGCTTTCTGGGAGTGCGAGGACGGTTTCTTCGAGGTCTTCTGTGACTCGATGGACGACGGAAGAACCGTTTGCGAGTGCCTCGATGGAACGACTGGGGAGATCACGTCGGGTGAGTCCGACAGGCCCATCAGTTGCGACTCCGACGCGATCGTCGAGAGCGCGAACACCATCTGCAAGTTCGGCATCATCGCGGAGGGCTTCTAGAGCGTGTCGAACTTCATCCAACTCGTCGCAAGCGGCCTGGCTCTGGGCGCGATCTACTCGCTCGTCGCCCTCGGCTTCGTCGTGATTTATCGCGCCTCGCAGGTGTTCAACTTTGCGCAGGGTGAGTTTCTGACGGTCGGTGCCTACCTGACTCTGTCACTGACGGGTCTCGGGCTGCCGTGGCCGATGGCGGTACTCGGCGCGATGGCCGGGACCGGCCTCGTTGGGGTGGTTGTGGAACGCGTGTTCCTGCGCCCGATGATCGGGAGGCCGGTATTCGTGACGATCATCCTGACGATCTTCGTCGGCCTGATGATGCGCATCGCGGTGATGATCATCTGGGGCGCGCAGCCAGCTGGTATGCCGACACCGTGGGACAACGCAGGCGCGTTCGAGTTTGGTGAAACCTCGGTACTCTTCAACTCGGTCGGAGCCGTGGTCGCCGCGGCCATCGTGCTCGCCGGATTCTTCGCGCTGGTGAAGTACACCAAGATCGGCGTGGCGATGCGGGCGACTGCGAACGACCAAGAGGTCGCGCTGGCGCTCGGAATCCCGGTCGGACGCATCTTCGGAACGACCTGGTTCATCGCTGGAGCGATGGCGGCGCTGGGCGGGATTTTCCTCGGGATGTTCCCTCGAAGCGTCGAGCCGACGATTGGCTACGTGGCGCTGCGCGCCTTCCCGGCGGTCATCGTTGGCGGGCTCGAGAGCGCGAGCGGTGCGGTCGTCGCGGGCTTCTTGCTGGGCGTGACCGAAGTGCTCGCCCAGGGCTACGTGAATCCGTTGCTCGGTGATTTCGGACACAATTTCCACACCGTCTTCCCCTACCTCGTCATGATCGTCTTCTTGGTCGTTCGCCCGTACGGGTTGTTCGGTCAGGAAGAGGTCGAGCGGGTCTGATATGCCAACGAAGCCGCTGACAACTCGGTATGAAGACGACCTGAAGCTGTTTCCGGATCGCTGGCATAAAGTCGGCATCGTGGCGGCAGTACTGTTCTCGCTGGTGTTTCTGGTCTACGCAGACAGCCGTTGGATCACGGTCGGCAACCTCGCGCTACTCTCGATCGTGGGCGCCGTGGGCCTGATGATTCTGACCGGATTTGCCGGCCAGATTTCGCTCGGTCACGCGGCATTCATGGCGGTCGGTGCGTACACGGCTGCGGTGCTGGGGGTGCAGTGGGGCGTGCCGTTTTGGATCTGCATTCCGATGTCGGGGTTGCTCGCGGCCGCAGTGGGCCTTGCCGTGGGGCCGTTCGCGTTACGGTTGCGGGGGTTGTACCTAGCGATCGTCACCTTGGGACTCATCTTCATCGTGAACCATACGCTGCTGTCGATGGAGGAGCTCACGCAGGGCGTCACGGGAATCGCGGTGCCGATGCACTGGTGGTTCGCCGAGCCGGGCGACACCGTGGGCGACTTTGGTGAATCGTGGCTGATCCTGGGGTGGGAGCTCGACAAGGACCGGCAGCTCTTCCTGCTCTTCGGAGTGATTGCCCTGTTCGCGGCGTTTGCGTCGAAGAACATCCAGCGGAGCAACACGGGCCGGGCGATGGTCGCTGTGCGCGACCATGACATCGCTGCGGCGGTGCTGGGCGTGCATCCCGCCAAGACGAAGATCATCGCGTTTGGCGTGAGTTCGTTCTTCACCGGAGTAGCGGGCGCGCTCTTTGCGTTTCAGCAGCAGTACATCACGGTGGAGCCACCGTTCGATTTGAACATGTCGGTGCAATACATCGCGATCATCGTGCTCGGCGGAATCGGCACGACGTTTGGGGCCATCGCCGGTGCGATCGTCTACACGTTCCTAGGTCCGGCGGCCGAGACGGTCGGTCCGATGCTTCCACTGGTGAACGAGCTGACCTCGGCTCAACAGTCGACGCTATTGTTCGCGATTCTGGTCTGCATCTTTCTCGTGGTCGAGCCACTCGGTATGTTGGGCATATGGCTACGCATCAAGCGCTACTTCGTCGCGTGGCCCTTCAGGTATTGAATCGACATGCGTAAGACCACCATTGCCACATTCGCCGCCATCGTCCTGCTCGGTGTAGGCGGCGCTCTGTTCATCATGAATCCATTCGACCCGGCCGCTGCAATCACGCAGGACCTCTCCGAGCGGTTCATGGAGGACGTCCAGTTCAAAGACTTCCGGCAGTCGTCGCTGTACCACCACAAGCTCGAGCGCGACCGAGTCGACGTGGGTCAGTCGATCGAGTTGCTCTTTCAGATCAAGCCGGAGCTGCTGGACTTGATGCAGTATCGGATCATCAAGGCCGAGGTCGACTCGACCGGCGACCGGGCTCGCGTGAAGGTGCGAACTCGGTACGAGATCCTGAACACCGGTGAGGGGCCGAAGGATGGCGAGCTGATCCTCTACTGGATCAAGCGCAACCCCGATTGCCCGATGGGCGCGAGCTGCCAGAGCGGCGTGTGCGTCGACGAGTTTGGCAAGAAGCTACTCAAGCCGGATGAAGACAAGCGGGCGCAGGAACGCCGCCGCACCTACGACGAGAACGATCCGAAGCTCACGGACGAGCCGTTCAAGTGCGACGTCGCCGCCGAAGACAAGTGGTTCATGAACCTCGACTCGACGTTCAAGACCAAGAAGTACAACTACTGACGCACGACACGCGGCAGCCCAGAGCAAAAAAGGCCCGAGACAGATGTCTCGGGCCTTTCTCTTTGGAAGCCAACGACCGGACTTGAACCGGTGACCTGCTCATTACGAATGAGCTGCTCTACCAGCTGAGCTACGTTGGCGCAGCCCTCACGGGCGGCGGATAGAGATAGGGGAACCAGAATTCGTCGTCAAGACGATTTTACACCGGATTGTGCCAGTGCCTCCACGGCACAGCGAATCCCGTGGATCGCCCGTGCGAGCTTGTCGACATCGACTTTGTCGGGCGTGTCTTCGGGCGTGTGATAGTGCGGATATCGAAACGGCGCGGTGTCGGTGAGCATGATCGCCGGGAAATCGAACTGCCAGAACGACCAGTGATCGCTCCAGCCCACCCCTTCGACGTATCGGGGAAGCACCGCTCCCTCGCACGGAAACTGCACTCCAGCGCGGAATGCCTCGACGAACTGTCGAACGACTTCGCTCGACATCGAGTCTCCAATCGCGGCGAGGAAGTTGCCGACGTCGCCGAACGCGACGTTGAGGTGGCCCGGGTACGACTGACTGCCGGGCTCGTCGCTGTAGTATCCGAGCGTTTCGGGGCACAGCATCGCCACGATCTGGTCGCCGTCGTCGGCGCAGCGCTGGGCGTAGACGTACGAGCCCATGCGTTCGGTGTGGAAGAACGGCACCTCTTCGTTGACGAAGAAGACGAAGCGCAGCGTGCGGGCCTGTGGCTTGTCGGCAAAGTACTTGGCGAGCGCGAGCGTGGTCGCGAGGCCGGACCCGTTGTCGTTGGCTCCGACGCAGTCTGGGATGGTGTCGTAGTGGGCCCCCACGACGATGATCTCTTCGGGGTGCTCGGTCCCGGGCAATTCGACGGCGAGGTTGGCGACTTCGCGATCGCCGACCACATAGGTCTGTTGATCGACGTTGGCGTAGCCGGCGTCTTCGAGCTCGGCCACGAACCAGATGCGCGCCGCATCGAGCGCCGTGTACGCCTTGGCGTTGTGGACGTGGCGCGGGCCGAGCTCGTCGCAGAGGTGGTGCAGGGTGGATTCAATGCATCCGACGAAGTCGCCGTGTTCCTCGCAGACTTCGTCGGGGAGCGGGCCGTCGAAGCGTTCGCCAGGCATTCCGAACATCGTGCGGTACACCACACGGCCGAGGCCGGCGGCAGCAGCCACGACGGCTCCTCCGATAATCCATGGGTTCATTCTGTTGGTCCTTCTAGTCGAGTACGGAAGCGATTCCGATGCCGACGGACGCGGGAATTCGCACGCTGATGCCGACACCGAACCACCCGAGCGAAGCGCCACCGAGGTCGAGATAGCTCACCTCGGCAAATCCGCCCACGCCCACTTCGCCCACCGAGTGGCCGAAGCTGCAGGAAAAATCGGAGTCGTCGTCGTCGTACCCGTCGCCATCCAAGTCTTGGTAGCCGAGATCGTCGTCAGGCTCGGCGCAAGTATCGAAGGCGCCGTTGTCGAAACCGACCCACTCCGTCGTGAACCGGAAGGTTGCCCCGAAACCGAGATCGTCAACCTGATTGCCAACGAGGAGCTGGCCGCGCGTGCTGAAAACGAACCGAAGTCCGGCGTCAGCTTCCCCGTCTGTAGGCGAACGAAGGGTGATGGGGGCCAGATAGTCGAGCGCGAGGGTTGGACCGTGATGGGTGACGCCCGCGGTCGTCGGTGTGGCGCGGTACCCGACACCCAGGTCGAAATTGCGGCCGTGCATTTCGTCGACCACGCCGAAGGGGCGCGCATTGACGTCGAGCGGGAATGCGCCTTCGACCTTGGTGTCGGCCGACGCGACAGCGGCACCGGCGGAAAGCTCCAGCGGAGGCGTCGCAAACGGGAAGCATACACATCCGCTCGAAGTGACGGCGATTGCTGCGACGACGACGCGGAGATGTTTCAATTGATGAGCCAGGCGAAGAGGACTCCGACCGTCGCTGGCGCACGGAATAGAAGGCCGAACGACACGGTCCAGATTTGCGGGTCGACGTTCCAATACGAGACTTCGGCGAACAGGCCCGCGCTCGTCTCGCCGTACGCGTAGCCGATGGCGCACCCTTCGGCGGTGTTGCAGCTCGTGTACGCGCCGTCGGCCCAGGAGACGTACTCGCCGGTCACGCGGCCAGTCACGACGTAGCCCAGCTCGCCTTTCTCGGCGTCGAACGCCAGTCCGGGCAATCCGGCGACGCCGACTCGCCACATGTTCGGGGTCGGTCCCGTCTCGGTGGGAAAGGTCTCGAACCAACCGACCGACACATTGGGGCCATGATAGAACGTGGCGTTGATCGGAAGGAGCAAGGTGTAGCCCGCACCGAGATCCCAGTTGCGTTTGTAGAGCTCTTTGAAGAGGCCGGCCGGGTGAAGCGTGCCGCGCACCGGGACCGCGAGTCGGGCCTGAGCGTCTTGAGCCGCGACTCCAATGCCGCCCGCATACTCGACGGGGGGCGTCGCGTATGGGAGCGCGACGCAACCGCTGAGAAAGCACCCGACGAGTAGGACGGCGACGAGTCTTTTGATCACGGATTCACGGTGACTTCGAGAGTGAACGCGCCGCGCGTGACGACTTCCCCGTCGACGACGAGGAAGTAGGTATTGCCGCCGGTCGCCACGAATCCAGTCAGAGACTCGACCTGACCTGGGCCGTTGAGCACCGAACCGTCTTCGCAGACGTCAGGATTGGCGCAGTTCGAGAGGATGTAGAGCATGGGGTCGTAGGCCGCGTCGTCCGGAGTGACGCGGAAGTCGTAGGTGGTGTCGACGGTGGGCGAGACGCTGTAGACGACGTCGCGGCCCGAGGCGAGACCACCGGCGGGACAGCCGTTGATCGGGTTGCGCGGGCCGTAGTCGTCGGTTTGGTTGGTGGTGTCGCCCATGAAGGTTCCACCAGGGGTGACGTCAATTGCGCCTTCGCAGGTGTCGTAGGATGGGGGCGAGCCCATGTCGGCCATCCCCATGTCGGTGCCCGCGTCGGTCATGCCCATGTCGGCGCCGGCGTCGGACATCCCCATGTCGGTCCCGGCGTCTTCGGTCCCCATGTCCATACCGGTCGCATTGTTGCCGGTCGTGGCATTGTTACCGGTCGTCGCATTGTTTGCGGTCGTCGCGTTGTTGCCGGTCGTGGCGTTCCCGCCGGTCGTCGCGTTTGCGCCTCCATCCATCGAGGAGTTGTTGCCAGCGTCGAGATCGGTGGAACTGTTGCTACTGGGGTCGTCTTCGCCACAAGCGGCAAAGGCGAGAGCAATTGCGAACACGAGACATGATTTTTTCATATCGACCTCCGGTCTAATCTGCGGGCGTTCCGTGATGATAAACAAGGATCAGATGTGGTGCACGTTCGTTGCCGGGAAGATTCTGAGCCTTACATTGTTGTACGACCGCATTGCGAGGCATCTTCGGACTTGATAAGCCTCGTGCCGAATACTCCGCTCGAGAAGGAGCCACAGATGCGACGCCAGATTCAGAAAGTCATCAAAGAAGAAATCAATCCGCAGATCGCCGACCACGGCGGTCGAATCGACCTCATCGACTTCGTCGACAAGAATCTCTACATCGAGATGTCGGGGGGATGTCAGGGTTGTGCCGCATCGACCGCCACCCTGAAGGAAGGGGTCGAGCGAATCCTGCGCGACAACTTCGGTGAAGACATCAACGAAATCATCGACATGACCGACCACACGGCCGGCGAGAACCCGTACTACGCGTAGAGATCCGGACGCCGCCTCGAGTTTCGAGGCGGCCGAAGAACCCTAGCCGGGCCGATCACTTCCGCTTGCGGAACGAGTGATTGAGCTCGGCTTTTCTGATCCGAATCGCTTCCGGGGTGATCTCGACGTACTCGTCGTCGCGAATCCACTCGATGGCCTTCTCGAGGTCCATCTCCTGGGGCGGCGTGAGGATGAGCGCGTCGTCGCTACCCGCGGCGCGAACGTTGGTCAGCTGCTTCTTCTTGGTGGGGTTCACGACGAGGTCGTTCTCGCGAGCATGCTCGCCGATGACTTGGCCGCCGTAGACGTCTTTCTGCGCGCCTTCGAAGAGGATGCCACGCTCCTGGAGGTTGTGCAGTGAGTACGTGGTTGTGACGCCCTTCTCGAGCACGACGAGTGCGCCGCCGCGGTGATGTTCGATCTCGCCTCGGTATGGCTCGTAGCCGTGGAAGTTCGTGTAGAGAACGCCCGTGCCGCGCGTGTCGGTGAGGAACTCCGAGCGGTAGCCGATGAGGCCTCGCGCAGGGACGGTGAACTCGAGGCGCTGGGTGCCGTCGCTGTTGACGTCGAGGAGCGTCATGGCGCCGCGTCGCTCTTGGAGCTTGCGGATGACGGTTCCGGCGTACTCTTCGGGGACGTCGACGACGACGTCTTCGATCGGCTCCATCTTTTGGCCGTCTTGCTCGCGGAAGATGACGCGCGGCTGCGAGACTTGGAGCTCGTAGCCTTCGCGACGCATCGTTTCGAGGAGGACCGACAAGTGCAGCTCGCCGCGTCCGGAGACCTGGAAGGCTTCGGGGCGCTCGGTGTTTTCGACGCGAAGTGCGACGTTGAACTCGAGCTCGTGGTCGAGCCGCTCTTTGATCTGACGGCTCGTCAGATACTTGCCTTCGAGGCCGGCGAACGGCGAGTTGTTGACCATGAAGATCATCGAGAGCGTGGGCTCGTCGACGTCGATGGTCGGCAGCGGCAGCGGATTGTTCGGATCGGTGAGGGTCTCGCCAGGGAGCACGCCTTCGATGCCGGTGACGGCGCAGATGTCGCCGGCGCTGACCGAAGTTCGCTCGACGCGCTCGAGGCCTTTGAAGCCCCAAAGCTTGGTGACGCGTGCACGAGTGCGGTCGCCGTTTCGTCGGCAGACGACGATATTGTCGCCAACGCTGACTTTACCCTGGAAAACGCGGCCGATGCCGACGCGGCCGAGGTATTCGTCGTAGTTGAGGGTCGCGACCTGCATCTGCAGGGTGGCATCGGCATCGCCGCCAGGAACTGGGACGTGCTCGGCGATCGCTTCGAAGAGAGGCGTCAGGTCGGTCGACTCGTCGCCGAGCTCGTGCTTGGCGAAGCCTTCCTTGCCGGAAGCGTAGATGACCGGGAATTCGAGCTGGGCGTCGTTGGCGTCGAGGTCGACGAAGAGGTCGAAGACCATGTCGAGCACGGCGTCGGGACGCGCGTTGGGTCGGTCGATCTTGTTGATGACGACGACCGGCGCGAGGCCGAGTTCGAGCGACTTGCGCAGGACGAACTTCGTTTGCGGCATCGGGCCTTCGAAGGCGTCGACGAGCAGAAGAACGGAGTCGACCATCTTGAGGACGCGTTCGACTTCACCGCCGAAGTCGGCGTGGCCGGGGGTGTCTACGATGTTGATCGCGAAGTCGTTCCACGTGATGCCAGTGGTCTTCGCGTAGATCGTAATGCCGCGCTCGCGCTCGAGATCGTTGTTGTCCATCGCTCGCTCGGCGAGCTCGCGGTGGTCGTCGATGGTGCCCGACTGCTTGAGCATTTCGTCGATGAGGGTGGTCTTCCCGTGGTCGACGTGGGCGACGATGGCGATGTTCCGAATGTTCTTCATGTGCCGGTACTCGTGTGTGGGCCCCCAAGGATTTCGGGGCGCCCGAAGGCGCGGGGAGTGTGGGAGGAAGACGTAGTCGACGCAAGCGAAATCGCCGAATCGGCTCCGATTTCTGTGGAAAATCCCGAGGATCGGAATAATCGAACGTTCCAGTTGTATTGTGCTCATCGTGACGCATTAAGGCTTCGACCGAGGACTGGCGGTCGACGTCTACACACCCCAATGAGCTGAGCCTTTCGCCTGGCAGTCGACGTGTTCGTTCACGTCAACGAGGCGGTTCTCTGCGCAATCGACGCTTGTAGTGCGAGCGTCGACAGGGGCAAAATGCGCGCATACCGACAGCCTTATTGACCATTCTCGAGAAGAAGTACCGAGGAGAACGAATGACTCTGCGCCATCTCCTGCTGGGAGCCGTGTTTGCCCTTTTCGCCGTCACCGGATGTGACGGCTGCGACGATGACCCCGGCGAAGGAGGCGCTGATGCTGGAATGGAGGAGTACGACCTAGGGCGGCTGCCCGACGGTGGTATTGCGAGCATCGACGAACCTCGGATTACTGCAGAAGCGCTCTTCCCGATCGTCACCCCCGTCGGGGCGAGCGGCGAACTTCCCACTCGTCTCGACATCACGTTTGCGGTTCCGGTGATCGACGACGGTCCGCGACCTGTCGGTGGCGACACAGTGGTTCAGATCGAGCCGCGCGTGCAGGGAACCCTGGCGTTCTCGAACAACAACACGTTGTCGTTTCAGCCGCGAGAAGGCTTCAATCACGGCACGGAGTACAAAGTCTCACTCGTGAGCGTCGAGTCCACGGACGGCGCGCTGCAGCGGGCGGAGCCGTGGACGGCGACGTTCAAGACGCCCGACTTCGGGTTCGTGTCGATGTCGGCGCCAACGTCGGACCTCAAGAGCCAGATGGTCGAAGTGGAGCTCTACTTCACCGGCCCTGTTCGGCCTGATGACGTGGGGAGCTACGGTTCGTGGGAGGTTGGCGGACGCTCGCTGGCCGGCTCCGCGACATATGCTCAGGGTTCGTCGCCGAATTCGGTGCGGGCCTACTTGCGTCAGCGCGTCGAGGACGGCACCGAAATCGCGTTCAACTTGTCTGCCGGAATGCCGTCGCTGTCGGGCGATGCGAGCGCAGGTGAGGCCACGGCCTCGCAGAACCTGTCGCGCGGCGAAGCGGCCGAAATCTACGACATTCGTCGCGAAGAGGGGCCGACCGGATTCCACGTTTCGATCGCATGTCGCGACCGCGCGGCACCTGGAGGGACGCGCTACTACTGGTCGCCGCGTCTGCGCGACTCGTTCCGAGTTTCGCGGCGTTGCCTGCCCACCGACGAGTCGGCGGCGAAGTACATCGAGATCAACCCCAAGGTGAAATTCACGGTCGCTCCGGGTCGATACGGCTTCAACATCATGGGCGACTTCCGACGCAGCAGCTACACGGTGCGCGTGTTGCCCGGCCTGCAGACGATCGACGGTGGTCTCGTCCGCACGGGCGCCGAAGAAAACGTGAGCATTCCCGCCCGGTCGCCCGAGCTCGAGTTCGTGAACAAGGGCCGATACCTGCCCCGCTCGGAGTGGTCGAAGCTCGCGATGAAGCACATGAACGTGCGTGAGCTCGAGGTCGAGATCCGACACGTCCCGAGGAAGAACCTGACCTTCTGGATGAGCGGCGAAGATGAGACGTTCTCGAACCGCGTGTCGAACGTCGTGGCGCGAGACCGAGTCGTTCTGAAAGGCGAAGAAGACACGCTCAACACGACCCGGTTGAATGTGACGGACCTCGTCAAAGACCCGAAGCCGGGTGTCTATGAGGTGCGAACTCGAGGCCTGGGTGAGCAGGACGCCGTTCGTCTGCTGCTGACCGACATGAACTTGATCGTGAAGCGAAGCGAGCAGCGACCGGGCGCACCATGGTCGGAGGAAGCCTACGCCTGGGTCGTCGATATGAAGACGGCCAAGCCGCTCGAGGGCGTGGAAGTGAAGGCAATTCGACCTTCGGGCGACGTCGTGGGGTCGTGCAAGACAGGCGCCCAGGGGGGCTGTCGCGTCTCGATGCCGGTCGATGCACTCGACCCGAGCGCTCCATTCGCGTTCATCGCCACGCGTGACGACGACTTCACCTATCTGAAGTACTCCGAGCTCTTTACGGCGGCACCCGGCGATACGTCGGGCGAGCCGTACCTTGCGGAAGCGGCCTATCGCGCCGCGATCTACAGCGACCGCGACCTGTACCGGCCAGCCGAAACGGCCCATATCGTCGCGATCTTGCGCAAAGACGGTGAGTACAAATCACCGGGCAACAACGTGCCGGTGGAGCTCACGATGCGTGATCCGCGCGGCAATATCGTACTGAGCAAAGTCCTGCGGACGAACGAAGCAGGCGTCATTTCGCACGACGAGAAGTTCGGTGATTTCGCGACCACCGGCGGCTACTCGGTTTCGCTGAAGGTCGGAAAACGCGAGGTAGGCAAGTACAAGTTCAACGTTGAGGAGTTCGTCCCCGAGCGCATGGATGTTGACGCTGAGGCGACTCGCCCGGGATGGCTACTGAGCGAGGTTTCGCAGTTCAAGATCAACGCCCAGTACCTGTTTGGTG
Source organism: uncultured Bradymonadales bacterium (assembly GCA_964384605.1). Classification (GTDB taxonomy): domain Bacteria; phylum Myxococcota_A; class Bradymonadia; order Bradymonadales; family Bradymonadaceae; genus CAYLMO01. The sequence goes on along the minus strand of CAYLMO010000048.1, from coordinate 24,341 downwards.
GCTCGGCGGAGAACTCTAGCGTCGAAGTGACGTGTCGCCTGGAGCCGGCGAAGTTCGAGCCGAAGGGCAAGGACGACTACACGTTCGGTCCGGCCGTGACGCTCGCCGGAAGCTCGCTTGACCTCGGGCAGGTCGAAGGAACGCTCGACGCGAATGGCGAGACGCTCGCCGAGTGCCCGAAACCGCCACAGGAGGATGGACTCGCTGGACCATCGCGTATCGTCGCGACGGCCGCGGTCTTCGAGGCTGGCAGCGGCCGCTCGACGACGGATGTAGCCCGAGCGATGGCGCACCCCGAGAACTACTACGTGGGGCTGAAGACCGGCGCCGAGAAGGTATTCTCCGGCAAGCAGTTCAAAACCGAAGGCATCGTCGTCGACTGGGAAGGTAAGGTGACGCGCGACGTGAAGAAGGTCCGTGTGGACCTCATCCGGCTCGATTACGAGTACTACTGGTACGACAACGACGAAGCGCAGAGTTCGTGGGGGCAGAATCTTCGCCCTGTGCTCGAGTCGACGACGGAACTTCCGGTCCGTGACGGGAAGTTCACGGTCGATGCGACACCGGCGCGCGATGGGCAAGCGTACGTGGTGCGGGTGTATCACGGCCGCTCGGTGACCGATCTGAAGCTCGAAGGCGACGGACGTCGCTACTGGTGGAACGAGTCGAGCGACTCGGCCGACCGCACGCCTCGACCGACGCGTCCGACTCAGGTGGCGATTGTTGCGCCGGACGAAGTGGAGGTCGGAAAGAAGGCGAAGTTCAAGTTCGAGGTACCGTTCTCGGGCCGCATGCTGGTGACGGTCGAGACCAATCGCGTCATCACGCATGAATGGCACGATGTGAAGGCGGGCGAGTTCGAGTGGACGTTCATGCTCGGGAAGTTCGACCCGACCGTCTACGTCACCGGCTTCTTGATCAAAGACCCGCATCTCGATTCGAAGGAGGCGTTCCTTCCCGACCGCGCATTTGGCGTGGTGAAGGTGCGGGTGAAGCCGACCGAAATGATGCACACGCTCAAAGTCGAGGCGCCCAAAGAGGTACGACCGAACTCGGAGTTGGAGGTGCTCGTGGACCTGGGCGGTCCCGTGGACAAGCCGACGTTCGTGACTGTGGCTGCCGTGGACGAGGGGATTTTGTCGCTCACCGACATGGAGACGCCCGACCCGACGAAACAGATTTTCGCGGAGCGTGCGCTTGGAGTCTCGACGTTCGAGACCATCGGATGGGCGCTTCAGAGCGACCCGTCGGGGGTTTCGTCGAAGACTGGTGGTGGTGACGATTGGGAGGACGAATACGACGCCGACGGCGGCGGACTCGACCGAGCGATGCCGGTGCGTCCGGTGGCGTTGTGGAGCGGACTCGTGCGAGTCGATGCCAACGGCAAAGCGCGAGTGAAGTTCGACATTCCGACGTATCGGGGCGCACTGCGCGTGATGGCGGTGACCGCCGACGACAGCAAGACCGGTTCGATCGATACCCGAGTGACGGTGCGCGACCCGCTGGTCCTGCAGACAACGCTGCCGCGCTTCATGTCTGGCGGTGACAAGATCCAGGTGCCGGTGTTCGTGACGAACATGACCGGGGCAGCGGGAACAGCCGAGGTCGAGCTTTCGGCGTCCGAAGAGGCGATTCCTGGGCTCTCGGGCTTCTCGAGCGACCAACCGATCGTGACGGTGCGCGGCAAATCGAAGCGCACGATTCAACTCGGCGAAGGCAAATCAGGCACGGTGGTATTCGAGGTCACGGCCAACAAACAAGCGGGCGTCGCCAAGTTCCGGGTCGACGCCAAGATGGGCAAAGTGACCTCGTTCGACGAGGGAATCGTGCCGTTCCGGCCGAACGGGCCGCACGAGCGTCGTGTTGAGACCATCACGCTGACGAGTGGCGTGAACGACCTCTCTGGAGCGCTCGACGGCTGGGTCCCGACCAGTGAGAGGTCGACGATCTGGGTTACCGCCAGCCCGCACGGGAAGGCCTTCGATCACCTGAAGTACCTCATACGCTACCCGTACGGCTGCATTGAACAGACGACGTCTTCGACGCGCCCGCTGCTCTACGTGTCGGACATCGTTCAGCTGAGCGATCCGACGTCTGTCGCGCGCGGAGGCGGCATCGAGAAGATGGTGGAGTACGGAATCAATCGCGCTCTTTCAATGCAGACGCCATCGGGTGGGTTTGGCTATTGGCCAGGCAACAACGACCCGTGGCCATGGGCGACCGCATACGCGACGCACATGCTGATCGATGCGAAACGACAGGGCTTCGACGTGCCGCAGCAACGGATCGATTCGGCACTGAGCTACATGGAGAAGGAGATCGGCAACTCGCGAGGCGATCGATATGGATACCGCGATGCGAACGGCTACATGTCGTACGTCCTCGCCCTCGCTGGTCGCGGCAACAAAGCTCAGATTCAGGCGCTGATCGACCGCATTGGCCCAGGCAAAGTCAAAGGACGCGAGCAAGAGCGACAGTACATGCTCAAAGCCGCGCTCTACATGGCGGGAGACCGTCGATACGCAGACGACCTGAAGGCCATCGACTTCTCCCAGATTCAGGGCGAGCGAGAGTCGCGATGGAGCTACTACTCCGAGCGACGCCACCGCGCGTTCATCTTCAACATCTATCAAGACGCGTTCGAGAACGACGCCAAGGCGGACGAGCTGGCCAACAAGATCGGCAAAGACCTCGCCGAGCAGTCTTCGTATCGCTACACCACCCAGGAGCTGATGTGGGGCATCACGGGGCTTGGAAAGTGGACCGTGAAACAGGCGGCTTCATTCAAGCCTCCGAAGCTGGAGCTGAATGGCAAGTCGATCAAGCCGACTGTGACTCCGAAGAAGGCGAGCGACCGGTCGTGGGCCGTCGCGCGGGCGAGCGAGTACGACTCGGTGAAGGTCGATCTCCCGAAGACCGAAAAGACGGTCTACGCCATCGTATCGAGCGAAGGAGTTCGAACGAACTCCGAGCCGAAGATTGGCGGAAACGGGCTGACAATCGCGCGCGAGTTCTACAACTACGAAGGACAGAAGATTGAGCCGGACGGCCATACTCTCGGCGACCTGCTGTTCGTCGAAATCTCGGTGAAAAACACCTCCGGCAAGACCCTGAACAACCTCGCGTTGGTCGACCGGTTTGCGGGCGGCTTCGAGGTGGAGAACCCGAGGCTGGGCCGCGGAACGCTTCCGGACTGGGTCGACGAAGACAAGATCTGGGCGGTGGACCACATGAACGTTCGTGACGATCGCATCGAGGCATTCGGCACGCTGTCGAGCGGGGAGTCGAGAACGTTCGTGTACGCAGTGCGCGCTGTGTCGGCGGGCGAGTTCTTCGCTCCTCCGCCTGAGTTGGAGGGGATGTATGAGCCCGAGATGTGGGCGCGGTCGCAGCCTGCCCGCGTTACGGTTCAAGGCCCGTGGGAATCGTTGATCGACTGATGCGAGAACGATTTCTCAGATGGGTGCGAGCGCTGCTCGCATTCGGCAGACGACCTCGAGTGAAGCGAGGGGTCATTATCACCGTCGCCGCGGGACTTCTCGCTTCGCTCGGGCTCGTCGCTGCCGCTTATCTGGTGCCACTTCCTGATCGGCTCGTCGCACAGGATTCGGTGGTGGTGACCTGGAACGACGGAAACCCGGCGCACGTATTTTTGAGCGCGGACGACCGGTGGCGGATTCATACGCCGCTGGAGGACGTCGATCCGGATTATGTCGAAGCCCTGATTCGCTTTGAGGACAAGCGTTTTCGGTCGCACATGGGGGTCGATCCGCTCGCGATTACTCGATCGGCGGCTGTAAATGTGATGCACGGGCGAAGGCTCACAGGCGCATCGACTTTGACGATGCAGCTCGTGCGACTGCTCGAGCCGCGGCCTCGGACCTACCGCAGCAAGGTGATCGAAGCGTTTCGAGCGTTTCAGCTCGAGATGCACATGTCGAAAGACGAGATTCTCGCGAACTACCTGCGTTTCGCGCCCTATGGCCGGAACATTGAAGGCGTCGAGGCCGCTTCGTTGTCGTACTTCGGTCACCGGGCGAACGAGCTGTCGCCGGAAGAGATTGCGACGCTCTTGGCCGTTCCGCAGAACCCCAACGGCCGGTACCCCTCGGCCCGCAATCACGACGCGTTGAAGCGCAACCGCGACGAGATTGCCGAGTGGCTCTTCGAAGAGGGAGGGCTCGAGAAAGGGAGCGATGGCGATGCGCTGAGTGCGAAGCAGTTCCTCGCTCAGATTCGTGCGTCGGGCGCGCCTTCCGAGCTTCGGCCGTTTCCGCGAGAGGTTCCGCACGTTGCGTACTGGTTGCGCGCCCAACATCCGCAGATGAAACGTCTCGAGACGACGCTGGACGCCGGTCGGCAGGCGATCGTCGAGGCCGCTCTGTCGCGACACGAAGATTCGGCGACGGAAGCGGGCATTCGTCATGCGGGTGTGGTGGTGCTCGACCACGAGAGCGGAAACGTGGTCGCCCTGGTCGGGAACTTTCGGTTCGACAACTCGCCAGGAGCGCAGTTGCCGTCGTTTGCCCTGCCGCGGTCGACCGGGTCGCTCATGAAGCCATTCCTGTACGCGATGGCGATCGAACGCGGCGTGGCGCACCCTGAGCAGCTGGTTGTGGACGTGCCGGTGCAGGCCGGTTCATACGCGCCCAAGAACTACGATGGGTCGTTTCGGGGGCTCGTGAAGCTGGAGGACGCGCTCTCGGAGTCGCTCAACGTTCCTTTCGTGCATCTACTCGCGACAGTGAAGGTACGGCCTTTCTTGGAGCATTTGACGCTGCTGGGAGCCGAGCACATCAACCATGCGCCGGGCTGGTATGGCCTTTCGGCCGCCGTGGGCGGCGTGGAGATGACACCTCTGGAGGTGGCAAGTCTCTACGCTTCGCTGGCGAACAACGGTGTCTGGAATGCGCCTCGGTTGGTGTCGAAACGGCGGACCGAGGCCGACTTCGAGCCGGTTCAGGCCTTCGAACCGGGTTCTTCGTGGCTGACTCGGCAGACGTTGGGATTGCGCGACCGGCCCGACTTTTCTCGACGACGTGAGGTTGCGGAAGACCTCGGCGTGCATTGGAAAACGGGCACGTCGTATGGGCACCGTGACGCGTGGGCCGCCGGGAGCGGCAACTCCTACACAGCGGTTGTGTGGATGGGGAATCACAACCGGACACCGTCGACCGGACTGGTGGGCGCCAGACGCAGCGGTCCTGCGCTCTTCGATGTTCTGGAGGCGTTGGAATCGGACTCGACCGAAGACCCTCGCACCGACGACCTGACGGAGATCGAGGTCTGCGCATACTCCGGGCATCTGCCGACCGAGGCGTGCACGCACACGAAGACCGCGTGGGCGCTGGAGAAGAGCGTGCCGGTCGAGCGGTGTCCGTATCACACCCGGGTCGACATCGATGTGGCGACCGGCAGAACGCTCGCGCCCAACTGCCGACACGGGCGTGAGTACCGCACGGAGACTCGAATGGTTTGGCCGAGTGCGGTGCGCCGACACCTCGCGAACCGTTACCGATATGGCACAAACATCCCGGCCCTCATGGAGGGCTGCGAACCGGCCGACGCGACACGACCACCCCAGATCGTCTCGCCGCCATCGGGGCAGGATCTCGTCCTGATTCCTGGACTCACGCCGGATCAACAAGAGGTGCCGCTCGAAGCGGAAACCGCACAGGCGGGTCGCACCATTAACTGGTTCGTAAACGGGGAGTTTTTGGCCTCGGCCCAATCGCACGAGCGAGTCTGGTGGACTCCGAGCCCGGGCGAGCATGAGCTGGTGGCGATGGACGATTCGGGTCGAGCGTCGCGTCGCGAAGTAACGGTTCGGTCGCGATAACTTCCATCGAACCTTCTAGTTGGATACCTTGGCGCTCACTGCAGTAGCCCCCGAGGTATCAATGCGAACCCCAATTTTTCTGCTCGCCCTGCTCTTGTCCCTGGCCGCTTGCTCAGATGATGGCGGTGATTCCAATGGACAGACCGGAACGGACGCAGGAACGACCGCGAATGACGCTTCGACCGACGCCGACATTGTGGTTCCGGAGGGGACTTCGGTGCGCTTCGAGCTCGCTTCGGAAGATTTCTTCGACGTGCCCTTCCCTGCGGATGCGCGCCTTGCCGAGGACGGCTCATTCGACATGACCGGCTGGGAGTCGGCCTACGACATCTCGCTGGTGAAGTTGTGGTTCGATGCTTCGATGGACCTCGTCCGCGGTTGGGGCCTGGTGTCTGGAGTGTTTGCTTCGTTCGAGACCGGCATAGATGCGTCGACGCTACCAGACCTGGCGCAATCGGCGGGAAGTGAGGGGTTCCCGAGCGTCGCCCTTGTCGACATCGACCCCGTGTCTCCCGAGCGCGGACGGTTGCTTCCACTGTACTGCCGCTACAAGGCCGATGAGGGCACGCTGCACCCAGCCAGCTTTCTGGCGTGCCGATCGCCGTTCGGGGTCGTTCGGCGACCCAACACCAAGTATGCGTTCGTTGTCACCAACCGCGTCCTCGATGCCGAAGGTGATCCGGTTGTCCCGAGCGCCGATATGGCGTCGTTGCTCGCGGGTCGCGATACGGGCGGTGTGACGGCAGCCCCGTATGTTGCGGCGCTTGGCGAACTGGAGTCTGTCGGTCTCGAATCGGATGAAGTCGCCCACCTGACCCTCATCACGACGGGCGATCCAACGGCGCGGCTTCGTCTCGTGAATGAGTTCTACGACGGGTTGCCCGATCCGGAGATCGATACCTCGCAGCCGCTGGAAGTGGTCGAGGAGTACGACGATTACGTCGTCGTCCAGGGATACTACGAGGTTCCGAACATTCAGGACGGAACCAAGCCGTACGACATGGTTCCCGACGGCAAGATTGTGTTCGGCGATGATGGAGAGATTGAGCTTCAAGCAATGGAGTCGATTCGATTCTTCGTCACGATTCCAAAGGCGGCCATGCCTGCAGGCGGCTGGCCAATCATGGTCTATATGCACGGTTCTGGTGGTACCTCGCGCGAACTCATCGACCGAGGCGCAAAGCCGACGATCGAGCTGCCCGCCCCCGCCGGCAGCGGGCCGGCGGACACCTTGGCCGACTACGAGTGGGCGGGATTCTCGGCTGACTTCCCGTTCCACGACTCGCGGTTCAGTCCGCCCGACCAGACCGGATTGAAGCTCTACAATCTGTTGAACAACCCGCGCGCAACGATCGACAACTTCATCGTGTCGGCCAACGAGGTGACCTTCCACGCCCGTCTGTTGAAGAACATGACCATCGACCCGTCGATTGACCCCATGGGCCGCCTCGACGCTGGTGGGGCCGCTGACGGCCTGATTCGATTCAACGCTGACCAGTTTGGAGCCATGGGACAGTCGATGGGGTCGACGCTCGGCATTCCCGCGGCGACGATCGATCAGAACATTGACGCTCTCGTGCCCTCCGGCGCCGGCGGGGTGCTCATCGAGGTGGCGTCGACCGGCACGAAACCCGTGAACCTCTCCGGAATTCTCCCAAGCGTCTTCCGCTACATGCCGGGCGAGCCGGTGGACCAATTCGACCCGGTGCTCCACGCTATCCAGCACCTGTGGGACTTCGTCGACCCCGTCGTGCACAGCCGGCATGTGTTCGCAGAACCTTATGGCGACACCCCTCCGAAACACGTGTACATGTCGGCAGGACTGCTCGACGGCTACTTCTCGCCGGAAGCCCAGGCTGGCGTCACAGCCGGTATGGGGCTGGAGTTCACTGGCCCGGTGCTCGAGGACCGCATTCTCGTGGCCATGGGATATGAGGGAGTAGGTGAGACAAAAGGGTTTCCTCAATCGGGCAATGGCGCGAACGGAGTCACAGCCGCCGTGACGCAACACAACCCCGAAGTGCTGGACGGACACAATGTCACGTTCCAGCTCGACGAGGTGAAGGCAATCTATGGCTGTTTCTTCAAGACGCTGGCCACGGGCACGCCCGAGGTGCGGGCGCCGGAGAATGCGACACCCGAGATGTGCCCGTAGGAATCAGAATCGGTAGGCTCCGCCGATCTTGGCCACCACGGCCGACCGTGCGTAGTAGAGTTCCACCGGGACGAAGTCGGTCGCTGGGCCCTCCCAGTCGACTTTGTAGGCGTTGTACTGGATTCCTGCCTCCACGAAGAGGCCGAACGAGTCCCAATACTGTTCCACGCCGCCGAGCACCGCACCATTGAATCCGCCGCCCGATTCGATCCCGAAGTCTTCGAGCTCGTCAGTCGGAAGGAAGACCGACAGACCCACCGGGACCGACAGATAGAGGTCGACCGTGGGGCGAATCGAGAAGTTGAACTTCGGTACGACCTGAAGCAGCACCATCGTGCTCGGGTCGACTCCGCCGCGGTCCAGTTCGGTGCTGTTCCACTGCTCGACAACGACGCGAGGTCCAACTCGAAATCCGTTGGCGATCGGTATCTCCAGCTCGGCGGCGAGCGAGTATCCGGATTCGAATTCCTCTTTGTCGGAAAGCATCCGCTCTCCATAGATCTCGGCGTCGACTTCGGCGTCTGATTCGGACTGCCATCCGGCGGAGAGCTTCAACCGAAGACCGCTCTCGTTGGAGAGGTTGTCTTCGACCTGGATGGTCTGGGCTTTCGCCTGTGCGACGATCAGGTTGAAAGCGATGAACGTGATTGCTGCGACGAACGAGATGGCTGGGTTTTGGCTACGCATGATGTTCTCCTCTGGGTGGTTGGTATTGCGTGTCTCACAGAGGGTTTTCGGCCCTTGGTCCCGATCGTTGCGAAAATAGTTGAGAAAAATGGTATCCTGTCGGTCAAACAGTCCTACAACACACAAGACCATGAAGCTTAGAAAGCTCCTGATACCCTTTGTTTTCGGCGGGTTTGTAACTGCGTTCGCGTTTCCGGCAGCTGCAGAATGCACGTGCGAAAAAGAGGATCGTTCCGCTTCGGCAAACTCCGCAGACGTGATCTTTTGGGGGAAAGGAAAGGTCGACAAGGACGGTGATTTCGTCTTCCGTGTGTCGAGCTCTTTCAAAGGAACGCGACGAAAGCGGAAGCACACGCTTGTGCCGAAAGAGAGCTGCAGCGTGAAGTTCGAGGAAGGCACGAACTACATCGTCTTCGCCAAAAAGGAAGAGAAGCGCTCCATCTCGGTCTCGAGTTGTTCCGCCACCACAGCGCTCGAAAAGGCGCCCTACACGGAGACGACGTGGAGCGCAGCGGACCAGCTGCCGTACGGCGCGGGCCGGCGAACGGTCGCGAGACATCAAAGAGACCGCGACAACCTTACTGGTAGAGCCCTCGACAAAGTCGAGTACGCCGCCAAGAAGTGCGAGAGCGTTTGGAAGAAAGGAAAGGACAAAGCCAGCTTGCGCATCAACGTTCGATTCGACGTGCAGCCCGACGGGAAGTACGAGGCCAACATCTTGAAGTACCAGGGCGCCGACTCAGCAAAACAGTCCGAGACGATGGCGTGCCTCGAGAAGCGGCTGGACGGGAAGAAGTTCAAGAAGTTCCGCGGCAACGCCGTGTCCGTTCGGGCCTATTGGCGCATCGACCGCATCGATTCATCGATGCAGCAAGAGAAGAAGAGTTCGGTCGTCAAGCCCTTCATGGGAGACGCCTCCGACGAAGAGGACGACGAGTTGGCCGACGTACCGAAGAAGTCGAAGAAAGGCGGCTGACATCGCAGCGTGCCAACGAAAAAAGGCACCCGAAATCGGGTGCCTTCTCTCTTTCTTGAAGATGCGACGAGACGCTTACTCTTCTTCCGTCGCAGCAGCGTCGTCTTCGAAGAGGTTCTCGAGGATGTGCTTCGGGTAGCGAAGTTCCTCGGTGTTCTCGATCGTCGCGCCAACCCACGAGATTCGTGAGACGGGAGCGTTGTCGCTTCCGCGGTTTCCAACCTTGATGATGCGGGTGTAACCGCCCTCTCGGCTGGAGATTTCGTCGCGCTGAGCGAGATCATCAAACACTTTCTTGACGAGTTCACGGTTCCCGAGAATCGCGAACGCCTGACGACGTGCGTGGAGGGTTCCGCGCTTGCCGAGCGTGATGAGCTTGTCGGACAGACGGCGAAGCTCTTTGGCCTTGGCGTCGGTCGTCTGGATCATTTCGTACTTCACCAGGCTGGCTGCCATGTTGCGCAGCATCGCCTTACGGTGGGACGCGGTACGTCCGAGTTTTCGTCCTGACTTCTTGTGTCGCATCTTATTACCTCATCCAATCAATTTTCAGACATTCACTTCGCGTCTTTTTGCAGGTCTTTCGGCGGCCAGTTTTCGAGCTTCATGCCGAGCGAAAGGCCCATGTCGGCAAGGAGTTCTTTGATCTCCTTGAGCGACTTGCGACCGAAGTTCTTGGTTTTGAGCATCTCGGCCTCGGTCTTTTGGACGAGGTCGCCAATGTACTTGATACCTGCGTTCTGCAGGCAGTTGAAGGAGCGGACGGAGAGCTCGAGTTCGTCGACTGGACGAAGCAAGTTCTCGTTGAATTCCGGCTCTTCTTCCGCTTCGGAGACTTCGGGTTCGATCGACTCATCGAAGTTGATGAAGATCGAGACCTGCTCCTTGAGGATCTTTGCAGCGAAGGCGACAGCGTCTTCCGGGAAGACGGAACCGTCGGTCCAGACTTCGAGCGTGAGCTTGTCGTAGTCGGTGCGCTGTCCAACACGAGCGTTCGTGATGGAGTAGTTGACCTTGCGGATCGGGCTGAAGAGCGAGTCGATGGAGATGACACCGATCGCGTCGTCTTCCTTCTTGTTCTCTTCGGCCGGGATGTAGCTGCGGCCAGCTTCGACCGTGAGTTCCATGCGGAGGCGTCCGCCATCGCTAACCGTCGCGATGTGGTGGTCAGGGTTGAGGATCTCGACGTTGGCATCGGTAACGATGTCTGCGCCGGTGACCTCTTTCGGACCGTCGACGTCAATGGTGATGACGCGCGGCTCGTAGCCGTGAAGCTTGATTCGGAGCTCTTTGAGGTTAAGGACGATGTCGGTGACATCTTCCTTCACTTCGGGGAGGCTCGTGAATTCGTGAAGAGCACCGTCGATCTTCACCTTCGTGACAGCAGCACCCATGATGCTACTGAGCAGAATGCGACGAAGTGCGTTTCCGACCGTAATTCCGTAGCCGCGTTCCAGCGGTTCGCAGACGAACTTGGCGTACGTTTCGGTCTTGGAGCGCGGGTCGATTTTGACTTCGCGCGGTTTAATCAGGTCTCGCCAGTTCTGGTACATGGCAGATGCCTCCACGAGTAATATGGGAGCCGCAGTGCGCCTCGTTGGGACGACTGCGGAAAAGCCTTTGGGTAGTGCGCTCGGGTCTTAGACGCGGCGACGCTTGGGCGGACGGCAGCCGTTGTGCGCCACCGGAGTGACGTCACGGATGCGAGTCACCCGAAGGCCAGCCGACTGGAGCGAACGAAGCGCTGCTTCGCGGCCCGAGCCCGGTCCTTTCAGGAAGACCGTCACCGACTTGAGCCCGTGCTCTTGCGCTTTGCGGGCTGCGTCTTCGGCGGCCACACCAGCAGCGTACGGGGTCGACTTACGCGAGCCTTTGAATCCGCGCGAGCCTGCGCTCGACCACGAAATCGCGTTGCCCGACGTATCGGTGATCGTCACGACCGTATTGTTGAAGGTCGCCTGGATGTGGGCGATCCCCGTTTGAATGTTCTTGCGAACCTTACGCTTCGTCTTGGCCTTCGCCATGATACACTCCCATTTGCCGCCGCGGGTAATTGACCGCCGCGAGCCGAGTCATTCTCATCAAATTCGATTTAGCGCTTCTTGCGAACCATGGCGCGACGAGGCCCACGCTTCGTGCGTGCGTTCGTTCGCGTGCGCTGGCCGCGGACCGGAAGTCCACGACGGTGGCGCAGGCCGCGGTAGCAACCGAGGTCCTTGAGTCGCTTGATGTCCATCTGAACCTGGCGACGAAGGTCACCTTCGACCTTGTAGCTAGCTTCAATGACGTCACGGATCTGACGAATCTCACCTTCGGTGAGCTCGTCAGTGTTCGTCGCTCCGTCCACACCTGCTTTCTCGAGGATCTCGACCGCGAGGGTCCGCCCGATTCCGTAGATGTAGGTCAGCGCAATATCAATGCGCTTTCGACGAGGAAGGTCTACGCCCGCAATTCGTGCCACGATTCACTCCTAAAATTCATCAGCGCGGCTCTCAAGGCCGCGTATTCAGTTCAGCTCGACAGACGATCAACCCTGGCGCTGCTTGTGGCGCGGGTTCGTGCAAATCACTCGCACGATACCTTTGCGGCGGATGATCTTGCAGTTGTCACACATCTTTTTGACGGACGGTCGGACTTTCATCTTTTGCTCCATCCAGCCATCTGCCGGCTGGCAACTTTGTAGCCCTTCCGAATCGGAAGGGAATTATCCAATCAACGGCGAATCAGCCTTACTTCGATCGATAGACGATGCGTCCACGCGACAGGTCGTACGGAGAAAGCTCCACAGTAACCGTGTCCCCGGGAAGGATCTTGATGAAGTGCATCCTCATCTTTCCCGAGATGTGCGCGAGCACTTTGTGACCATTTTCGAGTTCAACTCGAAACATGGCGTTCGGGAGCGGCTCGATGACCGTTCCTTCGACTTCGATGGCTTCTTCTTTCGCCATAAATTCACTCTTCCATTCATCAAAACTTAAGGCGACCTACCTGAACTCTCGTCAGGCGGAGCCGCCGCAAGGGGGCGATTACTTACACGTTGTATTTTCGCCCGTCAAGTCGACCAGCCATTCGCGCCCGATTCGGGATCACTGAATGGCTTCGAGGATCGACGCTTCGACGTTCGAAGGCGCTCCGGTGCCCGAAATGTTCACCAGGGAGCCTTGCTTGTCGTAATGCTCAATGAGCGGCTGCGTCTTCGCTGCATACTGCTCGAGTCGCTCAGCAATCGCCTTCGGCTGATCGTCTGCCCGCTGAATGAGCTCCGTTCCACACTTGTCACACACACCCTCTTCCGACGGTGGTGAGAACTCGACGTGGTAAACAGAACCATCATTCGGGCAGCTGCGACGACCGCTCAATCGTTTGATCACTTCCTCATCGGCAACCTGAATGTTCAGCACAGCGTCTAGCTCCACGCCCATCTCGGCGAGCGCTTCGGCCTGTGCGACCGTTCGTGGGAACCCATCGAGGATAAAGCCGTTTGCTGCATCTTCTTCGTCGAGCCGATCACGAACGATGCCGATCACGACTTCGTCTGGAACAAGCTGTCCCGAGTTCATGAACTCAGCCGCCTTCTTCCCCATCTCGGTTCCCTTTCTACGTGCTTCGCGAAGCATGTCTCCGGTCGAGATCTGCGGGATCGAGAGCTTCTCGGCCAACCTCTGTGCCTGAGTACCTTTGCCGGCACCTGGCGGTCCGAGCATCATCAGTTTGGTCTTCGCCATGTTCGTTCCAAGAAATGGGAAGCGCCCCCGTACAGGAGGCGCTTTCTAACTGCCTTTGAAGTCAGCTCTCGTCGTCTCGACCAGCGATGCGTCCCGAGGTCGCACCAGCGCCAGCCTTCGACCCGAAGTCGTCGTACTGTCGCGTGATGAGGTGACTCTCGATCTGCGTCACGGTGTCGAGTCCGACGCTTACGACGATGAGGAGGCTCATACCGCCGAGGTAGAAGCTAATGCCGAGCCAGTCCTGAAGCAGGAATGGCATCAAGCACACTGCCGAGATGTAGACGGCACCGGCGAAGGTGAGTCGGGTCATCACGAAGTTGATGTGCTCGGCGGTCTTCTTGCCGGGTCGGATACCTGGGATGAACGCTTCGGACTTCTTCAAGTTGTCCGCGATGTCCATCGGGTTGACCTGAACAGCCGTGTAGAAGAAGCAGAAGAAGACGTTCAGCAGCGTGTAGAGCACGTTGTATCGCCAGTCGCCTGGGATGAGCGCGTTCTGCACAGCCACAGCGATCTCGTTTCCTTCGAAGTAACTCGCGATCGTCGCAGGGAAGATCAGGATCGAGGACGAGAAGATGGGAGGAATCACACCGGCCATGTTGACCTTCAGCGGAAGGTCATGCGTTTGCCCGCCGTAGATACGACGACCGACCATTCGTTTCGCATACTGCAATGGTATGCGTCGCTGCGCCGATTCCATGAACGCGATGAACGCGGTCGTGACGAGGGCGATGACGAGAATTGTGACGATGACAAACGTACTGATGGTGCCGGTCTTGTACTGCTGGAACGTGCTGATCACGACCTGCGGGAAGCCAGCGATGATACTCGCAGTAATGATGAGCGAGATCCCGTTGCCAACGCCTCGTTCGGTGATCTGCTCACCGAGCCACATCACAAAGACCGTACCCGCGGTGAGCGTGATGACGGTGAGGACGCGGAAACCCCAGCCGGGTTCGACCAACAGGCCGAGCTCGGGGTTCGAGTTGTGCAAGTTCTCCAGATAGAACGAGATGCCGAAGCCTTGAATCAGGCTGAGCATGACGGTTCCGTACCGGGTGTACTGCGTGATCTTCTTCCGGCCCGACTCGCCTTCTTTCTGCAGTCGTTCGATCGCGGGGACCACGACCTGCATGAGCTGAAGGATAATCGACGCGGAGATGTACGGCATGATGCCGAGCGCGAAGATCGACATAAGCTCGAGCGCGCCACCTGTGAACAGGTTGACGAGCCCGAGGAAACCGTTGTCCGAGCCCCCGACAATCTGGGACATCGAACTACGGTTGACCCCCGGTACTGGCACGAAGACGCCCACGCGGTAGATGGCAAGCATCGCCAGCGTGAAGAGGAGTCGACGGCGCAGTTCGGGGGCCTGCGTGATGTTACTGAGCTTGGTAGCCACGATCAGATGACCTCTGCGGTACCTCCGGCCTGTTCGACCTTCGAGCGAGCCGCATCGCTAAATTTGTGCGCACGCACGGTGAGCTTCTTCGTCAGTTCGCCGTTGCCGAGAACCTTGATGCCAGGAGCATTCTTGCGAATGAGTCCAGCGGCTTCGAGGGTTTCGGTGTCAACGGTGTCGCCGTCGTTGAATCGAGTTTCGAGGTCTTCGACGTTCACGATGGCGAGACGAACCGTATTGGGGTTCGTGAAGCCAAACTTCGGAAGTCGACGATGCAGAGGCATCTGTCCACCCTCGAATCCGAGCGGAATGCCGCCGCCCGAACGAGCCTTCTGACCTTTTTGGCCACGACCGGCGGTTTTGCCGAGCGTGCTACCTTCACCACGACCGAGACGCTTGCGCTTCTTGGTCGCGCCTTCAGGCGCCTTGAGATTGCTAAGATTGATATCGCTCATTCTGCGACCTCCTCGACCGTGACCAGGTGAGAAACTTTCTCGACCATGCCACGGTTTGCCGGCGTGTCGTCACGAAGCACGGTCATTTCGCGCTTGGTGAGTCCGAGTCCGCGCAGCGTTTGACGCTGACGCTCGGTGCGACCTGAATAGCCTTTATCCAATGTGATTTTCAATTTTGCCATTGTTGGTCTCCTCGGGCGATTACGCCTCGGCTTCCTCGGTCTGATCCACTTCCTGACCGAGTCGTCGCTTGTAGGCGTCGGGGTCATTAAGTCGGCTCAGCCCTTCCATCGTCGCGCGAACGACGTTGTGCGGGTTGTTTGAGCCAAGGCTCTTCGTGAGGATGTTGCTGATTCCTGCAGCCTCGAGGATGGCGCGAACTGCACCACCAGCGATGACTCCGGTACCGGCGCTTGCTGGCTTGAGCAGGACTTTGCCTGCGCCAAAGCGGCCGTTGACGGTGTGCGGAATGGTATCGTTGATGATCGGAATGCGAATCATCGATCCGCGAGCCTTCTCAGCGCCTTTGCGAATTGCTTCGGGCACTTCGTTGGCTTTTCCGTGTCCAACACCGACGCGTCCGTTGCCGTCTCCGACGACCACAATCGCACCGAAACTGAATCGGCGACCACCTTTGACCACTTTGGAGACGCGATTGATCGCAATCACGTTCTCGCTGAGGTCCGATTCTTCTCTTCTTCGTCGTCCGTAAGCCACGATATCTCCTTAGAGGCTGATGCCAGCTTCGCGAGCACCGTCAGCGACGGCGGCAACTCGGCCGTGGTAGATGTATCCATTTCGGTCGAAGACAGCGGCTTCGATGCCGGCTGCTTTGGCGCGTTCACCGGCGGCTTTGCCGATGACAGCGGCCTGTTCGACCTTTTTCTTACCTTCGAGATCGCCAGCGAGGCCGGGCTCGACCGAGGAGGCCGAGACGAGCGTTGCGCCGGTGACGTCGTCGATAAGCTGGACGTAGATGTGGCGGGCCGAACGGAACACGCTCATGCGTGGTCGCGTCGCGGTACCGAACACCTTCTTACGGATGCGGCGCTTTCGCCGAAGCCGCCCGTTCTTTCGTTCTTTTTTGCTCAGCATGTCAAAAATCCTATGTGAACCGGCGCATGATGCCGGTCATTCATCCAATTACTTACCGCCAGCTTTACCGGCCTTCCGAATGATTCGCTCTTCCTTGTACTTGATGCCTTTCCCTTTGTAGGGCTCGGGCTTTCGAAGGGAGCGGATTTTTGCGGCGACCTGGCCGACTGCTTCTTTGTCGGCGGAGTGGAGCTTGACGTTGGTCTGCGCCACGTCGGCGGTCACGCCGTCGGGAAGTTCGAGGAAGATCGGGTGGCTGTATCCGAGGTCGAATCGAATGAATCGTCCGAGGAGTTCAGCGCGGTAACCGACGCCGTTGATCTCGAGCTCTCGGACAAATCCTTCGGAGCAGCCTTCGACCATGTTGGCGACGAGGCTGCGGACGAGTCCCTGGTGGCTGCGCGCGGTGCGCGAGTCGCTGGGTCGCTCGACGTAGAGGACGTTGTCTTCGATGCGAATCGAGACTTCTTCGGAGATGGTGCGTGCGAGTTCCCCTTTCGGTCCTTTGACCGAGACGTCTTGTCCGTCGATGTTGACGTCGACGCCGTTGGGGATTTCGATCGGTAGTTTTCCAATGCGGCTCATGGTTCTCTCCTCCCTTCGCTCAGTAGACCGTGCAGAGAAGCTCGCCGCCGACATTAGCGGCGCGTGCATCTCGGTCGGTGATGACGCCTTTCGAGGTGGAAAGGATGGCGACGCCGAGTCCGTTGAGGACTGGCTCGATATCCTGAGCACCTACGTAGACTCGCCGCGAGGGCTTGCTGACGCGCTTGAGGTTTCGAATCATCGGAGCGTCGTCTCGGTCGTACTTGAGACCGATCGAGATTTGGCCTTGTGGGCCTTCGTCGGACCATCGGACTTCGCCGACGTACCCAACCTCCGAAAGAATGTTCGCAATCGCGAGCTTGATTTTGCTCCCGGGGAGGACGACCTGCGCGTGTCGCGCGAGTTGTCCGTTCCGGATCCGGGTAAGCATGTCCGCAATCGGATCAGTGACATTTGCCATCGTGTTTCTCCATTCGAAACGGTTCCTACTCCGATTGCATCCGGACACGACCGGATGAAAGTGCCGAGCTGACGGCGAAGAGTAGGCCTATCCCGAGCTGTCGGGATATGAAGTTTGTTACCAGCTCGCTTTGACGACACCGGGGAGCTGTCCCTGGTGTGCCAGATTTCGGAAGCAGATGCGGCACATGTCGAACTTTCGCATGTACGCGCGGGGTCGTCCGCAAAGCGGGCAACGGTTGTACTCCCGAACGTTGAATTTCTTCTTCTTCTTCGATTTTTCGATCAGCGCTTTTCGAGCCACGTCGGTCTCTCCTTTGCGATTCGTTTACTGCTGGTTGCGGCGGCGGAACGGCATGCCCATCTTGGCCAGAAGGCCTCGAGCGTGGTCGTCCGTTTCGGCCGAAGTGACAATCGTGATGTTGAGTCCGCGGACAGCGTCTACCTGGTCGTAGTCGATCTCAGGGAAGATGATCTGTTCCTTGAGGCCGAGGGAGTAGTTCCCGTGGCCGTCGAACGCTTTCTCGGACACGCCCTTGAAGTCGCGAACACGCGGAAGGGCGATGTAGATGAGGCGCTCGAGGAAGTGGAACATACGCTCGCCGCGGAGGGTGACTTTGGCGCCGATTGGCATACCTTCGCGAAGCTTGAAGCCAGCGATGGAGCGACGGGCGCGAGTGACGACTGCGCGCTGTCCGGCGATTTTGGTCAGTTCTTCGACGGCGGGTTCAATGATCTTGGCGTTACGAACAGCTTCGCCAAGGCCCATATTGATCACGACCTTCTCGATACGAGGTACCTGCATGACATTGTCGAACCCGAAATCTTCCATCAGGCTCGGTGCCACTTCGGTCTTGTACTTCTTTTGCAGAAAACTCATTTGAGGACTCTCCCGTGTCGGCGGGCTCACACACACATTGCTGGGTTCGAAAACGAACCCAATAAGAGCGGCTGTACCGCCAAGCCGAATCCAGTGCGCAAAATTGCGCTATCCAAAAAATCGACGGTCGCTTTCGCAACCGCCGCCAATAGGGCGCGAAGCAATATCGGACGCGCCCGTCAGTGTCAAGCGATCCCCGCGGTATTGTTAGCCGCCGATCTCGTCGAAGACCTCTTCGGTCTTGGGGCTGAAGCGGACCTTCTGAAGTCGGTCCGGAGTGTCGTCACCGAAGCTTGCGACCGCCTCGTTGCGATCGGCGAAGAGATCTCCGCCTTTGCCGACGAATCGAGCCTGGGTGCGCACGGGTCCTTCGGTCTTTTCGCTGTAGAGCGAGACGTTGGAAGCGTGGATCCAGCCTTCTTTTTCGACGCGCGCGCCTTCCTGACCGGTCAGCGGGTTCGGTTTTTGGTGTTTCACGACCATGTTGCCGCGGTGGACTTTGACACGGGACTTCGTCGTATCGACCGCAAGGATCTCTCCGACGAGTCCGCGGTCTTTGCCCGCGGTGATGATTACGTTGTCGCCTTTTTTGACGTGCATGACGTTTCCCTCGAGTTGCCTGACGTGAGTCCTTAGAGGACCTCAGGTGCCAGGCTGATAATCTTCATGTAATTCTTGGCGCGAAGTTCGCGAGCGACGGGTCCGAAAATACGGGTACCGACGGGCTGGTTCATCTGGTCGATAATCACAGCGGCGTTGTCGTCGAAGCGAATGTACGTGCCATCAGCGCGGTGAAGTTCTTTGGACGTGCGTACGACGACCGCTCGTTTGACGTCTCCCTTTTTCACTTTCGTGTTTGGGAGGGCCTCTTTGACCGAGACGATAATCGTGTCACCGACGGAAGCGTAGCGACGCTTGGATCCGCCGAGGACCTTGATGCACTGAACCTTTTTGGCGCCCGAATTGTCGGCGACGTTGAGTCGGGATTGCATCTGAATCATTGGAAATCTCCTAGTCGTACCCGCGTGTTCCGGTGAACCTGAGCGGGTACGTCAGCGTCAGGTCCGGATGTCGGAGTACGTCACAGTCGTCAAACGATGGGAGCCTTCTCGAGGATACGCTTGACCTTCCAGCGCTTGTGGCGCGAGAGGGGTCGGCACTCTTCGATGAGGATCTTGTCGCCGTTGCGGCACTCGTTGGTTTCGTCATGCACTTTGTAGCGTTTCCGCTCCTTGATGTACTTCTTGTACTTGGGGTGCATGTAGCGGCGGACGATGGAGACCACAATGGTCTTCTCCATCGCATCGCTGACGACGATCCCGACGCGCGTTTTGCGCTGTCCGCGGGTGTCTTGAGTCGTTTCTTCGGTAGCCATTGGTGCTCCTAAGCCATTCATGAGAGTTCGCTTATGCGAGCTCACGCATCATTTTCAAGTTCACGAAGGACCGTCTTCACGCGCGCGATGTCGCGGCGCTTCTCCTTGAGTTCGCTCACACGTTGGAGCTGGCCCGTGAAGTGCTTCATGCGAAGACGGAAGAGTTCGTCACGGAGTTGGGTCTCGAGTTCAGCGAGCTCCTGTGCCGATTTGTCGCGTAGTTCCTGAGCTTTCACAGTCCTTCTCCTTTCGCGATGAACTTGGTCTTCACGGGGAGCTTGTGACCGGCAAGCCGGAAAGCTTCGCGTGCGACTTCGCGTTCAACACCATCCATTTCGTAAAGGATGCGGCCAGGCCGGACGACGGCCACCCACTCTTCGGGTGAACCCTTACCCTTACCCATTCGGGTTTCGGCCGGCTTTTTGGTCACCGGCTTCTGCGGGAAGATGCGGATCCAGACCTTACCACCACGCTTGATGTGGCGAGTCATCGCGATACGCGCTGCCTCGATTTGTCGAGCGGTGATACGTCCGGGTTCCGTCGTCATGAGACCAAACGATCCGAACGAAATTTTGCTGCCTCGGTGGGCCTTACCGCGCATGCGTCCTTTTTGGACTTTGCGCCATTTGACACGTTTGGGGCTCAGCATGACGTACTCCTGTAATTCCTCTCGTCCGGCGAATAGGCCGGCGAGTCATCAATCCATTCGTTTAGAAACGGGCGTCTGCGGCTTCAAGGACTTCGCCTTTGAAGATCCAGACTTTGACGCCGATGATTCCGTAAGTGGTCGAAGCTTCGGCGAACCCGTAGTCGATGTCGGCTCGAAGCGTGTGCAGCGGCACACGACCTTCGCGGTACCATTCCCGTCGGCTCATGTCTGCGCCGCCGAGTCGGCCGGCGCAGTTGATGCGAATACCTTTCGCACCGAACTTCATGGTGGTTTGGACCGCTTTCTTCATTGCGCGACGGAAGCTAACGCGGCGCTCGAGCTGACGCGCGACGTTTTCTGCGACGAGCTTGGCGTCGAGTTCGGCCTTCCGAACTTCCTGAACGTTGAGGAAGATTTCGGATTCGGACATCGACTGGAGCTTTTGCTTGAGCTCTTCGATACCGGAGCCGTGGCGTCCGATCACCACACCGGGCTTCATGGTGTGGATGGTGATCTTGACCTTCTTCGCCATGCGCTCGATTTCGACTTCAGAGATACCAGCTTCCATTGGTGGGAGCTTGTACTTGTCTTCGATGTAGCGACGAAGCTTGATGTCTTCGTGCAGCCACGTGGCGTAGTTCTTCTCTTCGTACCACTTCGACGACCACGACTTGACGATGCCGATGCGCAGTCCGTGCGGGTTGATTTTCTGACCCATGGTCTACTCTCCTACCTGACGCTTAGCGCCGGGGCTCCAAGACGACAGTGATGTGGCTCGTGCGCTTATTGATTCGCGTTGCGCGGCCTTGAGCACGCGGGCGGAATCGGCGCATCGTCGGTCCTTCGTCGACATAGGCGTGGGCGACGACCAGGTCGTCGATGTCCCAGTCGAGCTCTTCCGAGTTCTCAACGTTGTAGAGTGCCGACTCGATGAGTTTCTGCACCATGGGTGCAGCTTTCTTGGGCGTGAACTCAAGAATGTTCATCGCTTCGGCAACCGGCTTTTGCCGGATGAGGTCGACAACAACGCGCGCTTTGAACGGCGCGATCCGCACTCCGCGGAGCGACGCGCGATTGGCGCGGTGTTCTTTTCGTTTAGGCTTGCTCATGACAACCAACTATTTGAAAGGGTTCGATGGCTCGAACGATTCAGTCCATTAACGACGCTTAGCTTTTTTGTCCGCTGCGTGTCCGTAGAACGTACGGGTGGGCGCGAACTCACCAAGCTTGTGACCGACCATGTTTTCCGTGATGAAGACGGGGACGAATTCGCGTCCGTTATGGACGGCGAAGGTCAGCCCGACCATCTCCGGAATGATCATGGAGCGACGGCTCCATGTCTTGATGGCTCGGCGGTCTCCGGTTTCCTGAGCTTGAGCCAGTTTGCGGCGCAGCCCGTCGTCAACCCAAGGTCCTTTCTTAATTGAACGTGGCACGATCTTCTCCTATCCATGCCGCCGGTCGGAGCCGGCGAAAAAGCATTACTTGTTACGACGCTTGCGTCCGCGAACGATGAACTTGGTGGTCCGCTTGTTCTTGCGGGTCTTCTTGCCTTTGGTCGGCTTACCCCAGGGGGTGACGGGGTGACGTCCACCGGACGTACGTCCCTCACCACCACCGTGCGGGTGGTCGACCGGGTTCATCGCAACACCGCGGACGGTCGGACGACGTCCAAGCCAGCGGCTGCGGCCAGCTTTCCCTGACGAACCGTTTTCGTGGTTCGGGTTCGAAACGGCACCGATGGTTGCTCGGCAAGCGAGCAGGACCCGGCGGAGTTCCGAGGAGGGAAGGCGAATGAGAGCGTACTTGCCCTCTTTGGCCATGAGCTGAGCCCAGGTGCCGGCGGAGCGGACGAGTTGTCCACCTTTGCCCGGCTTGAGCTCGACATTGTGGATGACCGTACCAACCGGGATGTACTGAAGCTTCAGCGAGTTGCCCGGTTTGATGTCAGCGTGTGCGGACGCGACAACCTCGTCTCCGACCTCGAGCTTCTGAGGAGCGATGATGTATCGCTTCTCGCCGTCGGCGTAGTGGAGGAGAGCGATGTTCGCGGAGCGGTTCGGATCGTATTCGATCGTCGCCACGTTCGCGGGCACGCCCTGCTTGTCGCGTTTGAAGTCGATGACGCGGTATCGGCGCTTGTGACCACCGCCGCGATGGCGGGTGGTGATGCGGCCGAGGTTGTTGCGTCCACCGGACTTCGTGAGTTTTTCGGTCAGCGACTTTTCAGGCGCTGAAGCGGTGACGTCTGCGTGGTCGTTGCGCCGAAGAAAGCGTCGTCCCGGCGACGTCGGTTTGCTCGTTTTCATACCCATGATTGAGCTCCGTTGGTGCCTCGTGGCACCTCATCTTCCGTAGTTAGACAGCGCCTTCTTCGCCTTCCATCGCGAAGAGGTCGAGTTGCTCGCCGTCGGCCAAAGTGACAAATGCCTTTTTGTAAGCGGACTTTCGGCCGAAGTGACGGCCGACTCGCTTAGGCTTGCCCGCGATAATCGCGGTGTTCACGCTGGCGACTTTGACGTCGAACAGTTGTTCGACGGCGGTGCGAATCTGGTGCTTATTGGCATCCCGCTTGACGCGGAAGACGTACTGGTTGTCCTCCATGAGGCCAGTGGTCTTCTCGGTGAGGACGGGGCGAATGATGATTTCGTAGGCCGTGCTCATCGAAGTGCCTCCTGAATCTGCTCGGCTGCGGACTTCGAGAGGAACAGGACGTCGTAGCGAATGATGTCTTCGACGTTGAGCCCCTCGGCAGCGAGGTACTTAGCGTTTTTGAGGTTGCGCACGGAGAGTCGAAGCGTCTCGTTGTGGTGGACGGTGTTCGTTTCTTCGTCGCGCGACGTCGTGTCTACGAAGAGAGCCTTCGGGGCCTCGAATGCATCGAGGACGCCAACGGCG
The DNA here is from genome assembly GCA_964384605.1 of uncultured Bradymonadales bacterium. GTDB lineage: Bacteria > Myxococcota_A > Bradymonadia > Bradymonadales > Bradymonadaceae > CAYLMO01. Next base: position 1,197 of record CAYLMO010000048.1, on the reverse strand, counting down.
AGCTTCGTCTTGATTTCTGGGAGCGTGAGGTCGTCAACGATGCGGAGTTGCCCGTTGGCGGCCTTCAAGCTGAGTGCCGAGATGATCGCCGCACGGCGCTTCTTCTTCGGCATGCTGTACGAATAGTCACGTGGCGTGGGGCCGAAAACCGTACCGCCGCCGACCCATTGTGGGGCGCGGATGGTTCCCTGGCGAGCGCGGCCGGTGCCTTTCTGGCGCCATGGCTTGCGTCCACCGCCGCGGACTTCCGAACGGGTCTTGGTTTTGTGGGTACCCTGACGACGCCGAGCGCGCTGCCAGTTGATCACCTCCCAAAAGAGGTGTTCCCGAACCGGTTGGCCGAAGATGGCATCGTCGAGCTCAATATCGCCCGCTTTGCCGTTTTCAAGATTATAGACGTCAACTTTCATTTAATACTCCTGCGCCGCCCTGGTTAATGCTCGAACGGGCGAAAGAGTTAGCGAAGTAGAAAAAACTCGTTCTGATTGTACGGTTCCGGCGTATCAACCGGACGGACGCTCAGGTTTTGATTTCGACGTCGACACCGGCCGACAGGTCGAGGCGCATGAGCGCGTCGAGCGTCTGCTGTGTCGGATCGAGAATGTCGAGAAGACGCTTGTGCGTCCGAATCTCGAACTGCTCTCGAGACTTCTTGTCGATGAACGGTCCGCGAAGGACAGTCCAGCGAGAAATCTTCGTCGGAAGCGGGATTGGTCCCGCAACCTTTGCTCCCGTGCGCTTAGCGGTCTCGACAATCTCGGCTGCCGAAGCATCGAGAAGTTTGTAGTCGTAGGCCTTAAGCTTGATACGGATTTTGTCGCTAGCCATTTCGTCTCCGGCTGGCTTTCACCAGCATCCATCTCACTTAAATCCATTTGGTTCCGCCGGAGTCGACCGAGCCGATATCGCCCACCAAAATTGGGGCAGAAGGCAAGGAAGGAATTCCGGAGCGGACCATCGCAACAGTCAGGCAAATAATCTTGCCCGCCCAGCGGAAGCGGGACCCTACAGTAGGGGTTCTAGATGATCAAGTGGTTTTGTCGAAAACTGCCCGAGGATCGCAGAAAAGAAAGGCCGGGCACGAATGTGCCCGGCCAAGATCTTCATCGAGACCGCCCGTGTGGGGCAGGTTCGAGTGATCCTACTCGTCGATCGAGGTCACAACGCCAGCGCCGACGGTACGGCCACCTTCGCGAA
>CAYLMO010000047.1:34180-44017 GCA_964384605.1 uncultured Bradymonadales bacterium | reverse complement strand
CACTCTGCGCCACCCCGGGTTATCGGCAGCTCGCCGAAATCGTTGCGGAAATAGTTATAGGTCCATGGTTTTGTTGGGCTTTTGGGGGCTCGGGGTATCCCTCCCCAACGCGTCGAATTCGGATTCGGAAACCGGCCCCCCGCAGGTACGATAGTCGCGCTCGACGACGTTCCATGTGGGGTCACAGTGCAGCTGACAGTCGCCATCTACGAAACCCGCGGGGCCGGCGGCGCCACGACGTGGCACACCCTCGGCTTGCGCGGCTGGAACACCGCCGAATCGGCCGGCCACGAAGGCAAGCTCCGCAAACGTCTCGTCGACGTCCTGTCTCGAGCGCTCGACAAGATTGAGCCACACGACCTCCGTCTCATCGAGTTCATCCCGGGCCGCAAGCTTCGCCACCTCCGCCTCGAACTGAAGCTCAAAGGCAGCGACATTCGTGTGTCTGGCGAGTTTCCAGTCATTCTCGAGCCACGATTTCCAACGCCCGACGAAGAAGTCACCATCGCCTACCATCCGCTCCGGCCCGACGACTGGTTCATCGTCGAGAACTACCGTTCGCTCGAAGAACAGGCCCGCATCTACTTCCAGGCCCGCTGGACCAATCAAACCGACCTGGTCATCAACCAGCTCAAACGCGCCAAGTACGCCCGCCTCGTTGCTCTCGAGGTCCCCGTCCGCCCGCGAAACCTCCTCTCGCGCATTCGCAAACGGGACACCCAGCCCGACGGCGGCGCCCTCGTCGGAGGCCCACGCAACAAGCCGTCCGGCGGCTTCCAAGCCCTGCCTCAGATCGGTGACAACCTGTCCCTCCGCGCCACCGTCGACGACCTCCCCAACGTCCGCCCGCGAGAGCCCTACCGCACCCAGCTCGTCCAGCGTCTCACCGGCAGCCGCAAACGCCCTGTCGTCCTCATCGGCCCCCCAGGCGTCGGAAAAACCGCACTCCTCGTCCAATGGGTCCACGACCTTCTCGAGGCCGACGGCTATTCAGCGCACCGCCAAGTCAGCAAGTGCCACCAAGTTTGGAGCGTCTCCGGCCGACGGATCATCGCCGGAATGTCCTACGTGGGTCAGTGGGAAGAACGCTGCATGGAGATCCTCGAAGACGCCCGCCGCCAACGCGTTGTCCTCCACGTCGATGACCTCCCCGAGTGGGCCGCAATCGGCCAATCCGTGCAGTCCGAACGGTCCATCGCCGACTTCTTCCGCGGCCCAATCGCCCGCGGCGAGCTCGCGATTGTCGCCGAGTGCACGGCCGAGGGTTGGCAACGCCTCGAGAGCGAAGCCCCAGCCTTCGCCTCCCTCTTCTCCATCCTCGAAGTTCGCGAACCCGAACCAGTCGAGAACCTCGCGCTCCTCTTCCATGCCGCGCGTACCATCGAAGACCGCTATCCGATCGCCTTCGAACCACACGCCTATCGCACCATCGTCGAGCTCGCCGACGCACTCCTGACCACGCGCGCCTTCCCCGGCAAAGCCCTCGAACTCCTCGAGTCGCTCGCCCGCGACATGCCTCACGATACCTCCACAAACCGCCGGCCCGTCCTCTCCGCCGACGTCTACCAGGTCATCACCGAGATGACGGGCCTCCCACGCGAAGTCATCGACGACGACTCACACCTGGTTCCCGACAAGCTCACCGACCGGTTTGGTCGCTACGTCATGGGCCAACACGAAGCCGTCGGAGCCTGCGTCGACGTCGTCACCCGCATCAAAGCCGGCATGACCGAGGCCCGCCGCCCCTACCGCGTCATGCTCTTCACCGGCCCAACCGGCACCGGCAAGACCGAGCTCGCAAAGTGCCTCACCGCCTATCTCTTTGGCGACGTCTCGCGCATGGTCCGCTTCGACATGAGCGAGTTCGCTGGCCCCGACGGTGCCTCCCGCCTCGTCGGCGACCGCTGGAACCCCGACGGCCTACTCACCCGCCGCGTCCAACAGCAACCGTTCACCGTCGTCCTCTTCGACGAGATCGAAAAGGCCCACCCGCAGGTCCTCAACCTGCTGCTCCAGGTGTTCGACGAAGGCCGCCTCACCGACGCCGCCGGCCGCGTCGCCGACTTCACCCACGCCGTCCTCATCATGACGAGCAACCTCGGCGCCCGCACCAACTCGGCCATCGGATTCGGCGACGACCCCACGGCCGTCACCCGCGAGATGAAGGCCGCCATTGAGTCCTTCTTCCCGCCCGAACTCTTCAACCGCATCGACCGCATCGTTGGCTTCGTACCCCTCACTACGACCGTCGCCCGCGAAATCGCGCGCAAAGAACTCGGCCGCCTCCTTGGCCGTCACGGCCTGCTCGAACGCCAAATCTACGTCGCCTCCTCAGACGCCGTGCTCGACCAGATCACCGACGAAGGATTCGACCCGCGCGACGGCGCCCGCTCCCTCAAGCGCTACCTCGACCGCACAGTCGGCGCCTTGCTCTCCGAGGCCATCGCTGCAGGCGGCGAAGCCCTCATGCGAAGCTTCCACGTCTACCTCGCCGACGACGGCTTCGCGCTCCACGAAGAGGTTTTGCGCGAGGCCGAGCTCGTCGACCACGCCGACATTTCGGGGCTCGTTGCCCAGCCAACCGCCGCGCTTCGCGACCACCTGCGCCCCCTCGCTGACCGCATGCAGACCCTCCTCGAAGGCCCCCGTCTCGACGAGGTGGTCGAAATGCTCCGCGCTCACCTCCGCGCCTACAACCTCGGCGACCAAGACCGTGCCGAAGACGTCGTGAACCTCGACGACGTCCGCCAGTCCATCTCGGCCTTGCGCACCTCCGCACTCCGCCTCGCCGGCGACGAGACGTGGGGCGAGTACGAAGTGCGCGAAGCGCTCGAGTTCCACACGGTCGAGCTCAAAGGCCCCGGCGACTGGCAAAGCCGCCGCATGCTCAACCTCTTCCGCCGTCACGGCATCCAAACCGAAGCCCCGATGGTCACACGCCAGGGGCTCTTCGATCTCCTGGCCGACGCCGGCTACCTCGAACGCGCCCTCACGACGGTCGACGACCCCTCACGCCACGCCGTCACCGTCTTCATCCGGACAATCGGCGAAGCCAAAACCGGCGGATTCTTTGCCGACGACGGACCCGGTCTCCTCTACTGGATCACCCGCGCGCTCCGCACCTATCGGGGCGAGCACGACAGGCTCTACGGGCGAATGCCCGACGGTGACGTGGTCTCGCTCGCCGAAGGTTGGGGAGACCAGCAACCCCGAGAAGTCGCCCTGACCCTCTACGGTCTCGACCTCTACGGCGTGTACGAACGCGAGCACGGCAGCCACGTCCTCCAGACTCTAGGCGCCACCTCCGAGGTCGTACGCGTCGAAGTTCGCCCCGGAATCATCGACCCCGAAGCCGCGCTCCACGAACGCGTCAACGCCCGGAAAGCCTTTGCTAACGCGCTCGACGCGGGCGTCGAACCGCTCCCGAACAACCCCGACGAACTTCTCCCGGTCATCCGCCGCTACGGGTACGAACGCCAATTCGCCGGCCGCCGCGCCCGCGGAAGCGTCGAAGACTACGCCTCCGGGTGGGCCCAGAGCTTCTCCGTCGACTCGTTCGAATCGCTCCTCCACCACATCTGGACCCTCCGCGAAGCGGCGTCACTACAGGAGCTCCCATGAAACGCTCCTTCCGCGTCTACATTGTCGAGCATGCCACCGGGAACCTCACCGGCTACCTGATGCGCCGCTCCACCGGCTTCTTCCGGTCCAACCCCATCGTCGCGTTTGGCGAGTCCGAAGAAGCCCTCCTCGAAGAACTCGAAGGTCTCGTTCTCATGCGTCAGGCCGAGGGCGAAGAAATCTCCGACTACCTGTGGGAAGAGGAGTTCCACGTCCGCACCGTGAAGGTCGAAGTCAACCCGCTCAACGTCGTCGGCAAACAGTATGTCGTCGGCCGCGACCAGATCCCGTTTCGCCTCAGCTACGCCTGGTCGAAGCTCGGCAAAGAAGACGACCCCCGCGGCTTTCGCCTCATGCTCCCGCGATACGACTGGTGGCTCGTCCTCGAAGACCTCGACACCGCCCCAACCATCCTCCGCCACACCCTCAGCTCCGCGCTCCTCGGCGACGAAGCCAAGTGGATCTTCAACTTCCGCGAACACCAGTCCGAGTATGTCATCGACTGGGCCCCGCCCAAGATCGACCGCTCCGAAGTTCAATGGCGCTTCGAGGTCGTACACAACGACAACGAAGTGATGGAGGCCGTCGCCGAGAATCTCGTCGACCGAGCCAACCGCCTCCCGCGCCTCATTGGTCCCTCCACAGCAGAACTCTCCCCGGACGAAGTCCTGCTCCTTCCCAACACCTCCATCCTGCTCGTCGGTCCATCTGGCGCCGGCAAGACGACGTTCGTGCAGCGCATGGCCGCGGCCGCCGCCAAGCGCAAAAAAGAGACCGGCTACGCCCCCACCATCTGGGCGACAAGCGCGGATCGCATCGTCGCCGGCATGGCCTACCTCGGCCAATGGGAACAACGCTGCCTCGACATCGTCGAAGCACTCCGCCACGAGCGCGCCTTCCTCTTCGTCGACCGCCTCGAGGACTTCATCGCCTCCCGCTCCGGCGGTTCGTCCGTCGCCGACCTGATGTCTGGCGCCATTCAAGACGGCTCCGTGCAGGTCATCGCCGAATGCACCGAAGACGTGCTCGAAGTCTGCAGACAGCGCGCCCCATCGCTCCTCTCCCGCTTCAAGATCGTCCGCGTTCCGCCCGTCCCCTCCGCCGAAATCCCAGCTCTCATGCGCGGCTGGCTCGAACGCAAACGCACTCCCTGGACCCTCCACCCCGAGTCGTATCGTCGCGTCGTCCGCCACCTCGAAGCCTTCGATCCGCAAGGCGCCTTCCCCGGCAAAGCGTTCGGCTTCCTCGAGTGGCTCGTGCAGGAGTTCGGCGACGCCAAAGGCACCAAGACCCCGCGAGATCTCACCCTCGCGTTCTCGAAGCGCACCGGCCTCCCCGAATCGATCCTCTCCGACGCCGTCGTCGCCGGCCGCGACGAACTCGCCGCGCAGCTCTCGGAACGCGTCATCGGTCAGGACAACGCCTGCCGCAGCGCCGCCCGCGTGCTCACCCGACTCAAAGCCGGCCTCAACGATCCCGGCAAGCCGTGCGGTTCCCTCTTCTTCGTTGGCCCCACCGGGGTCGGCAAGACCGAGCTCGCCAAACAGCTCGCCCGCGTCATGTTCGGCTCGACCGACCGCATGATTCGCCTCGACATGTCCGAGTTCATGGCCCCCGGTTCGTCTCGCCGACTCCTCGCCACCGGCCGCGGCGTCGAGTCGCTCGCCGTGCAGGTGCGCCGCCAGCCGCTCTCGCTCGTCTTGCTCGACGAGATCGAGAAGGCCAACCATGAGGTCTTCGACTTGCTCCTCGGCGTGCTCGGCGAAGGTCGAATGAGCGACGACCGCGGCGCCTTCGTCGATTTCTCGATGACCGTCATCGTCATGACCTCCAACGTTGGCGCGGGCGGCGGCGCATCCCCCGGCTTCGGCTCCGGCGACGGCCACGACTCCGCCAGCTACCTCGCCGCTGTCCGCAAGCAGTTCCGCCCCGAGTTCTTCAACCGAATCGACGAAATCGTCCCGTTCGCCACCCTCTCGATGGCCGACATCGAGCGCATCGTCGACTTGACCCTCGACGAGGTCCGCAATCGCGAAGGCTTCGCCCGCCGCGACCTCCAGCTCGAGGTCACCGACGAGATTCGTCGCAAACTCGCCGAGCTCGGCTGGGACCCCGAGAAGGGCGCCCGTCCGCTCAAACGAGTCATCGAAGAGCGCATCGTCACCCCCATCGCCGTCGAAATCGCCCGAAATCCACAGCTTAGCGGCGAGACGTTCCGGTTCGACTCGCTCTAGTCGTCGCTCAAACTACCACGCCCGCAGAACGCCCTTACCATTCACGGATTACCCGGCGGTTCCTAGCCTAACAATCGTTCGAGTAATTCCACCTGTGAACGTTCAGGCCATCAAAAGGAACCGCCATGTCTGCCTCCGAAAACACGCAACCTTCCAACGCGATCGCCATCATTGGAGCGGGCTGCCGCCTGCCCGGAGGCGTCGAATCACCTGAAGAATATTGGGCGTTCCTTCGCCGCGGAGGCGACGGCGTCGTCCCGACGCCGCCCGAGCGATGGTCGAAGCGCTTCCAAGACCGCGACAAGCAAAACGCTGGAACGTCCTACGTCAGCTGCGGCGGCTTCCTGCAGCGCTCGCTCGCCGAGTTCGACCCGTCGTTCTTCGGCATGTCGCCACGCGAAGCCGCGATCGTCGACCCGCAGCAGCGCCTCCTCCTCGAGGTGGCCGCCGATGCACTCGACGACGCCGGCCTCCCCCACGAACTCGTCCAGGGTTCGGCCACCGGCGTCTACGTCGGCGGATTCACCCTCGACAACATGGTCGCCAACTTCGCGACCGACCAGATCGACTCCATCGAGCAGCACACCGCGACGAGCAGCTCGATGACCCTCTTGTCGAACCGCGTCAGCTACACCTTCAACCTGCGCGGCCCCAGCCTCACGCTCGACACCGCCTGCTCCTCCTCACTCGTGGCGACCCACCTCGGCTGCCAATCGATCTTGTCCGGTGAGTCCGAGATGGCCCTCGTGGGCGGGGTCAACGTGATGCTGCTCCCGAACTACCAGATCGTGATGTGCAAAGGCGGCTTCCTCGCCGCCGACGGACGCTCCAAGACCTTCGACGCACGCGGCGACGGCTACGGCCGAGGCGAAGGCGCGGTCTTCCTCGTCCTCAAGTCGCTCGACAAAGCACTCGCCGACGGCGACGCGATTCGCGCGGTCATCCTCGGCACGGGCGTCAACCAGGACGGCGCGACTCAGGGCATCGCCCAGCCCAACCAAGACGCGCAGTACGAGCTCATCCGCTCGGTCTGCTGGTCGCACGGTATCGACCCGGCCTCCATCGACTACGTCGAAGCCCACGGCACAGGCACCCGCGCTGGCGACCCCGTCGAGTTGGGCGCCATCGGCCGCTCCTACGGCGAAGGCCGCACGCAGCCCCTGCCAGTCGGCAGCGTGAAGGCCAACTTCGGCCACCTCGAAGCCGCCGCCGGCGTCGCGGGCCTGCTCAAAGCCACGCTCTCACTGCAGTACGGCGAGGTGGTCCCGCAGGTGAACTTCTTCGAGCCGAACCCCGACATCGACTTCGAACACCTCAACGTTCGTGTACCCGTCCGCGCCGAAAAACTCCGCGACCAGGCTCGCGCCGCGGTCAACTCGTTCGGCTACGGAGGCACCAACGCCCACGCGATTCTCGAGGCCCCGCCCGCGCCCCTAAAAGCGCAGGCCGTCACGATCGACCGCGACTGGCTTCTCCCGGTCAGCGCACGCTCCGAAGAGGCCCGCGCGAACACCGCCGAACGCCTCGCTGACTTCCTCGAGACACGCACCGACCTCGCCCTCGCCGACATTGTCGGTTCGGTCGCGCATCGCCGCAGTCACATGGAGTATCGTGCGCTCCTCGCGGGTGACTCCCGAGACGCGCTCGTCCAGCAGCTGCGCGCACTTGCAGCCGGCGACTCGTCCGCACCGACCGGCACGACCACGCCCGGAGAGTTCGTCTGGCTCTTCACCGGAATGGGTCCGCAGTGGTGGGCGATGGGCGTCGAACTCTACGAGAAGTTCCCGATCTTCCGGGCGGCCGTCGACGCTGCCGACGAAGCGTTTCACGAGCACGCCGGCCGTTCGATCAAAGCCGAGATGTTCCGGTCGCGCGACGCCTCCAACATGCCTCGCAATGACATCGCTCAACCCGCCAACTTCGTGATTCAGGCTGGCCTCATCGCCCTCTTGCGCGAGCTAGGCGCCACTCCGGACGCCATCATTGGCCACTCGGTCGGCGAGATCTCCGCGGCCTACGCTGCTGGGTGCATCACGCTCGACGAAGCTGCCCGCATCGTCGCCCACCGCGCGCGCCTCATCCAGGGCGTCGCAGGCAAGGGCACCATGCTCGCCGTCGGCTGCTCCGCCGCCGAAGTTGCGCCCTACATCGCCGACGTCGAGGACGTCTGCATCGCGGCCTACAACGCCCCCGAACTAGTCACGTTGAGTGGTGGTCACGACGCGCTCGCCAAAGTGGAAACACGCATCGGCAACGCCTACTTCAACAAGCGCGTTCGCGTCGAAGTCGCCTACCACTCGGCCCACATGGACCCCATCCGCGACGAGTTCGTCGCGGCGCTCGACTCGATCGTGCCCTCCGCCCCGCAAATCCCGCTCTATTCCACCGTCACCGGAGCGCGCGTCGAATCGGCCATCCACGACGCCGAATACTGGTGGAGCAACGCCCGCGGCGCCGTGCAGCTACAGCACGCCCTGGAGTCGGCGCTCATCGACGGTCACCGCGCCTTCCTCGAAGTCGGTCCGCATCCGGTGCTCGCATCCAGCGTTCAAGCCAACATGCAGGCGCTCGCCATGCCCGGCGTGACCTTCTACTCGATGGCCCGCCAATCCGACGAAGCCCAGACCTTCCACAACTCCATCGTCGAGCTCTACCTCGCAGGACATGCCCCCAACTGGCGCGCCTTCGGCCCGGCATCCTTCAGCTTCGTGCGACTCCCCGCGTACGCCTGGTGCCGCGAAACGCACTGGGACGACCGCCTCAACGCGCACTTCACCTCGACCGTCGAACACCCGTTCCTCGGCGAGCGACTCGACACCAACACGCCTACGTGGCGGGGCCGAATCGGATCCTCCGAGACCGCCTGGCTGCGCGACCACGTCATTCAGGGCGAGCCCATCACGCCGGGCGCTGCCTATGTCGAAGCAATGCTCGCCGGCGTGCGCGACGCCTACATGCTCGACGACCAGCCAACCGCCATCTCGAAGCTCCGGTTCGACCGGGCGATGGCCCTCCCGGCCAGTGACGTCGCGAACTATCTGCAGGTCGAGGTCGGCGAAAAAGTCACCGTCTCGAGCCGCCGCGATGGCGAGTGGGGCGTACACGCCGAGGCAACCTACGCCCACGGAGCTCGGTACGAAACGCCGAGCCGAGTCGACCTCGAAGCCCTCTTCGCGAGCTGCGACGCCAACACCGATGTCGACTGCTTCTACGCCGACCTTGCGGGCCGCGGCCTCGAGTACGGCCGCGCCTTCCGCACCGTGCGGACCATCGCGACAGGTCCCGATCAAGTGGTCGCCGAGCTCGACGGCCGGCTCGCGCTCGAGACCGGATATCACCTGCATCCAGCGGTCCTCGACGGCGCGTTTCAGGCACTCTTCGCCGCCGTCCCGAACGACGACGACGCGACCTGGTTGCCGATGGGGATCGAGCGAGTCGTGCTCCGCGGCCGCGCACCCCTGCGCCTCTTCGTTCACGGCGTGATTCGCCAACGCGACGACGAACGATTCGTGAGCGACCTCGCTCTCTTCGACGTCGACGGCAACGCCGTCGCCGAGGTGATCGGCCTTTCCTGCGAACGCGTCGCCGAATCGACCGCCGGGGTCGATGAATCGTGGTTCCACCGCGAAGAGTGGGTTCCGACGAGCATCGTCAACGCTCCGGCGACCGATGGACGCCGCATCCATGTGGTTGGTGCCCCGACCGAGATGCGCGACGCACTCGTCGACATCGCGACCGGCGGAGCTTCCGTATCGGTCTCGACGACCCTCCGTTTCGCCTGTTCCGGCGATATCATCTGGCTCTCCGATGGCCACGATTCGCTCGCCGAAGACCTCGAAGGCTTGAGGTCGCTCACCGACCGCGAAGACATCAACAGCCTCACGGTCGTCACGTTTGGCGCCATGCAAAACGGCCTCGACGTTCCGGCCAATCCAGCCGAACGCGCCATCTGGGGCTTCATGCGCGTCATGATGACCGAACA
>CAYLMO010000047.1:0-34080 GCA_964384605.1 uncultured Bradymonadales bacterium | reverse complement strand
CACCGTCGGCCGGCGAGATCGAGATTGAGGTCGACGCGACCTCGCTGAACTTCAAAGACGTCATGAAGGTGATGGGGATGCTGAGCGACGTCGCGCTCGAGTCGACCTACCTCGGCAAAGAGCTCGGCCTCGAGGCCTCGGGCCGCGTCGTCCGCGTCGGCGAAGGTGCCGACTTCGAGGTCGGCGAGCGCGTCTTCCTCTACAAGGGCGGAACGCTCCGCTCGCACGTCACGGTCGATGCTCGCTTCGCAGCCCGAGTCCCGGAGACCCTCGACGCCTGCGAAGCCGCGACGATCTTCGTCTTCCTCACGTCGTGGTACAGCCTCGTCACCCGCGCCAACCTGCGCGCCGGCGAGCGAGTGCTCATCCACTCGGCCGCAGGTGGAGTCGGTCTGTCGGCCGTTCAAATTGCGCAGCACCTCGGCGCCGAGGTCTTCGCCACGGCAGGCACGCCCGAGAAACGCGAGTACCTCCGTTCGCTCGGCGTCGAACATGTCTGGAACTCTCGAACTTTGGACTGGGAGCGCAAGGTCCTCGCCGCCACGAACGGGGAGGGCGTCGACGTCGTCCTCAACGCTCTCGCCGGTCCGGCGATCGAAGCCGGCCTCAACTGCCTCGGACCCGGCGGCAGATTCGTCGAGCTCGGCAAGAAGGATATCGCCTCCGACCGCTCGCTCGGCATGTTGCCGTTCAACCGCAACCTGAGTCTCCTCGCGGTCGACCTCGACCGGATGGCCGAAGAGCGCCCGTCGTTCTTCGCGCCGCTCGCCGCGGAAGTCGCGCAGGCCTTCGACAGCGGGGCACTCCAGCCCATTCGCAACGACGTGTTTGGCCCCGATGCCGTGGTCGCCGCATTCCGCGCGCTGGCGAGCGGCGACCAGATTGGCAAGGTCGTGCTCGACCTGCGCGATGCCCGCGTCGACGCCATCGAACCGCCCGAACGACGATTCGAAGCGCGCGCCGACGCTGCATACCTCGTCACGGGAGGACTCGCTGGTTTCGGGCTCTCGACCGCAGAATGGCTGGCCCAGAGCGGGGCAAAGTCGCTCTATCTCGGAAGTCGGCGAGGCACCGCTCCGGCCGAATCGGCCGAGACGCTCGCCCGAATCGAAGCGCTCGGTGCGAAGGTTCACGAGCTCGCGCTCGATGTCACCGACACCGCTTCGATCGCGAACGCCTTCGCCAAGATCGACGCGGCAGGACTTCCGCTCGCAGGTGTCTTCCACGCGGCCGCCGTCATCGACGACGCGCTGGTCGCCGAACTGACCATCGAAAACTTGGAACGAACGATGTCGGCCAAGGCGGTGGGCGCGAGTCTGCTTCACGCCGCAACGGCGGAGCGCGATGACGTCGACCAGTTCGTCCTCTTCAGCTCGATCTCCGCGACTGTCGGAAACCCCGGTCAGGCCGCCTACGCAGCCGCCAACGCCTACCTGGAAGGCCTCGCCGACGCCCGCATCGCGCAGGGCCTTCCCGCCACCGTGGTGGGGTGGGGCGCAATCGGCGGAGCCGGCGTAGTCGCTCGCGATGCCTCCCTCGCCGAACATTTGAGGCTCCTCGGCATTCACACGCTGGACGCGCCCCGCGCGCTCGACGCCCTCTCGACCGTCCTCGAGCCTCAGCTTGGCTACATCGGGATCGTCGACATCGACTGGAACACCTGGAGCAGCGCCATGTCGGCCACCCCGTGGCACCGCCTGGAACATCTGCTCGAAACGACGGACAACGCAGATGCAGACGCAAACACCGACCTGTTGGCCACGCTGGTAGCGACCGCCGCCGAGATCTTCGGGACCTCGGCCGACAAGCTCGACGTCACCCGTCCGCTCCGCGACATGGGCCTCGATTCGCTCATGGCGGTCGAACTTCAGACGATGATCGCCCGCCGGCTAGGAGTCGAACTCTCGGTCATGGAGTTGCTCGCGGGACTCGGCCTCGAAGCACTCTCCGTGAAGCTCGCGAGCCGCATGGACAAAGGCGATTCGACGGTTCAGCAAGTGGCGCACGAGTCGTCGACTTCGTTCGATACGACACAGAAGTTCCTCGAACGGATCCTCGTCCATCCCCCCTATTTCGCGCTCAGCGAGATGGAGGTCGACGGCGAGCTGGTGCTGGCCCGCGCGACTCCCGACGAGGTCGAAGGCGCGGAGTGCGGCCCGGTCACGTCGGCCGAAGCCGGCCGTCACCTCGCCATCCTCGGTTCGTGCGCAGCATCGATCCACGACAACGCGCGACCTGGGCGACACGTCTACCCGGTCAAGCGCGCTGTGCTGCGCATGAACACGGAGTTGCCGGCCGACCTCACCCTCGAAGACGCCACCCGCTTGTCGGCCCGTTGTCTCAGCTACTCGCCGACCGTAGCGCGGTCGCGAGGCTACATGTCCACGAACAACGGCCAGCTCCTGGCCACGCTCGACTGCGACTACCACGTCATCGAGGAGGCGCACTTCCGCCGCATCATGTCGGCCCACGCGCGCCCGACCGGCGAGCACGTCGTGGAAGGCAGCCCGTACGAGTCGCTCGTCGTCCCCTCCGACGGATTTGTCGCTGGCGCGCAGTACATCCTCGAGTTCGAAGTGACGCCGGACATGTGCCTGGGCCACTTCCCCGGCGTGCCGACGCTGCCTGTCTCCATCATGGGTCGATTCGTGATGCAGGCCGTCGAACGGGCCATCGGTGGGCGCCCCGAACCGCGTGTGTCGGAGGCGATCATCGACACCTATCGATTCATCCACTGCGGTGAGACCGTCCGGTTCGTCGCCTCGGCGATGGGCGAACGCTATCGGTGCGATGTGATGGCAGGCAGCACCCTCGCGGCGAGATTCGACCTCGACCTTCGCGAGCAGCAACAGGCGCTTCGACGCTCGGGAGCCTACGCCGCGGCAACCTGGCTTTAGCCGCAACGACTTGCGCGTGGGGCGATCACTTTTCGCCCCGCGCGCAAAAAGTCCGAATCAATTTTGTATTCGGCGCAACTATTAACCCGAAGGCTTGACTCCTCTTTAGGGGGACCTACACTGCGCACCAGTCTTAACGAACGTTAAGTAAGGGCGCTTAAGCCGCCGGGAATCACGCGAAAATGGCACAGTCCGAGGACATCTCGCTCCCCCTCCCTCTCGAGGCCGAATCCAACGTTCCCGAGATCGCAGAACGCATCATGCATGCCGCGATCAAACTCTTTGGTCGCAAGGGCTACTCCGCGACTTCGGTGCGCGAAATCGTCCAAGAGGCGAACGTCACCAACCCGATGCTCTACTACTACTTCGACTCCAAAGAAGGCCTCTTTCGGCGCCTGATGGAGTTCCTTTTCGAGCACATGCGGCTGCGGATCGAGGAGATCTCGAAGTCGGATGCACTCGGGATCGAGGAGCGGGTGCGCGCCGTCGTGTCGTCGCACCTCGAAGGCGTTCGAGACCATCCTGAGATCTTGCGCTTCATCTACTCCGCGATTTTCGGGCCTCGCGAGTCGAGGCCTGATATCGACGTGCACGCGATGCACATGCGCACGCATTCGATCGTCCAAGAGATGTTCGACGAAGCGATCACCTCGGGCGAGTTCATCCCCGCAAATGATCAGCTCACCGCGTGCGACCTTGCCGAATTCTTGCTGGGGATGATCAACCAAGACTTGATGAGAATCCTGACGATTCTCGAGCTCGAGCCAGACGGCGAAGACTATGCATTGCTGACTGAACAGCTCACTGGCGAAGCCGCTACTGAACGAATTACCGCCCTCTTTTTTGGCGGTGTTGGCACCATCCAAAAGGAAGCCAAATCATGAACCGTCGCATTACGGTAACCCTCGCCGCCGCACTGTCGATCCTTGCGATCGCCGGCTGCAAGCCACCCGAAGAAGCGAAAGACGTCGAAGTCCCGCCCGTCCCGGTCGAGACCTCGATCGTGACGTCGCAGACCTTCGTCGACCGCATCGACGTTGCGGCCGTTGTCGAGCCGATCAAAGAAGTGCGCGTCTCAGCCGAGGCGCCCGGACGCATCTTGAGCGCCCCGTTCGAAGAGAACGAGCGCGTCAAGCGTGGTGCGCTCCTCCTTCGCGTCGACTCCGACCAGAACTCCGCTCAGATCGACCTGCTGCAGAACCAGATCTCGACCGCGAAGCGCGAGTTTCAGCGTACGAAGAAGCTGGCATCGGAAGGTCTCGCGACTCCGCAGCAGCTCGACCAGGCGCAGTCGATGGTCGACACCGCCCAGCTCAACCTGAAGCAGGCGAAGGTCGGCCTCGGCAAAACCACGCTGCGAGCGCCGATGGAAGGCTTCGTCGCGCAGAAATTCGTCGAGAAGGGCGAATACGCGGCTCCCGGCGCGCCGGTCGCGCACATCGTCGAGTATGACACCGTGAAGATCATGGCCTCGGTTCCCGAATCCGACATCGGATTCGTCAAAGAGGGCGACAACGTGAAGATCTTCCTGCCCTCGCTCGACCGACATGTCACCGGCACCGTGCATCGCCGTGCGATCGTTGCCTCTGACGCGACTCGGACCTTCCCGGTCGAGATCCACGTCGCCAATGAGAACCTCGAAATTCTGCCCGGCATGCGCGCCCGCGTCATCATCCCGAAAGGCACGCTCGAGAACGCCGTAATCGTACGCCGCGACGCCATTCTCCAGGGCTTCGAGGCCTCCGAGGCCATGGTCCTTCCGGGCGACAGCGACGTCGCTCAGGCCGAACTTCGCACCATCGAGCTTGGCCCGTCGACCGGAGACTACATCGTCGTGAAGTCGGGAATCTCAGCCGGCGAACGGCTCATCGTGAAGGGCCACCGCTCCATCGTCGACGGCACCAAGGTGAAAGTCGTCGCCGAACAACCGAGCACCAAGCTCGACGGCGCGTCCGAAGCCCCCGCAGCGAGCGACGCTCCGTCCGACGCCGACGCTGCCCACGGCGAAGCCGCACCGGCCGAAAACGCCGACGCCGACGACCAGAAAGCCATCGCGAAGACCCGCTAGTACCAGCACGTCCCGCAGCACGAGACAGACGTCATGAAAGTCACAGATTTCGCGGTCAAACACGCAACCACCGTTCTGGTCCTCTTCGTGATCATCGTGATCGGTGGTCTGTCGAGCTACAACAGCCTCCCACGCGAGGCTGCGCCCGACATCGCGATGCCCATCGTCATCATCTCGACCCCGTACTTCGGGGTGTCGCCCGCCGACATCGAGACCCTCGTCACCCAGCCGATGGAGAAGGAACTCAAGGCCCTGCGCGACCTCAAGAAGATGACGTCGACCAGCGCCGAATCGGTCTCGCTCATCACGCTCGAATTCGAGCCCGAGATCGACATCGAGACCGCGCTCCAGAAGGTCCGCGACAAGGTCGACAAGGCAAAGCCCGAGCTTCCACCCGACGCCGAAGACCCCGAGATCATCGAGGTCAACGCATCCGACTGGCCGGTCCTCATCGCCAACGTCTCCGCCGACATGGACCCGGTGCGCCTCAAAGAGCTCGCCGAAGACATCAAGGACGACATCGAGAAGATCCCCGGCGTCTTGCGCGTCGACCTCACCGGTGGCGTCGAACGCGAAATCCAGGTCCTCGCCGACCCGGCCGCGCTTCGCCACCACGGTGTCTCGCTCAACCAGCTCATCGGCACGCTCCAGAAGGAGAACATCAACCTCCCCGGCGGTAACGTCGACATGGGCCCGATGACCTACACCGTCCGTGTTCCGGGCGAGTTCGAATCGGTCTCACAGATCCAAGACCTGGTGGTGAAAGCCCCCGGCGGCCGCCCCGTCTACGTCCGTGACGTGGCCCGCATCGTCGACACCTACAAGTCGCGCGAGACCTTCTCGCAGCTCACGACCTGGCAAGAGGTCAACGGCGAGAAAGTCCCCGTCACCCGTACGAACGTGTCGCTCGCCGTCGTAAAACGTGCTGGTGAGAACATCATCGACATCGCCGACCAGGCGAAGAAGGTCATCGACGAGCACGAGCGCGAAACCTCGGGCGGCATCAAGATTCAGGTCATCAACGACATGTCGACCGTCATCAAGATGCGGGTCCACGAGCTCGAGAACAACATCATCACGGGCCTGATCTTGGTGTTGCTGACGCTGCTCTTCTTCATGGGCGGCTTCCGCAACGCGCTGTTCGTCGCGATCAGCGTGCCCATGTCGATGCTCATCACCTTCATGGTGCTGAGCGCGATGGGCATCACGCTCAACATGGTCGTTCTGTTCAGCCTCGTCCTCGCGCTCGGCATGATCGTCGATAACGCGATCGTGATCGTGGAGAACATCTATCGACACGCCAGCGAAGGTAAGGACCGCGTCACCGCCGCACTAGACGGCACAAAAGAGGTTGGTTGGCCGGTCATCGCGTCCACCGCGACCACGGTTGGAGCATTCTTCCCGATGGTCTTCTGGCCCGGGGTGATGGGTGAGTTCATGGGCTATCTGCCGATGACCGTCATCATCACGTTGCTCAGCTCGCTCTTCGTCGCGCTCGTCATCAACCCCACGCTCTGCGCGGTGTTCCTGAAGGTCGACGACTCGAAGACGTACAATGAAAACGAAGTGCCCGATAACATCATCTACACCGTCTATCGGGCCGTGTTGGAGTGGTCGCTCAACTGGCGAATCTCCGTCGTTGGACTTTCGATCCTGGCTCTCTTCGGGTCGATGTTCCTCTGGGGGGCCACCTCAGCCGGCGTCGAGTTCTTCCCGCAGACGACGCCCGACAAATTCGAAGTCGGCATCGAGATGCCCGACGGCACGAACCTCGAGACGACGCGCGAACTCATGACGCGGCTCGCCGACCCGCTCGACCAGCGGCCCGAGCTCGTCGAAGCGTGGATCCTCGACGGCGGCATCAAAGCCGGCCAATCGATGGGTGCCAGCGGTCGAGCCGAACACTACGGCAAGATCACGGTCGACCTCGTCGCCGTTGAAGAGCAACAGGAAGACCCCGATGTGTGGATGGACGAGCTTCGCGCGATCTACGCGGACGTCCCAGGCGCTTCGGTCGTGCTCAACAAAGAATCGATGGGCCCACCCGCCGGCAAAGCGGTCAACATCGAGATCGTCGGTGACGACCTCGAGGTGATGTCCGGCATCGCCCGACAGGTGAAAGACCAGATCCGCGGTATCCCCGGAATCATCGACCTGACCGACGACATCGAGCTGTCGCGCCCCGAAATTCACGTCATCGTCGACCGCGAGCGTGCTGCGGTCGCAGGCGTCGACACCCGCGGCATCGCACAGACGGTCCGAACCGCCATCAACGGCACCGAAGCCACCGTCTTCCGCGAGGGCGACGAGGAATACGACATCGTCGTGAAGCTCCCCGAAGAAGACCGCCAAGACATCGAGGACATCAAAAACCTCACCATCGTGAACCGCGACGAGTTCCACATTCCGCTCACCGAAGTCGCGCTCGTCCAGGTGCGCGGTGGTGCTGGCTCGATTCGCCACAAAGACCAAGACCGTGTTGTGACCGTGGGGGCAAACGCAGCTTCCGGGTACCTGCCGGCGAACCTCCTCGCGCAGGTCCAAGACCGCGTCAGCGCTAATGTCGAAGTTCCATCGGGCTACACCATTCGATACACGGGCGAGAACGAAGACCAGAACGAAGCCGCCGACTTCATGATCAACGCGCTGCTCGCGGCCCTCTTCATCATCTCGCTCATCCTGGTCACCCAGTTCAACTCGGTGCTCCAGCCGATGATCATCGTGGGCAGCGTGATGCTCAGCCTCATCGGCGTGTTCCTCAGCCTGATCATCACTGGCGCACCGTTCGGCATCATCATGACCGGCATCGCGATCATCAGCCTCGCCGGCATCGTCGTGAACAACTCCATCGTGCTCATCGACTATGCGAACCAGCTACGAGACCGCGGAATGTCGCGGCGTGAAGCTGTTCTCACGGCCGGACTCGTTCGCCTTCGCCCGGTCATGCTCACCGCGATCACCACGGTGCTCGGCTTGGTCCCAATCGTGGTCGGCGTATCGATCGACTTCGTGAACACCAAGATCGCCGTGGGCGGTCAGTCGGTCGAGATGTGGGGCCCAATGGCCAACGCGGTCACGGCGGGCCTGATGGTCGCCACCGTCCTCACGCTCGTGGTCGTCCCCGTCCTCTACTCACTGCTCGACGACGTCGGAAACTTCACCAAGCGACTGCTGGGCGACAAGTCCGATGCGGTCGGCAAGGCCGCCGCGACAACCTCGGTGCTGCTCGCGCTCTTCATCTTCGTTCCGGCCATCGCGAACGCTCAAGACGCACCCGCCGGCGACACGACGAAGGTCGAGAGCGTCGAAACCGACGGCGACGCAGACCCGGACGGCGTCGACCAGTTCTCAAAGCCCGAGGACGTCGAGGGCGAGACGAAGCTGCGACCGACCGATGTCGACCTATCGAGCTTCGATGTGCCCGCGCAGCGCACGCTCTCTTACGATGACGCACTTCAGGCGGTTCGCACCGACAACCTCGATGTTCGCGGCGCCCAGGTCCAAATCGAGGTGGCCGACACGGTCATTCGACAGGCGTACTCGACCCTCTTCCCGACGTTCACGGCGGGCGGCCAGGTGGTCGTGAATCAGGAGGAGATCGCTCTGCAGTTTGGCGATCCGTCTCAGGTCCCCGCGGGCCAGCCAGCTCCCGAGCCGGTGATCGTTCAGCCCAAGTGGGACTACCGATGGAATCTGGCGGCGAGCGTGAGTGTGAACCTCCGGGCGGTATCGCTGATTCAGCAGGCGTACCTGCAGCGGGACATCGTCGAGCAGTCGGTCGACGTCGTCCGCGAGCAGCTCGAGCTGGCGGTCACCCAGACCTACTTCGGCCTCTTGACGCTGCGCCAGGTCTTGAAGATCGCCGCGGAACAGTACGAGTCGGCGCAAACCATGCTCAACGCGACCCAGACTCGAGTGAACGCCGGCACGGCCAATCAGTTCGAACTGACCCGCGCGAAACTGCGCGTCTCGCAGACCAAAACGGAGCTCGAGCGCGCGCGCATCGAGTTCATCAAGGTCCGAGAGTCTTTCGCGCAGCTCATCCAGCAAGACGCGGACTTCGACGTCGAAGAGATGCCGGTCGAGGAACTGACACAAAGCGCGTCGGAGCTTCAGTCCGCCGCGCAGACGAACCGAACCGTGTTCGATGTGTCGCGCAAGCGCGTGGATTTGGCTCAAGAGCAGGTCGACGAGATGTTGTTTCGCTATCTTCCGACGCTCTCCGCGAGCTTTGTTTACGCGGGGTCGCGCGAGACCGCATTTTCGCCGGGTGATCCGCAGTGGACGCTGACGTTCGGGGCCAACTGGGTGCTCTGGGACGGCGGGTTCCGCGAGGCGGAGTGGCGACGGCTCGAAGCTCAGAAAGTCGCGGCCGAGATCGAGCAGCAGAAGACTGTCTCGCAGCTGCAGACCGACATCGACGTGGCGTACGCGGAGTACCAATCGTCGCTCACGCAGCTGGAATCGGCCGGAACACAGGCCGAGCTTGCGGAGGAAGCACTGCGGCAGGCACAGGTGGCCTACAAGTATGGTGCGGCCACACAGCTCGACGTGATCACTGCCGAAGACGCCGTACGCACGGCCAAGATCGCGTTGGTCCAGACCAAGCTGGGCGTCGAACTCGCGCAGCAGAATCTGCGCAACCTTGCCGGAATCTGACAGATTCTGACTCGAAAAGCGTCAGGGATTTGACTAAGGTGGTGCGCAAAGCGCTCTCAACTTGATGGAGTCCCATATGCGTTCGCACGCGTGCCGCATCGCCCTCTTTTCGTTCGTCGCTCTCGCTCTGACCGCCTGCAATCTCGCAGATGACGAGCCACCATCGATCGGTGGAAATGTTTCGACGAACAACTCGACGTCGAACAACTCGACGACGGGCAACGTCACGACGAACAACGCGACGTCGAACAACGCCACGTCGAACAACGGCATGCCCAACAGCTCCGTGCAGTTCTGCAACGGCGATGACACGAGCACGTGTCCGGCTCTGCAGAACACCGAGATCATCGAGTGCCTCGAAGGCGTCTGCATCTACCAGTGCCTCCCTGGATTCTTCGACACGAACAACGACCTCGAAATTGGCGGCGGCGACGGATGCGAGTCCGACTGCGAGCCGACCAATGATGGCACGGAAATTTGCGACGGCGTCGACAATGACTGCAACGGCACGATCGACGACGGGTTCGGTACGGGAGATACGTGCACGGCCGGCGTCGGGGCTTGCGCCGTTGAGGGAATCTTGGGCTGCACCGACGACGGCACCGAGTCGATCTGCGAGGCAGCTGTAGGCGAACCGTCCACCGAAACGTGTGACGGAATCGACAACGATTGCGACGGTGAAACCGACGAAGAGAACGCTGGTGGCGGTGGCTCCTGCATGACCGGACAGCCTGGCGCTTGCTCGGTCGGTAGCTTCGTCTGCACGGCCGGTGAGCTCGTCTGCGAGCCAATCAACATGGCTACGCCGACCGAACTGTGCGGCGCCGACAACACGGGCGACGGTGTCGACAACAACTGCGACGGCCAAGTCGACGAAGGCTGTGGCAACTGCCCCGAAAACAGCATCCGCGACTGCTACACCGGAACTTCCTCCACTCGCGGCGTCGGCCTCTGTGAAGACGGCCAACAACAATGCCTCAACGGCGACTACCAAGCGTGCCTCGGCCAAACCCTCCCGGCGACTGAAGCTTGCAACCAGATGGACGACGACTGCGACGGGGACACCGACGAAGGCTTCAACGTCGGCAACGCTTGCACCGCCGGTGTTGGTGAGTGCAGCAGAACTGGCACCATCCAGTGCAACTCCACCGGCGGCTCAGGCTGCAGCGCCCGCGCTGGCGCGCCAAGCACCGAAGTTTGCGACGGCCTCGACAACGACTGCGACGGCTCCAAAGACGAAGACTTCGTCCTCGGAAAGACCTGCTTCGTTGGTGTCGGCGAGTGTCGCAACCAGGGAACCATCGTGTGCGATAGCGCGACCGGCGGCACCCGCTGCAGCGCTCGCGCAGGTCTTCCGGGCCGCGAAGTCTGCGGCGACCGCCTCGACAACGACTGTGACGGCCAGGTCGACGAAGGCTGCTCGAACTCGAACTGCAACCCGGAGTGCTCCGGACTTACGCCCAACTGCTGTCTCTCGAACAATCAGTGGTCATGCTACTCGCGAATCCCGTCTGGCGTCTTCTGCGAGCCTAGCCGACGATGAGAATCGGCTATCTCTGCGCGGGATTACTCGTCGCATCGTTGCTCGTCGGGTGCGTTGATGATGCACCCGGCGTCGACCCGTCGAACAACGAACTGCCCGACGCCGGAGGCACACGCGATACCGGCTCAGATGGCGGAAGTGCGACCGATGCGGAGTCGATGGATGTCGGTTCCGACGCCGAGGTCGTCAACGGGCTCGCGTATGGCGAAGCCTGCGCGCTCGATGGAACCGCCAACTGCGCGCCCGACCTGACCTGCCTGAACCTCGCCGGATCCGCACTTTGTACGAACGAGTGCGCCTCGAACGATGATTGCCCAACCGGCACCTGCGCCGGCGGAACATGCTGGCCGACCGAAGAAAACTGCGGTCCGGGCGGCACCTTCCAGGTCAATCAATGCGTCTACGACGGATCTTGCGCCTCGATTCGCAAGGCCAATCAAACTGCGCCAACCGGCCACTACGTCATCGAACCCGGCACCAGATCCGTGACGGTTTGGTGCGACATGGACCTCCACGAAGGCGCAGGGTTCACCATCCTGAAACGCCAGCACAGCGGCGCAGACACTGCCGACGCTCACGTCGCCACCTGTGAAGACCTCGGGCTTCAGCTCATCGTGCCGAGGTCGCGCGCACACATGAAAGCCATCACGGACTATGTGGGCTCGGCTCCCCCCATCGTGAACGTCTTGCCGCAAGACGGGTTGGAGTTTCTCCACTACTACTCCGGCACTTGTGGCAATACGGACTGCGCGTTTTATCTGAGCGATGAACCCACCGGTTCATGCGCCGCAAGCGGGCTCGACCCCGAAGGCGAACGCTCGGCTCGCCTCCGATACGCACCCTCGAATTGTCCCGGCGGCAGCTGGACGAACTTCGGCGAGGTGGTCGACTTCGGATACACGGTCTGCTCGAGCAACGACGCCGCGCCGCCGCGCCGCGCCGATTGTCTTTCGATCCTCAACGACGACGCGGTTCAGAACCGCTCCGCAAGCGGGCTCGACGGAGTCTACCAACTCTCCGCAAGCGGCCAGTCTTTCGACGCGTACTGCGACATGACACACGCCGGCGGCGGATGGACCCTCGCCGCACGTGTCGATGGTGCAGGGCAGCACAACTACCAATCCTCGTTCTGGACCGATTCGGCCAACGTGAACGAGGGCGCTCCAGGAATCTCGCGAGACGAACACAGAAACGTGGCGTTCCGGTCGAGTCCCTTCACTCAGGTACGCGTCTCGTTCGAGTCCGAGTTCATGAGCGACCTGTTTGTGCCCGAGCGTTCCGTGCTCCTCGCTCACCAGGCAACCTCGCTACTCGATGTCTTTCAGTCTGAAGACCTCATTCAGACCACCACGCCCCGTGCCGCATGGATCACTGCGACAGGTGGCGAAGCGATTCAGCCGCATTGCAACCAGTCGGGTTTCAACGTGGCGACGGCTG
Source organism: uncultured Bradymonadales bacterium (assembly GCA_964384605.1). Lineage (GTDB taxonomy): Bacteria > Myxococcota_A > Bradymonadia > Bradymonadales > Bradymonadaceae > CAYLMO01. Next base: position 21,476 of record CAYLMO010000047.1, on the reverse strand, counting down.
ACATGGGACCCACGAACCACAGCGTCCGAATTGGGCTGCGCGGAAACGACGAGCCGAATTGCGATACTCCAGACTCGAGCATCGGCGTCGGCATTCGGGGCACAAATGGCAACTCGGCCGACGGCGTCGAGGCGGTCGTCGCCGGACGAGCTGGACTCGGGACCTCACTTGCATCTCTCTGGGCGTTCATCTTCGTTCGAAATGTCCCGGTCGAAGCCGATTGCGAACAGCTTCGCGAAGCGGTCCAAGGCCGCGACGGCACGTATCCGTTCCCAAGAGACTTCGGTCTCGACAACCAAGATTGCTCGTTCTGACCCTTCGTTAGACAACCGTGGGCCTGTTTTTGCCTTGCGGATCAGGTGTGTGCGCCACACACTCGTGCAATCCACAATACAACTATGGAGCCCTTCCAAATGGCCGACCAGTACGTCGAAGTGTCCGACGCGCCCGGATGTTTCGAGCGCCTCAAAGATTCCATCGCAAAGGTAGGTATTGGGATCATCATGATCCTCGTCGCCTTCCCGCTTCTATTCTGGAACGAAGGCCGCGCGGTGAAGCGCGCCCAAGACCTCGAGTTTGGCCGGGGAGCGGTCGTCGAGGCCGACGCCAAGAAGGTCGACAAGGGCAAAGAAGGCTCCCTCGTTCACCTCTCGGGCGACCTCGCCGCCAAGTCTCCCGCGGTCGACGACAAGTTCGGCGTCTCGGCCAACGCAATCGTGCTCTCGCGAAGCGTCGAGATGTACCAGTGGACCGAAGACAAAAAGACCGAGAAAAAGGGCGACAAGAACGTCACCACCTACACATACGACGAGTCCTGGGAGAGCCGCGAGATCAACTCCGCCAACTTCAACAAGCCCGGCTACGACAACCCATCGATGCCCGCGACTGGCGAGACCTTCTACAGCCCGAACGTGACGCTCGGTGCATACAAAGTCGACGGGGAGCTCGTGTCGCAATGGTCTACCGGAGGGTCCTACACCGTGAAGGCCGAACAGCTGAGCGGATTCGGTCAAATCAACGGATACGAACCGGTTATCGACGGCGGATACGTCTACTTCGGCGACCCATCGACGGCATCGATCGGCGATGTTCGAATCTCCTACTCCATCGGGGAACCGGGCCCCGCCAGCGCCATCGCCGGCCTCCAGAAAGGCACGCTGATCAAATATTCGAACCCCGACATGAACGGCACCATCGGCATGCTACAGGCCGGAAATCAATCCGCCGACGCCATGTTCCAGGCGGCCGAAGACTCGAACACCATGATGACCTGGATCCTCCGCTTCGTCGGATTCTTCCTCATGTTCATGGGCTTCAACCTGCTCTTTGGGCCGATCGATACGATCGTCCGCATGATCCCCATCGTCGGCGGAGTCATCGACTTCGGCACCACTGTGCTCGCCGGAATCCTCGCGGCGCCGCTCTCGCTCTTCACCATCGCCATCGGCTGGATCTTCTACCGACCGTTGGTGGGCATCCTCCTGTTGGTCGCAGGCTTGAGCATCGTCGGTCTCGGCGCCTTCCTCGCGATGAAGGCCAACAAGGCGAGCGAATAACGGATGTTCTCGGAAGACGAACTCGAAGCGGCCCGCCACCTCACGGTGCCACGAATCGCGCGCCCGGCGCGGCCCTTCGAGCTCGACCGATGTCTCGACATCTACGAATCCGGCCTTCCGCGCACCGAAACGCGCACGACGCAGGCCTGGCGCACGGAACGTTGGATCGAAGATTGGGGGTGTGACCCGTCAGGGCGTCGCTACGAGGGGCTGCTGTCGCACGACGAGGCGAAGTTCTGGTGGGTCGCATGGACCCTCACCGGCCGCCTGGGCGACGACGCACAGCGCGCAGGTTCTGTCGACATACTGCGCACGGCCTGGGCGAACGCCGCCCACGAAGAGGCCGACGCCGAGTGGTGTTGGCGCCGGTTGCAGCAGTTCCACGACGCCGCGAAGGACTACTACGACGTCTGGGCGCTCACCTCGATGGCGCCGTCGGCCACCATGCTGCGTGTACTCTTGGGTCGACCCGCGGCGCTCGGGATGGTGCTGAACTTCGTGCCTGCCGAGCGACTCGCGCCCTGGATCGAGTGGGTCGGGCCGCCAACTCTAGCTGAACTCGAAGACTACTCACGCCACGCAAACGCGTGGGCGGCTGCCCACGCGCCATCGCTCGACACCATGCAGGCATGGCGAACGCTCGCGCTGCACGCTCGCACCCCCGAGGTCATCGGGCCGGCGCGCTCGTTCGCGCACGACCACCGAAAGAGCAGGGGGGCCGACGGCTGGCTGCTCGACCTCGCCCGAGCTGACGCTCGGCCCGGGTCGTTCTCGGCGTGGCTCGTAAAGGGGCGTGGCGTGCCGACACCCGAGCTTGCATGCGAAATGGTCGCCCGCGACGGCGACGCTGGAATCGCCGCCATCGCGACCATCCTCGGCAAACTCTCGGCGCGCGGCACGACCAACAGGGTCCCCGAAGCGCAAGACCTCGTCGTCGCGCTCGGCGAACTTTCACGCGTCGAACTCGTCGACCCCATGCTGGGCCTTCTCTCGCGCCCCGACACCGCGACGCAGGCGCGCGGCTGGCTCCGTGCGCACGGCCCGGAACACCTCCAAGAGCTGATTCGACTCGCCTCGACGCGCACGACCACTCGCCAGGCCGCGGTCGACGTTTTGACTGAGCTACGTCGTTTGCAACCCGCCGCGGTCGACGACGCCATCGCCGCGCTCGGCGCCGATGAGCGGGCTCAACTGCGCGAAGCGATGGGCGCGTCGGTCGAGTCGGCCCCCGAGCTCGACCCGCTGCCGCAGTGGGCGACTCGATTCGTGGCGATCGATTCGTGGGCCGACCAGCTCCCCGACACGGAACGCGCCCTCTTGCCCCCGCTCATCGTCGACGGAAAGAGACTCCCGGACGACGTCGTCGACGGCATCTTGGCGACGCTCAGTGACGTCCGTCTCGAGCTCGACCTCCGCTCGGGCGCATCCCGCGACGAGGTCCCAGCCTCGCTCGAAGGCCTGCGAGAAGAGCTCGATCCACAGTCCGCCGACCGATTCGCGAAAGCCCTCTTCGACGTATGGCTCCGGTCCGACGACCACAACGCGACGCGCTGGTGCATGCGGTCCGTCGCTTTCCTCGGGGGCGACGGCTCGCTCGACCACGTGGTCGACGCGGTCATCGACTACCGGAAGTGGCTCACCGCCGAGGACGCGCTTTCGGCGCTCGACGCGGTTCGTCGGCAGGGGACCCCATACGCCATCGCCCAGCTCGGCTGGCTCTCCGAATTCCACCGCGCGCCACGCATCCGCGCCCACGCGCGAATCGAACTCGAGGCCATCGCAAACGCCCGTCATCGCCTCGTCGACGCGGTGGTGGACCAAAACGTCCCCGACTTCGTGGACTCCCCCGCGACCGCGCCACACGTTGCCCGGCGGCGCACGGAAGTCGTGCGCGACCTCCACGCTGCTCGCTGGGAACGCGCGATGGTCGAGTACAAAACCTTCGACTACGAGTTGTGGCGGCGCGATGTGCTCGAGCATCCCATCCTGCGGCAGCTCGCCCGAACCGTGTTGTGGATGGTCGCGACGGACGACGGTGGGTTCCTCGCCGCAGTACGAGTCGGGGAAGACTTCGAACTCTCCGACGTCGGCGAGTCACCGATGCCGCTGCAGCCAGGCGAGCGCGTGGGAGTCGTTCATCCGGCCGAGCTCGCTCCCGCCGAGCTTCACCGATGGAACGAACTCTTCGCGGACTATGAACTCGTCCAGCCCTTCGAGCAGCTCGACAGGCCGGTCTACCGACCCCACGACACGCCGAACTTCGAACCGATGGAGACTCAGATCTTGCGCGCCCGAATGGCGAAAAACTGGTCGGCCAGGCGCGGCAAGAACCAGATGATCGTCGGGTTCTACCGCCGCTTCGAGGCTCTCGGCATTACAGCACACATCGAACTCGCCGAAGGTTTCGAGATTCGCCCCATCGCCGCTGGCGGCCTCGTTCCGGTCGATGCCGAAGTAGACCGCATCTACTTCGAGTCGGAATGGGGCGAGGTCCCTGCCGACGCGGTGCCGCCGGGAGTCTACTCCGAGGTCGTCTCTGCGCTGGCGAAATCCGCGCGCTTACGCTAATTCACTCCCCGTTACGCATGCTTCGCGGAGTAGACCATGAGCGTCAGCGCAGGAATTGTCGGCCTCCCCAACGTTGGGAAATCCACCATCTTCAACTCGTTGAGCAACGCGGGCGCCGAGTCGGCGAACTACCCGTTCTGCACCATCGAGCCGAACGTCGGAATCGTGCCCGTGCCGGACTCCCGGCTCGACCGGATTCACAAGTTCATTCAGACCGATACGGTGATTCCCGCTGTGGTGGAGATCGTCGACATCGCCGGACTCGTCAAAGGTGCGAGTCAGGGCGAGGGGCTCGGAAACAAGTTCCTCGCTAACATCCGCGACACCGACGCGATTCTTCACGTCGTGCGCTGTTTCGAAGACGAAAACGTCGTGCACGTGGAAGGCTCTGTCGACCCGATTCGCGACGTCGAGATCATCGAGACCGAGCTTGCGTTGGCCGACCTCGCGACCGTCGAAAAGCGGCTCGACAAAGCCCGCCGCGCCGCGAAGTCGCAAGACAAGACCGAGATTGCCCGAGTGGCCGTGCTCGAAAAGGCTCTCGAGGCACTCAACGACCTCAAGCCCGTTCGGTCGGTCGACTTCAACGAGCACGAAGTGAAGCTCATCCAAGATTCGCACCTCATCACCCGCAAGCCTGTCTTGTACGTGGCAAACGTCGACGAGGGCGACCTGGCGGGCGAAGGCGAGCACGTCCAGAAGCTGCGAGAGTTCGCGGCCGAACGTAACTCGGAGGTCGTCGTGGTCTGCGGGTCGATCGAAGCCGAACTCGTCGAGCTCGACGGCGAAGAGAAGGCCGAAATGCTCGAAGGCCTCGGTATCGAAGAGCCGGCGCTCAACGTGCTGATCCGCGGCACCTACAGCTTGCTCGGACTCCAGTCCTACTTCACTGCTGGTGTGCAAGAGATCCGAGCATGGACCATCCCGGTCGGCGCTCTCGCGCCACAGGCCGCGGGCGTCATCCACACCGATTTCGAGAAGAAGTTCATCAAGGCCGAGGTCTACACGGTGGAAGACCTCGAAGAGTACAAATCGGAATCCGAGATTCGAAACGCGGGCAAGCTGCGCATCGAAGGTAAGGAGTACGAAGTCGCCGACGGCGACATCCTCCACTTCAAAACTGGCGCCTAATGCGCCCGCTGGCGCCGCGATCGCCGCTGCGCTACAACATCCGTGCTCGCACGCACACGGAGGTACGATGTCCGAGCCCCGATTTTTCGCCGCGCTAGCGGTACTTGCAGTCTTCTCGATCCCCGCATTCGCTTCGGCGCAGACGTTCCACGATGGCGTTCGGCCAAGCGGAATGGGCGAAGCATACACGGCCATCGCCAACGGTCCGTCGGCGATCTTCAACAACCCGGCCGGCGTCGCGCGCTCGGTCACGTACGCCATCGAGGCCGGCTACGAGTACAACCCGGGCGGAAACGTCCTCACCGCGGGCATCGTCGACTCCAAGACGAACCCCTCGCTCGCCGCGGGCGTCGGCTATTCGCTGCTCCTCGGTCGCGATTCGCTCGAAAACGTCACCGGTCATGACATCCGACTCGCGCTCGGCGTTCCCGTCGTGCCCGACCGAGTCTCGATCGGAGTCGGTGGGCGGTACCTCCTGATGCACCAGACCATCGGCTCTGGTGAAGAAGAGGAGTCGGTCGAAATCCTCAATGGACTCACGCTCGACGCTGGCGCGATCTTCCGCGTCAGCCAGGCGATTCACGTCGGTATTGCCGCACGAAATCTCATCCCGCAGTGCGAACAGATCATCTGCCAGGCGACCGCTCCGACCATCATCGAAGGCGGACTCGGCCTCGAGCTCAACGGTCTCGCCATCGCGGCGGACCTCGGCCTCGACATCGATCGCGGCGATCCTGCCATCGACGTTGGCGTAGGTGCCGAGTACCTCGTCGCCGGGATGATCCCGGTGCGCCTTGGGTACCTCCGAATCGGCGCCGAAGAGCGCAACATCCTCACTGCCGGCGCGGGCTACCGGACCTCCGCCGCTGGTGTCGACTTCGGCTATCAGGTCGATCTGTCCGACACCGATTATCAGCTCTTCATGGGGAACTTCTCCCTCTATCTGTAGCCATCTGTAGCCAGCGCCTCTGGTTGCAGTGAATCTAGTTCAAGGTTTCGACACAATGTGTCGAACGGTCAGTGCGATGGCCCGGCGGCCATGTTGCGTACTGACGACCGGACAGATGACCCTCTTATTTCTCGCCGTGGAGTTCATTGCCATCTCGGCAATTCTCCTTGGTGCCGTTCGGTTGGGGATAGCGGCAACCGTCACGACCGTCAGTGCGCTGCAGTTCATGCAGTCGATCTTGGGCGCGTCGTTCTTCTGGTCCGCGGGCGACTTGGTCGTCTCGCCCGGCTCATGCGTGCTCTTCGCGAGCAATCTCGCCGTCTTGGTCTACATCTACGGGGTGCAGGGAGCGGCCGCCGCGCGCACGCTTTTCCACGCCATCGTAGGCGCAAACCTCGTGGTCATCTTGGTCGGTTCGATCATGGCTGCCCACATCGCCGTCGCTCCGCCCCTCGCAACGACCGACCTTCCGGCTCGGGTCTTTTCGGCCTCGCTGCTGCCGGCCCTGGTCGGAGTCGTCGTGCTCGCGGGCTCACTCTTGTTGGGGCTGACGATCTACACCCAGCTCGGAAAGCTCGGCCTGCCCCCGATCGTCTCGATGACCGCTGCGCTCGTGTTCGCGCTCGTCTTCGACACCCTCGGCTACCTGGTCCCACTCTTCTGGAACGACCCCAATCTCGGCGAGATGCTCAAGAGTGGTGTGATCTCGAAAGGCGCCGGTGGCCTGGCGTTCGGACTCGTCTGGGGCGGCCTGCTTCAGTTCCGGGACAACCTCGCCGACGACTCGCTGCAGGAACTCTTCCTACAGCTAGCGTTTCTCGACGAAGGCGGCCTTCGCACGAAGCTCCTCGGCTCCTTCAAACTCTCCGACGGTCGGCGAGGAGAGCTCGGATGGCTGGACGAAATCCCCGAGGGATTCTGTGTGGTCAGCGACGGCATCGTGGCGTTCCACAACGAAACTTTCACCAGGATGAACGCTTCGGGCACCACTTCGATGGTTGGAGAATCGGCCTCCGAGGTGTTTGGTGCTTCGCCGTGGCAGGACCTGACGCGCAACGCCAAGTCGAACGGCGGTGAGTCCATGTTGCCTATTGAACACCAGCTGGGGGCGACTCTTGTCGAGAGCCGGTCGTTCCGCGTCGACTATCGAGGCGACGATGCCGTTGTCGTCATTTCGCGCGACCTGTCGGAACGCGAGGCCCTGCGCGCGCAGGTCTCGCACGCCGACCGACTCGCCTCGATCGGGACGATGGCCGCCGGCGTTGCCCACGAGGTCAACAACCCGATGACCTTCCTCACGGCGAACCAGTCGGTCGCGCTCGAATTGCTGACGGACCTCCGTGCACGCGTTTCCGAAGAGCTTCGTGGCGAGTTCGACGAGATCATCGCCTCTCTCGAAGACGCGAACCATGGCGCGCGTCGCGTGAAGACCGTCGTCTCGCAGCTCATGATGCTTTCGCGTTCCGACACCAATGACGTGCAGCTCTGCGACATCAATCGGCTGATCGAGAGCAACGTCGGCATGGCGCGCGCGCACATCACCGACCACGCGCGGCTCGAGATCGACGTCGAAGACCTACCGGCGATCGAAGCGAACGCGAGCCTCGTCAGCCAGGTACTCCTCAACCTCCTGCTGAACGCGGCCCATGCGGTTGCGAACGACCCCAAGCCATCCCACGTCATCGGCGTCAAAGCGCGACGCACCGAACGCTCGGTGATTATCGAAGTCAGCGACACCGGCTCTGGAATCCCGGAGGCGATTCGGGACCAGGTGCTCGAACCGTTCTTCACGACCAAACCCGCGGGCGAGGGGACCGGGCTCGGACTCGCCACCTCGCGGAGTATCGTCGAGTCGCTCGGCGGTGTGATCGACTTCGAAAGCGAGGTTGGCGAAGGCACCACGTTCCGAGTCGAAATCCCTTTCGAACGGCGGCCTTAGGTCGATCGGCAGATCGATCTTCCACCGCAATCGGAGCTTGGTGGCAACTGCTGTTGCCAGTTACGAGCCCAACACCCCGTAGAAAGCTCAAAACGGTGGTTTCGATCTTGGCACGGGTGCTGCACTATAGGAGGACGTCCAATCAACCTGAACCTGGTGCTGACGCCATGACCACCCGAAACACGAAACTTCTCTCCATTGCACTTGCCGCATTCCTCGTCACCGCAGCAGCTTGCGGCGAGAGCGAAGGCGAGTCACCGGATGGACGAGATGACGTGGCGTTTGCGGGTGGCAAAGCGGATGCGAACTGGAGCGAGTGCGAGCTCAACTCGGTTCTGGCGCTCGTCAACGATCCGGCGACCACCGAAGAAGACCTCAAAGACGGCGGCCTTCACTCGCGTGCTGCTGGCAACATCATCGAAGCCCGCAACGGCGACGACGGAATCGCCGGCACGACCGACGACCAGCTGTTCGACACCGCACAGGCGCTCGACGACGTCTACTACGTCGGCCCGGTCGCGCTCGACCAACTCACCGCGATGGTCGAGAGCCGCTGCATCATCGCCGCGACGCAGACCGAAGTCATCTTCTCGCCGCAAGACTACGAAGACAGCCACTTGGCCCGCATCGCCGAGCTCATCGACGGCGCCCAGGACTCGCTCGACATCGCGATGTACAGCTTCAGCGACAGCAAGATGTACGACGCTGTCGAACGCGCTGCCGACCGTGGCGTCTCCATCCGCATGATCTTCGAAGACGGCGGCTCCGACCGCCTCGATCCCGAAGGAACCCGCTCGGCTCGCCTCGAAGCGATGGGCATCGACGTCCGCTACGTCAACAAGATCATGCACCACAAATACGTGCTGATTGACGGCCCGCGCGACGGCGCCAACGACAAAGCGACCGACTCCGGCATCCTCGCTACCGGCTCCGGCAACTGGTCCACCAGCGCCGCGACCCGCTACGACGAAAACACCGTCATCATCTTCGGCAACACCGAGCTGAACCTGCGATTCCAGCACGAGTTCAACACCCTCTGGAATCACTCGCGTGACTTCTCGTTCGAAGAAGACTTCACCTACTTCGAGTCGGCCGACATCGACCCTGCGCTCATCCCGGACGACCCTTCGGCAGACGCGGCGTTCACGTCGGCAAACTTCAAGCAGACCTTCTCGAGCCGATGGGGCAACACCTTCTCGATCATTCGCGGCTCCGACGAAGTTGCTGACCGTATCGTCGAGTCGATCAACAACGCAGAAGAGTCCATCTGGATCGCATCTGGCCACCTCCGCTCACGACCCATCTCCGAGGCTCTCCTCGCGAAGTGGGAAGCCAACCCCGACCTCGACATCAAGGTCTACCTCGACGGTCAGGAGTACGTGAGCGACTGGGCACACTTCAACCAGGTCGACGAGCTCGAAGAATGCCTCGTCGAAGCAGAAGGTTCCGAAGCACGCACGCAAGACTGCATGGACAAGGGCTACTACTTCTCGTGGGACATTCACCACGCCGGTATCCCGCAGCGCTTCAAGTACTACTCGTACCGCTGGCACTACAGCTACGCCGCTCAGATGCACCACAAGTACATCATCATCGACGGCGACACCGTCATCAGCGGCAGCTACAACCTGAGCGACAACGCCGAGCACAACACCATGGAGAACATGGTCTGGTACCACGCCGACGGATTCCCTGACCTCGTTCAGGCATTCAAGCAGAACTTCGTCGACATGTGGGACACCGGCGAAGGCCTCTACGAGCCCTTCCTCGACGAAGTCGAGAATGGCGACGGAAACGTCCGCATCGTCTTCGACTCGATGGCCATCACCTGGGACCAGATCGACACCCTCAAGAGCGCGATCTCCTCGGCGTGCACGGACGTCAACTCGACCGACTTCCGCCGCAATCCTGAGCGACACTTCGTCTGCCACCGATAAGGGGCACCGACGAGAACAAGACCCGCGGCCAATCGCCGCGGGTTCTTCGTTTAAGACTATCGGCAAACGTCACGACTTCCCACGTGGAAGGACCGTTCGTGAATTTTCTTCGAGAAGCTTGGACCAAGTCGGTGGGGTTGCGAATCATAACTCTGTGTCGAATCGGGGGACCGCCTCGCTTCTGGCGCTCAGGATGCAAAGACCCGATCTAGCTATCTCATAAGTTTTCACTTAGACTGCAATCAGCGTACCCCAAGATACAAAGCGTGATGCCGTGAAGAGTACCCTCATCGAGTTGCCCCCAGAATTCAGGGGCCTCGAAGAAGATTCTGGGGTTGAAATGATTGAAGCGGGCACCGTCGAGGAGCTCGCTTCACGTTCGCACATCCAGGACGAACAGGTCATCAAACGGCTGCTCCTTCCGGGGCAGGCGTTCGGGCCTTACCGTATCCTTGGCTTCGTCGCCTCGGGCGGTATGGGGGAGGTCTACGCCGCTGAACGAGTGATGGAAGACGGCCGTCGACACGGGCCGGTCGCGCTCAAAGTCATCTCCCCCGAGTATCGCACCGACTGGGCCATCGTCGAACGCTTCAAGCGCGAAGCGAAGATCTCCCGCGCAATCCGCTCTCCACATGTCGCTCGAGTCTACGAATTCGGGCAGACCAAAGAAGGCCACCTGTTCCTCTCGATGGAGCTGCTCTCGGGTGAAGAACTCTTCGACCGCCTCTGCGTACGACGCATGTTCGAGCCCGAAGAGGTCGCCGAAATCACCCTCGGGATCCTCGCCGGTCTTGGAGCTGTGCACGACCACGGGTTCATTCACCGCGACGTGAAGCCAGAGAACGTCTACTTCGCACGCAGCCCAGACGGCACCGAGAAGATCAAGATCCTCGACTTCGGCATCGCGAAAGACGCGTCCGAAGAGAGCGATCCGCGCCTCTCGACCATCGGAAAGCTCTACGGAACTCCCGAGTACATCGCGCCAGAGCAGGGGCTGAACCCCGATGTCGACCATCGCGCCGACCTCTACAGCGTCGGCGTCATCATGTGGGAGTGCCTCGTCGGCTCGCTCCCCTACCGCGGCGACAGCGCGTACTCGCTGATTCTGCAGCACCAGAACGAACCGATTCCGCAGCTTCCTTCCACGATCGACCCGGAGCTTGCGTCCATCGTCATGAAGGCGATGCAGAAGAACGCCGACGACCGCTTCCAGTCCACCAGGGAGTTCGCGACCGTTGTACAAGACTGGTTGAATCTCGTTCGTGACGACGGCCTCGGGACGAGCTTGCGCGACTCGCAAGACCTCGATCGCGTGCGCATGGACACGCCAGACCGGTTGCTCCAAACCCCGATTCAGGGCCAGCAACCACCGGCAAAAGAGCGTCAGACGCCTCGCCCGAAGACCTACGAATCGGGCGAAGCTCCACCGGTCCAAATCTTCAGCAAGCCGAAGCGAGCCGGCGATACCGGCGAACGCGAAAAGCCCAAGGTTCCGGGCGCTCATGGCGCGGCAGCTGATCCCGTTCTGCGCGAGAAGCGACGGTCCCAGGCTGTGCAGGCACCGGTCAGAACTTCGCTTCCGACTCCCGCTCAGATGGCCGCGCAGATTCCGCAGGAAGACGGCGGTGGCCTCGCCCCGAAGATCGTCACGTTCCTCATCATCCTCGCGATCGCCGCGGCCGCTGGATACACCTGGTATCAAGGTCAAAACGAACCGCCGGTCGCGTCGGAGTCCTCGCCCTAAAGGCCACCGATGTCATCCGATTCGGACGCACCCACCCCCGAACAACTTCAGGCCTACGCCGCCGCTTTCAACGCCAGCCAGACCCTCGGGTTCTTCGGTGCGGTCATCGAATTCGATGGCGACAAGGCGCGCGCGATCATCGACCCCGTACAGGACGCCATGCGCGGTGGGATGGGCGGCGAGTACGTGAACGGTGGCGTGGTCGCGGCGCTGTTCGACCTCGCCATCGGGGTCACGCCAGCGCTCGTCGATCCGACGCGACGCTGCGCCACGATGAGCATCTCGATGAACTTCGAACGGCCAGTCCGCGGCGACCGAATCGTGTGCGAGGCCTGGATCAACCGCGCAGGTCCGGTGGTCTACGCCTCGGCGCATTTGCTCGATGGTGAAGGCAACGTCTGCGCGCACGCCCAGGGACTGGTGCGGCACAGTAAGCAGAAGTGGGAGTCTGGAGTCTCGCCGGCGGTCAACTGAGATGTCCGTGAACCTCGAACAACTTGCCCAACAGGCGAGCCAGTTGCGCGCACGTGGTGTGCGCGGCAGGTATGCGCCGAGCCCCACCGGACCGCTTCATCTCGGCAATGTACGCACCGCTCTGCTCGCGTGGCTGCAGACTCGGCTCGCCGACGGGACCTTCGTGATGCGTATGGAGGACCTCGACCGGCCACGTACGGTGGAAGGGAGCGCTGCGCAGATTCTAGACGACCTGCGATGGCTCGGGCTCGACTGGGACGAAGGCCCCGATGTGGGCGGCCCCTGCGGTCCGTATGACCAGAGCGACCGCGACGACATCTACGAGGCTGCCCTCGAACGACTCGACGCGGCGGGCCTGGTCTTTCGGTGCTATTGCTCTCGCCGCGAAATCCAGGAAGCTTCGAGCGCGCCACACGGCCGTACGGCGGTCTATCCCGGTACGTGCCGTGACCTGACAGCCGAAGAAGAGGAGGCGGTCCGGGTCGAGAAAAACGACAAGACACCGTCGTGGCGATTCCGGGTGAGCGATGTGGAAGTCTCATTCAACGACCACGTGATGGGGCCTTGGAGCCAGCGCCTGGTCGACGAGGTCGGAGACTTCCCCGTGCGACGGGCCGACAAGCTGTTTGCGTATCAGCTGGCCGTGGTGGTCGATGATTGGCTGATGGGGATCACCGACGTGGTGCGAGGCGAGGACCTCGTCCACTCGACGCCTCGGCAGATTGCGATCTTTGAGGCGTTTGACGCCCACGTGCCGGAGTTCTGGCATGTCCCGCTGATGCTCGATGATGAAGGTGAACGGATGTCCAAGCGCGACGGTTCGCTCTCGCTGCAGGAGCTTCGAGCGGCCGGTGCGACCCCCGAAGAGGTCGTCGGTCAGCTGGCCGCGTCGCTCGGATGGGTTGCAGCCGGGACGTCGATTTCGGCGACGAAACTGCTCGAAATCGCGCCCGACCTCGAGAGTCTGGCGGACTAGAGAGGCTCGAACGAACCAGCCGGACCAGCTTTCTCGTCCACAGGCTCGGGGATTCGCTCCAGACCAATCTCGAGTGTGAGCTCGGCGGAGGACTCGCCCATCTCGGTCGTGACGACGACCGACGTGTAGGGCGCGAGCCACGGACCGGCCTCGTTGTCGGTCTCGTTCAGCAGATTCGCGAGGGCGGCGAGGTCGATGTAGGCGCCCGATCGATGCGCTCCGTCGAGGAGTTTGTCGGCGCCCCGTGCCTCGAGCGCCGCCGGCAATTTTCGTGCGCCACGTTCGTAGATCGTGGCTTTGTCGAAGGCAGCCGAACTGTCGACCACGATCGCGTGATCTTTCCCCACAATCACGGCCCACTCGAGTGGTCCGTCGTCGATCCATGCGTACTGCATCGAGTCGCCCAGCGCCTGCCGGTTCAGCTTGCCCTTCGAAAGTTGGGTCAGAATGTCCAGGAAGCGCTTGGCCTTCTCGGTGTCCTTCACCGGCACCAACACCGCTTCACGCGTCGCGCGCAGCTGAAAAAGATCCGGGATGAACGTCGGATTCTCGGACGACAGCACGTCTTCCTGGAACCCGTAGACAAACACGAAAACGTGCCCGTGCAGGTTGTCCAAGAGCAGCTTCTTCGCGTCGAGGCTGAGCTCCTTCGAGAGGTCCGCGAAGGTCTGGTCGATCTTCAGGCGATCTTCGGCGGGGAGCAGGCTTCGCAACAGTTGCCAGGTCTTGTCGGGGTTCACCGACAGGCGAATGATGGACAAGATGCCCGGGTCCGCGAGCCCGCCTATTCGAGGTACTTCGCCGGTCGCTCCCTTCAGGTCACGGACGAATGTCGGGGCGTCGGGGTTGCCTTCGCTGCGCACCCGAACAGTGACCGAACGGCTCGGAGCGTCGACGTCTGCGGCGAACTGGAAGGTCCCGAGTTGTGAGATCATCCGGTTGCGAATCGATGCGGCTTGCCCCTTCGCGTCGACCTTTCTGATGAACTCGCCGGGCTGCATCGAGCCGACCACGTCGCTCTTCTGTGCCCAACCCCCGCGCATCGCCTTCACGGCGCGGTCGTTGGCCCACCGCTCGTCCTGAGGGCGTTCACTCCAGCTCGAGAGCATCTTTCCGAGCTCTTCCATGGGCCAGGCTGCACCGGGGGCGCCGAGCGTGGTTCGTGGGTCGAGACGGCCGGTAGGCACGGCAAACAAGAGGTCGCCTTTTCGTGCCATCAACATGATCTGCCCCTCGCCGCGTGGGGGCGTCATGGAGATCGACCACACCTCGAAGCCGTCGAACGTTCCCGACTCGATCGCGAGCTTCCCGTCTTCCGCGCGGCGCTCGACGAACCGCTGAAACTTCTCCGGGTCCGACGTCTTCGACATCGCGATCCAGCGGCCGTTCGCCCGCACGAGTGTGAACGGATTGTTCGGCTCGAAGCCCCACGCTTCCCAGCCGGCGGTGCCAAACGGATCGTAGGCGAAGTTGGCGGACCATACGCCTCGCATCACCGGAATGGCCGCGTCTTTCGGGAGCTTCGAGGTCGCGACTGCGAGCACGCCGAGCACCGACTCGACGTTTGGTCCATGCATGACCACGGTCGCGTCAGCAGGCACCAGCGGGACATCGGGCTCCGTGACGACGTCGCCTTCGAGGGCCGGCGGAACTTCACCTCCGGAGCAGCCAAGCTGGTCGCAAGCGCTGATCGTAAGCGCCAACAAGAGCATCGACGCGATTCGCAGGATTCGACTATTCGTCATCGGCTTCCTCGAGCCCTTGGAGCAATTCGGTGGCCGAGCCAGCATAAATCTGGGTGTGTGAAGTCCGCGACAGTTCGTCGAGGCCCTCCTCGATGCCCGTCGACGAGCCGATGAGATACGCTCTCTCTATGCGTTCGCCATAGGCGTTCAAGAGAGGGGCATAGGTCGGATACCGACGAGTGGTGCCGATGAACACGAATCGTTGTTCGGGGTACGGCTCGATGAGGTCCTGCGCGCTGAGCATCATGCAGACGCCAGCCTGGTCTCGTTCGAGCGCGAGCTCTCGGAGCTTGAGGTCGTAGTCGAACAGCTGAAGGTAACCCTCGGGCAGCCCGGCATACTCTCGGATGGCCCACATATGGCCGTAGAGGTGGCGCGGCGCCTGGCTCAGGTAGAAGACCGGCGAGACGGTGCCTTCTTCGGACGTGATGGCGTCGACGAGCTCGGTGAGGTCGTCGAGCGGGAGCAACAGATGGCTCGAATGCTCCAGGATAATCTCGGCCATCACTTTGGCGTATCGCCCGCGTGGGTGTTCGAGGAGCGTACCGTCCAGGTCCACGATGACGACCGTGTTTGTCGACGGGCCAGGGAGCACGATCGGACACGACTCTTTGTCGGCTCGAACGGTCGCGTTCTCACCGACCTCGACCTCGACGACGTCGTAGTTGATGCCCTGTTCGAACTCTCGGCTGAGGGTCGCCTCGAAGAAGCCCTCTTCGTCGGTCGCGGTAAACACCTCGCGGCCGTCATGGCGCAGCCTAATTGGCGTTGCGGGCATTCCGCTGATCAGGAACCGGTACCAGCAGCTGACGAGGATATCGAACCGTTCCTCGTCGGGAACGGGCATCGAGACCTTGCTCTTCTCGGCGACGCGACCACGAATTCTCATCCACTCGTGCGTGCCGAGGCCGAGCTGTGGTCGTAGCTCGACGCGGCTCCATTCGGCGAGGTGGTGTCGGAGGGCGAAGTCGAAGGATTCGACGAGGTCGGTGGCGAGGCCGAGCGCATCTCGACCGTCGATGACGCCGATTCGCTCGATGGCTCGTCTGATGCGGCGCACGTAGACATCGCGGCGCGCCGAATTCACTGCACTTTCGTCGATAAACACGGACATGGTTGGAAGGGTGCCCCGCGCTGGGCGTCGGCGCAACTTCCTGATGGTCAAGCGACGCCGAGCGCGCGTTGTTCGAGCGCTTTGATCTTGTCGCGAAGCTCGGCTGCATCCTCGAACCGAAGGTCGGCCGCAGCCTCTTTCATCTTCTCCTTGAGGTGGCCGATCATCGACGCAATCTCTTCTGGATCGTCGGTCTTCTTGTCGGCGCCGGCGGCTGCCAGGGCCTTCGCGACGGCATCTTCGTCGTCCTCGGGAACGTGGCTCTCGAGGTCGCTGATCCGCTTGCGAATCGTCTGCGGCGTGATGTCGTGCTTCACGTTGTAGGCCGTCTGAATCTCGCGACGTCGTTCGGTCTCGTCGATGGCCTCGCGCAACGAATCGGTGATCTGATCGGCGTAGAGCAGCACCTTGCCGTTCACGTTTCGTGCGGCGCGCCCGATGGTCTGGATGAGGCTGCGGCTGCTGCGCAGGAAGCCCTCTTTGTCGGCGTCGAGAATGCCCACGAGCGAGACTTCGGGGATGTCGAGTCCCTCGCGCAGCAGGTTGATGCCGATGAGTACGTCGAACACGCCTTTGCGCAGGTCGCGGATGATGTTCATCCGCTCGATGGTGTCGATGTCCGAGTGCAGGTAGCGCACTTTGATGCCGAGCTCCTGCAGATACTCGGTGAGGTCTTCGGACATCCGTTTGGTGAGCGTAGTCACCAACACGCGCTCGTTCTTTTCGATGCGCAGGCGAATCTCGCCGTAGATGTCGTCGACCTGCTCGAGTGCAGGCCGAATCTCGACGACCGGATCGATGAGGCCGGTCGGGCGAATGATCTGCTCCACCACGACGCCAGCGGTCTTCTCGAGCTCGTAGTTCCCCGGCGTAGCCGACACGTAGATGACCTTCGAAACACGATCTTCCCACTCTTCGAACTTGAGGGGGCGGTTGTCGATGGCGCTCGGAAGTCGGAAGCCGTGCTCGACGAGGGTCGACTTGCGGGCGCGGTCGCCGCGGTACATGCCGCCGATCTGGGGAATCGTCACGTGCGACTCGTCGACGACCATCACGTAGTCGTCTGGGAAGTAGTCGAGCAACGTCGGGGGCGGCTCACCTGGCTCGCGGCCAGACAGATGGCGCGAATAGTTCTCAATGCCGTTGCAGTAGCCCATCGTGATCATCATCTCGATGTCGAACTGCGTGCGCTGTTCGAGGCGCTGCGCTTCGAGCAGTCGACCGTTCGACACGAGAAACTCGAGGTGCTCTTTCAACTCTTCTTTGATGGTGTCGATCGCCGCCTTCTTGCGCTCCGGAAGCACGGCGTAGTGCGTGTTCGGATAGATGGCGATCTTCGGAAGCTGAGTCAGCTTGTGGCCGCGGAGCGGGTCGATCTCCCAGATCGACTCGACCTCGTCCCCGAAGAACTCGATCCGAATGGCGCGGTCTTCTTCGTACGCCGGGAAGACCTCGACAACGTCACCGCGCACTCGAAACGAGCCGCGGTGAAAGTCGTAGTCTTTGCGCTCGTACTGCACCTCGACGAGCTTCTCGAGCAGGTCGCGACGACGAACCTCCTGGCCCTCCTCCAGGAACAGGAGCATGCCCGTGTACGCCTCGGACGTGCCGAGGCCATAGATGCACGACACGCTCGCCACGATGATGACGTCGTCCCGCTCGAACAACGAACGTGTGGCCGAGTGACGCATCCGATCGATCGCATCGTTGATCGACGAATCCTTCTCGATGAACGTGTCGGTCGACGGGACGTACGCTTCGGGCTGGTAGTAGTCGTAGTAGCTGACGAAGTACTCGACCGAATTGTTCGGGAAAAGCTCCTTGAACTCGTTGTAGAGCTGGGCCGCCAGAGTCTTGTTCGGGGCCATCACGAGGGCAGGGCGCCCGTAGTTCCTGATGACGTTGGCGATGGCGAACGTCTTACCCGTTCCCGTCGCGCCCAGCAGCGTCTGGTGTTTCTCGCCGGCCTCCAGACCCTCCGTGAGCTGCTCGATGGCGCGCGGTTGGTCGCCTTTCGGCTCGTATTCGCTGACGAGCTCGAAGTCGGCCCGACGCTCTCGACGCAACGCTTTCACGAATTCTGTCATAGTTCCTCCGCGCCAGAACGTAACAAATGTTCAGTGTCGGCGCTACTCTATTTTGTGGCGCGAATGACCTTGAATCCGTCGCGTTCGGCCGCGATCTGCTCGGAGCTGAAGAGCCGCCTGACGGCGTCTTCGTAGGGCAGATGCCGGTTCGCGACGATCCATGCGGTACCGCCCGACTTCAGAAGGTTGGACGCTACTTCGATGAATCGGATTCCGAGATCGATCTCGGTCCTCCAGCCTTGGTGGAACGGGGGGTTCATCACCACGGTGTCGGCTCGGTTGTCGACGCACTCGCGCGTGACGTCCGCCCAGTGGAACGCGGCGTCGACCTCAACATTCCGAGCGGCGAGGGCGAGGGCCTCGCGATCGTTTTCCCAGAGGGTCCAGGAGTCGGCCGCCGCGCCGCGTTTGGCGAGCTCGGCGGTGAGGTAGCCCCAGCCGGCGCCGAGGTCGTGCACGTGGCCGGAAACCTCGTCGATCGACTCGAGCAGCAGGGCGCTTCCGGCGTCGGCATGGTCGGCCGAGAACACGCCGGGCCGAGTGAGGTAGCCGGCGCCATTCGTCTGGATGGCGTAGCCGGCTAGCCAGTCGGCGGGCGGGGCTTGGTCGGACTTGCGCGACCAGAATGCGCGAGCCTTGTTTTTGGAGAGCGATTCGACGCTCCCGAACGCTTTCCCGAAGGCTTTCTCGTAGCTCTTCGCCCCGCCGTTGTTGGGAGCGGCGCCGAGGAGAACGCCGCCCGCCGCGAGCCCGGACCACAGGTGTGCGGCGATTCCCTGGGACGCGTCGCGTTCTTTGCGCATGGGGAGAATCGCGAGCTGCGCTCCGGCAGCTGCGTTCTGAAGGGAGTTGGTCTCGGCGTCGGCGAGAGGCGCTCCGCCGGGTGTGGCGGTCGCCCATCCGCCGTCGAGCATGCGGTCACGTAGCGGCTGCCAGATTCGGGGCGGTGCCGAGCTGATCTCGGGCAGCCCCGGCATGGCGTTCGCGTACACGACAGGCTCGGCCACCGTGATTCGACCTTGTTCGAGGGGCCGAAACAGCGTCTCGATGAACGGTTCGATGCTCATGGTACGAACGAGAGTGCCGCAGATTCGGTGCTCGCGCTCAGCTTGACCCAGGTGAAAACGCCTTCGGTGTAGAAACCGCTCTCGGCGGTCGCAAAGTCTGCTGACGAGACCTCGGCGAGGTCGGCTCCGCCCAACAATACCTGGGTGATCGGAGCTTCGGTCACCATTCGGATCTGTGTGTCTCTAGGAACACGCGACATCGTCATCCGGGCACCGGAACCGTTCGGAAACAGCCTGATGCTCGTGGTCTCTCCATCGAGGTCATGGCGTACGAACGACCCGTTCGCGCCGGCCCAGGTGAGGATGGTGTCGAACTCGCGGCGACCGTCAGGCGAAATCCCGGTGACCGGATCGACGTCATCGAGCGGCAGAATTGCGCCTGACTTCACGTAGACCGGCACCCGCTTCTGGTCGAGGTTGTCGGTCCAGGCGACGGTCGTTCCGCCGGCGATCGGAGTACCCGGATCCCACCAGTCGAACCACGTCGAATCCGCGGGGAGGTCCACATCCCGTGCACCTCCGTCGGCCAGCAACGGCGCGACGAGGAACGCCTCGCCCAGCATGTAGCGCCAGTCGTCTTCCCACGCGGCGCGGTCAGCTCCGACGGGGCGAATGATCCCGTCTTCATTCCCCGCGTACGACTCTTCGGCGAGGCTGTACCAGAACGGGATCATCTGATGGTGCAGCTTGGCCCAGTAGCGGTAGGCCTCGACCGTCTCGCTGGTGCGTTCCTCGACGGTCCACGGCGCGAGGTTGCCACGTCCGTGCAGCTGCATGAACGGCGTGAGCGCGGCGACCGCCGTCCAGCGCACGAAGTTCTCCTGGCTGAATGGAATCTGTCGGCTCAAGTCTTGGTCGTCGACGTTCAGGTAGCCGCCGAGGTCACTGCCGAGAACCACGTAGCCGGCTTGCGCCGACCGGAAGATGTGGTCCAGCGCGTCGATGAGGCCCCGCCAGTCGCGCGTATTGTCCCCTGCCCAGACCACCGGTGCGTGCTCTGGCCGAGCGAAGAAGCGGCCCTCCCACTGATACGACTCATCCCAGGCTCGAACCATCGTGATGAAATTCTCGGTCCCAACCCGTGACGCCCCGTACGCGTAGTAGTCCTGATAGTACCGCTCCGAGTACTCCTGATGGGTCTTCGGTCCCTCGAACGTCTCGACGCCGTCGAGCGGCAGATACTGATCCCCGAAGTCGAGCTTCCACCCGGCCACTCCGATGTCGAGCAGCCTCGCCTGCTGCGAGTGCCACCAAGCTCGGGCTTGTGGGTTGAAGAAATCGACGCCCGCGCCGAAGCCTTTCCACCAGAAGTAGTCATCGCCGTCGTCGACGGCGTAACCGCATTCGAGGGCCTCGTCGTAGAGGGGTGAGGAGCCGTCGTAGACATCGCCTCCCATCTCGAGATCGAGCGACACGCGGTTCACCATCTGGGTGACCCAGAGCACAACCCTCACGTCGTCGGCTGCAAAGTCCGTCACCATCTGTTCGAAGTCCGGGTAGCGGTCCGGATTGGGCACGAACGTGTGATAGTTCGTCTCCCACGGGCTATCGAGCACGACCACTCCGACCGGGATATCGCGGTCGATGAAGCCGTTCACGAAGTCGTACGTGTCGTCGCGGTCCGAGATGTCCTTCGAGATCCAGGGTTCAAACGCCCACCGCGGCGTGTGAATTTGAGGGTCAGCGATCGGCCCCTCGGGCTCGATGTCGCAATTGCTCACACCCCCATCCGTTCCACCATCCAACCCAACATCTGGTCCCACATCCGAACCCACGTCGACACTGGCGTCAACACCCCCATCCGCCCCAGCATCCGGACGCCTCTCGCCCCCGTCATCACTGCAACCCACCAATCCAGTAACCACCAACACCAACAACACTCGAGCCATAATCTCCTCCTCTCCCACAAACCCTATTCCAACCCCAAACTTTTGTCTCCCTGACCTAACCCCCATTTGCCCATACCCTCGCGACACGGGGCCCGCTCGTCCTTTTTTGTCGTGCCGTGTCATCGAGATTTGGTCGGGTCGTCGATCGTTTCTTAGCCGCTCGTGGTCGGTCAAAATGGCGGAAAAACGGTCGACTTGTTGAGTGGGACGGAGTTGCGCAGAGCTATCGCAGGGTGGACCGGACAGCCTGATCACCTGGGGAGGACCTCGATTCTGGGGTTCTCAGTCAGGCCACCACAG
>CAYLMO010000046.1:0-44362 GCA_964384605.1 uncultured Bradymonadales bacterium | reverse complement strand
AACTAGTGAAAATCCCGGCTCCCGGTGTTGCTCGGCGTCAGCGGGATGTCTGGCACCCATAGACGCTCGACGATCAGATGTGACACTCCGTTTTCGTTCTGAATCTCGCCCGTCACTCCCAGGAAAGTCGTGGTCTTGGCGATGATTCGGAACTTCTCGAAAACGTCTGGCCAAACCACGACGTTCACGAAGCCCTTCTCGTCCTCCATCGTGATGAACACGACGCCAGATGCCGTGCCGGGTCGCTGCCTGCAGATGACCATGCCGGCGTAGTGTGCCTTCGTTCGGTTCGGGCGAGTGCGAATCTCTTCGGCGTCAGGCAGGCCGCGCTCTTGGAGCAGGTGCCGAATCGTCTGCATCGGGTGGCCACGCGGCGAGTGATAGGTCGTACGGTAGTCCCATGCGATCGCCTCGAAGGGCGAAAGCTCAGGAAACTCGGGTGCATGTTTCTCGGCGATCTCAAATGGCAAGGGCAGGGTGCCAGCCGCAAACGCGGCGACGTCCCAAAGCGCCTCGCGCCGGGCTTTTCCGAAGCCCGAAAAGGCTCCCGATTCGGCGAGGTGCTCGACGGTGCGTGAAGAGATTCCGGTGCGCACGACAAAGTCGCGAAGGCTCTCGAACGGACCTTCGGCGCGGGCGGCTTCGATACGGTCCCATTCGTCCTCTTTGATCCCCTTGAGGTAGCGCAGGCCCATGCGCACGGCGTGGCCATCGGCGAGCGGTTCGAGGGTGCAGTCCCAGTCGCTCAAGAGAACGTCGACGGGGAAGAACTCGACGCCGTGTCGCTTGGCGTCGTCGATGATGGTCGCCGGCGTGTAGAACCCCATCGGCTGGGCGTTCAGGAGCGAACAGGTGAACTCCACCGGATAGTGTGCCTTCATGTACGCCGTCGCGTAGGTAATCAGGGCAAAGCTCGCTGCGTGCGACTCGGGGAATCCGTACTCGCCGAACCCCTGGATCTGCGCGAAGACGCGTTCGGCGAACTCGCGCTCGATGCCCCGAGAGGTCATGCGGCCAATCATCGTCTCGCGGTGTTGGTCGATGCGCCCTTTGCTCCGCCACGCCGCCATGTCGCGTCGCAGCTGGTCGGCTTCGCCGGGCGTGTAGTCCGCGGCGACGACCGCGAGTTTCATGACTTGTTCCTGAAAGAGCGGAACACCGAGTGTTTTGGCGAGCACGGGCTCCAGGCTGGGGTGTGGGTAGGTGACCGGTTCCTCGCCGTTTCGGCGTCGAATGTAGGGGTGGACCATGTCGCCGGTGATCGGTCCGGGGCGGATGATGCCCACTTCGATGACCAGGTCGTAGAGTTTGCGAGGCCGCATGCGTGGGAGGAACGCCATCTGGGCGCGGCTCTCGATCTGGAACACTCCTACGGTGCGGGCCTCGCAGCACAGGTCGTATGTTTCGACGTCGTCGGCCGGCAGAGTCGCCATCGAGAGGTCGACCCCCTGCGACTCGCGCAACATGTCGAAGCAGATCGACAGGTGGGACAAGGCGCCTAAGCCGAGCAGGTCGACCTTGAAGAGGCCGAGCTCCTCGACGTCGTATTTGTCCCACTGGATGACCGTGCGGTCTTCCATGGTGGCGTTCTCGATTGGCACGAGGTCATGAACCGCCTCGTGGCCAAGAATGAAGCCACCTGGGTGGATCGAGAGGTGTCGCGGGAACTCGAGGATCTCGTTGGCCAAGCGCACGAAGAGGTCGGTGGTGTCGGCATCTTCGGGGAGTCCATGTTCGACGACCGATTCGAGGGTAGGCGTCGAGCGGTGGGTGTTGGTCTTGGCGATACGGTCGAGTGCGGTTTCGGGGATGTCGAGCACTTTGCCGACCTCGCGGATCGCGGAGCGGGGGCGATAGCGGACGACGTTGGCGACCATCGCAGCGTGGGTACGGCCGTAGCGTTCGTAGACGTTCTGGATGACCTCCTCACGTCGCTTGTGCTCGATGTCGAGGTCGATGTCGGGTGGCTCTGCTCGTTCTGGAGAGATGAACCGTTCGAAGAGGAGGTCTGTCTCGATCGGGTCGACCGCCGTGATGCCGAGGCAGTAGCAGACACATGAATTCGCCGCCGACCCGCGGCCCTGGCAGAGGATGCCGTTTCGCCGGCAGTAGTCGACGACTTCCCACATCGTCAGAAAGTAGCCGGGGTAGTCGAGGCCTTCGATGATCTCGAGCTCTCGCTCGATCTGAAGTTCGTGTTCACGCGGAAGTCCGTCTGGAAAACGCCCGCGCGCTCCTCGGTAGGTCAGCTCACGGAGCCACTCCATCGAGGTTTTACCGTCGGGCAGGCGCTCCGATGGGTAGACGTATCGAACTTCACTCAGCCGAAACGTGCACCTCGAGGCGACCTCACGGGTGCGTTCCACGGCTTCGGGGACGTCGGCATAGAGGTCGAGAAACGCCTCGGGGGTATGCAGCACATGCCGGTGGTTGGGGCGCAAAAGCTGACCTGCTTCGCGCAGTTTCACGCCGTGCTTGATGCAGGTGACGACGTCTTGCAGGGGGCGGCGGTCGGGCGCGTGGTAAAGCACTTCGTTGCTCGCGACGAGCTGCATGCCGAACGTTCTCGCTCGGGCTCGCAACGCGATTTCGCGGTCGAGGTCGGTGTCGCGATGGTGGCGGGCGAGGAGGGCGTAGAGTCGGTCGTCGAAAGCGTCGTGAAGGTCGCCCGCAATGCGGTGGAGGTCGTCGCCGCACTCGTCGTCGGGCAGCACGATGAGCGACTCGTCGCCGCCCCACAGAGCGACCAAGTCACCGGCATAGCTACAGACTTCATCCCAGGTGACGAGGGATTCGCCTTTGGGCCGCCGCAGTCGCCCCTTCGACAGCAGACGGCACAGGTTGCGATAGCCCTCGCGAGTCTGGGCAAGGAGAACGATCGAGCTAGCGTCGGCATCGTCTTCGTCGTGTCGGCCGACGGTCACCTGAGAGCCGTAGATGACCGGCAGCGGCGTATCCTTGGTCTGCGCGTGTGCCCGCACGATTCCGTACACACCGTCACGGTCGGTGAGCGCGAGCGCGGTCAGGCCCATCGCGTTACCGGCGTGCACGAACTCCTCAGGATGGCTCGCGCCCTCTAGAAACGTGTAGTTGCTCTTGGTCCAGAGCGCCGCGTACTTCATTCGACCGATCCGTGTAGAAACCACTGTTTGCGCCGATGGTCGAAGAAGACCCAGTAGAGGTCGCCACGACGTGTTTGAACGTAGTGATAGGCTCGGTGCGCCCCGCGCCCCCACCACCCGCCTGAAAGCTCGTAAGGTCCCCATGTTTGGACCACCGGCCCGGCGTCGAGCCCGGCGACGAGCCAGCCGGGTA
Organism: uncultured Bradymonadales bacterium; assembly: GCA_964384605.1. Lineage (GTDB taxonomy): Bacteria > Myxococcota_A > Bradymonadia > Bradymonadales > Bradymonadaceae > CAYLMO01. The sequence goes on along the minus strand of CAYLMO010000046.1, from coordinate 41,047 downwards.
GAATCTCTTCCTCGAACCGCGGGAGTGGGCGAGGGCGTTCACGAATGCGGCGAACGAGGCGCATGGGAGCTTCGACGGGCTGTGCGGCTCGCATGGCGTCGAGCGGCTCGAACTCGAACTGTCCTTCGGGCAGATGGGCATCGCCCGGCTTGATGCGGACTACGCTATTGTCGCCGAACTCGGCCCGAAGCCGGGCGAGGGCGTGGTTGGCGTCGTCGAGCGTGCGTGCGTCGGTTTTGCCAAAGAGCGGTAGCTGCGAACGTCGAGCACGCACCGGCACGGAGCGCATTCGGGTACGAACGATGCCCCGAGTGAACACGACCGACTCGAGCTTGAGGCGCAACAGCTCGAGGACCTTTTGCTCGTCGAGCGTGGGGGATGCGGGGCGCACGGAAACCTCGATTCCGTCGCCGTCTTCGAGGTCGAAGAGGAGCTCGATCTCGGCCAGGTCGCTATGACGCGCCGCGAGCTGAAGCATATGTCGATGTAGCTCGCCTTTGAGGCGAAAGAGGAGGCGGTGGACGTCGTCTTCGGCCGGTTCGAGGTCGAAATCGGATGAGACTTCGCTGTGCCATGGGACCGGCGTGATCGGTACTTCACCCTCACCGTTCGCCATCTTGCGCAGCTGCTCGATCTCCTCGCCGTACCGCTGGCGGATGGAGGTGGAGGGGAGCTGCAGGAGACCGCCGACTCGTTTGACGCCCAGGCGCGCGAGTTTGTCGCGGCCGTTGGGGTCGATGTCGAGAAGGGCGAGTGGGACTCGGCGCATCGTTCGGTCTTCGGCCGCTGGGGAGTCGAAGATGCGCGCGCCGGGCCGGATGGAACGCGCGACAGCGTACGTGCCGAATCGCGTGAAGCCGGCGCAGATTGTGACGTGCATGCCGAAGTCTCGCAGCTCTTGGAGCACGGTCTGGCACCATTCGTCGAACGAGCCGAAGAGTCGGTCGAGACCCTCGATGCGCATCCAGAAGACACCACGCTCGGCGGAGCTAGGTTCGACGTGCGGGCTGAGCTTCTGCATGAGCGTGTCGAGCAGCTCGGACACGACCTGATCGACTTTGGCGTCAGGGACGACCTTGGCTCTCAGGTTGCGTGCCAGCGAGAGTCCGGCAGCGAACCGCATGCCGGGGAGCACCTTGAGCTCACGCGCACGTTTGTTGGCCTGGAGGATGATTCCTTGTGGCTTGTCGTCGTCGACCACCACGACGGGTAGATCGCTCCATTCCTCGTGTTCTTTCAGTGTGATCTGAAGCGCGAGGAAGGGGACGTCGAGACAGGCGATGCGAGGTTTCATAGTGGAAAACGAGCCAACGTGAACGTTTGTTCAGTATATGCTCGCCATCCAATTGGTCAAGCTTCACCAGTAGAATCCTGCGCTAAGGTCCATCCCCAGCTCAAAGTCAGCGATGTGTGCGTTCGTCCGTCGCCACAAGAACTGACCAGGGGAGACATGCAACAGTCGAGGGGTAGGACTACTCACTGGATCCATACGGAACTGCTGCTATACTGAACGGGTGTTTAGTTGTGGGTCATGATGCCGCTTCCAATCGACATTCCGAATTTGATGACCGGCGCGCAGCTCGAGCGAGAGCTGGAGCGTACGCGTGCGTCACAACCGTGGAGCTGTGAGGCGCTGGCTGGACGCCTCGTCGAGCTCCGTGGAGTCGAGTCTTCGGGAGCGCTTACGATGGCCTTTGGCCTGGTGCTCGACGCGCAGCAGAATGGCAGTCCCGTAGCGTGGGTTTCGGCCACGGAGAGCTTGTTCTACCCGCCAGACGTCGTAGAGGTCGGGGTCGATCTCGAGGCGCTCGCGCTGGTGCGCGTTCGCGGAGCACAGAACGCAGCGCGAGCCGCGGATCAGCTCATCGCCTCGAACGCCTTTGGGCTCGTCGTGCTCGACCTTGGCAGCGATGCATGGTTTCCGACGCCGCTGCAGAATCGGCTGGTTCGCCGCGCGGAGTCTCATGAAACCGCGCTCGTATGCGTGACTCGTGAAGGACGAGAAGCTCGGCATCTCGGACAGATGGTGTCGTTGCGTGCCGAAGTACGACTGGAACGTCGGGGGGACGACGCCTTTTGCTGCACGCTTCGCGCGGTGAAAGACAAGCGAGACCGCCCAGGCTGGACGCTCGAGAAGGTCTGCCGAGGGACCATCGGGCTGCGATAGGTCCTACGACGTAGGCAGCTTGATCCGAAACGTCGAACCCCGGTTGAGCTCGCTGTCGACCTCGATCGAACCGCCGATGGTGTCGACCAGCTTGCGCACCACCGAAAGCCCGACTCCGGAACCACCAAAGTGCCGCGAAGTCGAACCGTCGACCTGCCGAAACGACTCGAAAATTCGCTCGTGATCCTTGCGGTCGATCCCGATGCCGCGGTCGATCACCTCGATCGTCACGAACTTCTTCGAACGACCCGCCCGAAGCGTCACCACGCCGCCGTCGGGCGAGAACTTCACCGCGTTACTCAGGAGGTTGCTAATGCAGTGACGAAGCATGTTCACGTCCGTCAAAACTCGCCCAACTTCATTGGCCTCGACGACGATGCTGATGTCGTGCGTTCCCGCCATCCAGCGCGCCGCCTCGGCTACGTCCTCGAGGATGTGTTCGACCTCCACGTTCATGAGCCGAAGCGTCAACCGGCCAGCATTTACACGCTCCAGGCTGAGTAGATCGTCGACCATGCCGAGGAGCGCCCGGGCAGACCGGTCGATGTCCATCAACGCCTTGTGTTGTTGCTCGTTCAGCGGGCCATACACCTCTTCGCGCAGCATCTCCCCCAACCCCATTACGCCATGAATCGGAGTGCGAAACTCATGCGAAACGTTGGCGACGAACTCGCCCTTCGAAGCGTTCGCCTTCTGGAGCTCCTTGAAGTTCTTCTCGAGTTCTTTCTCTTTGTTGCGGACGTTGTTCTGCGCAATGGTCAGCGCACCCGCCATCAAGAGCATGAGGAGCACGAACTTGACCGTGTCGGCGGCTAAAAACGTGCCGCTGAGGTCGGCTTCGGTGCGAAGAAATGCAGGAAAAGTCGCCTGCGCCGACAGCCAATCCTGGGCCAGGGCGAAGTTCATCAGCCCGTAGCACATCGACATCACGAAGGCGGTCAGGAAAGTCACTCCGGTGTTCGAGACCACCGAAATCGAGGCGAGCGCGACGAAGTAGACTGCGATGAGCGCACTGAACGGACCACCGGTCAGATAGACCGCGCCCGTTAGCAAAAAGACGTCGGCGAAGGAGTTGACGATGGCCGACACCAGCACGCCCTTCTTGGCGCGTACAGCCCACCAAAGCCAGGTGTTCGCGATGCCTTTGATGCAAGCGAGGATGACGAGTTCGAGGGTGTGCGGGAGCACACCGAGCGCGTCGAAGATGAAGGTGAACGCGAGGAGAACGCCAACGATGATGTAGCCAGAACGAGCCCCCTGAGCGACTTTTTCGAGGTTCTCATCGGTTGCGACGTCCGTGAGAAACTCGGGGAGCTTGATCACGCCGCCTGGTCCGGCTGAAGGAGTGTTTCGACCTTGCTTTTGAGCTCCTTGAGCGAGAACGGCTTGCTCAAGAAGTCGGAAGCCTGAAGGTCACCGGCCGCGAAAGCCTGAGCGTCTTCGTTGTTGTAGATGGCGCTCATCATCAAGATCGGAACGTCGCCACCCGTGGTGCGACGAATCTCGAAGCAGATGTGGAATCCGTCGACGTTGGGGAGGAGCACATCGACGATCAAAAGGTCGGGTTGAAGCGTGCGGAACTTCTCGACCGCTTCAGCACCATCGCGCACGAGAGCGACATCGTAGCCACACGAAACCAGATAATCGAACACAACACTTGCGTTGATCGGATCGTCTTCGACGACGAGAATTCTCGACTTCATTTCGACTCGTCAGGCTGATTTTTATGGTCGTTGCGCTGTTGAACAGTCTACGTCGCAGACGGCTCCAGCGCAAACTCCTCCACGATTTGCAATACTTCGTCGAGCGTCTCCCAGTGCGGCCAATGACCCCCTCCGGGCAGACGTTCCATACGAAAAGACGAAGCGCAGAACTCGCCTGCGCCGTCCCACAACTCGGCCCGAACGCACCGATCCTCCAGGCCCGCGACCCCAACAACATCACATCGAGCGGGCGCCGAAACATACCGCCACAAACTCGCGCTCCACCCGAGCCGCTTCAAACCTCGATAGTACGCGAGGGCCCCGCCGGGCGTCGGTCCCAGCGTTTCGGTGACTCGAGCAATGTGCGACGCCGGAGGCTGGGTCCCGCTCCACCTTCGCCACAGCTCCTCGACGTAGCCTTCCGACATCTTTCGTTCACCCACCCGAGGCGGCTGAAAGCCGAGAATGTAGCGCGAGGCGAACAACTGGCGCGGTGAACGCAAGCCGTTCTTCACATAGCAGGGCAGGGGAGGCACGCTCATCAAGAGTGCCCGGTCGATGAGCTCGGCGTGATGCGCCGCCAACGACCAGCCGATCACCGCGCCCCAGTCATGACCGACGTAGAGCACCGGCTCGTCCGAAACGGCGCGAATCGACTCGGCCACTCGAGCAGTGAGCTCATCAATCCCCACGCTGGCCGCACCGCCCTGCGTGCCCCAGTCGGGGAGAGGCATCGCGATCAGGCGAAAGCCCTCCAAGGTCCAGCGCCGAAACAGTGGGAGCCACGTCTCCACCGTGTCGGGAAACCCATGAAAAAAGACGACCGTGCGCGGTCCATCGCCGCACACGATCGTCTTGTCGTTCTGCTCTATTCGCGAGGTCATGCCCCGACTTTTATCATGCGGCTTCGGTCGGTTCGACCGCGCGCCGCTCGGCGCGCTCGAAACGGTTGGTTCGAACCCACAAGACGAACGCGAGGGTGGTCAGCATTGGTGCGGTCGCGGCGACAGCGCCCATCGTGTCCATCCCAAAGCCGACGAACACTTCGTTCGCAAGCAATGTCCCAATGTATGCGCCAGCCTGCGCAGCGACTAACGCTCCAGCTGACTTCGATAGCCAACCCCAAAAGGTGAGGTGCCACCGGCGGCCGAAGATCGCCATCGTGACCGTTGCCAACCCGCCAAACAGGAACGCGAGGGAAAACGCAAAAAACGCCAGCAGCTCGCCGCCCGACGGACCGCACGCAAACGCGGGGGCTGCGGCGAGAGTGATGGCGGAAAAAGCGAACAGGGATTGAGCTCGAGCGGTCAAGGTAGTCTCCGTGCAAATTGTGAACAGTCTTTGAAACGACACCCGACCGTCGAACTATTCCGACGACGATCACGCCGCGTCTTTCACCTCGAACTCACGGAGTATCTTCTCGGCCTTGGCACCTTGGATTCGATTGATCAGACGCTTCGCTTCGTGATTGTCGCGAATGGTCTTGGCCAGCGTGAAGCTCGAGCCCACGGTGAAGACCGTTCCCATGAACATGAACGCTTTCACCCACATATCGACCGGAAGGCTCCAGATCCCGAAGAGCGTGGTCGAGAATGCCAGCACGAACGAAACCCAAACCTGCACGATCCATGCGTTGGTATCTTTCTGAACTTCTTCCATCGATTCCTCCATCGTTGTTGCGGCGAGACGGCCGCTTCTTGTTGACGGGAAAGCCTAGAGCACGCGGCGTGCCAACGGGCGAATCCTGCCTTGAGAGCTCCCTGGTGAGGTCTTGTCGATTGCTTGTGCGCTCAGTGCACGGTTGGTGTACATCTGGTGCATGGCTAAGAGACTACCCGACGAACTTCAGATCTGCCGCTTGGTACGCGACGCGGCTTTCGCCAACCCCTTCACCGAGGATCGCGACCGACTCGACCATGCGATTGCCGGCATCGAGCCACACGAAGCAGGCAGTGGATCGATCGTCGACCGCGCCGTGGCGCAAACGGCCGCCGCGCTCGATTCCTTCGGCGCGACTCGCCTCGACGCGTTCGATTCGGAAGCCCGCGAGACCATTCGCGTGGCGCTGCTGTTCGTAAAGTTTCACGAGCTCGCACCCGAGATCGACGCCTTCATCGACCGGCAGCTGCAATCGGAGCGACCGCTCAAGCCGGCGTTTGCATCCGCATATTTCGACGGTCTCGAGAAGTGGGGCGTGAGCCGCGAGGAGGCCGCTCGCGACCTCGGCTTCGTGTACCAGGTTCGACGCGCGTATCGCTTCATCACGACACAACTCGAGGGGACGTCGCTCCCCATGCGGCGCCTGCGCGCTCGGTTGTGGAACAACCTCTTCACGCACGAACCCAGGCTCTACGATCGTCATCTGTGGCGCCAGATGGACGACTTCTCCATCTTCTTCGTCGGCGAGACGGGGACAGGAAAGGGGACCGCGGCTTCGGCGCTCGGCCGGTCCGGCTGGATCGGTTACGACCCTGACCGCGATCGGTTCGAAGACGCGATCCGAGACGGGTTCGTCTCGGTGAATCTGAGCTCTCTCGCCGAAGGTCTCATCGAGTCGGAGCTCTTCGGCCACCGGAAGGGCGCGTTCACTGGGGCGATTGACGACCACGTCGGCCTGTTCGAGCGATGTCGCCGCCATGGCGCAATCTTCCTCGACGAGATTGGAGAGGTCGACGTGCCGACGCAGATACGGCTCCTACGAGTGCTCCAGGAGCGGACCTTTACGCCGGTCGGCAGCGACGAGGAACGGACGTTTCAGGGCCGCGTGATGGCCGCCACGAACCGCACCTTCGACGAGCTCCGAGAGGGTCGCTTCCGCCCGGATTTCTTCTACCGGCTCAGCTCCGACGTCATCGAAGTGCCATCGCTCCGTGAGCGATTGGCGGATGAACCGGACGAACTCGAGCACCTCGTTGCGTCGATGCTCGAGCGCTACGTCCGCGACGATGCGGCAGCATGGACCGACCGCGTGGTAGCAGCGATTCAAGAGGGCGTTGGGCCGGCCTACGGCTGGCCTGGCAACGTTCGCGAACTCGAGCAGTGCGTTCGACAGGTCCTCATCACGAATCGCTACTCCGGCGACCCGTTCACCGCGAATGCAACCGGGAGCGGCATGGCGGCGGTGTTTGACCGCATGACTCGGGGCGAAGCGTCGATCGATGAGATTCAGCAGGCGTATCTACGCCATCTATACGGAACCATCGGGACGTATGAAGGGGTGGGGCGCGTGGCGGGGCTCGACAGGAGGACCGTCAAGCGCTGGGTCGACGACGAGGTCGACTAGAAACCCGCGCCCGGCTTCGCGAGATACTCGAGTTCGGCATCGGTGGATGGGCGTCCGAAGATCGAGTTTCGGTGTGGAAATCGACCGTATTTCTGAACGACATCACGGTGCTCTTCCGCGTACCGAACCACTTCGTTCATGAGGTCCTTCGATTCCTCGGCGCGGTCGGCGAGTGCCTTCATTCGCTCGACGCAGAGGTGCTGAAGGTGGATGTCTTCCTGATGCTCGAGCGGCAGGTAGAGGAAGAAAGCCTGAAGGGGGGCGAGTTCGTCGTCCCATCCGCGTTCCATCGCCGTGAATGTGAGTCCCATCGCGATGGCGTCGCCGGCGTACGCGCGAGGGGTTTGCCGGAAGATGTTGCGGGGGAACTGGTCCAGCACGATGACGAGTGCGAGCAGTCCGTGCGGGTCGTCGGCCCACTCGTCGAGCTCGCCAGCAAGGGCGGCACGAACCGTGTCGCCAAACTTCTCGCGAATCTCGCGGTCCGTGTCGTCGGACTTCATGAACCACAGCTTCATTCGCTCGTCGGGCGAAGAGCCCTCACCGCCGAACCAATAGTCTAGAACGTCGTTGGCGCTCATGAGCATGGGCCGCTCGCAACTGCGGTGTGCGAGCAGTGCGTGTTCGGGTCGCCGACGGCAAGGCCGAGGTGGGTGATGCGGCACTGCAGGGTGTCGCCGGTCATTGCTCCGGCGTCGCCGACGACGAAGTCACCACATGCGGTCATGCATGCGGCCATGTCGGCGTACTGAGCGTTGACGTCGGTGCAGGTGGCGATGTTGTCGGTGCAGAACGTGGTGCAGAGGTCGGTGCAGTCGTCGTCCATATTCGGCGTGCAGGAGGGGACGCAGCATCCGTCGGCGTTGGTGCACGCGGTGATTGCGTCGTTCATGCACATTCCGGAGCAGTCGGCAGCCATTCCGACGGCGGTGTCGGTGGTGCAAGCGTTACTGTCGTCGCAGTCGGCGTCAGACGCGGGGCAGGCTCCGGGCATGCCGGCAGCGATACCGGGGTCGCAGTTCTCGCCCTGATTGAGCGTGCCGTCGTTGCACATTCCGGTCGACGGCATGCAGTCGTCGTCGTTCTCGTCGGTGCAGTTGGCGGGGCAGCATCCGTCGCCGTCGGCGCATGCCGTGATCGATTCGGTTCCGCAAGCGGCCGAGCAGCTCGATGCCGAGCCGGTGAGGATGGGGCGTTGGCATGCGTCTTCCGACGTGCAGTCGTCGATCGTCGGGCAGGTCCCCGGTGGGTCGCAGGTCTCTCCGTCGTCGATCACGCCGTTATCGCAATTCATCGAGCAGTCAGAGTCGTTGTTGGGGTTGCAGCCGTCGGGGCAGCATCCATCGGAGTCGGTGCAGCTCCGCTCTTGAAAGGAGGTGCAGGTGGCATCGCAGCCTTCGGCGGACCCGAAGAACTGCTCTGTCGTGCATGCGTTTCCGTCGTCCACACATTCGGATTCGAGCGCGCAGGCGCCCGGCTTTCCAGGGGCGATATCCCAGTCGCAGACTTCGCCCGGGTCGAGCTTTCCATCGCCGCAGGATGCGAGACGGCAAACGCCGGTGAGGTCGCAGGTGGTTGCGGGTCCACAGAGGCCGCAAGTTCCGCCGCAGCCGTCGCCACCGCACTCGCGATCGCCACACTGGGGTACACAAGCGGCATTCGAGTTGAAGTTTCCTTCGCAACTCGAAAGGGCGAGCAAGGCGAATGCACCTCCGAAGAGAAGGAGCGCTAAAATCCGACGAGCGCGACCGAATTGGGCGTCGAGCATGATGCAAATCCTGAAGAATGGCGGAATCGTACCGGGAGTGTAGCAAGGGTTGAGGCGGGGATAAATGCCGTTTCTCCCCTGAACACCATACCGCCAGTGCTCCGTTCGCATTGTTCTATTGCGGGCCGTTCCGGTAGACTTGGGGTCCCGCTGATGACACGAGGTAACGGGACGCATGGAACAGGAATTCTCCGAATCGAGCATCGTCCTTTTCGATGGCCTCGTGCCAAGCTCTCCGGGGGTTGGAGTGTCGGCAAATCTCTTGCCGAACGACGACGACTCCGAGCAACCACCCGTCGACATTCAGAAGCGCGATGACCAGGACGCCGCCGTCGAATCTCCGACCATTCTGGTCGTCGAAGACGAGCCGGGAGTTCTTCGCGCCGTTCGCCGTATCCTGTCCGCCCACGGTTACAATCTGTTGACGGCCCAGAGTGGCGACGAAGCTCTCGAAGTCGTCGCCGCACACGAAGGCGCAATCGACCTGCTACTCACCGACGTCGTCATGCCTGGCATGTCCGGCGTGCAGCTCGCGAAGAAGGTGATGCGACATCTCTCCGACGTTCGCGTCCTCTACATGTCCGGCTACACCGAAAGCGCGCTCTCCCTCGACCAACTCGTCGCTGGGAAGACCGACCTCATCCTGAAGCCGTTCACCGCGAGTGACCTTCTCGAAGTCATCGAGTTTCATCTCGGGCGCTGACCCGCCGAATCCCAAGACATCGAACAAGAAAGCAAAGGGCCCGCACGAGTTCGCCTTCCTTGGCAGCTCGTGCGGGCCTTTCCATGCACCGGGGATCGTCTCATCCTTGATCAGATCCCGCCTGGACAGCCGATCTCTTTGCCCGTTTTTGGACGTTCAAAGAGTATATGTTCCACGATCGCGACCCTGCTTGGATCGCCTTGATCGTAAAGTTTCATGCGGTGTTTCGCTTGATCTGACCGGAGGATAAGTTCGGCGATCTCTGAGTGTCAACAAGTTTCAAAATTATTTTGACAACTTTTTCAGAGTCGAGCCCCGGGAGCGGATCTCAACTCCAGTGATCATGGGCGGAAACGGAAAAACCGCCCGCCTTCCGAAACGAGTATACAGCCGGCGAGTTCTGTTCGACCCAACGCAAAGATGCATCAATTTGGGCGTGGCTTGGCACCAGTTGAGCGAACTGATAAAACCCCACCAGATTGGTGGGGATTGCCCCACACGTTCTCGAGGCTCGACAAGTGACCGAAGAACATCTCGACACAATTGCGGTTCGCGGCGGCGAGCCGAAGAAACACCTCGGCGATGCCATCACGGCACCCATCGTGGCGACGTCGACCTACGTGTTCGACGACACTGCCGAGCTGCATGACCACTTTCAGGGGCGAATCCGACGCGAGGAGTACGGCCGCTACGGAAACCCGACGGTGCGCATCGCCGAGCAGAAACTCGCCGCGCTCGAAGGCGCTGAGGAGTGCGCGCTCTTCTCGAGCGGAATGGCGGCAATCACCACGACCATGTTTGCGATGTTGCGCTCGGGCCAGCACGTCGTCATGACGGCCGACTGCTACCGTCGAACGCGTCAGTTCGTGCTGACCGTTTTGAGCAAATTCGGCATCGAAGCGACCGTCGTGGAACCTGGGGACTACGAAGCCCTCGAAGCTGCGATCATCGATGGAAAGACGAAGCTCATCGTAGCCGAGTCTCCGACGAACCCTTACCTGCGCGTCGCCGACCTCGAGCGCCTGGTCGCGATTCGTGACCGGCACCGAGGCGTCAAAGTCTTCATCGATTCGACGTTCGCGACGCCGTTCAATCAGCGACCGTTGGAGTTTGGCGTCGACCTGGTGACGCATTCCTGCACCAAGTATCTCGGCGGGCACAACGACCTGCTGGCCGGAAGCGTCGCGGGTAAGGATTCGCTCGTGAACGCCATTCGAGACTTCCGGGGGGTCACCGGCGCGACGCTCGACCCGCACGCCGCCTACCTGTTGATTCGTGGCATGAAGACCGCCGGCCTGCGAGTGCAGCGTCAGAACACCACGGCGCTCGCGGTTGCGCGCTTCTTGGAGGCGCACGACGAAGTCGAGGTAGTGCACTACCCAGGCCTCGAATCGCACCCCGACCACGCAGTCGCGAGGGCGCAGATGAAAGGGTTTGGCGGCGTGGTTTCGTTCCGAGTTCGTGGCGACCTCGACCGTGTGTCCGCCTTCATCGATGCGTGCGAGATTCCCCGCATTGGCCCGTCATTGGGCGGCGTGGAGAGTCTGATTGAGCAGCCGGCGTTGATGTCGTTCTACGAGCTCCTGACCGAGCAGCGCGAGGCGATTGGGATTTACGACAATCTCGTGCGTTTCGCGGTCGGAATCGAGGACACCGACGAGCTGATCGCCGACATCACGAACGCGCTCGCATCCATGCCTTAGGCCCGTCGAGCGTTCGGCGGGCCGCACCAAGACTTCAGCAAGAATCGACCGGCACCTCGCGAGGAACGCGAGGTGAGCGCATACGTTTTGGAAGGGCAGGAGAATTGAAATGAGCAACTACCGAGTATTCAAGTTCGGCGGGTCGTCGCAGGCCACCGCGGACCGATTGGTCCGAATCGTCGAGACGATTCGCCGTGAACGGGCAGCAGGACCCTTGGCGGTCGTCGTGTCGGCACGCGGCGATACGACCGACTGGCTCATCGAGGCGGCAGAAGCGGCCGCGGCGGAGGATTTGGCCGGGGCCGAGAAGTGGGTCGATAAGATTGAAGACCTGGCGACGACGACGACACTGTTGACGCTGGAGCGGCTCGAAGCGACGCCTACGGATCAGAGCATCCCGAGTTTGGTGCGGGAGTTTCTGGAGCCACTTCGAAAGATGTTGTTGGGCGTGAGCCTGCTGAAGCAGTGCACGCCGCAGTCGCTCGACCTGGTGATGTCGTTTGGGGAGCGGCTCAGCGCGACGTTGTTGGCGCAGACTCTCGATGCTGCGGGGGTTGCGTCGGTGTTCGTGGACGCTCGCGATTGGTGCGTCACGAACGATGCATTCGGCATGGCAACCGTCGATTGGACCAAGACTCGCGCGACGGTCCGTGAACTTTCGCAGGGATGGGGCGAGCGGGTTGCGGTCCACACCGGATTTCTCGGGCGAACCGAGGACGGTCGCACGACCACGCTCGGTCGCAACGGTTCGGACTACACCGCTACTCTGCTGGGGCGGGCGCTCGACGCCGCCGAGGTCGTCGTAAACACCGACGTACTCGGAGTGATGACCGCCGACCCGGGAATTGTCGACGACGCGTATCCCGTCGACGAACTGAGCTATCTCGAGGCGCTCGAGCTCGCGAACTACGGCGCCCGGATGTTCCACCCGCGAACCATGCTTCCGCTGATCGAGTCGGGTATCCCGATGCGGATTCGGCAGACGACCGAACCGGACGCGCCGGGCACGAGAATCGTCGCTCGAAAGGCAGATCATTCCGATCAGCCGACGTGCGTCACGAGCTTGGAAAATCTGGCGCTTCTGGAAGTTCGCTGGCGCAAGCTCGACCACCAGGCGCAGATGGGAAAGCGCGTGTTGCGCGCCCTGGACGAAGCGACGATTCCGGTCTGGATGGCGACTCAGGCGGCACACGGGCAGTCGGTGGCGGTCGTGATTCCCCTCGCCTTCGAAGGCCAAGCGCGTGATGCCATACAGCGTGAGCTCGCGCTGGAGTTCGAGCGGCACGAGGTGGAGCCGGTCACGGCGACGCATCCGGTGACGCTGCTCTCGCTCGTGGCGGAGGGCATGCACGACGGTGCAAAGAACGTCCCGGGCGCGTTCTTCGGAGCCCTCGCCGCCGTCGGTGTGCAGGCGTTGGCCATCGCGCAGGGCAAAAACTCTCGTTCCATTTCGTGTGTCATTGCCGCCGAGGAGACCGAGGTGGCGGTGCGCACAGTGCACACGGCCTTCAACTTCGCGCATCAGGAAGTGTCGCTCTTTTTGATTGGTCCTGGGTTGGTCGGCGGCCACTTGCTGGAGCAGATCTCGGCGCAGGTCGAGCAGCTCGAGACCGAGGCCGACATTGCCTTGAAGCTGGTCGGTGTCGCGACGAGTCGGACGTTACATTTCGACCCCAAAGGAGTGAGCTGGCCGAGCGAACAGGACGGTGAAGCCAATGACGAGGTGACGATGTTGGCGACGCTCGACCGTCTGCGGCGCTGCCCCGTTCCGGTGGTCATCGACTGTACGGCTGCCGGTGGAATGGAGCGCCTCTATGCCGAGGCGCTCGACCGCGGAATTCACGTGGTCGCCGCGAACAAGAAGCCGCTCACGCAGTCGTACGCGTCGTGGCGCGGGCTCCAAGAGGCAGCCCGCAAGTCATCGAGGGCGTATCACTACGAGACGACGGTCGGGGCGAGCCTTCCCGTGATTGAGACGCTCAAGAACATCGTTCGTACCGGCGATCGAGTGCGCCTCATGGAAGGGGCATTCTCGGGAACGCTGGGGTACCTGACGAATGAAGTGATGGCCGGCACACCGTTGTCGCAGGCGGTCGCGACGGCCAAGGAACTGGGCTATACCGAGCCGCGGCCTCAGGACGACCTAAGCGGACTGGACGTCGCCCGAAAGGCGCTGATTCTCGCCCGCGAATTGGGGGCGGACCTGGGTATGGAAGACGTGGTCGTCACGCCATTGGTGCCGGAGCCGCTGCTCGAGGCCGACGACTTCTTCGACGCGCTGCGTGGGTACGACGATGAACTCGGCGGTGAAGTGGAGCGTATGCGAGCCGACGGAAAGGTCTGGCGCTACCTCGCCGCCATTGAGCCGTCTGAGGATGGATGGCGGGTCGAGGTCGGTCCGACCTGGGTCGACGCGGACCACCCGGCCGCCGCACTCCGCGGGGCCGAGGCGTTCGTCGCCTTCACAACCGACCGCTACTTGGAGTACCCGCTGATCGTCCGTGGACCGGGCGCGGGTGGCGCAGTCACGGCCTCGGGGGTCTTGTCGGACGTGCTTCGAATTGCGCAGACCCTGAAGGGAAGATGATGACGGATCCCAAATCCATCGAACTCGAGATTCCGGGGCTGACGATTCGAGGCTTGTCGTGGGGCGACGACGACAGGCCGACGATCGTTGGGTTCCACGGCTGGCTCGACAATTCCGCGACCTTTTCTGCGCTCGCGCCGGTGCTCACGCAGCGGGGGTTCCGGGTGATTGCGGTCGACCTGCCTGGGCATGGTCGGTCGGACCACCGCAGTCCCGATGCGCATTATCACTACATCAACTACGGCATCGACGCGGTGAGCATCATCGATGCGCTCGGGCTCGAACGCGTGCATCTGATGGGGCACTCGATGGGAGCCGGCGTTTCGCTGCTCGCCGCACCAGCGTTGGGCGAGCGGGTGGAACGGTTGAGTCTGATCGAGGGGATGGGGCCGTTCACCACGCCCGGTCCGGAGACAGCGGAGACGTTCGTGGTCGCAGCCGAAGCCCACCGGCGCGTGCGACGGCGCGAACGAGGGGTGTATCCGAGCTGGGAAGCTGCCGTGAAGCGCAAGGCCGAAGCGATCGGCGTTTCGCCCGAGATTGCTGAGGTGCTCGTGAAACGCTCAGCGGTCGAAGTCGAAGGCGGGTATCAGTTTGGCGACGACCCCCGGCTCGTCGGGCGCTCGTTCATTCGGCTGACCGAATCGCAGTTCCACTCGTTCCTCGCCGCCGTCGAAGTGCCCGTTCGATTGGTCATCGCGAAAGATGGGCTGTCGTATCCCGAGGAAGCGATGCAGGCGCGGCTCGCCGCGATCCCCGACGTCACGTGGGTGAAACTCGACGGCGGGCACCACCTGCACCTCGAGGATCCGAACGCGGTTGCCGAAGCGCTCGAGATTTAGTTTCGGGCGGCAACGCTCGGGATTTGCGTGGCGTCGCGTGCATTCCTATCATGACGGGTACGAACTCACCTTACACAGGACACATCGATGCAATCGCTCTGGATGCGTCGCGACCGAACTCGCTGGATTTTTGCGGCGGGTCTGGCGTTTGCGCTGGTGCTGTCGGCATGCGGTGGCGATGACACGTCATCGATCAACCCCGACGAAAATCAGCAATTCGAGGATGCAGGTACGCCGGAGCCGGATGTCCGGGTCGAACCCGACGCCGGGAACGAACCGGCGTTTGGAGACGTCGCGATTCCACCCATTCCGACTGCCATCGAAACGGAAGTCGTGCAGCCCGTCATCAACGCGGGCGAGGCGGCTGTGGTCGAATGTGTCCTGCTGGACGAATCGGGCGAGGCGATCTCGGTTCCAGACGTCGAGTTCGACATTGCCTATGGCCCCGATGGGACGTTCCAAGAGGCGATGGACGGTCGCTGGATCGGTGTTCGAGCAGGGGAGGGGACCGTGCGCTGCGCCGCACCGGAGCTCGCTTTGGTCGATCCCACCCCGGGAGTCATCACGATCGAGCCGGGGCAGCCTTATTCGACGCAGCTCGCGCTCGACGAGACCCAGATTGTCGCCGGCGGTACGGTGAATGGGACGTGCGAAGTTTACGACGTCTACGGCAACCGCATTCCGGCCGCGTCCACCGAGCTTGTCATCTCGCCGAACGAAGCCAGCACGGTCGTGACGCTCCTCTCGGCGACGTTCGAGACGGCGGGTGTCTACGACGTGAGCTGTCGCGTGAGCGGAGTGACCGAGATCGATGGAGTGTCGCTCGAGGTCATTCCGGGCCCGCCGGCCAACCTCAACATCGATAAGCTGCCAAGTCAGAATGTGTACGCAGTCGGTCAGGTCGTGACGATCACGACGGTCGTGACCGACGAGTTCGGGAACGTCATCGAGAACCCGAGCCTGGTGCATACCATCTCGCCGATGGCGCTTGTGTTCGGTGACGGCCGGTATCGGTTCGATGCCGAGGGCGTCTACACGGCGACCGTGAACGTCGACGGGCCTACGTTTCAGGGCATCCGCCTGACCCGTTCCACTCGCATCGTGGTGAACAGCGACGGCCCGGCCGTGCAGTGCGACAACCCGGTCGATGGATCCATGCTCCGCGCCACTCCCGGTACCTCGATCACGCTGACGGGTAGCGTGTCTGACGCGAATGGCGTGCAATCGGTCACCGTGAACGGCGCCGGCGCGACGCTCAATTCGAACGGTACGTTCACCGCCTCGGTGATGACTCGCTTCGGAATCAACTTCGTCGAAGTCATCGCGCAAGATTCATTCGGAGAGGAGAACAGCCGGACTTGCTCGTTCCTCGTTGCGCCTCGATTTGGCGGCGAGACGAGCTACATCAACGATGCGGTGATGCTGAAGCTTCGGCAGCCTGCGATCGACGACAATCAGGCGTCGGACATCGATTCGTTCAACGATCTGTTGCACCGCGTCGTGAACAGCGCCGGATTGCGCACTGAACTCGTGAACGCCATCACGGCGGGTGGTACCCGGCTCTACAACCGATGTGAGGCGCGGGACCCCATCTTCAACGTCTGCGTGACACGGGTGACGATCGACTATCGCGACCTCGTCATCAGTGGGCCGAATGACACCAGCTTGACCCTGGTTCAGGACGGTCTCCGCGCAACCGCGAACATCCGCAACATCGGACTGAGGATACGATTGAGTGGTCAGGTGCTCGGCATCCCTTACGACACGACCGGCTGGATCGACCTGAGTGAACTCGGAATGGACCTGACTCTCGACCTGCGGTCACAGCTCGGTCGGCCTGCCGCGTCGGTTCGTCAGATCAACTCGATTACGGTCGGAAGCGTTTCGACGCGCAACTTTGGCGGCCTCGATGGATTGGTGGTGTCCATCGCCATCTCCCTGTTCGAAGGGACCATCAAGAATCTGATCCGCGATACGATCCGAGACTTCATCACCAACAACTTCAACGAGCTGCTCGACGATGTGTTTTCGTCGCTCGACATCGACTCGCTGGGCTCGACGTTCAGCGTTCCGAAGCTCGACAACAGCGGTGACGTAACCGTCGCGTTCGGGGTTCGTTTCAACAGTGTGGACGTGAGCACCGCGCGTGCGCTGTTTGGACTGGGGACGAGACTCACGACGACAGCGACGCAGGGGAAGCCGTCGCTGGGTATTCCGCTCCAATCGACCGCAGCTTATCTGGACCCCACGACAAGTCGTCCGGTCGCCGTCTCGATCTATGCAGGCATCTTGAATCAGGCGCTGCACACCCTGTGGCGCGGCGGGTTCTTCAACGCGAATATCAGTGGCAATAGCGTGGGGTCGTTCCCGGCGGGCGTAACCGCGACCATCGACACGGATCTCCCCCCGGTCATGCAGAACCTGGGGAACGACAAGGCACAGCTGTCGATCGGCGGCATGAAGGTGAACCTCGTCTACCCGGGCATCTTCGATCAGGGCATCGACGTGACTTTGGGGGCCGTCGCGGAGACCTCCATCAGCATTCAAGGCAACGACCTGACGTTTGGAGCGGTGAACATCACGCAGCTCGCGTTCTCGACGAACTCGACGTCGCTCGACTCCTCGACTCGCGCCGTGTTGGAGAACTTCCTTCGCGCGTTGCTGCAGGACGTCATCGATGACGCCCTCAACGGGGCACTACCGGCGCTGCCGATCCCCGGCTTCACGCTGCCGGCGTCGTTGGGGCAGTACGGCCTTCCGACCAATCAAGACCTCACGATCGTGAATCCCGTGCTGCGGGACACGCTCAGTCACTACATCCTCGAAGGCACCTTCGGACTCCGATGAGAACCCACATGCTCACGACATACCGTACCTGGGTCTTCGCGATGATGTTCGTCGCATGCATGGCATGTGGCGACGACGAGGCGCAGACGAACGCCCCGACCGAGACCACCCCCACCACCACTCCCGACATGGGGAACAACGAGCAGCCAGCGCCCGACATGGGACCGACTCAGCGGCGGCTCCCTCCGGCGTACGTCACGCTCGGCGTGGACCCTGGCAAAGCGGTCTACACCACCGGCGACAAGCTGCTGATGAACGTCGTCGTCGTCGACGCCTACGGTGAGGTCAACCCCGACCTCGAGTACGTCGTCAAAGTCGACCCGCCGACCGCCTCGGAGCGACTCGAAAACGGTCGTTGGGAACTGCTCGAAGAAGGGCTCGTAACCTTCGAAGCCTGCGCCCGAGAGCTCGACTTCGAAGGGCTGAAAGCTTGCGCGAGCAAGACCATCGTCGTGAACGACGCACCGCCGGAGATCGAGATCATCTGGCCGCTTCCGGGCGCGCAGCTCGATGCCGTGAACCACCCCGTGATCGAAGTCGAAGGGCGAGTCACGGATACGTATGGCGCAGAGTTTGTCTGGGTGAACGGAAAACCGGCGACAGTTGCGGCAGACGGCACCTTCCAGAGTGATGTCGAGCCGACGTTCGGAATCAATCATATCGACATCGTCGCCGCCGACGGCGTCCGACCCGACGAGCGTAAGATTGGGGTCGATGTCGTGTGGGGCTACGACTATCTCGCGCCCGAGACAGCGCGCGTCGAGTCGGTCGTTCCCAACGCAATTCAGCTGCGGCTCGGACAACGATTCTTCGACGATTCGGTGCGAACGGGGGCCGGCCCGGACGGAACGATCACGACGCGCGACCTGGCGGATATCCTCGAGTTGCTCATGCGCGAGGTCGACTTTCTGAGTCAGATTCCGAACCCAGTCGTCGACTCCGGAGGATTCACGCTCAACGTGAGCGACGTCCGCATCGGCAAGCCGGTGATCATGCTCGACGTGACCGATACCGGGCTCGAGTTCTTCATCCAGATTCCTGACATGGTGATCTACACCTCGGGATCGTTCGTGCTCGGCAACCAGACGCTCGACCTGACCGGATCCATCACCGCGAAGATCGCGATTTTGGCCGAACTCGACGTAAGCAAACCGAACGCGATGGAACCGTTGGACGTGACCGTGTCGCAGCTCGAAGTGGCAGTAGAAGAGGCGGTCGCCGACTTCGCGAGCCCCGAGGCGAACGCGGTGTTCAAGCTGGCATCGAGTGTTCTTCGAACCACGCTCGAGTCGCTGCTCATCGACACGTTGCGCACTGCATTCGTCGACGAACTTCCGGGGCTCCTCACCGACGTTCTCGGTGCGCTCGACACGGCCCTCGCGGACCAGAGCTTCGAGCTGGATGCCGGCATCGGTGATCCCATCACCTTGGAGCTCGACGCGGGTCTCTCGCGGGTCGAGACGTTCTTCCGGGATGGGCTGTACGCCAATCTCGATGCGAGCGTGCTCGTGCCTGGCGCCGCGCCCACGTTCGGGCAGTCGCGAGGCACGCCGCTGCTCTTCACCGATCCCAATCCGCAACCCTTCTTTCAGTCTCCACGAATGCAATTCGCGCTCAGCTTGCCATTCGTGAATAGCTTGCTCCACACGCTCTGGAACGCGGGGTTGCTAAACGCGGACATAAGCGGAGTCGTACCGATCATGGTCGACCGCGCTACGGTCGCCGGGAAGCTCGCGCCGGTCATACGTCCGCCGCGCGCCGGTGAGACGAACGACTTCATCCTCGAAGTCGGGCAGATCGAGCTCACCATCGATTTCCTAGGCTCAGAGGACACGTACGGCGTGTATATCGGTGCAGGCGTGGACTTCGGTATCGACAACGGTGCGCTCGCCCTGACGGTCGCTGACGAACCCGTGATCGACGTCTGGTTGATCAGCACGACCTCCGACCGGCTGCTGCTCACGCCCGACGCTCTGAAGACGCTCATGCTGCAACAGGTCTGGCCCAGTTTGACCGATGCGATCGCGCAGGGACTTTCCATTCCTCTCCCCGCCCCAGATGTGAGTGGACTCGGCACCCTCGCCCCGAATTTGTCGAACCTGACGCTCTCGTTTGAAGAGGGACGCGACGTCGAGATTCGCGAGGGTCACATTGTCGTCGAAGCTGAACTGATCGGATCCCTGCCAAACACGCCCTGAGTGGCTTGCAATCCGAAAAAGATCGTGTAGTCCGTACCTGTGCGAGATGCGCATCCCACCAAGGACGGAGCTAGGCGAAGTATGAAGATCCATCTCTCCCGGTACGACGTGGTCGCCCTGGTCAAAGGGGCACGGACCTCCATTCAACTCAGTGACGAAGGCGAGGCATTCGCCGAAGAGGCGCTGGGCTGCTTCGAAGAAGAAGAACTCGAGCACATCGAGGACGAGTTCGGCAGCCCTCTCGAAGAGTTCTTCGTCGAAATCTTCGAGCGTTGGGACGAAGAAGAGCCTTCTGAGCTCCCAATCTTGCTCATGGACGCTCTCGCCGACCTCGACATCGAGATGACCTACGAAGAGTCGGACGAAGAAGACGACGAAGAGTGGGAAGACGACTACGACGAGCCCATCGACGACAGCTTCGAAGGGTTTTGACGCAGCATGAACGACGAAACGGCCATGGTGGAGTTCGTCTCGACGGCGGACGGATCCGTGACCGGGCGGCATCTCGACTCCGGCGCGACGTACCGATCCGTGTTCGGCGCCCTGACCGAGGTTCGGCACGTCTTCCTCGACTCGTCCGGCCTGACGAATCTACAGCCTGACCACGGCTCGACCTGGCGGGTTGTGGAGCTGGGGTTTGGGCTCGGCACGAGTTTCGCCGAGACCGCGGCAGTCGCGTCGGAACTAGGGCTCACCCTCGAGTACACCTCGGTGGAGCGTGAGCCAGCACCGTCGTCGTTCGTCGCCCATCCCGAAACACCGTTTGCCAGCATTGCGATCGATGCGCTCGATCAGCTCAAGACGAGCGAACGAGCCGTCGTGCAGCGTGGCGGAATCAGCCTGAACATCTTGAAGTGCGAGTGGCGCGCGGCCGAGCTGCCCGAGGGTTGCGACGCCTGCTACTTCGATCCTTTCGGACCGTCGGTGAACCCGGAATCGTGGCGAGTGGAGGACTTCGAGATGGCTCGAAATGCCCTTCACGAGCGCGGAAGGCTTGCCACCTACAGCGCTGCAGGCCACGTCAGGCGTGCACTGGCGGCTGCAGGCTTCTTCCTCGCCACTCGCCCAGGACCTGGCCGAAAACGCGAGATTACGGTCGCTTCGCCTACCGACGGCGGCCTTGGCCCGTTCGAACGGTTGTCGATGGCTCGCTACACGCGGTCAACCGATGACTGAAGTTGCCGTAATCGGTGACGGTCTCGCCGGCCACCTCATCGTGGAGCGGTTGATCAGCGAGGGCGTGGATGTTGTGTGGTTCGGTGGGGGAGAGCCCACTGTTCCACCCGTTGCGCTCCTGCATCGGCATGTCGGCCGCAGCTTCGAAGTCGAACCCCCCGAGCGAGATGCATGGCTCGCCGCTTCGGCGTGGGCTCGGGCGCTCGCACCCGAAGCGGCCCGGTCGCTCACCATGTATCGACCCACGTCTCCTGACTCTCGGCTCTCGCGGACCTTCGACCAGCTCGAGCTCGACCACGTCTTCGAGGTTGATTGCGGCGAAGTCCCTTTTCTCGCCGAAACGGAGCGGGTTTTTCGATACGACGACGCCTGGTCGATCGACGTTGGCGCGGTTCTTCGCGAACGGCCGGCTGGTCGTCTGGGCACCGCCAGTTCGATCGTCAGATCGTCGACAGGACTCATCGTTCGGGGTGCGGAAGAAGTGGAGGTCGAACATGTGGTTGTGGCGGCCGGCCTGGGGGCGTGCGAGTTCTTCGAAAAGATGCCGCTCAAGCCGCGCCCGGGCGAGTTGGCCCTCATCCCTCGCCCGGCCGGCGTGCCTTCCGACGTGGCCGTGAGTCGAAATGGACACTTCGGGCCGACACCCGACGGTCAGTATTTGTGCGTAGGGGCGACGTATCGCGACCCGGATGCGGGCCCACGAGACGACGAGGCCGCAGGTGCTGCTTGCGTGTCGGGTATTGGGCGTTCGGTGCCTGCACTGTTGGAGCCGGCCGTCACGGCCGCCTGGTACGGGGTTCGCGCCGTGGTGCACCCCGACCGTCGACCGCTCGCCGGCCAGACCGATGTCCCCGGGCTTTGGCTCGCGACTGGTCTCGCATCGAAGGGGATGTTGTGGGGCGCGCGAGTTCGAGACGTCGTCGTCGATGGCATCTTGCGCGCGAGTGACGCTCCCGAGGCGGTCGACCCGCGTCGGTTCAGCTCGATGCGGGCTCGCGTCTAGAGCAGGGTCTCGCAATCCCACATGTCTCGCCATGGCGGCGGTGAGAAGGCCTCGCCGAGCGCATCCACGAACGTGCGGACCTTTGCCGAGAGGTGTCGGTTGTGCGGATAGACCGCCCAGATTGCGGCGTTCCACCCCGTCCAATCGCGGGCGATCGGCACGAGCGTCCCCGCGACCATGTGCGGAGCGGCGATGAAGTCTGGAAAAACGCCGATTCCCACGCCGTTGAGGGCGGCCTTCATGAGTGCGTCGCCATTGTTCGCGCGCAGGCGCCCGTGAAGCGGGATTCGAACCTCCCGGTCGCCTTCGGTCAGGCGGAGAACGTCGCCCGTCGTCGAGTAGCTGTAGAGCAGGAAGGGATAACTGCCGATGTCGGCTAGTTTCCGCGGTTTGCCGCGCGTCTCGAGCAGAGCAGGGGACCCGCAGACGAACCGGTGTGTGTCGGCGAGCTTTTTGGCCATGAAGCTGGAGTCTTCGAGGGAACCGATTCGAACCGCGACGTCGAAACCTTCGGCGAGAAGGTCTACGCGACGGTCCGAGTAGTCGATGTCGATCTCGAGCTCGTCGTTGTCCTCGAGGAGTTGTGCGATCACGGGAGCGACATATTCGAGGCCGAAGGACATCGGTGCGCTCACGCGGAGCTTGCCGCGCGCTTCGGTTTGAAGCTGCGTGACGGCACGCTCGGCTTCTTCGATTTCGGACAAGATCTGCACGCACCGGTCGTAGAATGCCGCGCCGACGTCGGTCAGGTCGAGGCGTCGGGTAGTTCGGTTGAGAAGTCGAGCGCCGAGGCGGTCTTCGAGCGCACTGACCTGTTTGGAGGCGTGCGACTTGGAGACGCCGAGTGATTCGGCGGCGCTGGTAAAGGAACCGTGGTCGACGACGGCGACGAAGATTTCGTACTCGGACAGGTTCATCGTTTTCTCTCGGAAACAGTCGCGAGTTGTTATCGTACTCTTTTCGACGTCGTGCACAACCGAAGTTGGCCTAGCTTGACGTGTCGGCCAAATGGGCCGACAACAAAAGCACGACAACGTCAGACCAGTTTGGAGCCATCATGTTCGCTCGTCGCGCTGCAGCCGCCGCGTGGGTTGTGCTCATCGCCAGCCTTTTCGCCGCCTCCCCCGTGTTCGCGCAGAATACACCGCCCGGAACCGCAGTGGGCGTTGGCGCGGCGCTGTTCTTCGAGGATACGGATTTGATGCAAGAGGAGCGTGCGGCCGTTCAGGAGGATTCGAACACGCAGGCGTACTCGGCGGACTCGTTTCTGAGCGGTTCGATCTGGTTCCTCTATCCGCTGGGTACGAACATTCGCGTCGGAAGTCAGCTGGAATGGTACGGCACGTGGATTGGGGTGGAGGAGAACGAGGAGGACAACGGCGACGAAGAGCCGGAGACCTACGAGTTTGGTCGACTTCTCGAGTTCTTTGGCCGCGTGGAGTACAACGTGCCGGTGGGTGAACGGTACGACCTCTACTTCGGCGGTATCTTCGGCGTTCCGGTGTTGTTCCCCGACGGTGATTTCAAGGCGGAGATCGACGAAGCCGACGAGGATGGGCTCAATGTGCTCAGCTTTCCGCGGATCGGGTTTCTCGTTGGACCGACGATCGGCGCAGCCTGGCAGTACACCGACTATCTCGCCGTTCGAGGCGATTTGATGTTCAAGTACGAGAAGATGTTCCTGTTCCGTACGAGTCAGACGGTCGAAGGTGTGGGGTTCCAGAAGAACTGGGACACGTCCACGTTTCGATGGTCGCTCAACCTCGGAATCGAAGTGGCGCTGTAGTCTTTCAGTGCATTCTGATCACATCTTGAATACGCCGCCTCGGATGTCTGGGGCGGCGAATTTTTTACGTGTTGCGCTTCCAAGTGCGCATCAATCGGCGAATTGGCGCGCTAGGCCTCGTGCGCATCGTCCCGAAATCCTTGCGAAACCGTCGAATGATTGACGCTCGTGCGCGACTTTCGGTACCTTGTTGTCAGCGAGAATACGCACAAACAAGAACCTTCCTCGGAGGTCGCCATGCGACTGCGTTCGTGGCACCCGTGGTCGACCATGTCTTTGGTCGTGCCGCTTGTGATGTTTGGTTTCTTCGGCTGCAGCGGAAGCGACTTCGACTATGAGAACCCGTCCCGCGGGCCCGGCCAGTTCGTCGGGAACGGCGAGCGGGTGAGTCAGGCGGACTTCGTAGGGGGAGCAGACACACTTCCAGACCCACTTCAGGTAACGCCTCCGATCGACGGCTCCGCGCCAGATTGCGGCTCGGGATGTATCGCTTACTGCGAAACTGCCAACCTCCAGAACCCGGTGAACCGCGGGATGTGCCGCAGCCTCTGGGGCGTGGGACTCAGCCACCAGCCGGTCGTGCGTGCCGAGGCGTGCCGTCGAGTCTTCGTCGACATGCTCGGCCGATTCCCCACGAAAGACGAATCGGTCGCTCAGTGCGACGGCAAGACGTACGGGGAAGTTGTTCAGGGGCTCATGAGCACCGACGAGTTCATCGAGGTGAACCAGCGCCGGTGGGCCGATAAGCTCTCGTACGACACGCAGTCGGTGAACGTCGAACGCGTGTTCGACATGGACAACCTGGTCGCCAAACTCTACCGCGGCACGATCGCCTACGACGAGTTCGCGAGCGTACTCTCGGCCCACCCGGTGCTGACGCGCCGATACATGACGCCCACCGACCGAGCCGACGTCTTGTTCTGGCTCCTGATGGGGCGTCCGCCGCTCGACGCCGAACGCGCCGATCTCGCTCGCCTCTACCGCATTTGGTACAACGGCTACTACGACCACCCAGACTTGGGGATGCGAGTCCCAGACGCCCACGTCGGCTTCCCTTGCGTGAACAACGAAGGCTACGTCGACGAAGCGACTCGCGGCGACTGCGCGTCGGTCCTTTGGGGCTACAACGAAGTCATCATCGAACCAGACCTGCGCGCCCGTGAAAATGAACAGGGCAACCTGTCGATGTGGTCCGGAATCATCAAGGCAGACGAATGGGAGCTGCTCCAGACTCCGGGACGGATTCTGTCTACGCACCCCACGACGGCGCGAACCTTCTGGGAGACCGTCGTAGACGACGTCCTCATGCAGTACCTGGGATACGACCTCGGCACGCTCATCCCGTCGGTGCGCGAGGAGCTCGTCAACTACGTACTCCGCTACAACGGCGACATTCGCTCGCTTCACTTCGCTGTCGCGACCTCGGCCGCATACCTTCAATCGGCCACGGGCGTGACCCAGACCGATTACCGATGGACGTTTGGTCCTTCCAAGCAAGTCGAAGCCGAGGTGTGGGTCGACTCCATGATGGAGATGGCTGACTACGACCTCTCCGCATGCGACCGCCGCATCACGCGACCCGAAGACTTCCTGGAGTCCGGGTCGGTCGCCGGCTACGTCCTCGTCGAGAAGAGCGACTGGAGCTGGAACGACGAAGGCATCGACTACAGCTACCGCAACGTGGTTCGACCGCTCGGCGGTTGCCCCGACAACTCCGTGGGCGGCCGATTCAAGATCATCTCCATCTTGACGACGGCACAGCAGCTCAACTTCGTGAACCGGGTGTGCGCACCGGGTGGCGGGGGCGGAGCGGACATCAGCACGTTGCTGCCGGCCGGAATGGACCCACAAACGCCACTCGACGAAGCCGTGGCGAGCCAAATCTACGAGCATCAGACGGGTACGTTCCTGGCACGCACGCCAACTGCGGAAGAGTCCGGCGATATCGCCGAGTACGTCGCAGGGTGTCAGAACTGCTCCGCGGCCGACTTCGCGCGACCGACTTGTTTCGCGATGCTGTCATCCGCAGAGATGCTCTTCTACTAATCTGGACGCTGCGTCGAACGAGGAACCAAACATGAGCCACGACGACAAGAAAAAGCAGGGCGGCGTCCACCGTCGCTCCTTCCTGAAAGGGGTAGGACTCGCGACCGCCGCTGGCGCCGCCGGAGCCTTCCCAAACCTCTGGCTGAAAAACGAAGCGTACGCGCAGACGATGGGGCGTGGAGAGGTGAAACACCTCATCTACATCCGGTTGTCTGGTGGCTTCCGCTTCACCGCCGCCTTCAACGGCGATGCGGCGGACCGGTACAATCCATGGGGCCTCGCACAGGGGCTGCCGGAGGCGACGCAGTGGGGGCCATCTGACCTTCTCTCGTCGGCATCCTGGCTCGATGGCGAAGATGGCGCGGCCCTGGCCAATCAGTACGGAATGCGCTCGGTCACGCAGCTCTCCGATCAGATTGCGATGATTCCGTGTGTCGACCACGAGCCGACGTCAGGTTCGGCCGACGGAAACCACCAGACCGGACTTCAGCGTTTCGCCACCGGCTACGCGGGCAACGGGACCGGTTTCTTCACGATGATCAACTACGCGTTGCGCGACGTGCAGCCCGAAAATCCCGAGCAAGTGAAGTTGCCGGCTTTCGTGCTCGGCGGCGGCGGCATGGCAAACGGGAACGGCAAGTACGCCGGATACCGACCACCCGTGCTGCAGAACGGCTTCGACGGGTTCGGATTCGACGCGGCCGAAAGCCTGCCCCAGTGGGCCCGAACGATGGCACAGCGCCTCGATCAACGACGGCTCGATCGTGCACATCCCGCGACTCGAGCGCCGATCGATGCGTACATGCAAACTCGCGAGGCGACGGCGCGTTACGCCGAGATCTTCACCAGTGAGACGCTCCAGACCAACAACGGTTCGGACGAACTCATCGACGGGATTTCCAACGCTCAGCTCGAGGCGATCTTCGGCGGAGGCGGGACCTCACGAGACATCCGTCTTGCGCTACGTCTCTTCCACTTCGGGTGCCCGGCGGTCTACATGAACCAGGGCGGCTACGACATGCACTCTGGTGAAGAGGAAGGGCTGCCGGGACGAATCGATTCCCTCAACCGCCTCATCTCCGGGCTCGAGGCCGCGCTCAAGATCATGACGCACCCCTCGGGAGGCACCTACTGGGACCACACGCTCATCACGTTTGGCTCCGAGTTCGGTCGAACCACGAGAGGCAACAAGTTCAACTCGGCACGCGGTTCAGACCACGGCGGCGACTACGCGACGCGATGGATGTCGATGCCTTTCATGGGCGGTGTCATCGATCGCGCCAAGATGGGCGGGCAGACGCTCGGCATGACGCGAAAAGAAGACCTCGAGCCGCTCGGCAAGGTCTACTCGTACCGCTCCGTGCTCAAGACGCTCATGGACTCGCTCGGTGGTGACCACAGCGAGTTCTTCCCGGCAGACGAACCTTTCAGCGATCTCTTCGGCGGATAGGCCCGATGAAACGATTTCTGACCATCGCAGCAGCGGGACTCGCCCTCAGTATGATGGGGTGCGGTCCCGATTTCTCCGAGGGGTCCCTCGGAACCGACATCGATTTCGAGCCGGACCGGCCGGAGATCATCGAGGACAGAGAGGTCGCGCCGTACAACGGTGCGGACCCCTATGTCATCGAGGCGCAGCAGCGGTTCCGTAACGGTCTCGATATCCAGAACAAGATCATCTGGAGAACCTGCACGCCCAACGACGGGGTTTGCCACAACAAGAAGGAGTATCCGGATCTACACACCCCGGCGAACCTTCTGGCAGCCATCAATGCGCCATGCAACGTGCAGCCTGGTCAGGAGACGAGCGTCTACGATCGCTGCGAACGGCCCGGTGATCGATTCACCCTCGAATCGGGCAGCTGGGAAGGGCGAGTCGAAGTGGGTTGGATCCAGAACATCGAAGGCGTGACACCGGACTTCGCCGAAGGGGAGGGGCCCGACGAAACCACGCCCGGTCTGCACGTCATTCTGAAGGACCCGCTGCCGACGCAAGAGAACAGCATCAACGCGACGGCGCGTTTCGTGCGGACATTCGAGGGCAATGACATCGTCTTCGCTCGATTTCGCACTCGGTGGTTCGTCGTGGGCGAGAAGCACATCTTCGGACGCGTCGGTCAGAACCAGACCGACGATGTTCAGCAGCTGATGAGCGTCGGCGTGGTGCAGGGCGACATGAACCGGAACGGCATCTTCGGCGCGTCGAACGGCACCCCCATCAAGATGCTCGACCCTGGCAATCCCGAGGAGAGCTACCTGATCGCCCGTATCCGCGGTGAGATGCTCGGCGAACGAGTGCCAGGATCGCGCATGCCGCTTGCCAACCAACCGTTGAACATCAGCGAAATGCTGGGCTTGTTCTGCTGGGTCGAAGGCATTCCGGCAGGCGAACAGCTCAGCCTCGACTGGCCGATCGACTACAATGGCTGCTCCTACGCCCAAGACCCAGAGAACCTGAATCTGCTCGGCGAAGGTGTGACCTGGGAGACCCGAATCTCGAAAATCCTGGAGGCCAATTGTGGCGGATGCCACGGCGGCTCGGAGCCCGACGCAGGGTTCGACGTGCTGACCGAAGGCGTGTACGACCGGCTTCTCGAACCTTCCACGCAGAATCCGGAAATGCCATTCATCACGCCCGGCAACCCGGAGAATAGCTACCTGTGGTTGAAGCTCATCAACGACGATTCCATCGTCGGACTGCCGATGCCGTACAATCCGCTGACGGGTGAAGGCCAACTCACAGAAGCAGAGTTGGGCGATATTCAGACGTGGATTGTGAACGGGGCGGTGGAGAACGAATGACCCGCTGAGTCGGAACGCCCCGTGAAGGGTCGCTTCAGGCGACCCTTCGCTGGCTGGCGTACTGGCGAAACCCGATTTCCAAACTCTCGAAGAATCGCCCCTCGAAGTAGAGCTTCACGAAGGCGGCCGCGAACCACGCGTCAGGACGGTTCGGAATGTCATAGGCACCGAACCAGTGGATTTCTGTGCCGGACGCCTGTTCGATGAGTTCGACTGTTCCGCCGCCCACGAGTGGATGCCGGCTACCTACCCGGTAGCTGAAGCGGCGCCCCTTCTGCACATCGAACAAGATGTACGACTGCTTCATCCGGATTCCGGTGACCGGGGCGCGGTACGACGCGTGAACTCGTTCCCCCTCGCGGATGCCAGTGGACCGAATCCGCTCGAGGTGATTCGGCCACACGGGGCTCACGGTCGAATCGACGAATGCTTCGTCGAACAGCGCCCAGACTTCGTCGATGGCGAGTTCGGTGAACAGGGTGTGGTCGAATTCCATGGTCAATGCCTGGAGCCGTCTTCGTCGACGCGACGCCAACGAGGGTCGTCGAATCGTTGAATCTCGACGAGGTGGCCGTCGGGATCGCGAACGAAGAAGTGGTAGATGTTGTACTTCGGATTGAAGCTGGGAGGCTCGGCAGCTAGCCCCGCGTCAGTGAGCCGTTCGTGCCACGCGTCGACCTCGTCGGTCACGAACGTGACGATGAGGCCCGCCGTCGCTTGGGCTTCGTCACGCGCACAGACACCGATGAACGCGGATTCGGAAATCGCGTAGATTCGGCATGAACCCTGGTCGAGCGCGAGCTTGAGCCCAAGCACGTCATGGTAGAACGCGTGGGACCGCTCGAGGTCGGTGACGGGCAGGAATGTGACGTGTTGGTCGAACTTCATCGCGCCAATGAGATGCGATGAGTTCGTCTCGAGGTTCAACGCTTGCAGCGGCTGGGATTCTAGCGGTGGCGGTCGACCATCGCTTCGAGGCGGTCCAAGCCGGCTGAGAGCGAGTCTTGCGACGGTCCGAAGCTGAAGCGGACGTGATTCTTGAATCGGCTCAAGCGACCGCGGCGTTGGCCTGGGTTCACATCGAAGAACTCGCCCGGAACGCAGATGCACTTCTCATCGAGCGCGGCCTGGAAGAACGACATGCCGTCGTTGATACCTTCGGGCAGGCCCGAGACGTTCCCCCAGACGTAGAATGTAGCGTTCGGCGGGCATTCGACGCGAATGCCCATCGAGGTCAGGCGGTCGAGCATCATCGCGCGTTTCTCGCGGAAGGTACTCTGGATTGCGGCGACCTCGGCCAACGCATGCTCATCAGAGAGCAGCGGGACGGCCGCGCGCTGCATCGGTCGGTTGCCGCCGCCATCGAGGAACGATCCCGCAGAAGAGAGTCGCTCGATGACGTCTCGCGGACCGAGCGTCCATGCGACGCGCCAGCCGGGATAGCGCCAGTTCTTGGTCAGACCGTTCACGATGACGACGGGGTCGTAGTCCACGTCCTCGACATAGGCCGCAGCGGTGGCTTTCTTGAATCCGTCGTCGGGCTCTCCCTCCCAAACGTAGTGCGTGTAGAACTCGTCGAGGATGAGCGTGCACTCCAGTCGGCGAGCGATGTCGACCCAACTGCGCAGCAGCTCGCCCGAGATGACTCGGCCGGTGGGGTTGCACGGATTTGACATGAGTACGGCGGCGAGCCCGCGGCCCAAAACTTCGCGCTCGAGCTCGCGCGGCGAGAAGTCGTAGCCGCGGTCGGGGTCGAGGAGAATCGGGATGGGCGAGAAGAGGCGGAAGAGATCGAGGAGCTCTTCGTAGGCCGTGTAGTCGGGGAGGAAGTGTCCGAGATTGATACGACCGAGTGAGGCGGCAATCCGGGTGAGCGCAGCGCGCCCTCCCGACGAGATGCAGACATTGTCTGCGGTGTACTGCGACGACTTTCCGACGCGGTAGAGCCGGTTGTAGTGGTCGGCGACGGCCTCACGCAGCTCGGGGATTCCCGCGACCGGAGCGTACTCGTGATCGGCGGTGTCGACGTCGATGGCCTTGATGCGCTCCGGAGCTCCCGGAATGTCGCCTGCCTCGGGCATGCCCTGGCCGAAGTTGGTCCACGATTCGTCCGCGCCAGTCCATCCGCGCGCGCCCGCTTGCGACATCACGAAGATGACGCCCGTCTTGGGCACGTCGCGGAACGCGTCGGCGGCTGCGGAGAGTTTTTCCGGGTCGATCGTTTCTTCGAATGCTGTGGCCATCGGGTGCTCCTCGAAGCTCTACATCAGGTTCTGCGTGCGAATCCTTAGCACCGACTTGTTCGAATTTCATCTGCAACGTTGATGGTGGGTGTGACGAGAGACACTTTCGTCGCTACCATTCGAAGCCCTGCCGCGCGTGGGCCAGACATGAGTAAAGTCGAAAAGAAGTTAGCTCGGATTCAGCGCTTGGTGCTCGTTTGCAACGGGTCCGATTGCAAGAAGAAGGGGGCGAAATCGATCGCCAAGGCGGTCAAGCGTGCGGCCAAGTCCGAGGGCGAGTTCCGGGCGACGCACATCGTAAAGACCAAATGCAATGGCTTCTGCAAGCAGGCGCCGATCGTCGGCTTCTCGCCTGGAAACCAATGGCTGACCGAAACGGATGAGGACGACGCTGTCGAGGCGTTCCGCAAATGGGTCCGCGACAACTGACTCAGCCGAGCGCGACGTCGAGCGTCATCATCACCGCAAATCCGATCATGAAGGCGATCGTTGCGAGGTCCGCGTTTCCGCTCCTTTGGGACTCGGGGACGACTTCCTCGACGACCACAAAGACCATCGCTCCGGCCGCGAACGCGAGGCCGTAGGGGAGGATGGGGCGAAACGAAAGCGCGAAGAGCGCGCCGGCCACACCGGCAATCGGCTCGACGAATCCAGACATTTGGCCGTACCAGAAGGCTTTCAGTCGACTCATGCCGTCGCGTCGTAGGGGTGCCGATACGGCAACGCCCTCAGGAAAGTTCTGAAGCCCGATACCGATGCCGAGGGCGACCGCCGCGCCGAGCGAGGCGCCCGGCAGGCCCGCCGCCGCCGCCCCGAACGAGACACCGACGGCAAGTCCCTCCGGAATGTTGTGGAGGGTGATGGCGAGCACGAGTAGCACCGAGCGACGCCAGGTCGTCGGGACACCTTCGGCTTCGTCGCGTTCGGCTCCGGAGTGCAGGTGCGGAAGTATCTTGTCGACACCGAAGAGAAACGCTCCACCGCTCAGAAAGCCGACGACCGCGGGCACCCACGGGGTGCCGCCTTGTTCCTCGGTCATCGCGATGGCTGGGGCGAGAAGTGACCAGTAGCTGGCGGCGATCATGACCCCTCCAGCGAAACCGAGCATGGCGTCGAGCACGCGCTGATTCACCTCGCGGAAGAAGAAGACGAGGCTCGCCCCCAACGCGGTCACGCCCCACGTAAACGTCGTCGCGAGGAGCGCCTGGACGACCGGGCTGAATCCTTCGAAAAACTGAACTGCGGACTCTAGTTCCATGAATAGCTTCGCTGATGGACGGGCGCACGAGGCGTGAGTTTGAATTGCTCGAAATGACTCACGAATTCAACGTGTTTGCCCTACACTCGATAGAACGCCGCGTACAATCGCGGCTCTAATGCGACCTGAGGCGTGCATGAAGCGACCAACCGTGATTCTTCGCGATTGTCCTGACTACGATGTCGATCGAATCGAATCGATCGTAGCCGATGGGCTCGACCACCTGAAACTGAAGCCTCACGGGCGGACGTTGGTGAAGCCCAACTGCGTGGCCTCCGGGTCCCACTTCCCTCACGCTCACACTCGCCCAGAGTTTCTGGAGGGATTGCTCCGCGCGCTCAATAGCCGGGCCGAAAATGCCGAAGAGATTGCGGTTGGCGAGCGATGCGGCATCACGATGCCGACGCGCTATGCCTACAAGGGAGCCGGTTTCTACCCCGTGTTCAAGCGAACCGGCGTGAAGCACTATCACTTCGAAGAAGAAGTTCAGGTCGAGATTCCGCTCTACCACAAAAACCGGTTGCGGGACGCGATCTTCACCCCTGAGCCGGTCGCGAAATGCGACTTCTTCGTGAACGCGCCAAAGTTCAAGGCGCACCCGTGGACCACGGTGACGTTCAGCCTGAAGGCGTACATCGGAATCCAAGACGACCGACACCGCCTGATTGACCACGACCACAAGCTCGACGAGAAGCTCGTCGATCTGCAGTACATCATCCAGCCGCAATTCATCGCGATCGACGCCATCACTGCGGGCGAGGGGCGAATGCTGACGCCCATTCCGTTCGAGATGGGGATGGTGATCATGGGTGACAACCAGGTCGCCTTCGACGCCGTGTGCTGTCACATCATCGGGCTCGATCCACTGGAAGTGCCGCACATTCGCATGGCGCACGAGAATGGTTTCGGCCCGGTATCGCTGGACGAGATCGACATCGTGGGTGACGTCACCCTGGAACAAGCGCAGCAGAAGGCCGATGGCTTCACGGTTGGGCTGATTCGCGTGGAAGACTACTTCGAGGGGACGAATATCCGGGCGTACGCCGGACCTCCGCCCGGTGGCGACAAAGACGACTACTGTTGGGGCGGATGCCCCGGAGCGATGGAGGAGGCGATCGAGATTTGCCGTCTCATCGATGCGGTCGACGACAAGATGCCACCCACGCACCTCGTCTTTGGTAACTACAAAGGCGAGATCGACGCGAAACCGGGAGAGAAGGTCATCTTCATTGGCGATTGTGCCACGTTCCACGGGACCATCGGAGACAATGAGGTCGATATCGATTCGCTGTATGTCGACCGATCGCACCTCGACCCGCGAACCGTCGAAGGCGAGGACATCTACGGAAAGATGCTCGCGTTCGAAAAGACCTGGTTCTCGGCGAAGAACGAACAGGTGTTTCGATTGACCGGATGTCCGGTGTCGGTGGCCGAACAAGTGCTCTTGTTGGTCAAGCGAGGCAATCTGAAGAACCCGTACTTCGACCCGGCGGAAGCCGTCGGATTCACGAGCTGCTACTTGAGCTCGAGGACACGGACGATGTTCGATCGGATCTTGGGCAAGCCGTATCAGCAGAACGGACCGGTGGAACGCGGTGCGTCGCGACCGGAGCAGAACTTGCCGCCAGAAGGCGCGGACACCTCGCTGGAAGCCGCCGGAGAATGAGCTAGACGATCGGCAGGAGTCGGTGGGCCATCACGCAAGTTTCGTCGTCGGGTTGCGCGTCAGCCGTCGAGATCGCGTACTTGCCGCGCGGCAAGTCGATGACGATCGCAGCGGCTGTTTCGGTGCCCGGCCGAGCGGCGTCGAACAAGAGCAGTCGGTCGGCTCGGACGTCCATGAAGGTCGCGAACGTCCACTCATCTGGCCCGATGCCGCGAGCCGCGCGAAGCGCGTCGTCTGGAGTGTTCGACCACAATCGTCGAACGAACATGCCGCCGCCCGAACGAGGCAACGGAACCCACGTCGTCTCGAACGGCTCATCTCCCAAGACCAGCGCTTCGGATTCGCCCACAGGAACCACGGCCAGATAGTCCTCGATTGCCTTGGCCCGTTCGAGATCCTCGCCGTGATGCCCGGTCCATGCGTCGGCGATGCTCTCGCCGATGACAATCAGGGGCCCATCACTCTTCCGACCGATCCAGCTGTTTTTTCCGCGTTCGTGTCGTTTGAACATGGTTTTGAGACCTGCTTCGCAAAGTTGCGCAAGGGATCGTATCTTGTCGCGACCACTCGGGCGCCCGGCACACTATGAAACCAATGATGAGCGTCGATTCCATCCCGAAAGTTTTGAAACGTTTGTTTCCGATCCTCGTGATGTGTTTGGCGGCGTGTTCGCTGACCGATCGCTTTGGCTGCGGAGCCGAGGTCGATTCGCGGTCGATGACCTCTCTCACCGAGGAGGAGCGCCGGACCAAGTTCGAGGAGGACCTGGTCTTGGTTCGTCGGTACGACGACGGGCTGGCGCAAGTGATGCGGTACGCACAAGGGCGCCCGGACCTGTTTCCGCGCGACGAGGCCGTGGTCCTCAGCAAGGCTCAGAAGCTGGAGCTCTTGGGGATCTGGTCGGTGGTGCTCGACTACATGCGAGCGCTGGACGGGATCAAAGAGTATTGGCGGAAGTTTTACGAGTTTCAGGCACTGACGGAACGAAGAGCGCACGCGGAGGCGTTTTTGGCCGGCTACGCGGCTTGGATGGTTCAGTATCGGCATGGGCTCGACTTCGTCGACCTCACGGTTCCGAGCAAGCCGATGGAGAAGATTCTGGATGCCGCCGCCCCTCGGCACGATGTGCCTGATGGAGCCTTCGCGTCGCTCAAGTGGAACATCATCCACGTGAAGGCCGTGACCCGCATGCTCAGCAAGGCGCAGTATTACAAGACGGTCGAAGGGGCGTTGACCGACGCCGATTGCGATCGAAAGGAGTGGTGCGGCTGGGGGATGCAAGCGGTTGATTCGTATCACGACGAAGCGAAAGAGCAGCTGAAGGACCGCGCTGCGGTTCAGTTCAGCTACAACGCTTTCGACATTACCCGTGATGCGACATTTCAGGCGTGGTTCCCTGTGCAGAAGAACGTCGCCGCGTGGATGGGCGACACGAAGGTGGCACGGCTGCACGATCACCTCATCGAGCCGGAGCAGCTGCAAGAGATGCGACCATCGCTCGAACCGGGCGATATCATTGTGGCTCGCCACAATTGGTATCTCTCGAATGTCGGACTCCCCGGGTTCTGGCCCCACGCCGAGTTTTACCTGGGATCGAAGGAAGAACTCGCAGCGTATTTCGACGACCCTGAAGTGAAGGAGCACTTCTCGACCTATCGGGATGCGTCCGACCTGCCGTCGTACCTCGAGAACAACTATCCGTCGGCGTGGAGTGCCTACGCGGCCCCCTCGACGCCGCCGCCACGGGTCATCGAGGCGATCAGCGAAGGGGTGGTGTTCTCGACGCTAGAGAGGGCTGCGGGAGCGGACTACGTCGGCGTCATGCGACCCAACCGAACGAAGCTCGAGAAGGCGATCGCCATCGGGCGCGCGTTCGAACTGTATGGTCGTCCGTACGACTTCAACTTCGACTTCGTCACCGACGAGAGTTTGGTTTGCACCGAGTTGGTCTACAAGGCGTGGCTTCCGACGGAGAACTCGAGAGGGCTCGAATTCGAGCTCACGAAGGTCGCAGGCCGCCAGACACTCCCGGCGAACGACCTCGTGGCACAATTCGCCGAGCGTGAGGGGGAAGACTTGCAGTTCGTCTACTTCCTCGATGGGCGCGAGCGGGAGAAGACCGCGGTAGTCGGCGACGCGACGGCGTTTCGCGAGAGTTGGAAGCGACCGAAGTGGGACATCGTTCAGAAGTAGTGGCGAGAGCCGTAATTACGAGTTTTGGAGCATCTGATGGATCAGTTGGCAGTATTGAAAAAGGCCTGGGACACGATGAGCAAAGTCCCCGGCGGGAAGCGAGCATTCGGCAAGATGGTGGGCCGCATGGCCCCGTACACCGGCACGATCAAACCGATCGTGAAGGAGGTCCGGATGGGATATGCCTGCGTCGAAATGAAAGACCGAACGACGGTGCGCAATCACTTGCGATCGATCCACGCGATCGCGTTGATGAACCTCGCTGAGGTCGCCTCGGGCCTGGCGTTTACGTATTCGGTGCCGAACGGAACGAAGGCGATCTTGACCGGACTGTCGATCGACTACACCAAGAAGGCCCGTGGCACGTTGACGGCGGAGTGTTACTGCCCGGTTCCGGGCGACAACGCTCGGGCCGAGTACGAAGTCGACGTGGTCACGCGTGACGAAGCCGGCGATATCGTCACGAAGGCTGTCGCTCGCTGGCTCATCGCTCCCATCTGAACCGGTTTAGAACATGACGAACCGACGCGTCGCACCGCCGTTGCCCGACTGGCTCGAGCGTATGCTGCCCTTTGAACGCTACACCCTTGGCGTCGAGGGCCGCGAAATGCACGTCATGGAGGCGGGGCAGGGCAGACCTGTACTCATGTTGCACGGCAACCCGACGTGGGGGTTCCTCTGGCGGAAGGTCGCGTCGGTGCTGGGCAATGGCTTTCGAGTCGTCGTGCCAGACCTGATCGGCCTCGGGTTTTCCGACAAGCCGAGAGAGGTCGAGACACACACCCTCGAGAACCACGCTCGTTGGATTTCGACGCTGAGCGAAGCGCTCGACCTGCAAGACTTCATCTTCGTGGGCCAGGATTGGGGCGGGCCGATCGGGCTACTCTCTTTTGTTCGAGGGGAGCTCGAGCCCGCAGGGATCGTGCTGTTGAACACGGTCTTTGCGCCGCCGAAGCCTGGGTTTCAGCCGACTGCGTTTCATCGCTTCGCGTCGACTCCTGTTGTCTCGAAGGTCGCGTTTTCCGCCTTGGAGTTCCCGCAGTCGATGCTCTGGACTGCACAGGGCGATTGGGGCTCGATTGGTACGCGGGAAACCGAGGCGTATCGCCTGCCGTTGGCTCACGCCGCCGATCGCGTCGCGCCGCTCGCGATGGCCCGGATGACACCCGACAACACCGAACACCCGTCGGCCCCGCCGCTCGCCGCGGTTCGTGACTTTGTGCTGGGTTTCGACGGACCGATGGCCGCGGTCTGGGGTGATCGTGATCCTGTGCTCGGCTCGGTCGGAAGGTACCTGGAGAAGGTTCGGCCTGACGTACCGGTGCTTCATACTCAGGCCGGCCACTTCTTGCAGGAAGAGGTCCCTTTCGAAATCGCCGACGCCATCCGCTACGTCGACGATTCCTTGCGCTGACGCCTTCTCGACCCCAGGGCGATGCTGACCGCGATCAGCGTGATGAAGCATCCTACCAGCGTGCCGAGTTTCGGCGTCTCGGAGAGCAGCCACCACGCCACGACGGTCGATCCGACCGGCTCGAAGAGAGTCGCAATGCCGATCGTGGTTGGCGTCATGTGCCGCAAACACCAGGTGAGGCACGTGTGGCCGACGAGCTGCGGGATGAGCGCGGCGGCAAACAACCAGCCAAAACTCTCCCATGAAACGGGATAAGGCTGAATGCCGACGGCTGTCGCGGTCGCGAGCAACAAGGCGCCGCCCACGAATGCAGCGATGCCCATGAAGGGCAACACCGCTACTTCGCCCAACGCTCGCACGCGCACCATGTACGCGGCGATTGAGATCGCTCCGAAGAGGGCGAGTCCGTCGCCAATGAGGGCCTGGACCGAGTTTCCGAGGTCGGTGCCTCCGATGATCGTCACGCCAACCGCAGCAACCGCCAGCGAGAGCCAAAGAAACCGGTCGGGCTTGTCTCGCCCAGTGGCGACCGCATGAAGCGCTAGGAACAGCGGTGTGGCGGTCACGAGCGTCACGCTCGCCGCGACCGTGGTGAGCTGGAGCGACCAGACCCACGACCCAAAGTGCAACGCGTAGAGCACGCCGCCGATCAACGCCTCCCGCACATGCTCACGAGGAAGACGCCCCGAGCGGACTGCCCGCAATACGAGAGGCGAAAGGAGTGTGGCGGCGATCAGGAGCCTCGTGCCGGCCATCGAGAGCGGATGCGTATCGCCGGCAAGCCGAAAGAAGATTGCCGCCGACGCGATCGCACTCACGCCCAGGAGCAGGATGAGAGGCGCAAATCGGGCGTTCGGACTGGTCAAAGTGTGTTCGTGCGGTGGTGGTAAACCCATCACTTCGATATCCTCACGAGCATGAACACACAAGAACAGGCGCTCTCGAATCTTGCCGACGTATTGCTTGATACGAACGCGAGTTATGACGATGGGATGGTGGCGGCGAGTAAGGCGCTTGCGTCGGCCGAGGGCGACGCCCGCATCGATCTGTCGCCGCTGAACCGGGCGATCGCCGATGCTCGGCACGATATGGCCGGAATTGCCGCGATTGTGGCCGGCTCGATGATCGAGGCCGGAGCAGCGCCCGACCCACTGTTCGAGCCCGTGTTGAACCGAATGGTTCAGGTTTATCGCGATGCGGTCGTCTTCACGCAGGAGTGCCGTGAGCGGTTCATCGCCGAGACCAACTACGAGGCGTGCGATGTGTGCGGAGCCGACGAGATGGAGGAGAATCTCGACTACATGGCGCCCCAGATTCAGATGCTCGTCGCCGAGGAAGCGCCGGAGCTCGAGCAGGCGTGGGTGGCCGTCGATCTCGTGTCGAGAGCTGCTGTCGCGGTGCTCACACGGAACGACGAGCAGCGCCGCGCAGCGGCCGAAGACGAGGACTTGGTCAACGCCGCCGATGCGCTGTCGCGCTTTCACGGAAGCGCATACTTCGTGTGGTCGCTGTTGAACCTTCTCATGGAAGAGGAGCTCGTGGTGCTGCACCCCGAATCGGGCGTGGGAGCTCGCTTCCGAATGTCGGGTGTTGCAGACAATTTTCAGCTGCACTCCCTCCTGATCAATCACTTCATTGGCGGTGGACAGCTCGAGGGGCGCCCACTTTCAGAAGGGGCTGCGGCCGTGGCCGACGGAACCGGCCCGCAGGCGAGCGACGACGTCGTCGACGGAGTTTGGAACCTCTACACCTACGAGGCCGTGGACGCCTTCGGTACGCTACCGAACCCGCACGAGCTCGGGGGGCCGTTCTGGATTTGGAACGAGGGGATTCCGGCGGATATCCCGGAGTTCGAGGGTGAGCGCGTGGTGCTCTTGGGGCATTCGGCGTACGCCCGCTCGTGGAATTCGGCGCGGGCATTCGGTTCGATGCCTGTCGAGTTCGAGGTAATCGAGACCTTTGGTGCCGATGAAGTCGCCGAATGGGTCCAACGCTTGTCGGAACACTCGCGAAATCGACCATCTACCGAGCTCTAACGACGGCGCTTGAGTTCGTGCCAGTCGATGCCGTGGCGCAGCAGGTACTTTCGAACGCGGTCGCTGTCGTTCGGGTTGTCCTTCGCCTTTCTCGATTCGGAGAAGAGCGCTCGGCCAGCCTCGGACATCGTGGAACAGCGGCGACAGACTTCGACGACGTCCACGAGCTGGACTCGGTCGAACCGGTCCAGTTCGCCAAAGGCATCTTCGCCAATTAGTTCGCGGGTGAATGACTCGTCGGGGCGCCGATTCGACGATTCCGCAGACCATCGCTCTCGCAGGCGCTCGAGCTCTTCGGAAACCAACGATTTGTCGATGCGATGGCCCTGGGCGAGGGTGGCCATTCGGGTGACGGCGGCGTTGAGGTCGCGGAAGTTGCCGGCCCACGTTGCTTCAGGCGACTTGGCAAATTCGAGGAAAGCTGACTCGGCTTCGGCGTTGAACGTAACGCGGTCGCCTTGAGTCTTCTCCCATCTCTGCAGCTCGAACTCGAGGTTGGGTTCGATGTCGTCGCGGCGCTCGGCGAGTCCGGGGAGGTCGAAATGCCAAAGGTCGATTCGGGCCAGGAGGTCTTCGCGGAACTCTCCCTTTGCGACACGCTCACGCAGGTCCCGATTGGTGCCGGCGATGAGCCGAAACCGTGATTCGACCTCGGAGTCGCTACCGACCGGGTGGAATCGACCAGTTTCGACGGCCTTCAAGAGCATCGCTTGCTCGTCGAGGCCAAGCTCGCCGATTTCGTCGAGAAACAGCACACCTCCGTCGGCGGTTCGCAGATGGCCCGCACGCTCGCCCAGCGCGCCCGTGAACGCGCCTTTGACATGCCCGAACAGCGCGGACATCGCCTGGTCGCCTCGAAGCGTCGCGCAGTTGACCTCGACAAACGCGCCTTCGACTCGGTGACGACGCTTCAGTAGCTGATAGATCCGGCGCGCGAGCTGCGTCTTTCCCGCGCCCGTCGGGCCGGAGATCAAGAGCGGACTGTTGGAGGCGACCGAGACGTGCTCGATCTGTTCAATCAGGCGGTTGAACGCTGCATCGCGGGTGGCGATGCCCTGCTTCAGAAAGGACTGATCGTCGCGAGTTTCGTCGGCGAAACGGTTGGCGATAGCGTCGTATCGCGACAGATCGAGGTCGATGATCGCCCAGTCGCCCGGGTTCTCGCCGCGCTCCTTGTGGGGAGGCGGGCTGGATTGAAGCAGTTTCACCGGCAGGTGTCGTGATTCC
This sequence comes from uncultured Bradymonadales bacterium, assembly GCA_964384605.1. Classification (GTDB taxonomy): domain Bacteria; phylum Myxococcota_A; class Bradymonadia; order Bradymonadales; family Bradymonadaceae; genus CAYLMO01. The sequence continues at coordinate 396 of CAYLMO010000046.1, read as the reverse complement.
GTCAGCAGGAAGCAGCAGATCTGCCAGACGTGCGAGCCTGTAGTGATGTGGAAGAAGTACTCCTCTTCGTCAGGCTTCCACGGATACGACGTGGCGAAGCCATGCAGCGCGGAGAAGACCTTCTGAAAGTCCCACGGTGAGTCGAGCTCGAGCTCGTGCTGCCGGACTTTCGTCGATTCCGCGACCTGTTCGATGTCGGTCGCGACCGTTTCGGCAATTCGAGAGTGGCCCGGGTCGTGAATCAGCTCGGCGCGGTCGAATGTGAGCTCTTCGTGCTGGAAGAGCGACACCGTCGGGCGCCACTTCGACCATCGGCTCGGCTTGGAGCCCGAGTCCTTCGTGGACCCGATGAGACCCAGCATCACCTTGGGCTTCGCCTTCATTCGTCGCAGCCGT